>MWCO01000109.1 GCA_002070115.1 Deltaproteobacteria bacterium ADurb.Bin207
TAGACGCTTGAGGGAGCGAAAACGGATCACGATCAGCTACAAAAATCGATACGTACGACTTCTGGGATGAGAACTAATTCACGGCCCCTTACTACCCCATAGCGGAGTCTGATGGCTATCACACTTCCTTCGCGATAGATACAGCCGAAGCAACTCCCTTTTGGAAATACGGCAAAGCGAATCAGGTCAGGATCCGAGCCATCCCCTCATTTTTCCCGGGGAATTTCAATATCTCGCCAATCGCGCATGTGCGGGCGGGTTTGAAACCCGCCCCTACGGTTCCGGTTGTTGCCCTGAGCCATCCCCTTATTATTCCCCAAGCCTTTCCTTCACGATCACGATCACGGCCGACGATAACGGCCGCTGTCACACAAAACCAGAGCGGCGACCCAGGCCACGATCGCTGGGTTCAGGCACTTCTTTCACTTCGGTTTCCAGGTTCGAGGCCGTTGGCTACGTGTCGCAATCCGTTCGATGGAGGACGAGGGAGCCAAGAAAGGCGCAACGTTTTATGGATCCGGCAGCTTGCCCTTTCCACGGTCTTTCAAGATGGCGCGCTCGTACCAGGGTCGTGCCGCCTTTCGATGGCCCAGGTAGCCGAGGAAGAAGAACACGCACGCGAAGAACGGCACGAGCCCGGCAGCAAGGTGTACGGTGGGGCGATCGCCGAGAATTTCGAATCCAGGTTTGCCGGGCACGTAGACGACGGCGACTTCTGACCCTTGGGACAGTTTCGCCCAGTCCGTCTCCTCGACCTTTTCTTCGAACACCGTGCCATCGGAAACGCGACTCTTGACCACGAAGTGATGGTAAAATACGCTTTTTTTCCCTCGGTGGTGTAGGTGCGTGTTCCGAGGACCGTAGCGGTGGCGGTCTGGCCGGCAGCCACGCGCACGGAGTGCATCACGTTCATGATTTGGAAAACACCGGCAAGCAGGATGAAAATGACGACCCAAAGGCCGTGAACCCGCGTGCTGGCACGGAAGCGGGCAGCGGGTGAAGTCGTCGCAAGAAGCATGTGTCCCGCATCGGGTGAGCGCAGG
The DNA here is from genome assembly GCA_002070115.1 of Deltaproteobacteria bacterium ADurb.Bin207. GTDB lineage: Bacteria > Myxococcota_A > Polyangia > Polyangiales > Polyangiaceae > MWCO01. The sequence goes on from MWCO01000109.1 coordinate 1,044, forward strand.
ACCAGACCATGCCCATCATCGCGGTACGAGCTGGCCGCCTCCGGGTCCTTTCCGAAGCCCAGCACACCGAAAACATAGACCTCTTCGCCAGGGTTGACCGTCGCGGCGCGGACTCGCTTGTCACGGGCGGTTTGAATCATTTCATCTAGCTCGTCGATGATGTACGCGTCGGTGGTCGCTTCGACACGGATGCGGCGCCCGTTCGGCTCTCGTACGTAGAAAGGCTCGACGAGCATCCTGCGTTCGAGTTCCTTCCACTCGTGACTCCAACTGTGTTTGTAGCAGGATTCGAATCCGAATTGCTCGATTTCGACGCGGGCTGCGTGGGTAGCCCCTTGGGCGAGTTCGACGGTGCCGTGAACGACTGTTTGTCCGTCGGCGGCAGGAGCCGTGGATTCGGTGGCCGCTTTGGCGCGACGGGCGCGGAGGCGGTCGCGAGCCCAGTTCAAGGCGGCAAAGGATGCCAATAGGAGGGGGAGAACCCCGCAGACGCCGTAGCTGGCGATCAGCGAGGGAACGGGAGGCATGTGAAACTCGGGGTAGATGACGGTGGGGGACATGACCGATAGTCCATAGGAAACCCGAAAACCTCTCCGAAGCCAACTCAAACCTCGACGATGGCAGCCGCCTGCGCGTTCGAGCACGGAGGACGACTCCACCAGCCATCCATGGGGCGAAGGGGGATCTCGATACAAACCAATGGGTTGACGCGCTTGCCCCCAGCGAACGACGCCACAGCCCTCCCCGACCAGCAGCTACGCCGCGGACAAGACCGGGTCGAAACCCAGTTGTGGATTACGAATGCTCCGTTTCGTTTGACGTGATGGGACGATGCTGAGCCAGCTTCCGTGTTTCGGCGTGTGGTGTATCTCGAATCGCAGGCTTCGCGGACGCGCCTGCTCCGGCGCAAACGCCTCGTAGAAACTGACGGGAGTGCGGGTGTCAAGGTTGTAGCAGACCAGCACGATCTTGGTCGCCTGTGGATACACCTCGTCGCCAGGTAGCGTAGAAATTCGGCGCCATCGACTGCTGTACGTCTGTGGGTAGGCTGCAAGATGACCTCGCCGGTCAGCGGTTCGACGGCGCGGAATAGGTTGGCGGTACCGCACCGCTTGTACTCGTCGTCAACGCGCTCAGCCATTGGAGGCCGCACAGGCAATGCCGGTCGCGCGTGCAGGACCAGTTGCTTGCTCGTTTCGTCGAAGCAGGCCACGGGCCGCTGTGGGTCGTAGGGCAGGGGGAACACATCCAGCACGTCCTGCATCGACTGCACGAACGCAGCGTTGTGCATGGGCGGAATGCAGAAGCGTTTCACCGCCCAGGGCTTGATTTCATTTTTTCCGACGATGCACGGTGGTTCCGCTGATCGTGTCGACGATCTCGAATTCGACCAACAGAACACTCATCGGACGGAATGGACAGCGAAAACGCCATCAAAGGGATGGGTCGTGCAGGGTATCGATGACGTGGGCATGGAGCGTAATCGCTTGCGGATCCATCGTTTGTCCACACTACCGCAAGGGTGCTCCAGTGTCGTGCTTTGCTAAGGGATTGGGGCAATCATGGCTCACGCGCGATAGTCACGGTGGCTCTCAGCATGAAATACCCACGGTGACCGGGACCGAGGCGACGGGTCTGCAAAGGAAGCAGAGCACTTTCCAAACACCACTGATGCCGCAACGATCCTGCGCCGTGTGTGATTCGCGCGCAACGCCACACACAGGATGAAAGATCATCCCATCGATCCGACCTATCTCTAATTAGAGCGAGGAACCGAATCTGGGCAATTGTACGCAGTACCTGTCAAGGTGACCGTCGTGGTTGTCCCATCCCCTTGACCGAGCTGAGGCTCATCATGACGCACGTGGGTAGCGCCCAACTTGGCGGCTTTGTTCCGAAGATCATTCATTGCGTATTCAATGAGTTTTTCGTTACTTACCATGCCTCCGCCAAAGGTTCCTCCTCCCGTTGCGGTCACCAACCCCAAGGTTTTGCATTCGGGGGGTAGTGCGTCACGCGTGGGTGCAACACGAGCGCCTTGCTCTGTGAGAGATGCTGTTTTGCACCCCGAGACAATGCCAAGTACCAAAAAACCAAGTACAGACTATTTTAGGATCGACACAAGAAAAGCATAGCCGATCCTTCTGCGGTGTATCAAGAACGAAAAGAACAAAACTATCGACCTATGAGGAGGCTTGGTCGAACGTTGCACTGCCCGCCTTCTGCGGCGCACGGGACGGCAGCAACTGTTCTTCCGGTCGTTTTTCCCCTTGTCCAGCCCAAGAGCAGGACATGCGCCCGATTCGGGTTCGTTGGTCATGGGACAATCGCGCGTAGCTGTCATCATCCACAAGGCCATGATCGACATTCCGCCACCCTTTGCCGGCCGCACCCCGGTATCGCTGGGACCGCGGGCATCTCGCCCACACGCTACATTCGCGACCATGCCCAACTGCGTACGGTCATCGACTACATCGAGTCCAATCCGGTCAAGGCGGGGCTCGTGGAGCGCAAACAAGACTGGCGATACGGCAGTGCGGATGACGATTGAGACAATGTGCGCGAGACCCACTCGGTCCCAGGTACGGCCGGATTGCAAGGTATGCCGAAGACGTGCTTCCGACAGCGAGCCGGGCTGGGGCGTGTCGTCCATCAACTTCGACATCAACGCGTACCTAGCGCGAGCAAAGAAGCCATGAAAAGCGCTACAAAATCACCTAAATAGCTCATTCGACGTCGGGAAGTTGCTGCCTGGGAGTCGAGGAGCAACAGGAATCGGGTGCATCGAAAAAGGACGCCGGCTTGGCCGCAAGCGCATCTCGGAGATCCGTGCCCGACCACGCCCCGAGGCTCCTCGGACTTACCCAAGGCGTGCCCGACCACGCCCCGAGGCTCCTCGGACTTGCCCAAGGCGTGCCCGACCACGCCCCGAGGCTCCTCGGACTTACCCAAGGCGTGCCCGACCACGTCCCGAGGCTCCTCGGACTTGCCCAAGGCGTGCCCGACCACGTCCCGAGGCTCCTCGGACTTACCCAAGGCGTTCTTACAGAGTCGTTCGTGGCCCTCGATACCATCGGATAAGCCGCCTCCTCTTGTCAGAATTGGCTCGAAGCCAACCCTTCTGCCGACCTCGATGAGGTCATGAGGAGTTCCAAGGTTCTCGCGGTGTGCAAGGCTGGAAAAGAACCGTGACAGCAAGTGCCGTCACTTCGCGAGCAGCAGAAGATGACCGAGGGAATATCGGCCATCTCCTTGTAACGGAATCACCGCAATCGAGTCATAACCTGACGCTATGGCCTCGTCGGGCACGCGCACCCGGTGATGGGTCATGCCCACAATACCAGGTTTTGGACGGCATTCCGTTTTTGCTTGAACCTTACCCTCGTACAAAAACCGCAATTCGATGATGTCGTTGTTGTCCAAACTCAAATGCACGGCAGGTGCGGAAAGCGCATCCGGTAGTTGCACCACGATCCCGGCTTCGGAAAAGACCTGGTGCGTTGGATAGTCCCAGTCGCTTCCCTCCTTGGCGACATTGGATAGGTTTTCCAGCATCACGCTGGAAGGAGCACGGGAAAACGCACAGCGATGGGTGGACGGTTCTTTGGTATTGACCAGGGTTGCTGAGGTCAACCAATGCGAGCCCGACGACAATCCCACAAGGATATCGACAGCGCCATTACGGCTCATTTCCAGAACGATACTTTCCTTGGTGTCAAGGGGAACGGCAGAGACGTTGCCACAATGGACACCGATTTCGAGCGCCGATGAAGGAGGGTCAAGCACCAACTTCCATCGTCCCCGCTCGAGTGCAAGATTGGGGAGCTTTCCGGGAGCATTCGAGGTAATTTCGGTGACAAGTTGCTTTTCATGCAGGATGGCAAAAGCGCTGCCTCCGGCAAAAAAGTAGCCTGGAACCTGGATGCGATCGTCGGTTTTTTCAAACCCAATGCGTCCTTCGCGATGGATCCACAGTTCTGCGATGGGCCGATGGTCGCGAAAGCCTTTCATTCGGATGAGTTGGAATCGATCTTTAAAAGCTGGGTTTGCCAGCATTTGTCGGCCTGATAAAAACTTCGGTTGGCGCGCCCCTGCCGCATTGTTGAACGCAATAATATCTGGGCTTCTTTCCCAAACATACGCACCATCACCGAGTTCATGCCCGATGCCCGAGGTGCCAAAGGTAGCAGGAGGATGCTGGGCGATATATTTATCATTGAGGCCAAGCATGTCGAGGCTGGGCAGCCGTGACCAATAAGGCAACGCGCCTGCAGCATCGACCGCGAGAAGAGGCTCTTTGGCTCCGAAGGCAATACGAAGCATGGGACCAATCACATAACCGTCCCATTCCCATCGTTCGTTTTTCGCCCGAATATTCTCCCCTTCTCGAAGCTGCAGCCATCCCCCGAAAAAGAGCAGAACAACACCTATCCCATTGATTATCCAGGCTTTTTTTCTTCCAAGACGAGCAAGTTCGGAGGCCCCTTCCCCAAGCAACAGGGCAAGGGGGATGATGGCGAGCAGAAGCTGGCGCCAACCTGGAAAAATATCCCCACCAACCAGCACCACATACGCGCTCCACCCCAACGTAACCGTCACAGGCAAAACCCACCGAACCAGGGATAGACGTCGAATCGACAAGCCAACGACGCCAATCACCAGTGCAATCAAGGGGAGCAAGGGTGTGTATCCATGTTGGACATGCCGAAGCCCTTCCACGAGCCGATGGGTATTGAAAGCGACTTTGACAAGAGCTGTATTCGGGACGAATTCACCGTAATACAGGATGCGAAAAAGAAGCTGCAGGCCAAGCAAGAAGACAGGTACAGCAGCGATGGTGGCGATGTGTCGTAACGATCGCCACGAGGGTTTTCGTGAGATGAGCAAACCAAAGAGGCAGGTGAGGGTTAGAACGAATCCATCGGCACGGGACAGACACAGGATGCCGAGAAGCAGACCACCCAGCAGCAGGTCACGACGTTTTGGGGTGTCGCGCTCCCAGGTATCGCGCAGCAAAACCAGTGCTGCCGCCAAAACGCCTGTCATGAATCCATGCTCGAGCCCTCCAATGGCCCAGACCGCAACTGGACAGCTCCACGCCAACGCAAGTCCGCCCATAAGGGCTCTGTGAGGATCGATGCGTTTGGCATGGGTATCGAGTGAAACGAAAAAAATGGCAGCAAACGCACCGACAACGCCAAGAACTCGGGCAACGAGGATGGGATCAAGACGAAAACGATGGGCTGCGGCTGCGAATAGCACCCAAAGCAGGTCGGTATAGCCCTCAACCCTTTCCGTGCCTGTCCACGTGAGCCCTAATCCTTCTGCAAACCGACGCCCATATCGCAGGGAAATCAGTGCATCATCGGAAAAAAAAGGCCAGAAGTAGTAGGCGTGGATTCCCAAGAACGTTGCAAGAACGATTAAAAGAATCACAGACGTGAGATGTCGTTGGATCCAGGCCATGACGTGAAGTTTGTGTTTCTACGGGAGAAGTGCTGACGCTCCACACAAAGCGGGTAGGTTAATGGTACACCTCTCGCAAGTCGAGTCGAACCTCGATCACGTCGGTCGCCAGCGCGATCGCGCACAGAGAACGGAACCAGCAGCCATCCCTGGGGCGAAGGGGTCTCGAGACACAAGGATGGAACATATAGAGTACTACCAGGCCATTCAGGAAAGCACCCAAAAAACCGTTTCGTCGCCTTATATCGCCATTATGCTGCGGATGATCCTAGACACGGTGATCAGCACCCCCCAAGTCGGCGAGTTTCTGGTAGTGATTGCGGGCGAGATGGGCCGTGAGGCACTGCAATCCGTCCTGGCCTTTCGGACCGCAAATCCTTTCGCGAGCGCGACCTCGAGCCGGCCCTGGCCGATGACCTGATCGAGATGACCATCCCTGATAAGCCCAACAGCCGTTTGCAAAAATACCGCTTGACTAACAAGGGCCGCCAGTGGCTGGGGCAGCATGACGATGGGTAACCCCGAGGATAAGATATGATGGACTACGCCACATTAGAGCTGCTCCGCCAGAACCACCCTGCGTGGAGATTGCTGTGCGCACATCACGCACCATTCGTGGCCGGTTTCCTACACCGGGTATTCATCGTGCCCAATTTCCGCAATCTGGCCCAAGCAGACTTGGTCGAGGCGTTGGAAGACGAACTCTTCGCCCTGCGTGAGCAACTCGGAGCCGAGACCTTTCCCGGAACTGCGCAAAGCTATCTCAACGACTGGGCCGAAAACGACAAGGGGTGGCTGCGAAAATTCTATCCACCCGACACGGACGAACCGCACTTTGACCTGACTCCCGCGACGGAAAAGGCCTTGGCATGGCTGGAGGGGCTGACCGAACGCGCCTTTGTCGGTACGGAATCCCGTCTGCTGACCCTGTTCGAGCTGCTGCGGCAGATGAGTGAAGGGAGCCAGACTGACCCACAAGTGCGTATCGCTGAACTGCAAAAACGCCGCAACGATATCGACGCGGAAATCGCCCGCATGATGGCGGGTGATATTTCGCTTTTGGATGACACCGGTCTGAAGGATCGCTTTCAACAGTTTTTGCAACTGGCGCGGGAACTGCTGGCCGACTTTCGAGAGGTGGAGCACAATTTTCGCATTCTTGACCGACAGGTCCGCGAACGCATCGCCCTCTGGGAAGGAGCAAAAGGAGCGCTGCTCGAACAAATCATGGGCGAGCGCGATACCATCGCCGATTCCGACCAGGGAAAGAGCTTTCGAGCCTTCTGGGATTATCTGATGTCCCAATCCCGTCAAGAAGAGTTGACCCGCCTATTGGAACAGGTTTTGTCCCTGCCACCGATCCAATCCATGCATCCCGAAACCCGTCTGCGACGCGTGCATTACGACTGGCTCGAAGCAGGAGAACATACCCAGCGCACCGTAGCCAAGCTTTCCGAGCAATTGCGGCGGTTTCTCGACGATCAGGCCTGGTTGGAGAACCGTCGCATCATGGACATCCTGCGTAAAATCGAAAACCATGCATTGGCGTTGCGCGAGGAGTTGCCATCGGGCAATTTCATGCCTTTGGCCGAGACCTCGGCAACGGTCGAACTGCCTTTGGAGCGACCTCTCTATCGGCCGCCCCTCAAGCCCCTTATTGCCGAGATGGTTGTGGACGAAGGGGATGCGGATGTGGATACGGCGGCTCTCTATGCACAGATGGTCGTTGACCGGGCCGAATTGACTCGTAATATCCGGCAGGAACTCCAGGAGCGCAGCCAGATCAGCCTTGCTGAGGTGGTACATCGACATCCGCTGCGCCACGGATTGGCCGAACTAATTGCTTATTTGCAGATAGCCAGTGAATGGCCCAAAACGGCCGTGGACGATGAGGTTCAGGAACAGGTGAGCTGGCAGATGGAAACCGGCGTCCTGCGCCAGGCGACCTTGCCGCGCATGATTTTGCTGAGGAACTGATGATGAATGTCGCCGATACCAACACCTACCATTCTGCCCGGCCGATCCAAGAACTTTCGTCCGTGGTGGTGCCTTTGCTCAAGGGTGTGCTCTATCAGGGGGATAACCCGGGATTGTGGAGTACACTTCTGAGTCTGCAAGCGAGCGTGCGGGATTACGTCGCCGTTCTCGGTCTGGAGTTGATGCTCGACGAGGCAGAAGGCTACGCTTTTTTGCGTTCCCGGCAGGATGAGAATGAGGACGGCCAGGCGGTCCTACCGCGCCTGGTGGCCCGGCGGCAGCTCTCCTATCCGGTCAGTCTGCTGCTCGCGCTCTTACGGAAAAAACTGGCGGAGTTTGACGCTAGTGGCGGTGATACTCGTTTGATTCTTTCCCGGGATGAAGTGGTGGAACTGATCCGGATTTTTTTACCGGCGGGCAGCAACGAGGTGAAACTCATCGATCAGGTCGATACCACTTTGAACAAGATTGCCGAACTCGGTTTTATCCGTCGCTTGCGTGGGCAGGGGCAGATGATTGAAGTGCGGCGCATTATCAAGGCGTTTGTCGATGCCCAGTGGCTCGCGGATTTTGACGAACGATTGGCGGAATATCGACAGCAGATCGCACAGCCGCTGGAGGAAATGGATGGCTGAAGCGCTTGAGTTAGAATTCATCACAGATGACAGTCTGGCTGGTTTTCGCCTGCAACGACTTGAGGTGTATAACTGGGGCACCTTTGACCGACGGGTCTGGACGTTGCGCCTGGGCGGGAAAAACAGCTTGCTCACCGGGGATATCGGTTCCGGAAAATCGACCCTGGTCGACGCCGTCACCACGTTGTTGGTACCGAGTCATCAGGTTGCTTACAACAAAGCGGCCGGGGCCGACAGCCGCGAACGTTCACTCAAATCCTATGTGCTGGGGTTTTACAAGTCGGAGCGGCAGGAAACCCTGGGTAGCGCCAAGCCGGTCGCACTGCGCGACTTCAACAGTTATTCGGTGATCCTCGGCGTTTTCCACAACGCCGGCTACAACAAGACCGTTACCCTGGCGCAGGTCTTCTGGATGAAAGAGGCCAATACGCAACCTGCTCGCCTCTATGCGGCCTGTGAACGCGATCTCTCCATTGCGGCAGATTTTTCCGGATTCGGCAGCGAGATGGTCGGCCTTCGCAAACTGCTGCGGGCAAGCGGTGTCGAGTTGTTCGACAGCTTTCCGCGTTACGGTGCCTGGTTCCGCCGTCGTTTCGGCATCGACAACGAACAGGCGCTGGATCTGTTTCATCAAACCGTATCGCTCAAGTCGGTCGGGAACCTAACTGACTTCGTGCGCAGCCACATGCTTGAACCTTTTGATGTCGCCCGGCGGATAGCCGCCCTGATCGGCCACTTCGAGGATCTCAACCGGGCTCACGAGGCGGTTCTCAAGGCCAAACGCCAGGTGGAGATGCTCACACCGCTGGTGATCGATTGCGAGCGGCATCGGGAGTTGGAGCAGACGACGAATAACCTGCGAGCTTGCCGTGATGCCCTGCGCCCCTGGTTCGCCACTCTAAAACTCAATCTCCTGGAGAAACGACTCACCTCGCTGAATGAAGAGTTGACTCGGCACCGAGTCGCAATCGAGCGGCTTTCGGAGCAACGTCGTGCGCAGCAAGGGCAGGAGCGTGAGCTTCGCCGCACCATTGCCGAAAATGGTGGTGACCGTATTGAAAGTATCGGTCAGGAAATTCTCCAAAAACAGGATGAACTAGAACGTAGGAAGCGGAAAGCATCCCGCTATGAGGAGCTGGTACGCGCCTTGGGGCAACCCCCTGCTGCGACCGGGGAAGAGTTTCTGCGTCAACGGTCTGAAACCGCAAAGTGGCGCGAAACAACTGAAGAAGCCGAAGTTCGCACCCAGAACGATCTCAATGAGGCAGGCGTCGCCTTCGCCCAGGGACGGGCTGAATATGATCAGTTGAAAACTGAAATTGCGGGGTTGAAAGCCCGAGTCAGCAATATCGACGAAAAACAGATTGCCATGCGACGCACCCTCTGTCAGGCGCTGAATCTGGCTGAAGAGGAGACACCGTTTGCCGGTGAATTGCTGCAGGTTCGCGAGGGCGAGCGTGACTGGGAAGGTGCCATCGAAAGGCTGCTCCACAGCTTCGGCTTGTCTCTGCTGGTTCCGGATCGGTATTACGCCAAGGTGGCGCAGTGGGTTGACCAAACTCACCTGCGGGGGCGGCTGGTTTATTTCCGGATGCGGGAAGGGGTGCGCGGCGAGTTGCCTCCGCTTCATCCCGACTCACTGGTGCGTAAGCTGCAAGTCAAGCCCGATTCGCCTTATTACGACTGGATCGAACGGGAGGTGGGCCACCGTTTTAATCTGGCCTGCTGTGAGAACCAGGATCAGTTCCGCCGCGAGGCCCATGCCATTACCAAGGCTGGACAGATCAAAGCCCCCGGGGAGCGGCATGAAAAGGATGACCGGCATCGTCTTGATGATCGTCGGCGTTATGTCCTTGGCTGGAGCAACGCCGAAAAGATCGCGGCGTTGGAAAAAGACGCCAAGCAGCAGGAAACACACCTTGCCAACCTTACCGGTCGCATCAGCACGCTACAGAAGGAACAGTCCGCCCTCAAAGAACGTCTCTCAGTCCTCTCGAAGCTGGGGGAATATACTGACTTTCGTGATCTCGACTGGAAACCTGTGGCGGTTGACATCGCCAGGTTGGAAGGCGAGAAACGTGAGTTGGAAGCGGCCTCCGATCTGCTCAAGACTCTAACGTCACAATTGACCGCGCTTGAAGGGGAGTTGAAAGAAACGGAGATTCAGCTCGAGGAACGGAAGGATAAACGTTCGAAAACCGAGCAAAAAATCAGCGCCGCACAAGAGCTACAGCAACAAGCGCAAGCACTTTTAACGGAAATTACAGAAGATATTGTGCAGAGATTTGACCTGCTGGAAACGATGCGTGAGGAGGCGCTTGATGGTCAGATGCTGACCGTCGAATCTTGCGACAATCGTGAGCGCGACATGCGTGACTGGCTACAGGCCAGGATTGATGCCGAAGATTCGAAGAATAGGCGTCTGTCCGAAAAGATCGTTAAGGCCATGACCGAATATAAGGGGATCTGGAAGCTGGAGACAGGAGATGTCGATGCCAATCTGGCTGCCGCCCCCGAATACAGGTCAATGCTGGATCAACTGCAGGCTGATGACTTGCCCCGGTTTGAAGGACGTTTCAAGGAATTGCTGAACGAGAACACCATCCGGGAGGTGGCGAATTTTCACTCCCAACTGGCACGCGAGCGGGAAACCATCAAGGAGCGCATCGACCAGATCAACGAATCGCTCACCCGGATTGATTACAACCCGAGCCGTTATATCAGTCTCGAAGCACAGATGAATCTCGACGCCGACATCCGTGATTTCCAGACCGAGTTGCGTACCTGTACCGAGGGTACGCTCACCGGCTCGGAGGATGCGCTGTATTCGGAGGCAAAATTCCTCCAGGTGAAGCGAATCATTGAGCGGTTCCGAGGCCGGGATGAACACTCGGATATGGATCGGCGCTGGACGGCCAAGGTGACCGATGTGCGCAACTGGTTCGTATTCGCCGCCAGCGAGCGCTGGCGTGAAGACAACACCGAACATGAACATTATGCGGATTCCGGCGGAAAGTCGGGCGGGCAGAAGGAAAAGCTCGCCTACACCGTCCTTGCCGCCAGTCTGGCGTATCAATTTGGTCTGGAATGGGGGGCAGTGCGCTCCCGCTCCTTCCGTTTCGTGGTCATTGACGAGGCGTTCGGGCGTGGTTCCGACGAATCGGCGCACTATGCTTTGCGGTTGTTCGCGCAGCTCAATCTGCAACTGCTGATCGTCACGCCGTTGCAGAAGATTCACATCATCGAGCCTTTTGTCGCCGGTGTCGGGTTTGTGCATAATGAGGACGGTCGCAACTCGGTCCTGCGCAACCTGAGTATTGAGGAATATCGAGCTGATAAGCAAAGGATACAGGGATGACGTGGACGACCCCGGCTGACCTCAAAACTCAGGTGCAAAAACTTTGGGATCGCGGTTTGCTGCTCGCGTCCATGACGAGCGGAGAGTCGCTCTTCCCCCGGCGCCTGACCCTCAAAGGCCCTGACTCTCGGGAACTGAGCGAACGGTTCTCCGAAGTGCGGGATTGGATCGGCCAATTGTCTGCTGCTGCCGGTCCCTATCGAATTGAATGGCGCAGTGTGAATCACCGTGTCCTTGGAACCAATGAAATCCCGGCGGCAATCTGGATCGACGAGCTTTCGGACGCTCTTGGGCTGATTGGCAAGCGCCGGGCGGCAGAGCAGTTCGCGGCGCTGGTTGAACTGACCCGAGCCAAACGGCCTGAATTGCTCCCCTGGCTGGCAAAGAGGCCGATACGAGCCTTGGAGTTGGCGGAAGACTGGCCACGACTATTGGATATTACTGGCTGGTGCCTCACGCATCCTCGCCCAGCGATTTATCTGCGTCAGATCAATCTGCCGGGTGTCCATACCAAATTGATCGAAGGACATCGCGGCGTGCTGGCGGAGCTGCTCGATCTCGTGCTGCCGGAGGATTCTATTGATGGAACTCACACAGGCATCGTCGGGTTCTGCCGCCGCTATGGATTTCTTGATAAACCGTCACGGGTGCGTTTTCGGATGCTGGACACGAATGTCCGGCTGCTGCCAGTTGATGCCGATCAGGATATCACCCTGACACAGGCAGCCTTCGCCTCACTTGATTTGCCGGTATCGAAAGTGTTCATCACTGAAAATGAGATCAACTTTTTGGCTTTTCCGGATGTCTCTGATGCGATGGTGGTATTCGGGGCGGGATACGGATTTGACAATCTCGCGGTCGCACCCTGGCTGCACGAAAAAGAACTCTACTATTGGGGGGATATCGATACTCACGGCTTTGCCATTCTCAATCAATTGCGCGGGTTCTTGCCTCACGTCGTTTCTTTTCTGATGGATCAGCAGACACTGCTTGCCCACAGGGCACTTTGGGGAGTTGAAAAGCAGCCCAAAACAGGGACTCTTGCGCGGCTGAACTCCGAGGAAAGCGCACTTTACATTCAATTGCTCCAAAACCATTGGGGGGATCATGTTCGTCTGGAACAGGAGAGGATTGGGTTCGACTTTCTGCGTGAGGCGCTTCGAGGGATATAAACCGCAACCGTCGAGTATTCCGTGACAGTTCAACGGCGTCACTCTTTGCCTCGATTGCTGCCTTTGGGGCGACCGAAAGGGGCTCTTATTTTTGCCTAGCCGCGTCATAGACCGCGTCACGGACAATCCCTCCCTCTGCGCCATCCTGACCGGACCAAACCGCAAAGGAGCCTTGGATGACAGAGCCCCCTCCCGTAGAAGTCCCCCACATCGCCGAGATTGATGGCTACACCGGCAAGTCTTCAGGGGGACCACCCGGAAGCACGAGCATCGGCAGAAGGCTCGAACGAGTACGACTCGCAGCAGAAGTCATGAAGCTACTCGATGAAGCGCGTGTAGTTTTCCCCC
>MWCO01000110.1 GCA_002070115.1 Deltaproteobacteria bacterium ADurb.Bin207
CGGGGGGTTCTGGTTCTGCCACGGGTGGTTCAGGGGGGGATGATCCGGAAGAGACGGGAGGCAGCGGTGGGGGGAACCCCTATAGTGAGGCCATTAAGCTCAAGAGGCTTGAGGTACTATGCAAGCTCATCAGCGACCGGAACATCGATGATCCCACACCGAACAACACGCATTATCGGGCCAATTTACGCGGCACGGATTTGGGCATCAGCGTTGCCCATGGAAACGATTTATATATATTTTTCGGTGATACGGCGGGAGCGCAGCATATTTGGCCCTTGGGTCCGGAATCGTTGCCCGATGCCGTGGGATATTCGGCAGTTCCTTATTCGTCTGTAGCCCAGAATCCGAGTCTGTTATGTTCCAACCTTCGTTTTCTGCTCACGGGCGGGAAAACAGGTAATGTGGAAGGGGATTTCGCGGGAGCGAGCATGCAGCCGCCTGCTGGCGAGCCGATTTCCAATTACATCCACAATCCCGCGGGGCCCCGGGGTGCCAATATGTTTCCGCATTTGCCGGGAGACTTCGAAGTTCCTTCGGGAGCTTTCTCCTATGGTGGGTCGATTTATGTCTTTTACACGACGGTCAATCTGAACCCTTTCGAGATGCGCGGCTCGTACCTTGCCAAGTGGGAGCATCCATCGACGGGAGGCAAGCCGGATTACCGGATTTTATATCAAGTGGATCAGCGCTTTGATTCCCAGGGTCCTCTTCGGGGAAAGTTCATCAATATCGCGGCGTTGGTTGATGAACCTTATCTTTACCTGTATGGCACGGGGAAATACCGCGCCAGCTCCGTTCACCTGGCTCGCAAACGGCTGAGCGATCTGGATACCCCTGGCGGCTTTGAGGTTTTCGATGCCACGAGCCAACAATGGGTCAATCCCAAATCCTCCGCGGGCCCCGTCGTAAGCCTCCCTTCCATCGGCGAGCTTTCGGTCCAGCATTACCCATCCATCGGGCGTTATGTGATGATGGATCAGGAGCTTACCAACATCGTGGCGCGTTTCGCGGACAAACCGGAAGGGCCTTGGGGCAATGCGGTCACGGTTGCCTCGATGATCGATCCCATTTTTGCGCTGACCTATTGCTGCATCAATCTCGATTGCCCTGGAAAACGTCTTATCAACTGCGATCGCGCTGGGTTTTACGGTACCTACATGCTCCCCGATCCGATCGTCCATGCGGATGGTTCCTTTTCGATCGCATTCACCATGTCGACCTGGGACCCGTACAACGTCGCTTTGATGTCCGCCACCTTCCAATAAGCCAGCGCCGTCCCATGGAATGCCTACTTTTCGCTTTCATTCCAGCGTGGTAAGCTAATACCGTGTCCGGCTCTCGCTCGTCCCCGTCATTGCCCGTGACCATCGGTCGCTATGAACTGCGTGCGGAGCTTGCGCATGGCGGAATGGCCACGGTGTTTTTGGGGAGGCTCGAGGGTGTGGCTGGGTTTTCGAGAGCCGTCGCCATCAAACGCCTCCATCCTCAATTCGTCAAGGATCCTTCTTTTGTCGCCATGTTCGCGGATGAAGCGCGGCTGACCGCCTGCATCCACAGCCCCAACGTCGTTTCCATCAACGACGTTGTGATGTATCAAGGCGAGTTGTTGTTGGTCATGGACTTCGTTCACGGAGCATCGCTCAGCGTACTGTTCGAGGTGATGCGTCAGCGAAAACAGACGATCGACATGGGGATTGTGGCCCGAATTATCTACGATACGCTCAATGGTCTTCACGCGGCCCATGAAGCCCAAGATAGCTCTGGAAAACCGTTATCCATCGTACATCGCGATGTTTCACCGCAAAATATCTTGGTGGACGTGGCGGGCGTGGCGCGGGTCATTGATTTTGGCGTCGCGAAAGCAGCGAGTCGTTTCCAAAATACGCTCGAGGGTCAGCTCAAAGGCAAACTTCATTTCATGGCACCCGAGCAGATACGAAACCAACGGGTCGATCGAAGAGCGGATGTATTCGCCGCAGCCGTCGTCTTGTGGACTACCCTGGCCGGACGCCGTCCTTTCGAGTCAGAAAACGAAGCCAATATTGTATTTTCCATTCTGGAGGGGCGCCGCCCCGACCTTCATACCTTCGCACCAAGCGTACCACCCGCCCTGAAAGCGGTCATTGATAAAGGCCTGAGTCTGGATCCGAACGAACGGTATTGCACCGCGGCAAACATGGCCGAAGCTCTGGAATCAGCCATCAAACTCGCTTCTCAGCGGGAAGTAGCCCGCTGGGTCCACGAGACGGTCCCCTCGGATATCGAGCATCAAGCGGCATTGCGTTTCGATGTGGAAAGCAGCGTCAATTCCGGGCATTTATCTTCCGTTCACCACACAGCGGACGTCATGGACGAGGAGCCTCCACGCTCCGCGGCACCTTCGAACGCGGATCTCGAGTCGATCCATGCCGACAGGTTGTCCTGGTCCAATCCTTCCCGGATCAGCTCGATCTCGATTGCCAAAGAGCCTTCCTTCGCTACAGGGCGACCCACCCATCAGCACTCGATACGGACAGCAGCCGCCATCGTTGGACCAGTCGTGATGTTGGTCATCGTGGCGGGATGGTGGCTCACGGCTCGCTCGAGTCCACCGGCGGAAGCGTCTATTGCCGCTTTTTCTACGATTTCGAGCACCAGGCTGTCGTTGGCTATGGCGTCGACTTCCGTAGTCTCGCCTTCTCCCGAACCGATGGAAACGATTGCGCCTGCGGTATCTTCGAGCGCCACCCTGCCCCTTGGCTCGACATCGACAAACGCACGACCGCGTGTGAAACCAGCCCGTACCGTGCCTGCCCCTTCCACGAAAAAAAAGAGAAAGGACTATGGATTTTAGGCTTTTCCTTCGGTGGGGTGGCGTGAGCAAACGGAACCTTTCCGCGGCCGGATTGGCTCTGACCCTGGGGTTGTGGCCGATGCCATTGCTGGGGGCTCCTTCGGAAGCCGAAAAAGAGACGGCCCGTCATCTGATGGAACAAGGGGATGAGCACTATGAGGCGGGCCGTTATGAGCAAGCGCTCGCCTCGTACCAACAAGCCGATGCGCTCATGGGGGTTCCTACAACTGGCTTGGCGGTTGCTCATGCGCTCGACAAGTTGGGTCGATTACGGCAGGCCCGGAAAATTGCCTTGCGCGTGGCCCTCAGCCAACCTGGGGAAGGAGAGCCTTCGGTCCTCACCGAAGCGAGAAACGAAAGCGCTTCTTTGGCGCATGAGTTGGCCAAAGCGATCCCAACGCTACAGATTGTGGTGACGGGACCGACGAGCGTGACATTGGTCGTGGATGGTGGTGCGCCGATAGCCGGGCTTTCCGAACCCATTTCGCTGGACCCTGGACCGCATGAATACCGCATCATGGCGGAAGGGTATAGGACGATACAAAGGAGAGTGACGTTGGAGCGCGGTGAGCGACGCAAGGTGGAGCATCAGCTTGGGCAAGTCGTGCAGCCACCCCCTCCAAAAGCACAAAAAAACTCGTCTATTCCATTAGTTACGTATATCGGGCTCGGTGTGGGCGCGGCGGGATTGGTGGCCGGCAGCACCACGGGTATTCTGTCGTTGTCGAAAGCCTCGAAGGCAAAGCAGTATTGCGAAGGGGTGCATTGTTATCCGGAGGCGGAGGCGGAGGCGGAGCGTGCGAGGAGTTTGGCTACCGCGTCGAACCTTTCGTTTGGGATCGGGCTAGTGGGCATTGGGGTTGGCGTGATGACGTGGTTGGTTTCTCCTTCGAACGGGGGTGAGGCATCGGCCAAGAAGGCGCAGCAGGAGTATTGGTTCGAAGTTTCCACGGGAGCTGGCGCCTCGGAGATTCAGCTCACGCACAGGTTCTAGCCAGTTGTTCGCGTCGAGCACCTCGTTTTCCCACATCTTTCGTGGTTTCCTTGGGGCGAAAAGGCTGCTACCTTTTCGATATCGACCTTGTCTGAAGTTCGGTGGTTCATAAGCGGCTGTTTCGCTATTGTCATGGCGGCGCCCGGGTGTGCGCAAATCTCAGGGGTGGACGATCTCGCTTTTGATCGCAAGCGGGATGCCGGAATGGCAAGCGATGCACCAGCGGATGCCGACGACCATGATGAATTCGACACGCAAGAGCAATTCGATGGGCCAACGGAGGAAGACGGGCCATCGCCTGACGTCGATGTTCCGGATGGGCCATCCGGTACGCCCTATTTCGGGGAGTTGAAATTACGTTGCAAACTCATCAACGGCAAGAGCCGGCAGGATCCCACCGCTAACAACACGCATTATCGTGCGAATCTCAGTGGTTCGAGCCTTGGTATTTCGGTGGTCCAGGACAACCAACTTTTTCTGTTTTTTGGAGATACGCTGGGGGCGGAGAAAATCTGGCAGTCCTCTACATCGCTGCCGGATGCAGTTGGCTATGCGGCTGTTGATTTTGCGAGCGTAGCGGACGATCCGGACCTTCTTTGCACCGAGCTTCGATTCCTTCTTAGCGGCGATAAAACAGGAAATGTCGAAGGAGACTTCGCGGGAGCCAGAATGAAGGCACCTGCCGGCTCCTCGCTCAAAGAATTCATTCATAATCCCGCGGGTCCGCTCAACTACGCCATGCAGCCGGACATGCCGGGAACACTGGAAGTTCCTTCGGGGGCTTTTTCCCACGATGGCTCCATCTACCTATTTTATACGATCGTCAGCACGATTACCCTACAAGTGGGAGGATCGTATCTCGCCAAATGGGAAACGCCATCGACGACCGGGGATCCTACTTATCAGATTTTGTATCATGTGGATCAGCGATTCACGAGCAACGGCCCCCTGGGCGGCAACTTCATCAATATCGCACCGCTGGTGGAAGGTGAATACGTATACCTGTTTGGAACGGGTAAATATCGAAATAGTCCCGTATATTTGGCGCGAAAACGACTGTCGGAGCTGGCGGAGGAAGGCGGATTCGAAGCCTACGATCCGGCGATGTCATCGTGGGTGGAAGCCGGGACTCCCACGGCTCCGGTGGTTGCCATGCCGAGCATCGGCGAACTCTCCGTTCAATACTTCCCGGAGATTCAGCGTTACGTGATGATCGACCAGGAGGTCAATGCCGGCAACCGAATCGTGGCCCGGTTCGCTGAAAAACCGCAAGGCCCTTTCAGCAATGCGGTGACCATGGCGGTCATGGAGGATCCTGCTTTCGAGAAAAAATACTGCTGTGATGCCAAAGAGTGCGTGGGAGACAAGATCATCCAATGCGATCAAGCCGGTTTTTTTGGCGTCTATTTGCTTCCCACCGTGACAGTCCACCCGAATGCGTCTTTCACCTTGTACTTCACGATGTCGACCTGGCAGCCGTACAATGTGGTATTGATGAGTGCGACATTCAAATAACCCCGCTCCCCTGTTCAGAATTATAACAACAATTTCAATTAGTTGCGCTAGAATGGCGGGAACAACGCCCCTCTTCACGGTCGCATCATCGAGGGCCGCGTACTACTCTCGAGCGGATCGGATGGATCCGCCGCGGCCATGATAGTTCCGGGGAGCGAAGAAGCCCGGGGCTACGGCTACGGGCTGAAGGGGTAAGGAGATACCGCGTTCCGCTGGGGCTCGTTAGCGATCATACCATTGTCGAGGGTGTTTACGCCTATGACGGCAGTCCTTTCCGCGCAGAAGGAAAGACCGCTGTCCGACCTCGGCATGATTCGTGCCCTATGATGACGATGACGAAGGACAACCGAATAGATCGAGGTGACGGATGAAATCATCGACAAGACTCGGCTCGGGGCACTGCTTCCGACGGCAGGTAGCGCTGTGGGGGATCGTGGGGATGGTCGGGCTTTGTACGGCCTGTGGCGATTCCGCCTCGGAATCGGATGGTTCTGACCAAGGGAGGGTGATACCGGAGGAATCGTCTCCATCCGAAGCAAACGATCCGGTTTCCTCGCTGGAGCCGCAGGAAAAGGCTGGGGAGGAATCGAAAGGGCAGGAGAATTCCCAAGCGCCGGGGAACAATGCGGGAGAGGCAGGAGAGGAGGAAGAAGGCGAACCCGGGGATATCGATGAGCCGCAGGAAAAGGGGCAGGAGGAGCTGGGGGAGTTGTTCGATGGGGTGGCGTTGGAGTGCCAAAAGGAGATCGTATCCGGGCTCAACACCGATTGGCAGGTCGAAGGTAGAAAACGGGCGTTTTACGTTGATTTCCCGAACAACGCCACGACAGCTCCCGCCTTGGTATTCTCTTTCCACGGTTTTGGAGATAACCCGAGCGCCTGGCGGCAATATCTGGGGCTCGACCCCAATATAGACCCTGAGTTCCCGATGATTGTGGTGACACCGGAGTCGACGCATTTGCAACCGCTCAATGTTGGGAATGAGCCCCAGGGGCTGGATTGGGATCTCGCCAATGGCGGAAAACAATACAAAAATCGCGATGTCTCGCTGGTGCAGAGCATTGCCGCCTGCCTTCGGGTGCAAAACGACGTGGATACCAATCGGATTTACTCTTTGGGATTCAGTGCGGGATCCGTATTTACCTCCCTTTTGCATTCCCGCTTTCCACACGACTTTGCCGCCATTGTGGTCATGTCCGGAATGTGGTTCAACGACCCCGCCGAGCGGGCGTTGATCAACCCTATGGTCCCGCTGAACTTCGCCTGGGATTCTTTGGAATCGTCGGCTTCCGCCAATGTTTTGCTCTCTCGGGGTGGCCCTTCGGATGCCATCAGCATCCTTGAATTTCCGGTTGTGAACCTCGAAGATGCAGCGCAAGCGGCGTTTCCGTTCCTTGCCGCGGCGGGGCGCATGGTGGTGGACTGCCCGCATCAGAACGGCCATCGACCCTCCACCCTGTCCCGAAGCCAATTGGTGCAGTTTTTCAAAGACCACGAACGAGCAAAACCGTCGCCTTACCTGACCCATGGGCTCGACTCGACTCTCAGCGCCAAATGCGCCTTGCGCGCGCCTTGATCGATGCCTCATTGTAAATTAATCAATATTTACATATAGTTACCATATTTCCCCCGGCCTCCGTCGCGAGCGGCAAAAGGACACCCTGGGTCATCACCCCAAAGCTTCCGTCGATTGCGGCTCGCGGAGCATGATGGTATGGCACCAGCCGTTTCAGCATGCGACTGTCTTGGGAGGCGCGAATGAACATGAGCCAACTTCGACGATTCATTGCCCTGGGGCTGCTTGCAGCCATCGGGATGACCATGGGCTGTGATGAGGATGCCAAGTGCAAGGAGGCTGAGGCCTGCAAAAAGCAAGGCAAATGCAAGGTAGATGTGAAAGACGGGTGCATCGCCGGCAAAGCCGAGGATTGCAAGGCCTCGGTGGAGTGCAAGACGCTGGGAAAGTGCTCGCTCAAAGAAAGGGTTTGCGTGGCGGCGAGCGAAGCCGAGTGCAAAGCAGCCGAGCGATGCAAGACCGATGGCCTTTGCGATCTACACGAAGACGGCTGCGTGGACCTCGGAAAGCTTTTTTTCCCCGATTGTAGCGTCGAATGCAAATCCGACGGTCATTGTGTCAAGCGCGAGGGAAAGTGCCTGGCGTTATCCAACCATCACTGCATGGGAACGGTAGATGACAAGCCGGAGGCGGATAGTGTGTGTCGAACGGAGGGACGATGCACGGTGCGCGACGGCGACTGCAAGGCCTTGACGGACAAGGAATGTGAAAGCTCGGAGGCCTGCACGAAGGATGCGCGCTGTTTGGCGAAGGATGGCAAGTGTGTAGCGACGGAAAAGGGCTGTGCGGAATCGGATATTTGTCGTCGCGCCGGCCGTTGCACGCTCAAAGATGGCCAATGTGTGGTGGCATCAAGCGCGGATTGCAAAAAGTCCGCGCGTTGTGAATTGGAAGGGCTTTGCACGCTGAAAGACGGAAAGTGCATTGCGGCCACCAGTGCGGATTGCGCGCGGGCGGGCGTATGCACCAAGGCCAAGCGATGCCGGGCGGAAGACGGAGCTTGTACGAAATAGTCTGCCTGCCGAAAGCCATCGTCCAGGCTTGCATTGGCTGGCCACGCAAGCTTGTGTCGGCGCCGCGGGGCAAGGAAGGATTGGAATCGACGTGACCGAAGAGTCTCAAAGCACCATGGAATCTGCGACGGAAACGGATCTATCGCCACAGGACCTACCCCTTGACCCGCCCGAGGCTTCGAACGATGCGGTAAAGCAAACCGTAGCTGACGGGGAAGACGACGACGGCCCGGCGGATCGTCGAGAGGGCAGCCCTCGCCCGGAACTGCTGCAACTTGTTGATCTTGCAGCAAAATATCCGGAGATCGGTCCTCCCCTGGCGCAGCTTGCTTTCAAAATCGGGCAACCTGAGTTTGGCAACCAGATCGTGCGCATGGGGTTGGACAAGGAGGGTCCTGGACTCGAGTATTACTTCGTCGTGGCTCATTCGGCGCGTCGGCAGCGTCGCTATGCCGAGGCTCGCAAGCTTTCGGTGGATGCCATCGAAGCGTTTTTGCGTACGGCCGACGACGAACTGGCTTCCGACGATGGGGAGCGGCTCCTTCACTTGATAAGGCTTGGATTTTCCACGTTATTATTCGACGAAAAGGATCCGAAAGGGGATCTTCCGTTCATCGAGCGGTTGCGGGAGGCGCTTCCCCGGCTTGCGCCGAGGCTTTCTTCCGAAGCGTTTTTTCATGCGCTTCTTGCGCAAACCCTTTGGTACGACGACATCGAGGCCAGTGAACAAGCCTGGGATCGGGCGGCGGAGTTGGACACCACCGAAGCCACCTGGAATGCGCGTGGTACGTGGTACAAGGATGCGCAAGGGGACCTGGACAAAGCCGAGCAAGCGTATCGTCAGGGGCTTCAAATCGTACCCACGAGCCCCTTGTTGTTGCACAATCTCGGGCAGTTATTGGTGGACAAGGCCGAGCGGCCCGATGTGGATGTGGAAAGCGCGCGACGTTTGCTGCATGAAGCCGAGCCCATCCTTCGGGCTGCTCTTCGGGAAGAATCTCCCAAAGGATTGCGTCGCCACGTGCATTCCACCCGGGACCGGCTCATGGCTTTTCGAGCCTCGTTGCCGCCTCGGGCGCCGCGAAAAGAAGAGCCGGAGCCACAGCGGGAACCGGTCGTGGGAGAAGTGTTGAAGGGCAAAGTGCGATCCCTTACGGCTTTCGGCGCCTTCGTGGTCTTGCCGGAATGCGGTACGGGGTTGCTTCATAAATCCGAATTGGCGCACGAACCCATCGATGATCCAGCGCAACTGCTGCAAGTCGGCGAAGAAGTGGAAGTCAAGGTATTGGAGGTGGAGCGTCGGGATGGCAAGCTTCGGATTGCCCTCTCGCGCAAAGCGCTTCTTCCCAGACCAGAAGCAGCGCCGCCGCCGGCAACGCAGCGACCTCGGCACGAGGGCAGGCCCGATGGGCAACAGGGCCATCATCCTCGGCGGGAAGATCCGCGCGATCGAAAAGGGGGGCCGCGTCGCGGGCCGGATGATCGGACGCGGCCTCGACAGGGCAAGCCGAAAGACGATGATAAGTTCGCGAGCCTTGGGGAAATGCTGCTGGCAAAGATGAACCAGCAAAAAAAGACATGATGGCTTCCTTAGGGAAGCGCAAATGCAAACGATCGTGGGTTGTCGCCGCGGCCAGGCGATGGTTTGGCGGCGGGGTCATTATCGCCTTGGAGATGCCGATGTCTCGATTTCGCCAGATATTTGCCATCGTAGTTGCCTTGTCGACAGCGACCCTTCCGGGGCCGAAAAACGCAAAGGCCTGTACGAGTTTTTTGGTGAGCAAAGGAGCGTCGGTGGATGGCTCGACCATGATCACCTACGCCGCCGATTCCCATGACCTTTATGGGGAGTTGACGTTTACGCCCGCGGCCAAACATAAAAACGGGGCCAAGCGCACGATCCGGGATTGGGATTCCAACAAGGTATTGGGGCAGATCGACGAAGTACCTGAGACCTATCGTGTGCTGGGAAATATGAACGAGCATCAACTCGTCATTGGGGAGACGACGTTTGGTGGGCGCAAGGAACTCGAGGATCCCAAGGGAAAAATTGATTATGGGAGCCTGATCATGATAGCGTTGGAGCGGGCGAAAACGGCTCGCGAGGCCATTCGGGTCATGACGGATCTTGCCAACGAGCATGGGTATGCGAGTTCGGGGGAATCGTTTTCCATCGCTGATCCGAATGAAGTGTGGATTATGGATTTGATTGGCAAAGGGCCGGATCAAAAGGGTGTGGTATGGGTCGCGTGCAAGGTTCCGGAAGGGTATGTGACGGCGCATGCCAATCAGCCTCGGATTCGGACTTTCCCGCAGAACGACCCGGAGCAATGTGTTTATGCGAAGGATGTGGTGTCATTTGCGAGGAGCAAAGGATATTATGAGGGGCCCGACGATCGTTTTTCGTTCGTGGATGCGTATGCGACACAAACCTGTCGGGATTTGCGGGTTCGGGAGGCGCGGGTTTGGGCGTTTTACAATCAGGTGGCGCCTTCTTTGAAGCTTTCTCCCGATTATGCGGCGTGCAAGCCGGGGGCGGAACCTTATCCTCTTTGGATCAAGCCGGATCGGAAGCTGTCGGTGCGCGATCTTATCCTAGGTATGCGAAATCACTTCGAAAATACTGTTTTCGACATGCGCAAGGACGTGGGGGCGGGACCGCACGGTTTGCCCTATCGATGGCGTCCTCTGACGTGGAAGCACGAGGGGAAAACCTATGTTCATGAACGGGCCACGGCCACACAGCAGACGGGGTTTTCGTTTGTCAGTCAATCTCGGGCATGGCTTCCCCACGAGATTGGTGGAGTCTTGTGGTTTTCCGTCGATGATGCGGCGAGCACGGTATATGTGCCGATGTACGCGGGGATCCGGGAAGTACCGAAGCCTTACGCTGTAGGAACAGGAGATTTTCAGCGCTTTTCGTGGGACTCGGCCTTCTGGGTTTTCAATGGGGTGTCGAACTTCACCTACTTACGCTACGAAGACATGATCAAGGATGTCGAAAAAGCGCAGCAACAGCTCGAGAACGGTTTTTTTGACGAGCAGGCGACGTTTGAAAAAGCGGTGCTGGACAAGCACGGAAAGTCCAAGGATTCCGCGGTCAAGGAGCTGACCCGCTATAGCCGAGAGGCGTCGGACAAGGTCCTTGCGCGGTGGAAAGACCTCGGACCTGAGTTACTCGTCAAGTATATGGATGGCAATGTGCGCGACGATCAGGGCAAGGTCACGCATCCTTCGTACCCCAAAGAGCATTATGCGCGTATCGTTGCGGAAACAGGGGATCATTTTTATTTGCGGGATGAGTCGCAAGAGTCGGCCGCTCCGTCCGCGTCTACCCTTGGGCCCGCTTCCGCGTCGGTCGCTGCGCCGCCGTCTTCCGGTATATCCCCTCCGATTTCGAGCGCACCTTCGCCAACGAAGGCAAAAGGAGGGTGTGCCGTGGGTGTGTCTTCGGCGTCGGGAGAATATGCGGGGCTGCTTATGCTGTTATTCGGGTGGATGATGAAAAAGCGTCGAGGTGAATGATGTTTGCTGATCGATATCCGTGTTATGTGGGCGGCGAGGCGCGTTTTTTCGACCGGCAGCTTCCGGTCACCAATAAGTATACGCAAGAGGTATTTACGCGCGTGTCCCTGGCGGGCGAGGGCGTCGTCGACGAGGCGATTGCGTTGGCGCGGCAAGCATCGGAGCCGATGCGTCGGCTTGCTTGTTACGAGCGGCAGGCGGTATTGGATCATTGTGTGGCGCGTTTTCGGGAGCGTGCCGAAGAGCTTGCACTCAGCCTTTGCCTGGAAGCGGGAAAGCCGATTCGCGACGCGCGGGGGGAGGTGGCTCGGCTGATTGATACGTTTCGGCTTGCCTCGGAGGAATCGACTCGGATTTACGGGGAAGTGATGCCGTTGGACATCAGTCCGCGGGCTCGTGGGTACACGGGATTTTGGAAGCGGGTGGCGATAGGTCCTTGTTCTTTCATCTCGCCTTTCAATTTTCCTTTGAACCTGGTGGCCCATAAGGTGGCGGCGGCGCTTGCGGTCGGTTGCCCGTTCGTGCTCAAACCGGCGAGTTTCACACCGTTGGGCGCGCTTTTGATCGGTGAAATCCTTACGGAAACGAGTCTTCCCAAGGGAGCCTTTTCCATTTTGCCCTGTTCGCGCTCCGCGGCCGATGCCTTCACCACCGACGAGCGTTTGAAGCTGCTGAGTTTCACGGGATCACCGGAAGTTGGTTGGGATCTGAAAGCCCGGGCTGGAAAAAAGAAGGTCGTGCTCGAACTCGGGGGAAATGCTGCCGTCGTGGTGGATCAAGGCGTGGATCTCGACGATGTCGTTCAGCGCATCTTGGTGGGTGCGTTTTATCAATCCGGCCAGAGCTGTATCAGTGTGCAACGCATTCTCATTCATGAAGCGATTTTCGAACCATTGCGAGATAGACTCGTACAAGCCACCCTTGGCCTTGTGATGGGGGATCCGAGAGAGGAAACGACCTTTATCGGGCCGATGATCACGGAAAAAGAGGCCGAACGCCTCGAATCCTGGATCCAGTCGGCGGTTCGGCGGGGGGCTCGGGTGCTATGCGGGGGCAAACGTCGCGGCAATATGCATGAGGCTACATTGCTATCGGAGGTGCCCAAGGATGAGAATCTGGTGTGCAAAGAGGCTTTTGGTCCGGTGGCGGTATTGTCGAAGTTCAAGGATCTCGACGAGGCGTTCCGGGAGGTGAACGATAGCGCCTACGGATTGCAAGCTGGTGTATTTACAAGGGATATTTTTAGAGCCCATCAGGCGTGGGAGGAACTCGAGGTGGGGGGCGTGGTCATCAATGATATTCCTTCTTGGCGAGTGGATCACATGCCTTATGGTGGAGTGAAAGACAGCGGATTGGGTCGGGAAGGGGTTCGTTTTGCGATGCAGGATATGACGGAGATACGCATGCTGGTGATGCGGACACCGGGATGAGTGCGGTGGATGGAGCGAGGGGATGGAAGGAATAGGGAACCATTGATGATTCGCGAATCGAGCTTCTACAGTATCGTAAGCGATCCTCCACAAACTTCACGGTTCATATCGGAATAAATGAGGGGTTTCGATGGATAGCCCTTGAAAACGGCCGGAGCCGTTGGCGATCATGCCAACGGGGTCCTGACGTTACCCCCGCCGGTTGAACCACGTTGACGTCGACACATAGTTATGACATTCTATGTTTGAAAACGTGGCTTAGGAGGTCCCATGCAACCTGTCAGACATTGGATAGCGCGATCGGTATTGGCTTTGCTCGTTATGGGAATGGCCTATATGGTCGCTTGCGGGGACGACCCAAGTACGGCCGACTATGAGCAAGACAAGTCGGATAGTGGCAACGAAGGGTACGAAGGGTACGAAGGGTACGAAGGGTACGAAGGGTACGAAGGGTACGAAGG
>MWCO01000111.1 GCA_002070115.1 Deltaproteobacteria bacterium ADurb.Bin207
GGTATTTTTGGCGCATCACGGGTTGGATAACGAGCAGGGGATTGAGCATTGGCAGCAGGCGGTGCAAGCGATAGGCGTTGCCGTGGACGCAGTGGAGGCGCAAGGTCGCAAGGTTGTGTTGCATCGGGTGGCGAGCACGAGTTCCACGCTTGTGGGGGGAAGTGAGGCGGAGCAGGCGGCTTTTGTGAAGGGGGTATTCGAGTTGGTTCAAGCGAAGCGATCTCACGTGGCATTCGTGGGCTTTGGGATGCTTCACGATCCGTCGCCGGACGCATGTCTTTCGTTTGCTCGTGCGCGGGAGCCATCGGCCACGGCAGGGCTATATGCGTTTTGGTGCAGTGCGGGTTTACGAACGAGACAAGGGGCGGCCAAGGCTTCTTTTTCGGTTTTCATGCAGGAGGCCTCACGATTTTTGAATCCATGAAGGCGGGTGGTTTGTTCGTGGTATGGGTGAGCAAAGACGGTTAGGATGGCTGTGTTTGCGACGAGCCGCGGTGTTTTTTTCCCATGCCGATCCGGATATGTCCGAAGTGTCAGCTCGAAATTGATACGGAGGAGCCGTTCTGTCCTCGTGATGGGACCAGGTTGTTGTCTCGTAGCGTATACGATCAGATTGCGCGCGAGACCGACCCTTTGGTTGGCCAACGGATAGCGGAACGTTACCTTGTGATTCGCAAGTTGGGGGAAGGAGGGATGGGGGAAGTATATCTGGCAGAGCACGAGGATATCGAGAAGCGTTTGGCGCTCAAGGTGCTCAAGCACGAGTATTCGACCCGTGCGGATGTGGTCGCGCGATTCAAGCAAGAGGCTATCAGCGCATCACGCATCAAGCATCCGAATGTGGTGGATGTATTCGATTTTGGTCAGCTCGACGATGGCCGCTTTTATCTTGCGATGGAATGGCTCGATGGCAGTGATCTTGCGGATGCCTTGGCGACGAAGGGGACGCTCGAGCCTGCGCGGGGTGTAGCGATCGCGATGCAGATGTGCCGTGCGTTGGCGGCGGCTCATGCGAAAGGGGTCGTTCATCGGGACTTGAAGCCTGAAAATATTTTTTTGTGTGTCGATGAGGTTGGGCAGGAGCAGGTCAAGATCGTGGACTTCGGCATCGCGAAGCTTCGCGACGTGACCAAGGAAGGTGAGCAAGCGGAGCGAAGGAAGCTTACGAAAACAGGAATGATTTTTGGCACGCCCGAGTACATGGCGCCCGAACAAGCGTCGGGAAAAAACGTGGATGACAAGGTGGACATCTACGCGATGGGCGTGATTCTCTTCGAAATGTTCGCGGGCAGCGTACCGTTTTCGGGAGACACGTTCATGGCGGTATTGACTGCTCACATGACCGAAGCGGTCCCTGCCATCCGGGATTTCAATCCGAGTTCGCCCATTTCCGAAGCGCTCGAGCAGGCGATTTATCGTGCGTTGAACAAGAAACCTGGCTTGCGCCATGAATCGATGAGTGCGTTTGCGCAGGCGCTCGCACAAACCCCCGAGGCCCAAACGGCGGGAGTCGACCGGCTCCCCGTGATCGTCGGAACCGGCAAAAAACACAATATTATCAATGGGTTATACACAAATGGGCCAACCCTCATGCCTGCGGATATGGCGCATGATGCGAAGGTGCCGATCGACACACAGGCTGGAGGGAACTCGAAGTCAAAGGGTTGGATAGCCGTGGGCGTGATTGGAGCGGCCGTGCTCGCTGGTGTGGGAGTGTTCGTCTTGAGGTTGGACAGAGAGCATGAGCCGGTGTGGGAGGCGAGTACGAGCACGTCTGTGTCATTGTCGGAATCCCCATCGGCACCTGTCATTGCGGTGTCATCGTCGAGTGGGGCGGTGGTGGTGGAAGAGGCAAAAACGATTGTGCTTCGGATCGAAAGCAATCCATCGGGGGCGGTGATCAAGAAAAAGGATGGGAACGATTTATTTCAGGTATGTGCAGCGGCTCCTTGTGAGTATCCGGCGCGTTTGGATGAGAAGGTTGAGTTGGTGGCGGAAAAGGCTTCCTTGCGTGGAACGGCGGCCGTATTTGCAAGGACTTCGCAGACCATCGTGATTGATCTTCGTGCCACCGGTTCATCGCGACCATCACCCAAGCCCACCGATACTTCTCGGACGAACAACTGTGAATTCTGCGTGCCCAAGGGAGATCCGGATTGCATCAAGGTCATCCGTCCCTGTGATCGTCCGCCGTATTGACGGCTATGGTTAGCCGAGGCGCAGTTTCATGACGAGGACGGTTCCGGCGAGCAGCAGGGCCACGGCATTGGCGGCGAATACGGGGGTACTTCCGATGATCAGGCCGTACAGAACCCAAAGGGCCACACCGATGGTGAACAGGATATACATGGTCAGGGAGATGCCTTGGGTTTGCCGTTCGCGCAGAACCTTGGCGACTTGGGGGACGAAGCTGCTCGTGGTCAGCACGGCGGCGGCGTAGCCGATGAGTTCATGGAACGGTGGCAAGATGGGGGGGGTCATAGGCGACGGTCGAGGCGAGAGGCAAGGGGTGGGCTTCGGCGGTTTGCGCGGGGTGGTCAGAAAAGGCGATGGCTGAGAAAAGAATACGGGCAGTCACGTTTTCGGTCATTACGCAAGGTGCGACAAGGTGCTATCCTAGGGTCCATTGCAAGTTGACC
This sequence comes from Deltaproteobacteria bacterium ADurb.Bin207, assembly GCA_002070115.1. GTDB lineage: Bacteria > Myxococcota_A > Polyangia > Polyangiales > Polyangiaceae > MWCO01. Next base: position 2,640 of record MWCO01000111.1, read on the forward strand.
ATTAACCCCAATGGCTTGTCGATACAGGGCATAGTAGCGGAAGCCCTTATGTTGTTCGGCAATTGTATCTGTTTCAATGGCTGTTCCTCCCGGTAGTTCGCGTTTGCATTATCGCACGCGTTCAGAGACTCGACGTCGCATACCAGGTATCTCCGAATCGGAGTTATCGGATGTGTCTGCTCCGCCCGTTCATCGTGTTCGCATTGACATAGACGAATCGCTCTTGGATCCGGACGCTCTCAAAGTGGTCCGTCGTCTCGTTCGGTTTGGATTCGAGGCGTATCTCGTAGGCGGCGGGGTAAGGGATTTGTTGCTCGGGTGTCGTCCGAAGGACTTCGATGTCGCCACGGCAGCGCGTCCAGAGCAAGTGCGCAGGCTATTTCGAAATTCTCACATCATTGGGCGCAGGTTTCGTCTCGTTCACGTTGTGTTTGGCGTTGGGAAAGTCATCGAAGTCGCGACGTTTCGTCGGTGTCCGGAGACGGAGGACACACGGGCGGAGACGGAGGCGATGCTCATTCGCAGCGACAATGCGTATGGGCAAGCGCACGAGGATGCCCTTCGCCGTGATCTGACGATCAATGCGCTGCTGTACGACGTGCAGAAGCATGAAGTGCTCGATTTCGTGGGAGGGATGCCGGACATTCACCAGCGAGTGATACGGACCATCGGGGATCCGCGCACTCGTTTTTTGGAGGACCCGGTTCGCATGTTGCGCGCGATCAAGTTCAGTGCGCGTCTGAACCTGGGGATGGTACCTGAACTATACGATGCGATGGTATTGGTTCGCGAAACGCTGACGGTCGTCGCCAAGCCACGGCTATTGGAGGAGATCCTGAAGCTATTGCGCAGTGGAGCCTCTCATCGTGCGTTTTGGTTGTTGTGGGAAACCGGGTTGCTTCACGTCTTCCTTCCCGAGGTGGCGGTATTGCTCGATGACGCTTCGGAAAACGTGGACGGTTGTGAGCGGTTTTGGCGGATGCTCACCCAGGTGGATCATCGCACGGCGCAGCGTGGTGCGCCTTTCGATGACATGACGCTTCTGACGATACTGTTGCTCGAGCCGATTGTGGAGGCGTTGGAAGGACAGAGGGATCGACTGTCCGCGGCCATGGAGGTTGCAAGACCGATATTCCAGCGGTTGGCGGTTCCTCGTCGCATGGCTGATGGGGTATGTCGTGTTGCGGCGGACCTATACGCGCCGCGACCGCGAAAGAGCAAACGAATTGCCAAGACAGAGCTGTACAAAGCGGCTCTGGACGTCCATGCAATTGCGCAGGCGTCTCGTGAAAGCGAGCCTTGAAGGAGCCAAACCATGTCGTCGTCTCTCAAGCCTTTTCTTGCTCAGATGCTACGTGTGCTCAGCGATGATGCGCTGTTTTTGCTTTGTTCGACTCACAAAGCGGATCGTGACACGTGGACGGAGATGACGACGAGGCGATCGAATCAGTACACGAAAATCGTGCAAGGGGCTCATTCGGACAGTGAGGATGAGTCTGCCTGGATGGTGAATATGTGTGTGGCGCTTGCGCCGGTCGCTCCTCCGATGTGGCTTCCGATGCATGAACTCATCGATTCATTGACGCTCGAATCTGGGGCGCGGGGCGTTCGATCGTTGTTTACGTCGAAGCCGAGTGAAAAGCAGATCGAGCGCGTTCGGATCGTGGGTTCGTTTGCGGTTCAAGCGTTGTCCTCCGTACTCGATGCCGGAACACCGTGGACCGAGGATGATCAATTGTTGAGAAGGTGTGTGGTAGCGGCCCTTGGGCTTCCGGAGGACGATGCGAATCGTCTGTGCCAACAGGCTCCAAGGAGTACTGAAGACTTGGAATTGCCGGCGGATTTTGACGCCAAGCTTGCCAAGCAGGTGGCAAGTGGTTTGTGGCGAGCCGCATTCCGTGATGGTCTCGATCCACGTGAAGACGAGCGAGTCATGCAGTTATGTCAACGGATGGGATTGACCTCCGAGGATACGGAAGCAGCGCGTCGTCAGGCACGAGACGACGTGGATTCACGCAAGGCATTGGGGGTCGCGGCGGTCGATGCCGTTCGATATGTGTTGTCCGACGACGCGGGCGCGTGTGTACGGTTATCGAAAATGGTGGCGAAGCTGGCTTTGCCACCGGTTCATCGAGCCGAATCGATGGCAGCGATCGAGCATGGGGGGCCTATCGTATTGGCACGACGGCATGAATTGGAGCGCAAGCAGCGTGAGGTATGTTTGACGTTGACGTGGGTAGCGGCGTTGGCGACGAACCCTGAGCAGACGCGCTTGGCGGAGTATTTGGTTCGGCACGATCGGGTAGCGAGTGACATTGGATCGAAGGGAGAGGGGCCGGCGGCGCGAGCGTTTGCCACGAGCTTTTTGCAGGAGCAGCTAGCGTCGGCGGTACAAGCGGGCGGTCTATAACGACAACGATTGTTGGAACCTCCCCTGGACAAGACAATCCGATTGCGTCATGCGTGCGCTCCAGGAGATGCATCGATGAGCACGTATCGTGTCGGTTTTTTGGGTGCGGGCAACATGGCCCGAGCGTTGGTCAAGGCGTTGTTGGAAGCGCAGCGAGCCACACCGGATCAAATTCTTGCGAGCGACATCAACGAAGAGCGGCTCGAAGCGATCGCAGAGCGGTTTGGCATCCACACGACGTTGGACAACGCGCAGGTCGTGCGTTTTTCGGATATCCTGTTTTTGTCCGTCAAACCGCAGGTGGTGGACAAGGTACTTCCCACGATTGCGCTTCACCTTCGTCCTGAAACGTTGGTCGTATCGATTGTGGCGGGAGTCCCGTTGCGTGCTCTCGAGGCACGTTTGCCGCAGGGATCGAAGGTCATTCGAACGATGCCCAACACACCTGCGATGGTGTTGGCGGGAGCTACCGCGTTGTCTGCTGGCGAGCACGTCACGGCCGAGGAAGTCCGGATTGCCAAAGATTTTTTCAAAACCTTGGGCCGAACGGTCGTGCTTGATGAAACGTTGCTCGATGCGGTGACGGGGTTATCGGGAAGTGGTCCGGCGTATGTGATGTTGATGATCGAGGCGCTTGCCGATGGTGGTGTCAAGGTTGGTTTACATCGTGAAACAGCGCTCATGTTGGCAGCCCAGACGGTGTTCGGTTCCGCGAAGCTATTGCTCGAGACTGGTGAACATCCGGGCCGGTTGAAGGATATGGTCACGAGCCCAGGCGGAACGGCCATTGCTGGTCTTCACACGCTCGAGTCCGGAGGGCTTCGTCGCACCCTCATGGATGCGGTAGAAAACTCGACGCGTCGGGCCGCGGAGCTTGGGGCCGAGATGGAGCATAAGTTGACGCAGGACAACAAGTAGAACGGGGGTTTATGATTCATCCCTGCACGACGGGGATACGTCGTTTCGGAGAGTCCGCGGGCGTGGACGGTTGGTTGTCATTGGAGGAGGATTCTTTGCGCGAGGCGGCTTCTCTTTTTTCTTTTTCTTTGAGTTGCCGCCAATAGCAATACAGGTTTTCGAAGCGGCTTCCGGTGTATGCGAAGGCGGTCCAGGAGCATCCGCCGCGGCAAATCTCCGCGTAATCGCATTCGGCGCAATAGCCGCTGAGCTGTTCGGTGGTGAAGTCTCGGTTGTAGGAAAAGGCGCCTCGTCGGTACCAGATTTCGCGCAGGGGTGTGTCGCGAATATTTCCTTCGAGAAAGCGGTCTTCCCCATTCATGGCAGAGGGAAGGGACAAGCATCCTTTGATGCCGCCATTGCTTTCGATACCGATGACGGAGCATCCAGCGGTACAGCCCACCCAGAAGGGAATTGCGCCACCGGTATCGCGAAGGTGCTCTTCCGGTTCGCCGTAGTAGCCAACGTTATGAGCGGGATAGACTTTGGGGCGACTTTTTTTGGCGCAGAGTTCGGCGAGTTTCGGTACCACGACCAGCACGTCTTCCGGTTCCAGGCATAGGTCGCGATGGTCGGCCATGTTGCCGGTCGGGTTGGCGAGTTGCACTTGCCAGCGATCGACGCCATGGTCGATCAGTAACTGCCGTAACTCATCGAGTTCATGTAGGTTTTTTCGATGCACGACAGTGATGACCGAAGCGGTGAGGCCCATTTGTTTGCAATGGTCGATGCAACTCCAGACGTGTTTCCAGTGTCCTGGTTCACGACGGATATAGGTATGGGTTTCTTCGAGTCCATCGATGCTGAAGGCGGCGCTTTCGAGTCCGACGGCGAGAGCTGTTTTGGTGGTGTCTTTGTTCCAGGACTTGCCGTTGGTCACCATGTTGGTTTTGACGCCGAGATCCACCAAGGTCGAGCAGATGAGGGGCCAGTCTTTGCGCAAAAGGGGTTCACCTCCGGACAGCGTGAGATGTCGGCATTTCAGTTCCGCGAGGTCTTTGCAAAGTTTCAAAGCCTCGGGCGTAGTCAACTCGTCGGCGCGTTTCCTTCCGGCTCGTGAGCCGCAATGTCTACAATTCAGGTTGCACTTGAGGGTAAGCTCCCAGACAGCGAGGCGCGGGAGATAGCCGAACTTTTTGAGGAGTTTGATCATATCTGGTTCTCCACCGTGTACGCAGCATACCCCCGGAGCCATCGACTGACCAACGCCTGCCCGATTTTGGCGTTCAGAAGGGTGACAGGGTCAGGAACCGAGCCACCAAGCGATGGCCACCACAACGAGGGCACTGATGGCCATCACCCAGGGGAAAGCGTAGGAAATTCGTTGTCGCGGGGAAAAAGGGATCCGGTTTTTGCTTAGCGAAAGGGCAACGGCTGCCGAGGCATTGAGCATGGCGATGGCACAAGCGAAAGCGGCGCCATGCAGGAACAGGGCGCGTTCTGGTGCCGTGGCGCGCCACGCCAACATCATGGTGCTGAGGGCGCCGAGACTGCCGATGGCAACGGCCACGAGGGAACTGCGACGGGCGCGGGTTCTTGGTTCGAGTTTGGGGGAGAGGCTGGCGCGGGGGTTGTCTTCGGGATGATGGCCGAGGCGCCAAGGGGTTCCCCATCCGAGAGCAAATAAAATCCAACCTAGCGAACCCGCGGCAGCTCGCCAGGGATCGAGTCTTTCGAGCCAATACAGGGGCGTGAGTAACCAAGTGGCAAGGCAAGCGAGAAGGAAGCCCCAGATTCCGACAGCATGAGCGATGGTCGGACGGTTGAGCAGGCTAGCGCCGACGAACAACGAAACGAGAGCCAGCGAGGCTGTCACCAGGGGCCATGGGCTTTGCGCGCGAAAGGCAACGAGCGGAACAACCGTGATGAACCAGGCGTAGATTCCAGGAAGCAGCACTTGGCTTGCCTCGATGAGGCGATAGAGAAAAGCTGAAGCTTTTCGTGTGGGCTCCTGGGCTGGCGTTTCGGTCGTCACGTTCGTATCAACCGCTCAGCGGCAATGGTGTCGTGTGGGTCTAGCGTGTCTTCACAAGCGACCTTCAGGTTCAGAGCATGCCATAAGTCAGGATCGAGAAGGTGGGAAGGACGCACATTGGCGAGAGCCGCCAGCATATTCGCTCGCACGTCGGGATGACGATGTTCGAGATCTCCAAGCCAATCATCGATGGCCTTTCGTTGTGCATCGGGGCGAGAGCCACACACGCGGCAAGGCAAAATGGGAAAGCCATAGCTTGACGAAAGTTTCACGATGGAGGGTTCGGAACAATAGATCAACGGACGAATCACCACATGCCGTCCATCGTCGGCAATGAGTTTGGGAGGCATGGACTTGAGTTGACCTGAGAAGACGAGGTTCAACAGGAGCGTGACGATGGCATCATCACGATGGTGTCCGAGCGCGATTTTGTTGCAATTCAATTCATCCGAAAGTCGATATAAGATCGCGCGTCGAAACCGGGAACAGAGTGAGCAAAAGCTCTTCCCTTCCGGGATCTTGGAGCGCACGATCGAGTAGGTATCTTCCCGTTCGACATGAAGGTGGAAGCCTCTTTGGTGAAGGAACTGGATCAAGGGGGAAGGATCGTGATCGGGTTGTCCTTGGTCGATATGCACGGGCACGAGGGTGAAGCGAACGGGGGAACGACGGCTTAGATCATCGAGCAAATGAAAGAGGGTGTAGGAGTCTTTGCCACCGGACAAGGCGACGAGAATGCGGTCGTCATGTTGGATCATGTCGAATCCGCGAAGGGCCTTCGCGACATCGCGAGCGAGTTTTCTCTCAACGGGCAGGCGCGGCATGACGCGTTATTAGGATGGTGTTCGGCAGGTGTCGACCGTGCCATTGGGGTGGCGGGCGTGATCGATGGGTGGACGGGAGGACAGTCCGAGCCGTGGGCGTTGTTGGCGCATTGCATCAGGAAGGGAAAAGCGATGGGAGGGAGGGAAAAGAGGCGAGGGGGGAGCGCTGTGTCGGCGGCGATAATTTATTCATAATATCAAATAGTTATCACTTATTTATCCGATGAGGGATTTGGCACTTCCCAAGGAAATCACGATTGAGGGGGCGAATGGTCTGCACGGATTGACCTCGGAACGAATGCCGTGGTAGGTCGCTCGCGCTCGAAAGGATGTGGCTGATGCGAGGACTTGGAGGCATCGGCAGCTACGGCACCGTGGGACTCGATTTTGCGGTTGCCGTGACCATCGGCCTATTGGGCGGGTGGTGGTTGGACAAGAAGGTTGGATGGACGCCTTGGCTGACGATCGTGGGACTTTTGTTTGGAGTGGCAGCGGGATTCAACATTTTGTTCAAAGCGGCGAAGCGATTGCGAGAACAGACGGAGCGAGAGGAACGAATCGATAGTAGGCAACGAGATGGCAACGGTGATTCAAGCGAGCGATAGTCAGGGCAAAGAGCTTGCCGAGGCGGGTGCCCAGGTGGATGTGGCGCTGGTGGCGGTGGGTGGTTTCGGACTGATGGCGTCGCTTGTGGGGGCTTTGGGATGGGATTGGCATGTTGCGGTTGGCGTCGGTGTGGGAAGTGGGCTGGCCGTGGCCAATCTATGGTTATTGAAGCGTTTGGCGAGAGCATTTTTTTCGCGGGGGGGGTCCTCCCGTGTGTTGTGGGGATTGCTTGGGGTATTCAAGTTTGTGGGATTGATGGTTGGTGTCGGATTGTTGCTGCGTCATGACATCGTGGGCCCGCTGCCGCTCATCGTCGGCTATGGTGCGTTGCCGTTTGGGATAACGCTGTCGAACTTTCTTGGAGCGCGATCCCAGGCGGACGTCATGGAGTGCCACGAAAGCGGGTCATGCGATTCATTCGATTCCACGAAGAAGGGCTGAGCGCGGATCATGCCTGAGCATACTTCATTTCTGACCTATCTAGTTTATATGCTGCCCAATGGGGCCGAGCTTGCGGAGCGGTTCGGGCATGGGGTCGTGGCGAATACGCCACCTTCGTGGCAATCGTGGGAGCCACCGGTGACGGCCCTTTTGCTCGTATTGATCCTGCTGGCGCTTGGTTACCGCGCACGTGCCACGTTCACGAAGCTCGATGATGCGGTCATTCCGGAAGACAAGCTGAGCATCCGCACGTTCTTCGAGGTTTTTCTCGGATATTTCTACAGTATGGCGCGTGACGTCATGGGTCCGGAAAGAGCGAAGCGATACTTTCCGATCATTGGTGCGGCATCGTGTTTCGTGTTTTTCGGCAACATCGTCGGTTTGATCCCCGGGCTCGTCATTCCGCCAACTTCCAGTCTCAACATCACGTTGGGTTCCGCGCTGTTGGTATTCGTGCTGTTCAACTTCTATGGGATCAAAGCCAACGGCTTGGGGTATCTCAAGCACATGTGCGGTCCGTGGCTTGGGCCCGCGGGTATCCCCCTCAACGCCTTGATTTTTGTGGTCGAAGTCATCTCCACTTGTGTTCGACCGATCACGCTGTCCGTACGTCTGATGCTCAATATGGCGGTCGATCACTTGCTTGCGGGTATCTTTTTGGGGCTGTTTGCATTACTCGTCCCGGTGCCCGTGATGTTTCTCGGCGTGATCGTCATCCTGGTGCAGACTCTTGTGTTCACGCTGCTGTCATCGATCTACATTGCGCTCGCCACCGAGCATGAAGAGCATGATCACGGAGGTCGTGAGCATGCTCACGCGTAGTCGAAAACCTGCTGACCAAGTCGGCAATGGTAGGTAGTTGAAGGCGCATGGTTCGAGGTCCCTCGACCCTGCGTGAAAACCGTCAAAGAGCGGAGAAGGCCACGGGGAATCATGCTCACTCCCCGTGGTGTCATGGAAAGGAGCGATGTTGGATGTTGTCGAAGAACAAGCTGGCGCTTGCCGTAGGATCTCTGGTTGTCCTCGTTACTACGTCCGCGTTTGCCCAGGACGCGGCAACGAACGCCAATGACGTATATGCGTGGGCGGCAGCCGCGGCGGGCTTTGCCATCGGCATCGCGGCGCTTGGTGGCACCATGAGCCAAGGCAGGTCCGTATCTGCTGCTTTGGAGGGAATTTCTCGTAACCCCGGGGCTGCCCCGCGCATTCAGACCGCCATGATCCTCGGCCTCGCGATGATCGAATCGCTGGTGTTGTTTGCCCTCGTCATCGCCATTTTGCTTTGGACCAAGATTACGGTCGGCGCATAAACCCACGACGGGCAAAGACGGATAGATCGTCTCCCAGGGCCCTTGATTCGGGCATGGGGAGACGTGTGTCCCGCGTGTCCATCCCAGGATCGCTCCGAATCACCGAACGCGAACGATGGTGCTTTCGGAATGCTCATGGGGGAGGATTGCGCGCCATCCTGCGGGCAACCGTGGACTGGTGAAAGCAAACAGCCATTGGGCGTCATAAGGCGCGAGATTGACACAACCGTGGCTACGCACGTTGCCGAACCTGTCATGCCAAAACGCCGCATGCAGTCCGACACCTTTGTGAAAAAACTGCACGAAGGGCACGTCTTCGATGAGATATAAGTCCGACGCTCTTTCGTCTTGCAGATTTCCCATGCTCGACGTCAGGAGTTTGACCCAGATTCGGTGAACACCAAAGGGGGTGGCAAAAGGTGTGTTTTGACGGCCACGGCCCGTGGACACCAAGGTGGCATACACGGGGCGATCGCCTTCGTAGGCAACGAGGGTTTGGCTGTCGAGGTGAATGTCAATCCATCGTTCCCCAGGACGAATTTCATCCGGCGGTGGAGCAAGGCTGGGCTTTCGAGCATCTCGATCACTGACCCAACGGTTTTCTCCGATGCGGTAATACGCGTGTCCCGCGACGATTTTTTCCTCTTCGACACGAAGCCATTGGAAACGGACCAGGTTGTCTTGTTTGGCAGCGTGAGCCATGGGTTTCGACAAAGCTCGAGCTTGGGCCGAGTGGATCCACACAAAATCCAAGAGGCCATCTCGAACGACTTCCCCGTGAAATGTCGTGGGTCGAGCCGGATTCAGATCTCGCATGGGCACCCAATACCCACGAGTCGTTCGACCATATAGTTCACGGTTATGCTCACGCTCTTGGACGATGGCGACGGCGAAGCCCGGTTCGTAGTTTTGATCGGGCATCGATACATCCACGGATCGCAAGTGAACGTATCCCCAAGAGCCACGGCGTCCGACGAAGAAGTATGGGTAGGGCAAACCGTTTTTGGATTCTCGGTAGGTCGAGAAAGAGGCGGGGACCGGTTGAGAATGGGATAGCGTGATTTTGTCTTGGCAGACCCAAGCCGAAGGGCCAATGCCAATCCATCTTCCCGCGCATCCAGGACCACGTCGAAACGCAAAAAAAGGCAATGGAATATCAGCCGCGAGCACACCACGTCGCTTGGCACTCGCCTCAGGGCTTTCGAAAACCGGGACCTCGTCGTGGATGGCCAGCACGGAGTTGGCATGAACGGGAATGGGAACATCTCCAGGGTCGATCCATGGTGGAGGCGATTGGGCGGTGGCTACGGAAACGCTCAGAAGCCACGAAGCAGCGGGAAGCGTCATCAGATAGCGTGGTTGCACGGGATGATTTCTTTAGTACAGCTTGCGGGCCGTGGGTATCGGCATGGGATGCACAAGCCATTGCGGTGGTTCAAGGGGGTCGATGTATGAATGACATCGGTGTTTCGAAGCGTTATCCACGAGCACGGGATTGGGATCTCGGTGAAGTGGTATTGGAGGCGGGATTTGGGAGAAGGGCTCCGCGGAACAAGCGTAACCTATTGAAATAACAGGTATTTAAGATGTCCCGGGATTAGTGGAAGGAGAAGCGAAGGTCGTGGTCGCAGATACGGAAGGTATCGTTATCGTTGACGACTTTTCGAGCGATGCGCTGACCGTTGTATTCCACACCGTTGGTGGAGCCCATATCGACCATATAGTACTGGCCGTTGAGGAATTCGATCATGGCATGTTGGCGGGAGACGTTGGGGTCTTTGATGGTAAGGTCGGAGGATTGTTTTCCACGACCGATGATGAACCGGTCTTTGGAGATGGGGTAAGCTTGGTTGTTGTACCAAACGGTGAGTTGCGGGCCGTAGCCGGGACCTGCGGCGGGGGCAGGTTGGAAGGCCTGGGGTTGTGGAGGGGGCGCGGGTTGGCGTCCTGGGAAGGGAGGCGGACCTGGCGGG
>MWCO01000112.1 GCA_002070115.1 Deltaproteobacteria bacterium ADurb.Bin207
TTGTATTCTCGTTGTTTTCTTTCACGAAGGCACTGCACCGCCTCAGGCTGCGTCGCATCGACCGCGAGATGAAACCCCCCAAGACCTTTGATGGCCACAATCTTTCCTTCCCGAAGCCATGCACTCGTCTGACGGATTGGATCGTCGGAAGGAACCGTGGCTCCTGTGGCGTCCGTGAGCCAGATACGTGGCCCACACGCAAAGCAAGCGTTGGGCTGCGCGTGAAACCGCCGATCGTGCGGATCGTCATATTCACGACGGCAAGCTTCACACATGGTGAAAGAAGCCATCGACGTCTTGTCTCGATCGTAAGGGATATCGCGGATGATGGTGTAACGAGGGCCGCAATGGGTGCAATTGATGAACGGGTAGTGGTAGCGACGATCTTTGGGATCGTGCAGTTCGGCCAGGCAATCATCGCAAACACAAGTATCCGGGGGCATGATGGCGGAACGTTGGGCGAAAGCGTGACTTTTTCGAATTTCGAATCCTTGCTGTTCTGGGATGGGATTTCGATCGGAGGTATGCACCTCGACGATGAATGCCAAGGGAGGGGGCTGGTCGACGAGCGCATGGAGGAAAGCTTCGAGGTCCAGCCGTTCGCCTTGTACCTCGAGGGTGACTCCGCTCGAGGTATTGAGCACCCACCCGGAAAGATTCCATCGACAGGCAAGATCGAAGACGAAAGGGCGGAAGCCCACGCCTTGCACGACTCCTTGAAGTTCGACACGAACGCGTCGGAGATCAACCACGCTTGTTTGCCACCTGCGAGGCGAGCCATTCGACCCATGGTTCCAAGCCATCGCCTCTGGTGCTGGAAACCTGGAAGATTTCTATATCGTTGCGAAGCGCCCGAGCCCGCTGCTCGATGGCCTCCACGGAGCAATTCACATAAGGCAACAGATCGATTTTGTGGATCACCAACGCTCGGGATTGCTGGAACATCAAGGGATATTTGAGCGGCTTGTCGTCTCCCTCGGTAACACTCAACAACATCACTTTCATGTCCTCGCCTACCTGAAATTCAGCCGGACAGACGAGATTTCCGACGTTTTCCACCACGAGCAAGTCCAAGGTGTCGAGATCGAATTCATCGAGGGCATCACGGATCATATTTCCATCCAGGTGACAGGCACCTCCCGTGTTGATCTGCACCGCTTTCACACCGTGGCGTTCGATACGCTCGGCGTCGATGGAACTTTGAATGTCTCCTTCGATCACGCCAATTTTCATGCGTTGAGCAAGACGCTCGATGGTTCGCTCGAGCAAGGTGGTCTTCCCCGCTCCTGGCGAACTCATCAGATTGATCACGAATACGCCGGAACGGGAAAATAGACCCGCATTGTCCCGGGCTATGCGATCGTTGGCCTCGAGGATGTCCCGAATTACACGAACAGTAGTCATTCTATGTCCATTTCCACGATCTGCAGCTCGCGTCCACCAAGCGTCTCACCCCCCAAATGCCCACATCGTGAACAGGTCGGCAGATCGTTTTGCACGCTATACTCATGTTCACACCGCGAACACCGAACACGCCACGGAACCCGTTCCACCGTGATTCGCGCGTGAGCCGCAATCGTATCGCGCGTGAGAACTTCAAATGCCATATCGAGAGCCTCTTGCACGACGGCCGTCAATTGGCCGATCCGAAGATGGATTCGAAGGACACGAACCGCTCCGTGCTTGTCCGCTTGCTCGAGAACCGTATCGAGAATCGACTGGGCTATCGAGAGTTCATGCACAGCGCGTGGTCTAAAGCCCGAACCCATGGGCGTCAATCCTCGTCACCCCACCAAGACCTATCACCCAAATCCACCGGAATTCCGCTGCCATATCGTCCCTAGCCCGCGGATTGGCGCGGTTGAGCAACGACAACCGGACGGGGGGCGAAGCTGCTCCCAAGGCCTTCCGTTTATGAGATAAGCTATTGATTTAAATGAATATTTTAGGTGTCCACCCGAAGACGGAGCCTTTATTTTTCGCGATGACGAGGCGCGGGAGACACCAGATTTCGGGAACCATGCGTCGGCTCGCGAGAACCCAACCAAGGGAAGATCGCTTGTCCGCAAGGTTGTGCTAGGAATGCCCCTCGCTGCCACGCATGGAAAACCGCGTGAACGAAGACGCTCGATCCAACCTTGGTACCACCTCGAAATCCAGGTTCATGGCCTGGATTCAAAGATGGTGGTTTGTTCCGGTGTTGTTGGTGGCACCGCTTGAGTTGGGTTTGCATATCAGCCAGACGCGACCGGTCTTGAAACCGGAGGATTGGACGGCCGTGCGCTCGCAGTTGGAAGCGCAAGTTCAACCATCGGATCTCGTGGTGGTGTCACCATCGTGGCTCGAACCTTTGGGGCGCTTGCAACTCGGTGACGGGCTCATGACGGTGCAGCGCGTGGCGCGTGCGGACGAATCCCGTTTTCCCGTAGCCATCGAAGTTTCCCTCGGATCGGCTCGTCACCCGGCCCTGGCTTCGTGGCATCTCGAACAAGAGCAGTCATGGGGAGCGCTGCAAATGCGTCGCTTGCGCAACCCGGATCCTCATCCGGTGATCGACGATCTGGTTTCCCATGCGACGGCACACCAAATGGATGTGTCTTTGGTACGGGGGGAGGCCGTGCAACCGTGTGAATGGCGACATGGGCAACCTGTGACGGGACCTCTCGGGTTTGGACCCGCGCAACCTTCGGATCGGTACCATTGCCGCAACACTTGGGTGGGTGAGACGATCAACGCGGACCTCGAGTACAAGCCTCGTCGATGCATCCACGCGCCGCCTCCCGGAGGCCAGGAAGTGCTGCGATTGCGATGGAAATCCGTTCGTTTCGGAACGCATTTGCTAGGTCATCACGCCCTTTATGTGGAAGCGGAACGAGATCGCAAAGGCCCAGCGGTACGCATTGTTTTTTCTTCGGACGACGAGACGTTGGGCGAGGCCATCCACGAGGACGGACAAGGATGGAGTTCGTTTGCCTTCGATACGACCTCCCGTGCGGGCAAAACGGCGGAATTGCAAGCTGAGATATCGTCTACCCGCGCAGACCGTAGAACCTATTGTTTCGAGGTAACCACCCGGTGAAAAAGCTCTTTCAGCTCCCCTCGGACATTGGATGGCGCGATCAGATCCTCGGCGCCACGATGGCGATTCTCGTGACGGCTTGGCTGCTTTCCACGGCGGATGCCATTGGATTCGCGCGTGATGAAGGGTTTTATTTTCGTGCGGCCACACAATATGCCGAATGGTTCAACTTGCTCGTCTCCGATCCATCCCGTGCCTTTTCACGGGCGACCATCGATCGGATTTGGGGGTACAATCACGAGCATCCTTCTCTCATCAAAAGCCTGTTTTCTCTGTCCTGGCTAGCGTTTCACGAGAAATGGAAGGTGTTTTCCCACGCCAGCGACGCGTTTCGTTTACCGGCGATGGCGCTTTCGGGCGTGGCCGTATGGGTTACCTACCTATTCGGCGCGCGCGTGTATTCACGTACGGCGGGCTTGATCGCCGCGTGCCTTTTCTTGCTTACCCCACGCGTTTTCTATCATGCCCACCTGGCTTGCTTCGACCTTCCCATCGTGGCCCTGTGGACGCTATGTATTTATATTTATTGGCGTTCTATCGAAAAAGGAGGGCTTGGATGGGCGCTGTTGGCGGGCGTTGTCTACGGGTTGACCCTCGACACCAAACACAATGCCTGGATCTTGCCAGCGGTATTTCTCCCTCATGCGGTGCTCGTCGTACACCGGCATCTGCGTCGAGACTGGAAAGATCAGATCCTGCGCGTTCCTACCTCCCTGCTCGCCATGGCTATCGTGGGCCCCCTGGTGTTCTGGGCCTTATGGCCGTGGATGTGGCATGACACCGCGGCTCGTTTGCGGGAGTACTTCGATTTTCACTTCAACCATGTCTATTACAACATGGAGTTTCTGGGGACGAACTACTTCGATGCCCCTTCGCCCCGCGCGTACATGCCGCTGATGATCGCGGCTACGGTTCCCAGCATCACGCTTTTGTTATGCGCCGTGGGCGCGGGTCAAAAGGTCAGAGGCGCGCTTGGATGGTTGCGAGCGTGGAAACAAAACACTCTCACCGAACCAGAGCGCCCAACGTATCCCGATATGCTCTTTGCCCTGGCGATCATCGCGGCCATTTCCCCGTGGTTTTTTGCCAAAACCCCGATTTTTGGTGGAACCAAACATTGGATGACGGCCTATCCGTTCATGGCGCTCTTCGCCGCACATGGTCTGGAGCTTTCCCTACGGGCTTTATCCTCGGTCTTGACGCGATGGTCCACAAGGTGGGTTGCGGTTGCCAAAACAGCAGTCGTGGCCTTCGTGCTCGCCGGTCCCCTGGCGATCACGATGCATGCGCATCCCTTTGGTTTGGCCAGCTACATGCCCTGGATTGGAGGCACCAAAGGCGGCGCAAGCCTTGGATTAAACAGGCAATTTTGGGGATACACCAGCCAAAACGCCAGCGAGCAATTCCTGGCAGAACACGCAAAACAAGGAGCCACGGTCTTCATTCATGATACGGCGTGGGATTCCTGGGCACGGATGATCGACGAAGGAAGGATCCGTTCGGATCTGCGAGGCGTGGGAGCCCCGTCCCAAGGAGACTATGCCCTCGTTCAACACGAACTTCACATGAATGAAGTCGAATTCCAGATGTGGGTGGCGTTTGGGACGCGTGCGCCGGTTTATATCGTCACGCACGACGACGTTCCGATCGTGAGCATTTACCAGCGTCCGTAACTAGATTTCGCGTTCGTTATCCCAAAGCCAAGTGAGAACCTGCTCCATCACGGCTTCCGCCTGGGGACCCATTTGGCCGTGCTTGGCACCCGGTAATATAAAAAATTTCGAAGGAATTCCCGATAGTTGCAGCTCCCTTGCGCCCATCTGCATCAAATCCTGTCGATCCCGTTCACCGGCCACCATCGCCGTCGAGCGGGTCCGTCGAAGTCGCCATTCCACAGGTTTTTGAGGGCCTCCAATCAACACCACGTTCGAATAGCGCTTGGGAGATCGGTGGGCGAGCATCTCGGCCAACACCGCTCCCGACGAATACCCAAGAATGGCCAGCCCATCGAGGGAGTCGGAGGAACCAAGCGTTCGGAACGCCGCTTCGATCCGTCGATCGAGCCGTTCCGGAGTATCCGTCCATTCGCGATAGTTTTCGTCAGCGCAGGCCTTATCCGCTTGTACGGCCACGATCGTGCCATGGCGAGCGGCGGCATGTGGGAACGATTGCAAAAAACCCAGGGCGTGGCTGCAATGCCCATGCAAAAAAACCATGCGTCGCGCGGCTGTTGCCCCACGAAGGACGAAAACAGGCAGGTCCCCCGCCACGGGCACGGTTTCGATTCGCACCGGCTCTACGTGGGCAGGCTTCGCGGAGGATACCGCGACGGTAGGAGCTACCGCATTCGGCACAGGGGGAGGCTCGGTTTTTTTTTCGGTTTCTCGTCCGCAACTCGCGAGGCACGCAACCATCATCAATCGGATGAGGCGGAGGTTTTCCATCATTTTGCCCCGGCAGAGTAGCATGGGGGAGCCGAGGGAAAACGCGTCCAACGCTGTGAAAACATTCCATTTCGAATCGTGTAGGGGTTCGGACATGGAAATGGTGCGGTCATCGTGGGTGTCGGACACACGTCGACGAGACTTTATTTGTTGATCCTGAAGGTCTGTGACAGGACACGGAAACGATGTGGACGTGGATTCGGAAGCGATGGCGAAAGAACGCCTGGGCCCCCGAGCAGCTAAGCTCGTGGCGCATCAACGACGCTCGATTGGGCCTGCCGCCACGGGCGGTCAAATCGGAAAATCCTCCTTATATTCCGCGGGATTGGCATCGGGCCGGATGGCATGAATTGCTGTTCTGGGCTTCCGTTTTCAACCTTCCTTTGGCTCCGATTTTGGCCGTCCTCGCGGGGTTCGAAGGCGATGCACTGCTCGCGGTGATCATGGGAGCGTTGGGACTCACGCCATCGATGGTGGGATGGGGCCTGGCGCGAAAGCTTGCTCCCCCAGCCTCAAAAATGCTGCAAGCTGCCCGAACGTGGCATCACGGGGAGGCGACGGTACTACGAGTGGAGGAGAGCCACGCCACAGCACCGATTTCGCGCGATGACAAGACTCGGGAAGCGGTATTGACGATTTCGGATTCACGGGGAGCTTATGAAAAAAAGATTTTGCTGCAAGCGCAGGACCCACCATTGTACGTGGGAGAAAAGGTAAGTGTGTTGGTGGACCCGACAGAACCGGGCCAGTTCGAGGTGGTTCGGCAGATGAAAGGCGTTCTCTTGGTTGGAGCTTTGCCACAATCCGGGGATTGATGACGGTGAAGGGTGTTCGCTCTTGATGGGAAGGGCGCGGTGTGTTCGATAGTTATGGCGGAGGTGCATGATGATGCGGTTGCGTTCGCTTGGAGTATTGGTGGGAGTATTGGGAATCACAATGTTGGCCGCTTGCGGTTCGGATGAAACGAACGATGGCGGGTCAGGAGCAACGGCAGGAGCGACGGGAGGCTCGGCTGGCAACGCCGGACAGGCGGGAACGGGTGGAGATGCTGGGCAGGGGGGAGCGACGGGGGGCTCAGCGGGTGAAGCGGGCGCGGCAGGAAACGCTGGTTCCGCGGGCTCTGGCGGTGCTACGGCCCTTTGTGAACCGTTTGCGGTCGATTTGCATGTGGCGGACACGTGGTACTTCACATTGTCGGACACGGAATCCCACGTACAAGAGCCCAGCGCATGGGATTTCAAGTTGGCCAAAAGCGGTAAGGGGCCGTGGATCACGTTGGGCGCGGGCGTCGAGGCCATCAATCTTGGAAACGGCGATAGCTTTTTGGATGTTATCGAAGCACCCGACGCGGGCTTCGACGGGGATCCGGATCTCATCGGAGACACGTGGCGAAGCGGAGGCGCTGGCGAAACGGGTTATACGATGTCCGAGAATATTTACGTGTTGAAGTTGGACGATGGAACGTATGCGAAGCTGACAGTCACCATGGCAAAGGCAGGCAAAGTTGCCTTCGACGCATTCCATCAGAGCGATGGCTCGAGAAATCTCGTGTGTACGATGCCTTGAGCGAGAGCATCAGGGTACGACGAAGTCTTCGATGAGGGTGCGAATGAGGAACTCTCGTCCCTGCCGCTGCAATAGAAAATACATTTCGGAACCGAAGACGCGGTCGAGTCCGAATCGAGTGCGCGTGATGGGCACACGAATCAGGATGTCTTGCGAAGTCATGTTTTCAAGGCGTGAAGGTCTTCCCGGCAAGGGCACCATCAAGTCCTGATACCGATAGACTTGCGTCATGCTCTCGCGGAACGGAAGCTGCCCGGCCGCGGTATAGTCGAATTTTTGAAAGCGGCGTTCCCAATGCCGATTCATGGGCATTCCATTTCCCGAGGCCGATGAATACTGCTGGGCATCGCTTGTGAGAACCGAAGACATCGCTTCCAGGTCCTCATGAAGAACCGCGCGAAAGAAGATGCGAACGGTTTGCATCGCGTTCGTGATATCGACCGGTTCTTGCAGGGTAACGAGCCCATCGCGGGTGTCGGCCGTGGATTGAATCGGGGGCGAAGGGCTTTGTCGATCGATGGCCACGGCATCCGGACGACGAGGGCTCTTTGGTAATGCGGCGGCGGTTTCGAAGGAACTGACTGCCACGGCGCCACAAGCGGGCATGACCATCACCGCTGCTGCCATCAGCGGTATCGTATGCTTCGATCGAAAAGCCGAAGAACCCATCAGAAAGATTCCACCATGGGCTCGTCGAGACGACTCGTCGTGATGGTACAAGGAGTCGGAAGCAGTGACCAACCCACGCGGGGTTCTGTCAATCCACTGGCGATGATGGTGAAACGAACTCGCGCCATGTCGACCAATCGACGATTCCGCAACGCATCTTCGGGAAGCAAGGCATCGATATCGTTTTCGCCGTGAACCAAACGAAACGCCAGATGAGCGTTGCGATTCAATCCCGCGATATGTTCGCCGTCGCACACGAGAATGCCCATGACACCCGCGTCGTCGGCGCCTTCTTCCATCGCCAGGCGATCGAGCAACGTGCAGGTGCCACGAAGCGCCTCGGTCATGACCGCCGGGTCCGTGGGACCGCGCAGTTTTCCCGCGTCATGCAGAAAAGACAAGAATAGATAAAACACCAATTCGCTATCGGTTTCACCCCGAATGTTGCCACGAAGAAAGTCGGGAATGGACTCCATCAATCGCTCGCGCAGCCGCACGAAGGCATTGACGGTGCCATGATGGACGAACAACCAATCGCGATATCGAAAGGGCTGCGTATTTTGTGTGCGTGGCTCACCGAAAGACGGCGCTCGAACACTTCCAAGAAGAGCATCCGTTCTCAAGTCACGCGTGAGGGAAGCGGCAGCAATGACTTGGCGGTCATCCATGGGGCGTCGACGCAGGAGAACCTCCCCTGCTTGGTAGAATCCAACGCCCCACCCCAGTCGGCGTCCTTCGGCGGACGTGGCGAGCGCCGGGGCATCTACATCCAGGACTCGAGCCCCAAGATCCGAGCGGTTACCAATGAATCCGAACAGACGTTCCATGCTATCCTTCGGCGATTCGCTGATCGTTGTCGTTGTTTCTCGAAGTCGCGGTGTGCGAGTCAGGCATCCGCTTGGCGTACGAAGGAACCCGAGATCGAGCGGCGAGCCCAGCATCGGTCAGTTCGTTGGCTGATATCGGGTGTGTACGGTGATGCATGACAGGATCTGACCCTAGGAATGCATCGCGCGGGCGTTGACCGCAAGCGAAGCTTCGCCTCATGATTCGTTTCGGTCTATTTCTGCTGTTGGCGACGTATTCGATGACGGCTGGAGTTGTTTGAGTCGTTCGAGAATCCGTTCCGTGCGCTGCTGGGATCGTTGCTCCCACCGACGGGTGAGCCCACGAATCCAAAGCGGAGCCGAACCTCCCACGATGAGAGCGAGTAACCACCAGGAAATCTCCAACGACATGATTAACGTTTGGATTCCGTCACGTTCCGTTGACTAACCCTTGGGCCTATAAGATGCAACCGTCACCGAATCGAGTGAGATTCATGCGCGAGTTGCGCGCCAGCGTTGCACCACGAGCAGCAGGCTGGGCAAACCCACGAGACTCGCGAAAAGATTGGCAGCCAATCCCACGACAGCGAGGGAACCGAGGGAGTTGAGACCAAGATGATGTGCCATCAACAAGGTTCCAAAACCAAGGGCCGTGGTGGCCAACGCGCCGAAGATAGGAACAGAAGCGCGATCCGCGGCATTGACGAGATCGAGGCTCGCCCCGCGGGTGAGCATATGAACCCCCCCATCGACCCCGGTTCCCACCAACACCGGAATCAACACGATATTCAAGTAGTTGAGTTCAATTCGCAGCAAGCCAAGCAATCCGAAGGTGGCCACCAAGCTCACCATGGCAGGAAACAAAGCCATGCACGCACGCCAAAACTTCCCCATCAATACCCACATCGTCAAAAAGATGAGCAGCACCGTTCCGATCAACACCGGTGGTCCCTCTTGCATGACCAAGTCGAAAATATCCGCCAGAATCATTGGTTCTCCCGCAGCGGAAGCATGCCCTCCCTGCGGCAATTCGATCCCCCGAACTTCTTTCGCGAAACGACTCACGTTGGCGCCGTCACTCAAGTCCACCGAAGAATAGACCAATACAAAATCCCCCACGTCCTTCCGATCCGGGAAAAACATGCGCCCAAGAGCATCGGGAAGTTGCTGACGATCAAAAGGCTCCGCGGCCACCAGTCGCTTCATCCGATCCACTTTTCTTCGATCGTCGGGCCCCATCTTCTCCGAAGCCAATCGGTCGATCATCTTGCGCATATCCTGAATGATCGTTTGTTTCTCCATCTGCTGATCGGGAAGGATGTCATCGCCGGTTGCCACCAGATGAATGGTGGAAGAATCGGAAGCGGCCTTTCGTTCGCGTAACGTTGTGGCAACAAAACGGCTTTGTTCGCGGTTTTCGGTCAATACGACCACGGGGGTTTGAGAGTGTCCGAGCAATCCATCGATGACGGAATCGAGCTGAAAAGAAGGCAAATTCGCGGCTGTAAGGGCTCGAAAATTCGTGTTGAACTCGAGCTTGCTGACCCACGGCATACTGAAAACCAAAAACGCCGTGAAGACCGTGAGCAATAACCCCGGTCGCTTCGCAAGCAGACGCGCGTACAAGGATTGTTGGACCGCTTTGGCACTGCGCGGTTGCCACCCCATTCGCACCGCCACTGCCAACAGCGCGGGCATGCACGTCAAATAAGCCACCACCACAAGCAACAAGCCGAAAGCGGCGATGACCCCGAACTCACGAAAGGCTCGGAATTCCGACATGCCGAGCCCCGCGAAACCAACGGCCGTCGTGAACGCAGCAATGAGCACGGCACGACCCGTATTGCCAAATGCAATGCGTATCGCATCCTCCGCAGCGTCCCGTCCCTGCCATTGCTCACGAAATCGACCGAGCAAATAAATTCCGTGATCCACCCCAAGACCCAAAAGAATCGCGCCGATGAATCCCGTCAGAATGTTGAGCTGCGCATACACGATCGCAGCAAAGCCAAATACCCAGGACAATCCCATCACCAAGGGAATCATGATGAGCGCCACCGCACCCACCCGACGAAAATGCAGCAGCAAATAGGCCACCATCAGCACCAACGCCACGATGGTTCCCGTATTCAGATCCTTTTCGATCATATCCTGTTGATCGACCTTCTTCGTAAAATTGCCCCCGTACTGCACCTGTAGGTTTGGATCGTAATGAGTGGGTTCCGACTGTTGGATCACCTGCTGGATCTCGCCCACGATCTGCCGGGAAAACGCCAGATCCACGCTCATTTTCGACGGCTTGGCCAACAGGGCAATTCGACGCTTCTCCACGTCGATGTAGTACTCATCGTCGAGCTGCGTTCGCATCCAAGCCTGATCACTGCGTGCTTCGTATTTTTTTTCGATATCGGATAGGTCGACGGAGGGGGGCTCTTCGTCATCGAAGTCGAGCATCATGGGGTTTCGTTTGGCGACCTCGAAGTCGAAGCGTGTGCGCAATCGATTGTGGACGATTTTCAAGTCGTCGAGATCCAGGTAATAAAGGGCGTGATCACGTAGAAATTGCGTGGGTTTCCGATAGTCTACGGATCTCACGGACGCGAGGGCGTCGACTCGTGGCGCTACGTCGTCGACAAATCTCCGAAGCACATCGGGTTCGGCATGGCTCGCTACGACGCCGACGTATCCGATGCCGCCATATCGTTGCTTGAGCGTTTCGAGATCCTTGACGCTTTCGAAAGAGGAAGGAAGCAGCTCGGCCAGATCCGCATTGAGCGAGAGCCGCTGTCGTGCGGCCTGGGCCGCCCCGACCGTCAGCAGAGCGAGGATTCCCAGCGCAATCCAGGGACGGCGAAAACATAGCAATGACAGAAAAGCCAGCCCGGATTCGAGTTTGGCGATGAGCCGCGCGCTGATCGTGCGCGGAGTTGTAGTGGGATCAGTCATCGCTCGAGCACCTCTTCCAAGATTTTTCCTGTGGCTTCCGGGTCCGGCAGGATTCCAAGCAACGGAAAAAGAGTGGCTCCTACGTCTTCCGTGCGAGCTGTCGCCAATCGTACGCCCTTACGGATTCCCGGCCCGGCAAGAACGAACCATGTCAGCATTTCCTCGGCTCGCAGGCCCCCATGGCCCCCACGATAGTTGCCCACCAGCACTTCATAATCTTTTCCCAAGTCCCACCCCTGCGCCGCCGTCAACACCAAATCCGGCGCGCCAGGTGCCGTAAGCAGCCGAACGATTCGAAATACCGCGTCCGGAAAACGAGTTCCATAAGTGGCATCGAGCCAGGCTCGGTCATCGTGAGGTTTGCCATCGAGCAACGGACGAACGCGAGCTACTGCCTCGTATTCCAACGGATCCTGCCCCTGCCAGGAATAGGACAACCCTTCGGGTTGCGTGCGAATCGTAGCTTCTCCGCGAGAGGAAAATACTTTCGCGGCCTGCTGTTCGTCGCTCCATCCAAGCACCAAAGAAATCCCTGGCTGCTGGCTCAACGACACCACCACATCCTTGCCTTTGAACGAGCGAAGGCGGTCCCATTTCATCGGATGACGCCAAGATTCCGCGCCGGAGCGCTCAGGATCGCTGAAATATAGATAGTTGACCATATCTCCGTTGATGACCACCACCGCGTCATTGCCAAACCAATCCGACAGAGGCTGATCAAGCGCGGCCCCCATCAGATGGGTCGAACGGTCTCGCTGTGCTTTCAACCCACAACAACTTGCCAGCACCTCTCGCACATCCAAGTTGTCAGAAGCGTCCGCCGCGCCGTGGTCGGTCGTGATCAGATAGATGCGGTCCGTCTCTTGCCCCAAAGCCCGACTCGTATCCCGATACCGTCCAATCAGAACGTCCGCATAACGAATGAGTTCCGCATAGCGGTCATCGGTGCCCGCCACATGGTGGTGGGCATCCATCGACGCAATCGTAACCCATTGAATTTTTGGATATTTTTTTAGATCCCGTAGAGCGGTTTCGAGCCCCTGAGCTTCAGCCTCTTCCCAATCGGGCATCAAGAATTTTCCAAGCATGGGCAAACGGCCAAGGGCGGACAGAACGGCAAAACGGCGATGGTACTTGGCGCGTGCGTAGGCAAAGCCCGCTTTGACGTTTTTTTTGACGCCACGGTTGGCGTACGTGTTGAACGAGTAGGAATGCTGATGGGGGAAACGTTCGTAAAGCAAGCGAGGACGGGGCGCGAAGTCCGCGGACATTTGATCGTTGGTCGTGCCGACGTAGCTTCGAAGGTTTCCGAAATCCCTGGAACGATCGAACCAGCGCAGGCCAAGAACGCCACTGCGCGACGAATCGTGTCCGGTCACGAGGGGATAATAGGCGTAGCCCGTCATGCTTGGAAAAGAGGTGACACCGTTTTCCACGAGGGCACCTTGTTCGATGAGCTGTTGGATATGGGGGAGCCTTCCGGAGCGAAGCTCGCGAAACACGACGTCGTGGCGGGCACCATCGAGTAAGAAGACAGTCAGATAGGGAGGAGAGGCGGGCGCGGCGATTTCATGTCCGCGCTCTCCC
>MWCO01000113.1 GCA_002070115.1 Deltaproteobacteria bacterium ADurb.Bin207
AGCTGGTTCTTGAGTTCCCGTGGGTTCTTACGCCCCGGTCCTAATGTGGAACGAAGAAAGGATCTGTAGTACTAGTCGAGATATGTCCGATGGTGCGTTGCTTCGGCTTTTGGAAATCGCTCGTCGTGAGCTGGGGGCCGACGATGCCTGTGTCGAGATAGGGGGGCTCGATCCCGAGGACCCACGGTTTGTGTGGGTCAAGCTATCGGCTCATCGGCGGGTGGTGCTTCGGTTTTCGGAGCCGCCGGCAGCGCGGGACAAGGTGTTGGAGCGGCTTCGCTTGCTGGTGGAGGCGTATTCGGGGACGATCGTAGCCACGACAGGAACGCCGACGGGGCCTGCCGTGGGGTTGACCCAAGCGCTTCTCAACGAGCAATTGGCCATGCTTGCGGAACGTCTGGAGGCGGTGAACGTATCGGTATTTGACGACGTTTCTCCGGTGGTGTGGGGCTCTTCCGACCCTTTTCAGCGTGGGGAACGGGGAATGGATGATGCGTTGCGAATCGAGAAGGTATGGGAAGCGTGTTCGCGGGTGGGTGTGGATTTGCTTGCGTTGTTGGTGAAGGAGCGAGCCGAAGTTGAGCAAACGCTCGTGGATTCGCGACTGCCCAAGTCCCTATCGCACGCGACGATGCGTGAATGGACGAGGCTTCGTGCGGAGCGTCCCACCTTGGGAGTGGAAGAGTGGCGAGCCTTGCTCTTGTCGGTTCGAGCATGGGCTCGAATTCGGCAGAATTCGAAACTCAAATTGGTGCGTCCGCGCGCGCGAATCGTGGTTCGACAGGAGGGAATTGGTTTTCTCGCCAAGCCTTTTGCCGCAACCTATTGGATTGTCGCTGTTTTTGATGGTGATTTTTCCGAGTTGCATGCCGAAGGCATGGTGGTTCGTGCGATTCCTCGGATTGAACGGTTGGTGATGGCGTTGCCTCCGTTGGTTCCACCGCCGGCACGGGGACGTGTTTTGCGACTTCGACGTCCGAAGGGTTGAGATTGTGAGCTTTTCCGCACTGGCATTCATCCATTCGACCTGAGTACAATGGGGTGATGAACGGCGAGAAGACCTATGAGATGCTGTGGGACTGCTCTTTTTGTGGTGCGCGCAAGCTGCTCGGATTGACGCATCGACATTGTCCCAATTGCGGAGCCCCTCAAGATCCAGCCAAACGTTACTTTCCTCCGGAAGAGGAAAAAATAGCCGTGCAAGACCACCAATACGTCGGTCAGGACGTGTTGTGCCCCGCCTGTCAGACTGCCAACGGAAGGTTGGCCAAGCATTGTGGCCACTGTGGTTCGCCTCTCGAGGGAGGGAAAGCCGCGGCGCTACAACAGGAACAAGTCATTCCGGACCATGTCCATTCCCCATCTCCAGCGCAGGCACCCAAAGCAAAAACCGGCGCCAAAGTCGGAATTGGATGCGCCATCGGCGGGATTTTCGGGCTGATCGTCCTGGCGATCATCGGGTTTTTCGTTCTCAACAGCATCCTGAAAAAAGATGCTGGATTCAAAGTCGTCGGCCATACCTGGACCCATGCCGTGGAGATCGAGACGTACGAATACAAAAAGGAATCATCGCCATGCAGCAAGATGCCGACGTCCGCGGAGCGAGTGACAAGGCAGAAGCAGGAACCGGTTTGTGAAACCCGAAAAATCGATCAGGGCGATGGCACCTACAAGGAAAAACGCGAGTGCAAAGATCAGGAGGATATTTGCACGTATCAGGTGGGACGGTGGGTACCGAAGCGTTCTGAAAAAAACACCGGATCGAGTGTGACCGATCCCATGCCTTGGCCCACCGTTACCTTGTCGCGTCCGGGTGAGTGTGAGGGCTGCGAGCGAGAGGGAAAGAAGACGGCAACCTACACCCTACGTTTGCAGGATGCATCGTCGGGCAAAGAGAAAACCTGTTCTTTCAGCGATCCGGAAAAGTGGAAGTCGTTTCAGGTGGGATCGTCGTGGAAGGCGAAAGTGGGTGGGATTTCCGGAGGTATCGATTGTGATTCGTTGACGCCGGGTCCTTGACCGGTATCCCTGAACAAACATGCTGTCTCGTTAGCATTTCGCATCAACTTGGCCTTGACAGATCGAGCCGTTGGTGGGCACATCAATAAGAAGATCGGAGGTTGGACGTTTCAGGCCAAGGGGTTTGGCATGGCGGGCAAGCGACACGCGAGGGAGGTGGATAGGGGGTTGCCGCCCAAGCAATCCGCGCAATCCGTGGCGCCGACTCTAGCCACGGTAGTGGAGATCGAAGCTCATGTCGCTCGCTGCATCGGAGAGCCCGCGTTCGTATGGCATGAGTTGGTGTCTTCCCTTGTGCATGTCGATGTGCATGTCGTGCTTCCCACGGAAAATAGGCCGTATTTCACGTTGTTTACCACCGGGATGAGCGATCGGCCCATGCATGTTCCCGATGACGTGAAACATGGGAAGCGTCTGCGATATGCCGAGTTGATGTTGATGCTTCCGTCGGGGTGGTTTGACGATCCGCGGTCGCTAGAGGAGTTGCGAGACGAGCGGAAATACTGGCCCATCCGTTTGCTCAAGACATTGGCTCGTTTCCCTCATGCTTGTGATACGTGGTTGGCGTTTGGTCATTCGGTGCCCAACGGGAATCCTCCGGCACCCTTCGTGGAGGGGACGAAGATGTGCTTTGCGTTGTTGGTTCCTCCGGTACGCGTTCCCCCGGAGTTTTACGATTTGCAATTGAGTGACGGCAGGGTGGTTAATATTTATGGGGTCGTCCCGTTATATCCGGAAGAATTGCAATTGAAGGTGATGCGAGGGACCGCGGCTTTGTTGGAGCGTTTCGATACGCAGGGGGTGACCGAACTGCTCGATCCATTTCGGGACAACACGTGTGGTGGGGAATTCGATTGGCGCGTTGTCAATTGATGGGAAGGGGATCGTTGACGCTGGTCTTGGGTTCCTGTAGGTCCCGGCCATGCGTGCTTTGTGGTTGTGGACTGGCTTGCTTTTTTTATTGATGCCTGCATGCGCCTGGTTTGGGAATCCGGAAGTCCCGTCGGCCCAGCCGCCTGAGTTCGTTCCCCCTGGAGGGCAGGCGAAGTGCAAGGTAACGGGAAGCATGATGCGGCCCTTGATTGTGGAATGGCCCGCGGCGGATCGAGCGTCTCTCGAAGTGTTGGCGCAGAGGGGGACGGTTGTTGTGCGCTATTCCGGCTGTGAAATGGAAGTCCTTCCCAGGTGCAAAGCGCCTGGTGTTTACCGCTATGTGCCGACCACGCGCAAAAGTGAAAGGGTTGTGATTCAGGATGAAGATGAGCTTTACGCGAACTTGCCAATAGGTGCGGCCAAACTCGAGGGCAAGTTGAGGAGGGCAGGGCAACTCGACGTCAATATGAACGTGGTAGGACAATATGATGCGGAGCAACGGGAGGTAAGTCAGGGTATGCTCGAGGGGGATTGTCGAAAAGCGACGCATTATATCACGGGGCTAACCGTGGGGGCGTTTGAGTTTTCGGCAGGGGGAACGTCGGAAGCTGGGGCGGGGGCGTCAGGGCTTGGAGTGGGTGTGGGAGGTGAAACGGCGCGTCGTCGGGAGATTTTGAATTCGGACGGCGACGTGGAAAGCTGCGAAAAGTCGTCGTTGGAGGATGATAAACCGCCGGCGGGTTGTGGAGGGTTGTTGCGATTGGAGTTGGCGGAATTGTCTACCGCGCCACAGCCGATTGTGGGACCAGCGGTGGCGGAGCCGGTCGGGGAGCCAACGGGCGATGAACCAAGCTGTCCTGAAGGCATGGTGCGAAAGGATGGGCAGTGTGTGGCGTTGGCAGGGATAGGGGTAGGGATTCTCGGAACTGCGATTTTGCCGCAAACATCGCGGTTGCACGTGCAAGTGTATTGCGGAGGTGATTTCGGAAATCAAAAGGTTGGGCAATCCGATGGGTTGAAAGTATGGGTGGATGATGTACTCGTGCCCGCTTTGGAGGAGGTACGCGTACCCAACCCGATGCTTCCAGGGGATCCAGGGATATTGCTCCACGTGGTATATGAAGTGGAGCCAGGTGACCATAAGGTGCGTGTGGGCAGTGATGGGTGTGAGGACGCCGAGCGGCTGGTGAAGGTCAATCCTGGATCTATTCGGCTTGTGCAAGGCAGACTACGTTCAACGGCTTGGTATGCGCGTCCGCCGGCAGCCTCGGCGGGGTTCGGGGTCGGGTTGAATTATATGTGGTTCAAGCCCGAGTTTATCAGTGTGGAAACAGCTTCTTATGAACATGAGTCCATGGATGCGAGGACGATGTCCGGGCTGGGTTTGGAAATACCGTTTTCTACCCAATACATCTGGATGGCGATGGGATTTGGGTGGACTGGGGGGAACTTTTCGGGAACAGCTCCGGAATGTAAGTACGACGTGGGCAATTGTTTGCCGAAGGGGACGGAAGTGACTGGAAAAATCAAAGGGTATCATGTTCCGATCTGGGCGGCGGGACGTTTACCGTTCGTGTACGGTGCGGCGTTATTGGGCTCGGGGATCGAATTCAACATCTTGAGTATGGATTTCAATGAGGGAGAGAATAATTTTGGTACTAATACCGCGCAGTTGAATATGCATGTGCCGATTTGGGCGGGGCTGGAATTTCGGCCTACCTGTGGGTTGTCGGTATCAGGGCGAGCCTTTCGGGGATTTGGTCTGTCGGGAAATATGCCACCGTACAATGCGGCGATGGTATCTTTGGATCTGTTCGCGACGGCGAATTGTGGAGACGCGGGGTTTGGGATCCAATGAGCCAGGCTGGCGACAGGGGTGTGATGGCGTAGAATTAGCGTCTTGAAGGAAATCCTCCTACCATGGTAACGGTGAGGAGCCCGGGTTTGCCTTGGGTTTTTCCGACGATCATGCATAACTCCCCTGAATACTCCGATGATTGGATTTCGGACCATGGTGGTGTGAGCCACGAGAGGGAGGGGATTCGTTTGCGTTCGCGAGGTGCTCCATGTTCACGCTGATCATTCGGGAGCGAAGCGGAGAGGAGCGGAGGGAGTTATTTGAGGAGCAGGAGGTATTGGTGGGCCGAGTGCCTGGCAACGATTTGGTGCTCAGGGCGGGAAATGTATCCCGGCAGCATGCTCGGTTTGCCTATCGGAATACGCGGCTTTTGGTATCGGATTTGGGCAGTGCGAACGGCACTTATGTCAATGGGCGTAAGATTCGGCAACCGACGATCCTGCGGGATGGGGATGAGGTATGGATAGGAGATTTCTACTTGCGGGTGGAAATATCATCCCCGGCGAGTATGCAAGCGGTTGCGGCACCAGCGCCGGCGCATCCTGTTGTGATGACGCAATGGTATGTGTACCGTGAGGGGGGGGATACGGTAGGTCCGGTGGGAACGGATCAGCTTTGTGCGGGGATACGCGCGGGTAAAGTGCCTTTGGACAGTTATGTTTGTGCGGTAGGCAGCCATCAATGGCAGCCGATGGATCATGTACCGGACCTGGCGGGTGCGGTTCGGACGGTGGCGGAGCAGGCGGCGCAAGCGAGGCAACCAGCGCCTGCCACGGAGATGCCATCGCAGCTTGCCACCGATGTGGGGCCGGAAGCGCTTTGGTATGTGGTGAGTGAGGGGTCGGATCCGTTTGGTCCGATTACGACCGAGCAGCTTCGCCGAGCGATTCGCAGTGGGCAGGTATCGATTACAAGTCAGGTGAATCGCGCTGGTTCGCCAGATTGGTTCGACCTTGCGGTCATGCCAGATTTTTATGAGGAAGTGCTTCGATTTGGGCGTTGAGGGGGCGTGTGGGAGAGCGGCACACGCCCGTTGTCGGCGCCGTAGTCTCCGCTGATAATCAAAGAGCTAGCGGATCAGTTCCCGATTTGCTCGACCTTGCCGGCCTGGTCTTGGATCTTCTTATCGACCTTTTCCCCAAAGATCTTGAATCCGGCAATGGCGATGAGCGCGATGACGCCAACGAGGATGATGTATTCGACGAGGTTTGCGCCGGCGTTATCACGGAGGAACTTGTTGATCTTGATCATCATGGCGTTGTCTCCTTGGGGCGTTGAGGCCGCTTTGATACGAGTGATATACAACGTTCGTGCCAAGATGAAATCAATCAAAACAACAATAAAATGAGCAGTGGACAGGCAAGCGGAAGGTGGGGTGAGTAATAGGACTTCTCATCAGTGGGATCAACAATTGCTCTGTCTCAGAAAGTACCTGTGATCCGGATTCCACCGAGATGGTTCGACCAGACAGGAGAGACGACGGTATTGTCGATCAGCGCGGCGGTATTGGCATTGGTTTTATCCGAGCGCAGATAATAGGCCACGCCTGTGCCTACGACGCCGACGGCTCCCACGCCGAACCCGACCCACATCATGGTTTTTCTGCTGTCCAGGGTGTCGAGTTCGTCTTGCAGTTGGGAGCATGCCGGACGAAAATCGGTATCTGGTGTGACAGGAACGGGGGGAGCACACGGATCCGATCGTCGGTTATAGCCTTCGTAGTTACTCATGCCTGGGTCACTTTGGGCTACGGCCGAGATTTGGGACGCGATGGAGTTGGCATCGTTGGCTTTGGATTTGGCTAGGACGGCAAAGATGGTTCCTATTCCGATGCCTAGGCCGGCGGCGCCGAGGGTAGTCCAGGCAATGGGGTCGGTCTGGGCCCAGGTGAGGAAGGGCTGACGATCGGAGCTTTCGGATGGGGGAGGGGGACGAACCGGGGGGGGTGGGGGTGGAGCAAGCTGGTGGAAAGTAATCTCGACGGATTTGCTTTGACCGGCTTGAACCGAGCCGGAGGATTCGAACGGTTCGGAACCGGCGAGGCGACCGACGATTTGGTATGAGCCGGGGGCGATATCTACTGGTCCGGGCAACGGGGTTCGACCGACGGATTCATTGTTGATGAGGACTTCCACATTGGTGTCGTCCGCCATGATTTCGAGTTGGCCGGTGTGTTTTCGGGCTTCCGTGAGGCCTTGTTGCGCCGCGGCTCGTTCTTTGGCTGGTGTATCTGGATAGTCGCGCAGATACGTTGCGAAATGGCGTGCTGCGGCAACGTGGTCCCCGCTTCGAAGTTCGGATTGCGCCAGGTTGAGCAACACGGCCGGGTGTTGTTTGAGGGTCCAGGCTTGCAGGAATGCAGCTTGCGCTCCCTTATAATCGCCTCGATCGAATAGCTTGACGCCTTCTTCGAAGCGTTGTCGAGCCATCTGGGTGACTGCGTCGGATTCCGGCTCCTGCCCTAACGCATGGGCCATCACCAGAAACCCTGCGAGCGACAGGAGCGCAACCGAGCATCGTCTCATAATGCCTGGTTCCTAGAGGATGACTGGCCGGAGGGCAAGGGAAGAAGTTGTGGTTTTTTCATTCCAACAAGCAAAAGATATGGTTCGAGCATCGTTTATCCCCGTGCCTTTTCGAGAAGTTTCAGCAATCGATTGGCATGCAGTTCTTCCACCATCGATAACTCATCAAAAAAACTCCGTGCCTCGCCCGTGAACGCCGTCGCCAGGGTCCCATAAAAACGTGACGCCTTTCTTTCCGCGGCAATCGCTCGCTCCAGCACGGATAAATAATTGATATTACTATCTAAATCCCATTCGTGCTCGATTTCAACCATGGCATAGCCGTCAGTGGCATGAACCGGAAGTACCTTGCCCAAACGCCGGGACATCAGTTCGATGGCGGCAGCGTGTTTGAGTTCATCGTCGTGCAGTTGTTGCACGAGCCGACGCGCGGTGGGGTCGGTCGTATGTTCCGCCAGGCGTGAATAAAACCGTGCAGCGGCAAGCTCTGCTTCCACGGCATTGCGAAGAGCTTGCTCTATGCTGAGGTTTTCCACGTACTCCTCCCGCGGGAATGGTGAAGGACCGATTGAGCAAGGATATCACGAACCACGATGGAAGGAGGAAGAACCCAGCGTTTTGGGGCTCGTGCAAGCAAGGGGAAAAAGGGGGCTTCATCGTTTTCTCTTCGTCTTTCGTGGGGGAATCCCGTGGTGAAAGAGAATTTCATCGAAGAAGGCCATGCGTGTTGGATTGCTCCACGTGCGCAGGAGCGCTACAGATACGCTTATGCGAACAGAACCACGAGCAGAGCCAAACCGGTTTTACGGACTGTTCGAGAAATGGGCGCGTCGAGTGCGGGCGCGCATGACGATCCATCGCGCTTTGACGGGACTCGCCATTGGTTTGGTCGTTGGTGCTTTGCTAGCCGTAGGAGCCTGGAGATTGCGGCAGGGAGCCGTGCGGCCTTATATGGCCGCGGCAGGTGTGGTGGGGTTGATGCTCGGTGCCGGCTGGGCGCTGCGTCGCCGATGGAGCGATGTGGAAGTTGCGTTGTACTTGGATGGAAGGTTGGCTTCGAAAGAGACGATAACGACGGCGATCGCGTTGCGAGACGAGGAGGGGGAAGACGATGCGGCGCGGGCGGTGGTGGTGACGAAAGCGGCGGAAGTATTGGCCGCAGGCAATCCGAAACGGGCGAGGCCAGCGGTCTTGAGTGCCGTTCACCTTTTGATTCCCGTGGGGGTGGGGGCGTTGGTGTGGGTGAGCATCACGGAACTGCCGTTGGCGCCTGTGACGGCGATCGAGCCCGGTGCGGATATCGTGCGAGTGGCGGAGATCGAGGCTTTGGAAAAGGCGGTGGAGCTAGGTCGTTTGGAGACGCCGGACCCGGAACAACGCGAGCGATTGAAAAAAATTGGCGAGGATGCGCGTAAGCTCAAGGAACAACTCGAAAAGGGCATGGAGCGAAGGGAAGCGCAAAGTGAGATGGCTCGTTTGCGGGACGAGATTGCAGCGGAGCGAGCGCGGATGAGCGGCTCGGAGCAACGTGCGGGCCTTGAGGCGGCGCACGGCCGATTGGCGCAGGAAAAGATGCTCAAGGAAGCGGCGAAGGCATTGGGCGATCGGGACCTGACGCGATTCGATGAAGAGATGCAGAAGCTTGCGAACCAGCTCGAGAAACAGGATCGGGAGCTGGCGAAAAAAGCATTGGAAGAGGCCGCGGAAGAAGCGCGAAAGAACAACGCGAAAGATGTGGCGAAGATGCTCGAGGAGCAGAAACGATTGTTGGAGGAGCGAGCCAAGCGCGATGAGGCGCTGCGTCAGTTTGCCGATGCGTTTGGCGACGATATGCCGCCGCAGATGAAAGAACAGCTCGATGAATTTCGCGAGCAAGGGACGGATGAAAGTGCCGGACGGTTGGCGGAGCGGATGGCGGATGCTTTGAAAAATATGACACCGGAAGAGCGAAAACGTCTTGCAGAACGTTTGAAAGAGCAGATGAACAAGCAAGACGGTGAATCGCCGGGCGAGTCCATGACGAAAGAACAACTGGAGGAACTTGCGGATAGACTCGAGACGCCCGAGGGGCAGCGTGCGCTCGAGGAGATGTTACGGAAGATGGCGAACGAGCCGCCGCACAGCGACGAGGCCGAGCGGGATAGAGCGTTGGGGGATGCGGAGAAGGGGCTTGGGGAAGCGGAGCGGGAGCTTGGACAACAAGGGCCGCAGGGACCTGGGCAAGGGCAAAAGGGGCTTGGTACCGCGCCCGTGCCTGTTCCGAACAGTGGCGGTACCCCTGGGGCTTCACCGGGCGGAAACTCTACGGACAAGGGTAATTCCAAGGATATGGGGGGCACGGGGAGTCATCATGACAAAGGGCGAGGGGACCATAAGGGCAGCACACCGGAGATTGAGGGGGATGGGTTTCGTGCTCGGGCCGGAGGGAAGCTGAATCCGGGGGCGCCGATGCCCGGGGTGGTGACCGGCAGGGGAAAGGGGCGTGCGGGGGAGTCTGCGAATGTTCGTGGTTTGGATGGGATTGGCGAGGCATCCACCGGTGAGGTAGGGGGAGTGGAGCGCTCCGAGATCCCGGAAGAATACCGAGAGCAAGTGGGTCGCTATTTCAGTCCTTGATAGGCGTAACTTGCTGTAATTATTATATTTTTATTTCTCCCGCCGGGGGATGGAATGGCGTTCGGTCGTGGTGGGGGGAAGATTGAATCGTGTGAGGTTCGTGGAAGCCAATGCTTTGCGGGCTTAGCGAGTCGCGCTAGGGTTCTTGTCCAGGAACCAGCATGACGAACTTAGCCTCGTTCGAAGTCCGATTGGCGCAAGCATCGCAAGCGAGTCAACTGCTCAGGGGAGCGATTGCGACGGTGGTGGTTGGTCAGGATGCGGTGGTTGATCAAGTCTTATGGGGGATCATCGCGGGGGGGCACGTATTGCTCGAAGGGGCGCCGGGGCTAGGAAAGACCTTGCTTGTGCGCACGTTGGCGAGTGCGTTGGATCTGGTGTTTAGCCGAATTCAGTTTACGCCGGACTTGATGCCGAGCGATGTCACGGGCACCACGGTATTGATCATGGATGCGGGGGGAAGCGGTGGACGGCATTTTTCGCTGCACAAGGGGCCGATTTTTGGTCAGGTGATTCTTGCCGATGAGATCAATCGTGCGACGCCCAAGACGCAAAGTGCGTTGTTGGAAGCCATGCAAGAGCATGCGGTGACGATTGCGGGGGAGCGTCATCGGTTACAGGAGCCGTTTTTCGTTCTCGCCACGGAAAACCCGATAGAGATGGAGGGCACGTATCCTCTTCCGGAAGCGCAGCTTGACCGTTTTTTGCTCAAGGTGATGGTGCCGATGCCCACGGAAGACGAGTTGACGCAGATTCTCGTGCGTACGACGGGGCATGAGGTTGCGCCACCGGCGAAGGTGTTGGGGCAAGACGATGTGCTGGCTTTGCGTTCCTTGTGTCGCGACATAGCGGTAGCGGAGCCTGTTTTGCGATATGCGGCGCGGATGGTCGCGGCCAGCGATCCTTCGTCGTCTTTTGCGCCGGAGAAAGTCAAACAAGCCGTACGTTTTGGTGCGGGGGTTCGTGGCGCG
Source organism: Deltaproteobacteria bacterium ADurb.Bin207 (assembly GCA_002070115.1). Classification (GTDB taxonomy): domain Bacteria; phylum Myxococcota_A; class Polyangia; order Polyangiales; family Polyangiaceae; genus MWCO01. The sequence continues at coordinate 10,863 of MWCO01000113.1, forward strand.
CAATCGCTGATTTTGTCTTCGAAGGCAGTGGCGATGCTCGAAGGGCGGGCTCATGTGGCTTTTGCAGATGTTCAGCGAGTGGCTTTGCCTTGTCTTCGGCATCGAATCATCCGGTCGTTCGAGGGGGAAGCCGATGGGGTTACGACCGATGAGATCGTGCAAGAGTTGATACGTTCGGTGCCGAGTCGTCCGGAATCGGTGGATCAAGCGGTAAGGAGAGGGTAGGGGCGATGCAACGCGCCTGGGTAAGCGCTTTCGTGGGGATCGTGTTGTCATTATTGTCGATGACGACGGCCCGTGCAGAATTGCGCGTTTCGGCAGCGCCGGTGATGGGGGCTAACACACCGATCAATGGGGCATGGATCGAATGTGTCGTTCGCATCGAAAATGATGGCCCGCGCTTGGAGCAGGGGGAGGTGGAGATTCGCAGTGCGGCGGGATATGGTGTCAATGACGAATTGCGTGTGACGACGACCTTTGCGGTGTCGTCGGGGGCAGCGGTCAACGTAAGGCTTCCGACGCGGGTATTTGTGAATGCTGGAGGTTCGTTGTTGTTGGTGGTGACCAACGAGGCTGGCGAGGAGGTGGCTACGACGACGTTGCCGACATTGGGTTCGGCGGTGCCGTTTCTGCTTGATGCCACCGAGCCGCCGAGACTTGCGGGAGCGCTTCGGGATGCTCCCACGTTGCTTTCTTTCGATCCGGGCAACTTGCCTCCTCGAACGCATGCCAGTGGAAGAGTGAATGTGGCGACAGGGGGAGTGCGTTTGGATACGTCGACGGGCGATCCGGTATTGCCGGATCGGGCGGCGGGGTATGCGGCGGCGACGCTGGTGGTGATGCGAACGGACCAGCTTTCGCGTTTGACGGGGATGCAGCTCGATGCGTTGGCGAATTATGTTCTATCGGGCGGGACGTTGGCGTTGGCAGTGGCACGCCCCGAGGATCTACGAAGCGAGCCTTTGATTTCCATGACGGGAGGTGAAATCAAAACCGTACCGGTGTCTCGGGCGCTTCGTCGCATGCCCGCGGAAAAAATACCTGATCCCGATGATCGGGGTTCCGGGGGGGGGGATCCGGACCTGCCGGGCAAGTTGGTCACACCGGGGAGTGAAGTGGATAAGGACTTGGTTGGTTATTCGGGAGGCAATCTACGGCCGACGTTATTTGGTGCGGGGGCAAGCTATGGTCTTGGTGAGGTTCACGTTCTTGCTTTCGATCCCACGCAAGCGCCGGGTGTGGACGATGCCTGGGTGAAGTCACGGATGCTTCAATTGCTCACGCACGCGTGGGAACGCCGTCGCCATCTCATCGTGCCCCACGGCACGGCATTTCCCGACGAGTATCAGGTGGGTGGGGTGTTCAAACTCCTGGATCCGAACCAGAGCAGTCGTTGGGCCATCATTGTGGCGGCCTTGTTGTTGCTCGTGTATTCGGTATTGGCGGGGCCCATCAACTTCACGCGCGCCGCGCGTCAACAGCGTCCTTTGCGCGCGCTTTGGATCTTGCCCGTGATGTCGTCCGTTACGTTTTTTCTCATGGTGTTTTTAGGCATTTTCGCGAAAGGCTGGTCGGGAAAAGCAAGGCATTTGACGTTGATTGAGGCTGCATCGGGCATGTCCAAGGCCTCGGCCTGCCGGTATCGAGCGTTTTTTACTTCGAATTCGAGAAAACTGACGATCCGTGCCTCAGACTTGAGTAGCGTTCTTGATACCGTGACGGTACCCCGGGCGGGGGCGAAGCGGGCGTTGCGTGTCGATCGGGACGGGGTTCAGCTAGTGGGCCTTTCGACCATACCGTGGGAAACGCTGGTGATTCGGGAAGATGGGTTTGCGTCGCTGGGGGCAGGGGTGAGCATTACGCGTGATGAGCAAGGGGGGATGGTCGTGACCAACCGGGTGGCTCGGGACTTGCGCGCGGTGATAGCGATTGAGCCGGCGACGGTGCGAGGCGGGGAGCGCAACGTGTATTTTTTCTCTCGGATTCGTGATGGGGAGAGCAAACGGATGGCCGAGGGGGTGTCGATGGCGTTCAAACCGTGGCGGGTGAGAAGTTCGTTGACGGAGGTGGAACTCGAG
>MWCO01000114.1 GCA_002070115.1 Deltaproteobacteria bacterium ADurb.Bin207
ATTGAGGTCCTTGGGGGTGGGCCATCTGACCAGCCATCATGCCTGCCATTCCGACTCCGACGGCCATTTGTGCTCCGACTCCAGCCAAACTGGCATCCCCACCGCCTTTGGCCATCCCTTCTCCGGCGCCTATCATCGCCTTTCCTCCGGCGTAATTTTGCCAGGATCCGGCAACTTGCTGCACGTAACGAGCATCCTGCTGGAAGTCTTGGTCCAGTTTATGCTGTCGAGCCTCAGCTTCTGCTTTGGCAATTCGAATACCGCGCTGTGCTTTGGCGACTTCCGCCTGCGCTTCGACGAGGCGCTGTTTTTCTTCGGGGTCGAAGTTGATATTGAAGTTGCCCATTTGCAGCACCCGCACCCCGATGTCTTCGAGGCTTGGGGCTCGTTCCACAAAGCGTTGGGCTAGTTGTTGGGTGAGGGCGACAGCTTGAATGATGCTTTTTCCTTCGGCTTCGCAAAGCTCTCCGATGACGGTTTTGACCCCGAGGAAAAACAGGCCCTTGACCCATTCCAGCGTTTGATCGTTGTCCCCTGCAGCGGCTTGACCGGTATAGCCGACGACGAAACGAGCGGGGTCGACCACGACGAGGGAAAACTTTCCGAACATTCGTGGGGTACACATTTCCTGGGTGAGCGGGTCGATCATCATGCCGATCGGTCCCCCGAAGGGGATATCGCGCACCGGTTGTGTTTTGACGAAGAAGATTTCGGCGATGAAGACGTTACCGCCCGTGAATTGGTTCACGAGGTTATTGAGGAAAGGGATGTTTTGTGTCTGCAAGGTATGACGGCCTGGAGGCAAAATGCCAACGACCCGGCCATCTTTGAAGAACACGGCCGCTTCATCCGAATCCACAGTCAGTTGGGACCAAAAGGGGATGTTTTGGTCTGGGTGTTTATAAACAACGAGACTTTTTTTCTCGTCGGGGCGGGCGATCATCATCTCTTTGACGCCACCCTTCACGAAATCCATGATCCCCATGCGTTACCTCCAGGTCGGTGATCACTGCGGTTGCGCTTGCCTCTTATGAGGCGTCTCAAGATAATGCCTGATCGCCACTTCGGCAATGCCAAGTCAGACCCATACTCATGGTTTTGGGAACACAGCGGCAATTTGTCCTGCTACGCTGGAAATACCGTCATGCCTACACCGATTGATTTGTCACGTCTTCACCCGATGGCGCGCAAAGCGCTGGAGGCTGCCGCACCGAAAAAGCTTCGCCTCGGTGCCGCGCGCGGTCTTCTTCCCGGCATTCCTCCCGCCGACATCCTCACGGTCGTAGCCTTACTTAGCCAGGAAGCAGATTCTCCGGTTTCCACCACGGCGCGCACGACGCTCGCCCAATTCCCTCCCGCCATCCTCGATGCGGCGTTGAACACAGAGCTTGCGGGGGTTGTGATCGAAGCGTTGGCTCGCAGCAACCCAGGTCAGGACTCGCTGCTCACGCGCCTGCTCGACAACGCCGGTATCGCCCCCGAAACCGTCGCCTTTCTCGCGGAACACGGCTCCGAATCGCTGTGTGAACACATCGCCATCAACGAACAGCGTGCTTTGCATCATCCGATCATCATTGAAAAGCTTTATATGAACGAAAAAGCTCGGTCTTCCACCGCCGAGCGCTTGCTCGACCTTGCGGTTCGCAACGGAGTGGAACTCAATATCCCGGCATTCAAAGAGGCCGCAGCAGCGATTCAGAACGAGTTGATCATCGAACGCAGCGAAGAACCGACCCCTGATGACATTCTTTTTCGACAAGTGGGCGAGCTTGCCGAGCAATCCGGAATCGATTCCGAAACGGAAGATGTTGTCGAAATCGATGATGAGGGCAACGAGGTCATCAAACCGCAAGCCCAACCGTTGTGGGTACAGATTGGAAATATGACCGTCAGCCAGAAAATTCGGCGCGCGCTACTCGGAACGGGTACGGAACGGATGTTGCTGGTACGCGATACCAATCGTCTGGTAGCGGCGGCAGCCATCCGAAGCCCCAAGGTCAAAGAAAATGAGGTGGCGCAGATCAGTTCGAGTCGCGCCGTATCCGATGAGGTTCTGCGCATCATCGCCACCAACCGGGAATGGACCCACAACCACCAAATCAAGTACAACCTCGTTTGTAATCCTCGCACGCCATTTACTTTCGCCGCGCAACTCGTTCCCCATTTGCGGGAACACGAGCTGAAATCGCTTGCAAAAAGCAAGAACGTCACGGGCGCGGTGGCCCAAGCCGCTCGTCAACACCTGATGAAAAAACAGCGTCGAGGCTAGGAAACGAAAGCTGTCCACGGCATGTCCCTGCCCACACTGGAAGCGTTCTTGAACGTCGCAGCCCAGACGGTAACGCTACACGAAACGGGTCCCGAAGCTCCTTGTGCCTTGACACAATGGTTGGCAAAAACCGTCCCCTGGATTCAAGTCCATGCTACCCAAGGCCCCGCCCCTCGCACGCTCTGTTTGCGTGGCCCCAACAGTCACGGCACGATCCAATTCGTGGGAGACCTCGCCCATCGCATGATCGAGCCATTGGCAATTACCGTTCGCGCGCTGGGTACCGGACAAGTCGATCTCGACACACCGGCCACACCCGTATTTCTTTCCGAACTCGTGCGTCCTGTCCATCTTCGGCTCGTCGTCTCCGTTGCCTGCCCCTATTGTCCCGCATCGGCAGCCGTCGTTCTACGTCTTGCCTGCATCACGGATAAGGTACACGTGCAGATCATTCGCGCGGATCTCGAAGATGCGCCGCGCGTACATGCAGTACCCACGCTATTTGTGGGCAACGAAGAGCTACTTACGGGGCCGATGGCGGAAATGGCCGTCGTCGAAGCTATCGCACGATAGGCGGGTTAGACCTAACCGATCGCCACGCATTGTGGATTATTTTCGGCTGTTCATGCGTTGACGAACGAGTTCCAGCAGATCCGCGCGATTGTATTTTCCTTTTTGCAATACCTTGAAGATCCGACCGCCCAATCGATCGAGATCGGCCTGAGACAGGTCGAGAGCCGTCACGATCACCACGGGGATCTTGCGCCATTCCGGTCTCGCTTGCATGGCCTCCACCACGGAAAAACCATCGATCTCGGGCATCATCAAGTCCAGCAACATCAAGCCGGGGGTCCAATTTTCGAGCGATTCGAGGGCCGTACGACCATTGTCCGCCTCGGAGACTTGCCACCCTTCTTTTTCGAGGATTCTTCGAAGCATTTGTCGAGTCGGCTCATCATCGTCCACCACCAAAGCATGCGCGGGGCGGTCCTTACGACGGTGGCGTCGAAGGGTATTCAACAGCGCTTTGGCTTCGAGCGGTTTGGAGACGAAGTCGGCGGCGCCGAGTGCGAAACCCAGGTCTCGTTCCGCGTGCATGGACACGAGTACCACGGGAATGTGGCTGAGTATGGGAATTTTTTTGAGTTCGGCGAGTACGGACCACCCATCTTTGTCCGGCATGACGATATCGAGGGTGATGAGGTCGGGCACCTGTTCTTGGGCGACTCGGATTCCGCTGCTCCCGTTGAACGCATGCAATACGGAAAACCCTTGGGGAACAAGGAGTTCGTCGAATAGGTCGTGCATCCGCGTGTCGTCATCGATGACCAACACGCGCGGGTTATTGGAGTCTTTGAGGGAGGAGGGAGAAAGGGAGGGTCGTTTCGTCGTCTCCGGCACATTGGCCGCGATTCGCAACACGAAGGTGCTTCCTTTTCCGAGTTCGCTTTCGACCTGCACATCTCCACCAAGCATCCGTGCAAAGTGGCGCGTAATCGCCAATCCCAACCCCGTTCCACCATACTTGCGCGTCGTGGACGCATCGACTTGAGAGAAGGGCTGAAACAACTTTTTCGTTTGCTCGGCACTCATTCCGATACCCGTATCGGAGATGGTAAACACCATCACGTCACCGGTTGCCGAAGGCTCTCTTCGAACGTCGAGCGTAATGACCCCATCGTTGGTGAACTTGCAAGCGTTTCCCAACAGGTTCAACAGCGTTTGTCTCACTTTGATGATGTCCGAATGCATGCTGGCTATGCTGTCATCACACGACAGCACGAAGCGGTTTGCGTTTTTTGCCACCAACGGTTCGATCACGGATTGCACGTCGGACAGCATCGCCAAAACGTCGAAGCTCTCGAGGTGGACATCCATTTTTCCGGCTTCGATTTTCGATAGGTCCAGGATGTCGGAGATGAGTCCGAGCAGGTGTTTTCCTGCGGATCGCACACGCTGAAGATCGGGGATGAAGCCATCCAACGCAACATCCTCCGCTTCTTCGATCAGCATCTCGCTATAGCCAATGATGGCATTGAGGGGCGTTCTCAGTTCATGGCTCATGTTCGCAAGAAACTCGGATTTTGCCCGATTCGCGGCTTCTGCATCGTCACGAGCTTGTTCGAGTTCTCGGTTGGTTCGCTCGAGATCCTGCATGGCCCGCTGCAAACGAACCGTTCGTTCCTTGAGCTTTGCTTCCAGCGAAATAGCCGTCTGAAATAGGGAAAAAGCGTCCCCCTGCGCGTCCATGCTCCGTTCGACACGACTCATGAGCACACGGTTGATCTTCTGTTGTTTGTTCAGCTTGTCCTGGAGCTTCGCCACTTGTTGGGCCAGCTCCATCATGCGAGCGCGTTGCGATTCATCGGCCATCACAACCTCCGTGGGGTTCCCACCTAGCCAGCATCCCCAATGGCCACACCAGTAAATGTCTGGTTGACGTGCATGGCGTTGAATTGCTCGCCGTAGGTACTGAACCCAACAACGTGATAAGCTCGAAGCAGGTTGCCGACAGCCTCTTTGAGTCCTGCCTGTTCGTACTCGAGATGGCGGAGAACACAGTCACATCCGATGATCAAGGCAGGTTCGCCGATCGACCGTCGGATGTCCTCGAGGGCCTCGCGAAGGTGGTTGAAGATGTCTTTGCCTTCCGCCACCCTGAGAACGATTCCCTCATCGATCGCGCAATAAAACGATAAGCTACCGTCTTCATTGACTTTTTGTATGGATCGAACATAGGAATTGCCGGAGATGCTGAGCACGAGCGGGTGGGCAGCGAACACGTCAGGACCGAGTTCCTGCACATCCTTGCCAATGGCATCGGCGTATTCTCGGCATGCCACTTCACCATTGATCTCGGTAACGAGACGACGCGCTGGGTCGGCTTCGGTGATGACGAGTTTGACGGACGATTCGACGAAGTGTTGTTTTTTGAAGACTTCGAACGGGCGCGTAGTGGTCACCAGCGAAAGGATGGCGCGATCGGAAAGAAACTCCCCGTTGGAAAATAACATCGTCTTTTCGAAACGGAGCCTATCTCCCGCGGAGCCTCCAAATAACGGGATGTCGTTCATCGAACCATGCAACGCGCTGGCTACGATTTCTTCCCGAATCGAAAGGCCATCGATCAACAAGTAACCAAACGTGTTGCGAGAAGACGGCTGCACGCCTTTGGCACGTAGTTCTTGCAGCAGCTTTCGGGTCAGCCCATGCCCCTCCGGTATGTCGAATCGTTGCAAATCGTCCAATGTTCCCGTCACGGCTTCGAATGTCGGACCGCCAATACTAAAGGCACTGATGGATTGGTCGAGATATCCCCCGGGCCCGAATTCTCCCGCGGTCGTACATCCAATGACGGTAGAGTCAGCGAAGCGCTCGCGCACGCGACGAGCCAATGCCGTCAAATCATAGCTTGGAGAACAATACAAAACGGTAAGCTTGGCATCCGGTTGGGTGGTCTGTTCCCATATCTCGTCGATGGCCTCCTGAGCGGATGAGTTCGTGGAGAAGCCGTTTCGAATGCCTTCCGTTTTCATGATCTCAACCTATTTGTTCTTCCGGACGTGCGGTTGATAACGATAACGCAGAACACAAGCGAGGCACAGGAAGAAGCCTGATTTGCAGGCATGCGGGGCTACGTGGACGGTTTTCACGGAGCAGCAACAAGGCCAATTCGAGTGGAAGCCGGACTTGCAGGCCGTAGCGCGATGCAAAACGAGGACACGGGAAGACCAAAACGCGGTGGGCGCAATAACCACGCGTAAAAATTAATCATTTCGGGATGTACACTTCCACGGAAGGCACGCCGGAATCGTCCAGTTTTCGTCCTCCGACAATGGCGACCATGCGCCCGAAAAGCGGTACAGAGGCAGCGCCCACGCGAGGCTCATGCAAAACAACCGATTCTGAAAAGGCAACACCGTCTAGCTCCGCGATACGCACCAGTTTCGTAGTCGAGTCCGAGCCATCCTCTCCCACGAGCAACACCTCATCAGCCCTGGTCGTATGAGCCAATCCATGGACGATCGCGATAGGTTTCACGGAAGGAGCCAAATCGACACTGTGGCACTGCGTGGAGCATCGCAAATCCAGGATTCGAGTTGGAGCAGACGTACCCTCGATCGCTCCACCCGCGAGCACCACACGCTCGTCATCGAGCGAGGTTGCCATCGCGCCTTGCACTGGGTCCGGGGGATAAGCAAGGGGTGAAAACGAGTTGACACCGGGAGCAAGAAGCAATGCTCCCGGCTCGCTCGGATGCCCTCCCACAAGCAATAATCCGCGACCCTTGACGTAGGTGGCGGCCACGGCGACGCGTGGAACGCCCAGGCGAATCACGGTCAGCGTTCCCTGCCAATCCACACGAAGCACGATGTTCGACGGGAGATCTTTCCTCGTTGGCCCAACCACATACGCCTCCCCTTGCTCGCCATACACGGTTTGACCACCAGCAATATCGGCAAACGTCAGCGCTTCGGGTGCCGCAACCTCCGTGGACTCGAAGGTGCTGAAGTCGAACCAGCTTGCTCCTTGCTCCTCGATCACCAACGCCCAACGTCCCTGAACCATTGCCATGGCCCGAGGCATTCGAGGTAGCGTTCCGGTCGCGGTCGACGCTTGCCACAATCCCACGTCATAAACGGAAAATGCCGCGGGATCGGAGGAGGAACCATCGGTACGATACGCTTCGGTTCCTCCGGCGGAGACGATGAATCGCGCGCTCACGATCGCGGACAAGCCATGGACATGGGAAAAAGGAAGTACGCCGTCAGGACGGGAAGTCTTTCCTACGCGTCCCATGAAAAGAGGAAGAGACTGGGCTCCCACGGCCCAAAGCGGATGAAGGATCGTGGCGCCGCGCATGACAGGGACGTCGTCGATATCACTTCCAATACCTTCAAAAGCCGCGAGTTGGTTCGTATCCAAGCCCTCGAGGGTGATGGGTTGGGAAGGCCATGGCGCTTGAAGAAGTTGGGAAGGCGCCCCTTCGACGGATATCAGACGCAGCGTGAAACGTTCTGGAGCGGGAGCCTGGATGAAAGCGTCTTTCTCTTGTCCCGACGTTACAACGAGTGTGATGGGGAGCGGATCTTGTTCTGCACAGGCGCCAACAAGCAGAGCAAACAGCAGGGGAATCAATCGCTTTCGACCCACACCTTTGGCGTAGCAACGCCTGATTCGATTGTCGATAGTCAGCAAGGGAGCGATTGTCGGTGACGGTTCAACGGTCTTTTCCCAGCGTGGATAACCGTACGAAGAGGCGATGAATACGGGGTATCGACGATTCGTTGCGCGCGTCACGAGCGCATCAGCCACCGCAAAGGCTTACGCGAACCAAGCGGATGGCTTGGGCAGGATCAGCCGTGAGAAGGATCATGCGAATGGTCGTGCGTATGCTCGTGAAGAAAGCTATCCCCCAGGGCATGCATGGATAAGGCGGGGACGATCCTTCCTACCAGCACGCCTCGCGTTCTTACGATTTCATCGGCCATTTTTTCAAGATCACGGGCTGGCCCCCTCGCCACGATGATTTCGAGACAATGGCTGTGGTCCAGATGAACATGCATGGTGGAGATGACGTGTCCGCCGCTGCCATGTTGAATGGATACGAGTTTGTCCGTAAGCCCAGGGATATGGTGGTCATACACCATGGTGATGGCGGCCACGACGTCTTCGCCTCGGTCCCATGCTTCGGAGGCAAGTTCTACGCGCACCAAGTCACGAAGGGCTTCCGAACGATTGGTATAGCCTTTGCGCTGCACGTAGTGGTCAAAACGTTCGAGCAGGTCGTGAGGCATCGCTACGCCGAAACGGGCCACGGGCTCACGAGAGGCGGAAGCACGAGAAGGCATCGCCTAATCTCCTCGAACGGCAGTTTTTTTCGGGGGTTCGACCAGAAACCCCACAATATGCTCTCGCTGTTCGAACTCTTTTCGATAACGTATCGCATCCCAGCGGGACTTGAACGGACCGATGCGCACGCGATACCAGGTTCCTTTTCCAGGCACCAAAGCGGATTCGACATAGGCGTGATGCCCACCGCGTCGCAGTCGGCTGGCGAATGCCTCCGCCTCTTTTTCGGTTCGATAGGAGCTTACCTGGAGTTGATATCCGCCTGGTTGCCCCTTCGCGACGGCCTCTCCTCTGGGATTGGCGGCCGAAGCGGCCATGGCGGTCAACGAATCCCTGGGTTCGGCCACGATGGGACTGGGCGAAACATACGCTTGAGCGGGGAGCGGCACGACGGGAAGCGAATCTCCCGCAGTAGGAGGTACCGTGGGCATGCCAGGAGGCAAGACGAAAGGCGGCTGAGCGGACGACGAACTCGCTGCCCGTAACGCGATCATGGCGGTCGTAGGGTTCGGATCGTCCGAAAGCATCGTGGGAAAGTTCATTTGATTCCCATCAAGAGCCGGAACACCTTGCCCCTGAGAGGACTTGCCTGCCAGTTCCGCGAGGGGATCTACCTGCGGTTCATTGCCGAACTGTGGTCGTTTGACGAGGGCAAATACGGCAAAAACCAGACAGGCTCCAGCGATGGAAGCGAGCACCAACGCTCCGACGCGTGACCCGCCTCGCCGCGCGTCGCCCTCCTGAATTTGGTCCAGATTACGAAGACTTCCGTGCTCCATGGGAGCTCCTCCTCACATCGTCCGACATAGGACCCAACCATGGGTTTTCGCCTCGTGGATCCCATCGATGGCTGGGCGTGGATTCAGGCAAGGACGCTGCCGACACATCTGCTGGCAACAACCCGCAGTGGATCAACGCCTCCACCGCACGCGAAATGATGGGGTTTGGTCGAAGGTCGGCATTCATGCGCTTGTGGGTTGTCTACCTGTTTGCTCGAACCATGGGCAAATTTGCGGCAGACAACGTTGAGAGGATCGAGGAAAAGGCGGGGAGTCAGCCGGACGATACAAGTGTAACTATATGAAATACTTTATAATTTCACAGTACCGACGACAGGTTCGAGGCTACGATCGCACGTGTTTTCGCGCGGCGCGGCAGGGCTCCCCCTCACGGACAGGAAGGTTCGGCATCCACGGTGCAAACGCCATTTTGACAGCTTGCGAAGTACAAACAGGGATTGGCGCTGCTCGCTTCGCAGGGGGAACCATCATCGAGCTTGGCCACGCATCGATGGGTGGTGGAATCGCAATAGCTCGTTCCCTTGCAAGGAATGAAGGTATTGCCTTGGATACCGCAGGTGCCTCCTACATCGGCCATGGGCGTGCCCGCCACGCATACCTTGCCGCTGCACCGCAGCCCGAGCAATCCATTGCAAGAACCGGTCGAAGAGTCACAAGGATCGCCCAATCCGCCTGGTTGCTCGCATTTGCCTTGGCGACAGCGAAGGTTTCCCCGACATATCACGGTGTCCCCACAGCTTTCGCCTTGTCCCGCGCTTTGTTTACAGAGTGCTGGATCAGCGAAAGACGTCTCATGGCAAATCAAATCCGGAGCACAGCCATCGTTGGCAAATTCGCACTGACCTCCGACGCCGATAGGCGGGGCGCAGGAACCACAAGGGCCCAACCGATCACAAAACCCGCTCGTACACTGTAAATCGCTGAAACAACTGGCCCCTTCCGTCAGGGTACCCACCACCATCGGACAGGCTGTCGTTCGTCCCCCTGCATACAGTTCGGGACACGTCATGTTGCTCATGTTCATCGCGCAGGAAACCACGTCTGCCACGTTTTTTTGTACGCCCGGTCCATCGGGAAGCACCACCGAGCGACCGCCAGCCACGTAACGAGCCACGCACGTGGTTTCATCGCCATACAGATAACTCACCATGTACGGCGCACAGCGCTGCATCAGGTCACAGAACGCTTCCGCGTAGCTTTCCAACGCCATCGCCTCGGTCATGGCATCGGGAGTCGAATCTTCCGAACCGTCGGGCAACAGAACCTCGTCGTTCGTGTCCACGGCCGTATCCGCCGGTCCATCGACCGGGTTCGAATCGATGCTCGTGTCTTCTTGCCCGACTTCGGATACCGCATCGGTCCCCGTTTCCACCGATACGCAACTATCTGTCCCGGCATCGTAGCCGTCGCGAGGGGAGGAGTCCTCGTTATCCGATCCGCAGGAAAAAAGAAGAGCCAAAGGCAAAGCAATCCACAATCGACCTGCACCCATGAGCCCTTCATAGCATCCGGCAGCCATCCGAGAAGCCATAAATGGTACCGCCCCATCCAGTAGCATCGAAAGGATGCCGGGATACAACACGACCGGGCGATTAACGACCCGCAATAGGCGCAAAAATATGGTAGATGTTGAGGTGGACTGGATTCGTCTCGGTCGTGAGGGAAGCGCCATGAAGCCCAGGCAACAACGGTTTGTGGATCTATCTATCCTGGCTACCAGGGGAGTTTACGCGTGGACGATTGTGATGCTGCTCCTAGCCATGGCATTGATTGGTTGCGGAGCGGATACCTCCGACAGGGAAGGCCCTCCGGGGACAGGCGGAGCCTATGGTTCAGGAGGACACACGAGCGACAGTGGTTCGGACACCGGCATCTGTCCACCGGGAACGTTTGGTCCTACTTGCCAGCCGTGTGTTGCGGGGCAGTATTGTGCAGGGGGCGAGGCGGCTCCCGTGGATTGTGGGTCAGGCATCTACGATGATGACCTGGATCCTGCCACTCCTTGCATCGAATGGTCCGATTGTGAACCCGGACAGATGGAAACCGGCTCGCCAAGCGCCATCGCGGATAGACAATGTCAAATCTGCGAGACGGGATCGTTCAACACCGAAACGAATGCGAAATCATGCATGCCTTGGTCACAACCTTGTGCCCCTGGACAAGTCGAAAGCACCGCTCCAAGCACGACGCAAGACCGGGTTTGCACGGATTGCGAAGCAGGTATGTTCTGCGCAGGCGATTCCGCCCCCCCAATCCCTTGTGAAGCGGGAAGTTGGGATCACGACAGCGATAGCGCCACGGAATGCGTCGTCTGTGATGTCGGAACCTATTGTGCGGGTGGAACGACGGAACCGGTCGAATGCCCGATTGGCACGTGGGATCACGACGAGGATTCAGCTACGGAATGCGAGATTTGTGGGCCTGGGACCTATTGCGCCGGGGGAAGCGCCACGCGGATCGGATGTGAAACACAAAGCGCGTGGGACGACGACAACGATAGCAGCACCGCTTGTGTGCCCTGGTCCTCGTGCGAACCAGGTCAGTACGCATCGACTCCGGGAACAGCCACTGCCGATCGGGATTGCTCCGCTTGCCCCGATGGTACGTTCAGCACTAGCAAGGATGCGGCGTCATGCTCGCCTTGGAAGGCGTGCCCTCCAGGGCAATATATTGCGATCGCAGGCACACCGACTGCGAATCCGATCTGCATCGATTGTCCCGATGATTCGTTTTCGGCCACGGATAATTCCCCGTCATGCACGGCGTGGACCGTGTGCCAACCTGGCGAATATGTGATTATGAACGGCTCTACGGTTTCGGATCGAAGTTGTGGGGGGTGCCTGACCGGAACGTATTCGTCCGAACTCAACGCAAATTCTTGCAAAACATGGGCTACATGCACGCCAGGGCAATACGTGGTCGTGGCCGGTACGACTTCGTCGAACCGGATTTGTTCGGATTGTCCGGATGATACGTACACAACGGGCAACAATCAATCCAAGTGCCTTCCGCACAACGTATGCGCCGCGGGAACCATACAAACGGCACCAGGAACCCCCACGACACCACCAGCGTGCAAAGCGTGCGAAGCTGGAACCTATTGTGCTGGCGATACCGCACCCAAAGTTGCGTGTGGTAATGGCACCTGGGACCACGATGCGGATAGCGCGACGGTCTGCGCGCCTTGGACGGCGTGCGTTGCGGGAAAGTATATAAGCAAAACCGGCACGGCCACCACCGATCAGACCTGCTCTGACTGCGCGAGTGGGACGTTCACGTCTACGCCGAACGCGACGGCATGTCAGCCTTGGTCGAACTGTGTGGCGGGACAATTCGTATCCAAGCCAGGCTCTGCCGCTGCCAACCGGGTGTGTTCGGCATGCGCCGCGGAATCTTATAGCACCACCACCAATGCTAACAGTTGCACCCCGTGGACCACCTGCAGCGCGGGCCAATACGTTTCCACACCAGGCTCTACCACTGCCAATCGGGTGTGTACTGCCTGTGCTAGTGGCTCATACAGCACCACTACCAATGCTGCCAGTTGCACCCCGTGGACCAACTGCAACGCGGGCCAATTCGTTTCCGCAGCAGGCTCCGCCACTGCCAACCGGGTATGTTCGGCATGCGCCGCGGGATCTTATAGCACCACCACCAATGCTGCCAGTTGCGACCCGTGGACCAACTGCAACGCGGGCCAATTCGTTTCCGCAGCAGGCTCCGCCACTGCCAATCGGGTGTGTGCTGCTTGTGCT
>MWCO01000115.1 GCA_002070115.1 Deltaproteobacteria bacterium ADurb.Bin207
CCCCGCCACGGCGGGTGAGGTTTTGCGAAAGGTCGCACGGGGGATCGCCTCCGCTCCTTTGCGCAACATGATCACGGTCGGCGGAGGCATCGCCCACATCGTGTATTGGGCCGATATGCCCGTCGCGCTGCTAGCTCTCGATGCCACGGTCGAGGTGCAGCGCGCCAAAGAAAAACCCGTTCAAATCCCCATCGATTTCTGTTTGCGCGACGGAAAAAAGACCTGGGATGGCGGATTGATCACCTCCGTGCGCGTGCCGCTGGACTCCGACAAGATTTCGTTTGGCTACGAACGCTTTACGAGAACGGCTTCGGATTATGCGTTTGCATCCGCGTGCGTGACGCTACGGAACGTCGGTGGTGTAGCGAAGCGAGTGCGAGTGGTGCTGGGTGCGGTGCAGGGGCGTCCATCGCGCCTGGCATCTGTCGAAGCCCTTGTGGAAGGACAGGCCATTACGCCACAACTACTGGAAACCATTGAGAAAAACGTTCATTCCAGCGTTCAGGTCGCGCCCAACTTCCGCGCGCCAGCGGAGTATCGTCGCGAGCTTGCCGCGGTGTTGGTGGGAAGGGCGCTCGATTCGGCCTGGGCTCAGGCGTCGCGGGAGGAAGGGTGATGAGGATATCGACTCGAATCAACGGTGTGGCTCGACAATTCGACTGCCAGCCTGGCGATACCCTTTTCGATGTATTGCGTCGCATGGGATTGCGAGGGGTCAAGGAAGGCTGTGACCGCGAGGGGACTTGTGGCGCGTGTACGGTGCTGTTGGATGGCAAGGCGGTATTGAGTTGCATCACGCCGGCTCCCAAGGTGGCTGGCCGTGAGGTATTGACGATCGAGGGGTTGGGAGACGTGGCTTCTCCTCATCCGATCCAGGTTGCCTTTGCGGACGCGGGGGCGGTGCAATGCGGGTATTGCTCGCCGGGCATGATCCTATCCACCAAGTCGCTGCTCGACCGGACGTTGGTGCCGACCCAGGAGCAGATCGCCGAGGCGCTTTCGGGCAATCTTTGCCGATGCACGGGGTATGTGAAGATTTTCGACGCCGTTCGCGATGCGGCCGCGGCCTTGCAACAGGAGAAGAAAGACAATGAGCGCTGATCGCACCAGAGACTTGCAGGTTGTCGGCCATTCCGTTCGCAAGGTCGATTCCCTTGGGTTGGCGTGCGGTCAAGAGCTGTACGTTGCCGACTACGCCACGCCGGACACCCTGGTTGGGTACGTGGTGCCCAGCCCTTATGCCCACGCCCGCATCAAGCGCATCGACGCCACCCGTGCGCGCGCGATCGCGGGCGTTCACGCGGTGCTTACCCACGAGGATATCCCTCGTATTGCCCATACGACGGCTGGACAGGGGTATGTGGAGCCTTCGCCTTATGACAACTTCGTGCTCGACAGCAAAGTGCGATTCGTGGGCGATCGGGTGGCCCTGATTGCCGCGGAAACCCTCGAAATTGCTGAAGAAGCTGGGAAAGCCCTGGACATCGAATGGGAGATGCTCGACCCCATTTTCGATCCCGACCATGCGATGGACGAGGGCGCGCCCATCATTCACGATGAGCCGGAAGCCCATATGCCCATTCCGGTTCCTTATGACCCCAAGCGAAACATGGCCGCAGGTGCCAATATGGGAGACGGGGATATCGAACAGGCCCTTCGCACCTCCCCCAAGGTTTATTCCCGGGATTTCAGCACGCAATATGCCCAGCACTGCCCCATCGAGCCGCATGTGACCCTGGGTTACCTCGATGCTCGCAATCGTGTCGTGTTGATCACCTCGACGCAGGTCCCGTTCCACGCGCGACGCATCACCGCTCAGGCTGTCGGCATCCCGGTCAAGCGGGTGCGGGTGATCAAGCCGCGCATTGGCGGCGGATTTGGCGCCAAGCAAGAAGTTTTGCTCGAGCCTTTGGTGGCGAGTCTCGTTCTTGCCACGGGCCGCAAGATTCTGATGCAACTCAGCCGGGCCGAGGAATTCCTTTCTCGAACCCGTCATGCCATCAAGGTGGGTATCGACGGTGGTTTCAACGAGGATGGCACCATCAACGGCCTTCGGATGCGTGTGCAGTCCAACACCGGCGCCTATGGTGCCCACGCGCTTACGGTGATGTGCAATTGCGGCTCCAAAGTCCTGCCCTTGTACCGGATGAAGGCGGTGGCCTTCGACGCCAAAGCGGTATACACCAACCTGCCCGTGGGCGGAGCCTATCGCGGTTATGGTGCCACCCAGGCGGCTTTCGCGATGGAATGCTTCCTCGACGAGGTCGCGGAGGATCTGCACCTCGATCCGATCGAAATTCGCCGTCGAAATCATATTTTACCCGGTGAAGGATCTCCGGTTTTCGCCGCCCTTGGAGAAGGCAAACCCGGTGTCGAGCAAAAAATTGGTTCCTCGGGGCTGGCCGAATGCTTGACCCTTGGGGCCAAGGCGATCGGTTGGGAAGAAAAACGCAGCAAGCCTGGAACGGGAACCTTGCGACGGGGCATTGGCATGTGCGCGTTGATGCAAGGCTCCGCGATCCCGGAAATCGACCTGGGAGCCGTTCATATCAAGATGAACGATGACGGTTCGTTCAACTTGACGTGTGGAGCCACGGACTTGGGAACGGGCTCCGACACGATTTTGGCCCAAATTGCCGCCGAGGTGCTCGGAGTCGATGAAACCGAGGTGCTGGTATATTCCTCCGATACGGATCTGACTCCGTTCGATGTAGGGGCTTATGCCTCGAGCACCACCTACTTGTCGGGAGAGGCGTCGCGTCGCGCGGCCCTGGCGGTAGCCGAGCAAATACGCGAAATTGCTTCAGAAATGATGGAATCCCACCCTGATCCCGCCACCTTGGTGTTGAAAGACAAAGCGGTCGTGGCGCCGGATGGTTCCCGGGTAACGCTCGGTGAGGTAGGATTGCGTTCGCTCTACCAGGCCAATCAGCGTCAGGTAGCCGCCACCGGCTCGGCGATTTCGCATAAATCACCGCCCCCCTTCTCTGCCCATTTCGTGGAGGTGACGGTCGATATCCAGACTGGACAAGTGCGTGTGGTCAAGTATGTAGCCGCGGTGGATTGCGGCACGGCCATCAACCCCAAGCTGGCGGAAGGACAGGTGGAAGGCTCCGTTCTCAACGGGATTTCCTACGCTCTTACGGAAGAGTATCAATTCGACGACAAAGGGCGTATGCGCAATACGGGATTCAACGATTACAAGATCTTCGGAACGCAGGATACGCCGGAAATCCAGACGATTCTCGTCCCCACCTGGGAAGAAACCGGGCCCTATGGTGCCAAGAGCGTATCCGAAATCTGTATCAATGGCGCTCTTCCCGCGATTTCGAATGCCATCTATGATGCCGTAGGCGTACGATTGCGGGAAGGCCCGTTTACGCCGGACCGGGTCCTCGCCGCCATCCGTCAAAAAGCCTGACATTCTTATCCTGTCAATTCCCGCCCACCGACAAGCTTGGTGACGGCGAACGCTGGTTCTGCCCGCAATCAATCACTCATCCATCCCCGTGAAGGGCAAGGGGCAGTCCGCAAGGTCTACGCCCATGACTATGATCCAACTGATCCCAGTGGGATACGGAAGAACGCGCGAAGAGTCGTCGTTTGTCGTCGAACGGAAGTTGTTTTTTAATTTTTTCAGATTTTCAACCACACCCCGCTTCAAACCACGAGCCGATCGAATGGCACTGCTTGGCCTGGCGATTGCTTTGTACGGATGTGGTTCCTGTGCGGCAACGCCGCCCACCCAGCTTTTTCCCATGTCCAAGCGCCCTTATCGAATACCGGGATACTCCGTTTGCCTGTTCGCGACGCTTGTCGGATGCGGTTCTGATCCGTCCGAACAGAGTTCTTCCCCTCCTCCTGTCGTAGACAAGCCTCCGGAAGCGGTGCCTTTGCTCTTGGTGGACCGGGCCCCTTCCCTATTGCCATCGGCTGGACCCGTGGAAGGAGCCTGGGCGGCTTTTGCAGACCTCGATGGCGATGGTCGTCCCGATATCGCGCAACCCACCTCCCAGGGGCTACTCCTATATTGGAATGGTGAATCGAAGTTCGAGAAGGCTTCCGCTTCGGCCTTGCCATCGGAGTTCACGGCCCCCAAAAAGCCGGCGGAAGACGAGGAACCTATTGTATTTCAACAAGTATTGGCAGGGGATTTCGACGCGGATGGGTTGTCTGATTTGCTTATCGTGTCCACGGGAAAAACGCCGTTGCGCCTTCTTACCCACAAGGACGCCCGGTCTTTTCAATCCCAAACGATTGCCGTTCCTGAAGGTTCCATCCTTGGGCATGCGGCGGTGGCCGATATCGATGGGGATGGGGATACGGATGTGATTGTGACGTTAGGGGGCGAGGCATCCGGGTCGACCGGGGCGCCCAACGCTCTTCTGTTGATCAACGATGGGAAAGGGAAGTTCGCGGATCAAAGCCTGGCGAGGCTCGTGGCACCGGGGCTTTCGAGCCGTGGGGTTGCCGTGGGCGATGTGGACGGAGATGGCGCGCCGGACCTCGTTTTTTCGGGCGATACCACGGGACATCGCCTGCTGCTCAACGATGGAAAAGGATATTTTCGCGATGCGCCCCCCGACGCTCTTCCCGCGGGACAGGCTCCAGGGGGAAAAATTCCAGCGATGGGAGACCTGAATGGGGATGGAGCCTTGGACATCCTGATCCCTTCGTCGCAAGCCAATCAGGTCTTGATCAACGATGGCAAGGGGAATTTCACCGATGAAACCGCCTTTGTGCTTGGGTCGCAGCCAGGAAAAGCAAACGTGGCGGTCCTTGTCGACCTCGACCGTGACACGTTGTTGGACGTGGTCTTGGCGGGGCCCTCCGTTCCTCTGCGAATCCTGCGCAACGACGGCACGGGGCGATTGTTCGATTATTCGGCCAACATGGTGCCCCAGGGGCCGGCCGCTTCCGAGGTGGTTTCCCTTGGTGTGGCGGACGTGGATGGGGACAAGGATCCGGACCTATTCGTGAGTCGCCAGGGACTCGCATCGCCCTGGCTGCTGGTCAATTGGCATCCGGAACCGATGGATGACACGGATGGCGATGGTATCCCCGACGAAATCGACAATTGTCCGAAAGAGCCCAATCCCGACCAAGCCAATTCCGACGCGTATGCGTTCAATTGCTCCACGGCCAGGCAATGCAAAACGGCCACCGGATGTGTGCTGAAGGTCTTTGGAGAATCCTCCTATTTGTTGTGCGACGAGCCGAAAACCTGGCAGGCGGCGCGCGCCTTTTGCCGATCCCGGGGTGCGGATCTGGTCGTGATCGACTCCAAGGAAGAAAATGAACTGCTTGCTGCCTCGGGCATTCCTACTGCCTGGATTGGATTGTCCGACCAGCAAACGGAAGGCTCGTTCCTGTGGGTCAATGGGAAATCGTTGACCACGGCCTATTGGAACGACGACGAACCCAATGATTCCGGGGGCGCGGAAGATTGCGTGGGGATGTTTACCAGCGGCGAAACCGCGGGTTTGTGGAATGACTTTTCCTGCGATGCCGAGCATGCATTTATTTGTGAGGAAAAAACCTTCCGCGGGCCACAAGACCCAGGCGATGCCTGCGATGTCTGCCCGAACGTCTACGACCCCAATCAAAAAGACTCGGACGCGGATGGCGTGGGCGATGCCTGCACGACGGAGTCACCGGAATGAGGAGAACGATGCAACGATGGATGCTTGTGGCCGGACTTGTCGTATTGCCGACCGGTGGACTGCTGGCTGCGTGTGGGGATACGGAGCAAGTAGCTGAAATCACAGTGATTTCTGTAGAGCCGGCGGAAGGCTCGGCTCGTGGGGGCGAGCGTTTGATCCTTCGCGGGTCGGGATTCGATGCGAGCGCGCGTGTACGCTTCGGAGAGGCGGCGGCGACCGAGGTACGATTCATTTCCAGCAGCCAACTCGAAGTCGTCACGCCTCTTCACCTGGCCGGGGCCGTGGATATCACGGTGCAGGCCGCGGGAGCCGAGGCAACTTTGCCCAGGGGCTTTGCGTTTCTGCCCCTCGAATTATCCTTTCGGGAAGCTCCTGCCTGGTACTTACCCACGTTCGAAGATACCCCTACCGATGTTCTTGCGCAGGATTTCGATGGCGACGGTCATCCGGATTTGCTCCTTTCCCGCCCGAACCGTCCCGCCCTTTTTCTTCCCAATAGCGGCACGGGGAGTTTCGCTGGTGCTACGGTCGTCCCGCAAACGCCTGATGCGGGCGTGGATGCCGACGCAGGACAGGCCGAAGGCGGAGACGGCGGCGATTTCGAGGGGGGGACGGACGCACAACCCGCGGAAGCGGGAGCGTCGGATGCTGGAGACTCGACCGGTGCCGCTTTGGCAAAGACATGGACGCGCCATACGGCGCGGATGTTGTCCACCGACATTGATGGCGATGGGGACCTCGACGTCATCCTTTGCAATCGGGGGGGCCAGCCTCATGCTTTGGCCAAAAATATAGGGAAAGGCGAGTTTTCGATCGTCGAGGGCGCATTTCCGGAAACATCGGATGAGTGTCGCGACGCCGTGCTTACCGACGTGGATGGGGATGGATTGGAGGATGTCGTTGTGGTGGGGGCGGGGAAAGTTGGCGGGGGAAAGTCGTATTTGAGGGTGTATCGTCGGGTTTCCAGCGGCGATTCCGTTTCTTTTGTAGCTTCCAATAATACAGAAAAAGAGGACAAGCTGGCAGAAACAAGCTGCGCTACGGTCACCGGGACGGCCGAGGTGGAGGTATCGTCGAAACTATCGCGTACGACAGCCGCCCAGGGCAACGTATCGTGTCGAATTGGCTTTGAAACCGCGGCGGATACGGGAAGCCTCGAGGCCTGGTTTGCGTTGCCGAAATTGCCGGTATTGCTCGATGCGATCACGTTCAGCGCCAGGCTCGAAACCGGTTCCCAAGCGCTTCGCGTATTGGTGCGCGATGCGAACGGAGAGGTATTTGCGTGGGATGCGGGGACGGTGGATGCCACGGGCTGGAAGTCGATACGTGCTTCGAAGCTCGGTTCTTGGCAAGCGTGGGAGGGGGGAGATGGCGTGATGGATTTGCCTCTCGATGCGGTGGGGGTATCGCTGTCCTTGTCGTCGGCGGCGACATCGGCGTTGTTTTTGGACGCGTTGGCTCTCGAGGTGCCTGCCATCGGCAAGGTATATATCGATGATTTTGAGCGAAAGGAGTTCACGCATGCGTGGACGGACATGAGAACGCAGATTTCGGTAGGGGATTTGGATGGGGATGGGCTTGGGGATTTGTTGATCGCCAGCGCGGCGCAAGGAGCGCAATCGCCGCTCGTATTGTTGCGCAATGCGTCGGTAGCGGGGGAGATTGCGTTTCGACCGGTTCTTTCCGGGGCGCTCGAGGCGCTTACCGAACCGGTGGCAGCGACAGCGCTACTGGATGTGGATGAGGATGGGGATCTGGATATCGTGGTCGGGGTGGTGGCGGGTCAGGATCGGTACTTTTCCAATGATGGGAAAGGCTATCTATTCGACGATACCTTGGCGATGATGCCGGTGGATCGGGTGGATGCGGTGAGCATGACCGTGGTCGATTTGGATCTCGATGGGCGTCAGGATCTGTTGATTGCCAATGATCGAGCGGTCGACCGTGTGTACCTGGGGCGGGGCGCATCGGGATTTCGGGATGCGACGCCCTGCATACCGCTTTTGGTAGGGAGGACGCGGCGAATGGTTCCGTTGGATGTGGATGGGGATGGGGATATGGATCTTTTCGTTCTTGGGCTTGGAAGCGACCCATCGCGGCTGCTTGTGTCGGTGAAGGAGGCTCGATGAAGGTAAGCAGAGGCAAACGGTTTTGGGGGGGAGTCGGCCTTGCAGCCGTTGGCCTCGTCGTGGCGGCAACCTCGATGGCTCCCGGCAGCCTGGCATTTTCAAAAAATAATAAAGAAACTCAACATGTTACATCATCAGTGGTGCAAGCCCAAGGCCCCGAAGTCGTGCTGCAGGTGCCCTGGGGGCCGGAAAAAGAAGCTCTGGGCCGGGTGGATGGCGACGAAAGTGCTTCTGTGGGACCGATGAGTTTCGCGATAGGGCAAGATGGGAGCGTATGGTTTTTGGACCAGAGCAAGTTCCGTCTGGCGCGTTTTGGAAAAAACGGCTTTGAGCGGGAGGTTGGGATAGGCAGCGAGACGTTTCAGGACGTGGAGATCGCCTCTGACGGCTCTTTCGTTTTGCTGGACCGCTTGGTGGAGCGAGCGGTGGTGGTGATGGCACCGTCGGGAAATATTGTGGAGCGTATTCCGGTCCAGGGCGAGGGGATTGAGGATGCGGGATTGGTGACGGCGATGTGGCTGGATGCTTCGGGGGTATGGCTCGAGCATCTTCATACGCATAGGGTTCGTGTTTTGGATGAGAATTTGCGTCCTTGTGAGCGGCAGGTTCTGCGGGGACGAGAGGTAGCCGAGGGGCGGGATGTGCTGGGTGCGCGAGACGATAGGGGAAACGTGAGTCTTTGGATTGAGGATCGGATGGGGGGTAATGGCAGGCAGGTGGTGGTATCGGCTCCTGAGGAGATTGGTCGGATCATCTGGCTCCAATCCGATCCATACGGCAATATTTACGCGGCTTTTCATCTGCTCGCCTTCGATCCCGACGATCCGGCGCGTGGTGTGGTCGATCGGAATTACGGCCTTCGGTACGATAAGAACCTACAGGAAACGGGAAAATGGTTATCGCCGTGGACCATTCGGCAATGGGAGCAGTACCGGGAGGTGCGGGTGCAATCGGACGGCACCGTATGGCAGATGGGATTTGAGGATGGGGGGGTTGTGGTAGCGCGCTGGAGGTGGGAGGCATGAAAAAGGGGCGAGTCGTGCTAGGCGGGGCGAGCGCGCTCGTTTTGCTTGCGGTTTCGGCCGTGGCGGCTCCGCCGTTGATGAGTCGCGACGATATCATCTGTCGTGCGAAGTCCGGGGTTGGTTTTTCCTATTATTGGGGGGGAGCGTGCTGGTGCGCGTCGGGCTGTTCCCCCAATTTCTCTTGTCCCGCGGGAAGCTGCTCCGGCAATTGCCCCAACTGCACCCATTACGGCCAATACGGGGCGGATTGTTCCGGGTATGTGACCAAAATCTGGCAAATCCCCAACCCCATCTCGGTTTCCACCTGCGGTCACGGCCCGTATGTCGCTTCGATGTACACCAAGACGTCCTCTTATTGGACAGTCATCTCGCGCAATTCGCTGCAGCCGGGCGATTCGATGGCGAGCAGTGCGCATGTGCTGCTTTACGAGCAAGGCGATCCCTGGGGCTCGCTCGTTGCCTATGAAGCGCGCGGCTGTTCCTCCGGAATCGTGCGCAACTGGCGTACATGTTCCGGCGATTACGTGGCGGCTCGTCGAATCAATCTTGGAACTCCTTGTGCCTGCACGCCGGGAGCCAAGGAGAATCGCGGCTGTGGTCAATGCGGGACACAATCCCGGACGTGTGGTTCGAATTGCCAATGGGAAGGCTGGGGTGCTTGTACGGGCCAGGGCCCCTGCGCGGCGGGAACGTCGGAAAAGCGGAATTGCTGTGATTGCGGGACACAATCCCGGTCATGCACTTCATCCTGTCAATGGGCGGAGTGGTCTGCCTGTGACGGGCCGGACCCGGAGGGGGGAACCTTATCGTGCGATACCGGGGAGCCAGGGCCGTGTGCGGAAGGGCGTATTCGCTGCGTGCAGGGCTGTAAAACGTGTCGTCGGGTGGTGGACCCCACGCCGGAACTTTGCGATGAAGTCGATAATGACTGCAATGGGCAGGTCGACGACGGTCATCCGACGGAATTGGGGGATCCGCCTCCTGCTTTTGCCGCCACGCTCGTGGATCATTCGATTCCCGTGGTGATGCATCATGGCGAGCAGGCCACGGTTTGGGCCGCATTTCGCAATGACGGGTCCAAGCGTTGGAATAAAAACGAGATTTGGCTTGGAGCCACCACCGTGGACGCCGAGGCTGCGCTTTATGACCCGGAATCGTGGGCCGCGTATGATATCGCGGCTTTGCTCGATACGGATGTCGAACCTGGGCAGGTGGGGGTGCTGACCTGGTCCATCCGGGCGCCTGAAAAAGGGCAATCCAGCCAACAGACGTTTCGTCTGATGGATCCATCGGGCAGTTGGTTGCGCTGTCCTTCGCCGGAGTTGCAGGTCACGGTTCGGCTATCGGCATTTGGCCGGCGCGCCGAAGACGGTGGGCTGGCCGACACGCAACAAGGAGGAGAAAACGCTGATCCTTCGAGTGGCTGTGCCTGTCATCACGTTCGCGCTCCCGCGTCATGGTCTTGGGCGGGATGGTTGCTCTTTGCGCTCTACCTGGGGGCATGGGCATCACGGTTTTCGGACAGGAGTTCTTGGCGGCCGGAAGACAGAAGGTAAGAGTGGTCCGAGACAGGTCGGTTTGGCGTGGGAGTGGGGGGTGCCATGGGGCTCTGGGAGAGGGACGGAAAGACTATATTATTAATAAAATCAATCAGTTACATTCTTTATGGAACAATGGGGCCACTTTTTCCGCAGCAAACGCGGAAAGGGGCGTCGGCCGATTCGTTCAAAAAAAAAGTGGAATTCACGAAAAGGAATTCGCATGATCGAGTGATGAGGCTCTTGGCCCTTTGTGCGGGGTCCGCTAGCCTTTCCATGGCATGGGGTTTTCCCATGCTCTGACATCGAACCAAGCAAGGGATCGGCCATGCGCTGGGTACGAACTGCAATCACGGGTTTCTGCTTATCATCGTTGATTGGCGTGCTGGGATGCGGAGGCCGTTCCGGCATCTTGGGGGAAACGGATTGTCTCGATGAGGGGACGTGTGAATGCCGATACTCTGAGGATTGTCCAGCGGGTCAGCAATGCGTCAACGGTTTTTGCAGACTGCCGCAGGATGGTGGCGCGTTGCTCGAGTTTGGGGAGCCTTGTCAACTGGACATTGAATGTGCTTCGGGATTTTGTATTCCCACGGCAGCGGGGGATGGCAAGGTATGTACGCGGATGTGTACGGGGACGTGTCCGGCCGAGTGGTCATGCAAGGTTCGGGTGGGTTCCCCCACGGTGAGTTTATGTACGCAGCAGGTCGATCGTCTATGTGCTGCTTGTTCGGTGGATGGCCATTGCAATCCGGCGTTTGGCGATTATTGCCTTGCCTTGGGGGGGATGGAAAGCTGTGGTCGGGACTGCAATTACGAATCGTGTCCGGAGGGATATTCTTGCACGACGGTGAGCATTCCGGCGGGATTTGCCAAACAATGTGTACCGAATGCGGGGACGTGCGTCTGCTCCGCGGCCACCGAAGGATTGGCCAAACCCTGCGAA
Source organism: Deltaproteobacteria bacterium ADurb.Bin207 (assembly GCA_002070115.1). GTDB lineage: Bacteria > Myxococcota_A > Polyangia > Polyangiales > Polyangiaceae > MWCO01. The sequence goes on from MWCO01000115.1 coordinate 11,302, forward strand.
AACTCTAATCTTTTTGGAACTTGCGCGGGGCAAAGCGTCTGTCACGACGGGCAATGGTCTGTCTGTTCTGCCAAGGAGCCATCCCTCGAGGTATGCAACGGGATTGATGATGACTGCAATGGGCTGGTCGACACCGAGGATCCGGGGATTGACACATCGGCGCTTCCGTCTTCGCCGCCTTATCCTGCCTGTCAGAAGGGGGCGGGAGGGGTATGTGCGGGGACCTGGGCCTGTCAAAAGGACAACGGGCAGTACGACTGGGTATGCATGGCGACGGAACCCATGGAGGAGCAATGCGACGGAATCGACAATGACTGCAACGGGATTGTCGACGATCCGTTTTTGGATAGTGAGGGGCGATATGTTTCGGTCGAACATTGCGGCAAGTGTGGAGTGGATTGCCGGACTGTGGTGACGAATGCGGCGACGGGGCCTGGGGGAGAGGTTTCGCCTGATTCGGTAGCGTGTATCCTGCTCGACGGGGCGCCTGTGTGCGTGCCGAAGGAGTGTGCGCCTGGGTATTACCCTTATCCTTCGTCGCAACCGCTGCAATGTCGTCCGCTGGCTTCGCCCCAGTGTCGTCCATGCACGACGGTGGGCGATTGCAGTGTACCGGAGGATACGTGTCGTCGGTTGGGCAAGGATGCGAATAAGTCATGTCTTCAGTCCTGTGGTGTTCACTCCTTGTATCCTGGGTGTACGGGTCAGATTGGGGAGCAGGGGTGTTGTCCGGATCAATCGTTGTGTCAACTGGTGGAAGGGGAAGCGATTTGCGTTCCGGTGGGGGGCAGTTGTGAATGCGATGCGGATCATGAGGGGATGAAGCGTTCGTGCGTGGTGGAGGGGGAAAAGGGCGCGAAATGTGAGGGATTGGAAACGTGTCGCATCACGAAAAACAACATTCCTCAATGGTCTAGCTGTGAGACGGTAGGGGTAACGGACGAGGTTTGCGACGGCAAAGACAACAATTGCGATGGGCGAATCGACGAAGCATTCATCAACAAGAAGGGGACGGGGACGTACGATGTGGATGAGCATTGCGGGGCGTGTCATGTGGACTGCACGGCGAAGTGGAGTCCGACGATCCAGCATGCGGTGGGGGGGTGTGTGGGGTCCGCGACAACGCCGCCGGTTTGTGCGATCGTGTCTTGCACGAAAGACACGATTGGCGGTGGGGGAGCG
>MWCO01000116.1 GCA_002070115.1 Deltaproteobacteria bacterium ADurb.Bin207
GGATTCACTGATATTTCAAATAATTATCGCGCTGGACTGCCACTCAACGAATTGAAGGGGCGCGAAACCTACGTTTAAGATTGAAGCGTTGCTTCACGCCATCGAGCGGGCCTTTTCGGAACGGATGCTCCGACGGGAGGTCGTTCGGTTGCGAGCGGCCTTATCCCACACGGATAGAAACACGGTCATTGCGAAAAGCCGGGCGATGCGACAGGTGCTGGATACGGCGCGTCGGGCGGCGGCAACCAATGTTACCGTGCTACTGACGGGGGAAACGGGAACAGGAAAAAGCGTGCTCGCCCAATATATCCACGACTGCAGCCAGCGGTGTAAGGAGCCGTTTTTACAGATAAATTGTGCAGCCTTGCCCGCGGCCCTCGCGGAAAGCGAGCTGTTCGGGGTCCGCAAAGGTGCCTATACCGATGCCCGAGAAGACCGGGAAGGGGTTTTCGTGGCCGCGGGAAACGGTACTCTCTTTCTCGACGAAATCGCAGAACTATCGTTGGAAGCCCAGGCCAAATTGTTGCGAGCGCTGGATGCCGGCATGGTTCGTCCCGTGGGCTCCGACAAAGAGATTCCCTTTCGCGCTCGCCTTCTGACAGCAACGAATCGGCAGCTCGAACCCTTGTTGAAAGAAGGGCGAATCCGACCGGATTTGTACTATCGCATCCATGTGCTGCGTATCGAAATGCCCGCCTTACGGGAGCGTCGGGAGGATATCCCTCCGTTGGTCGACGCCTTTTTGGAGAAGGCCGGACAGCGCCACGGGAGACGCATGGCCGGGGTGTCCGCGTCGGCCATGCGTCTGTTGATGCGGCATTCGTGGCCGGGAAACGTTCGCGAGTTGCTCAATGTGGTGGAGCGGGCGGTGGCGATGGCGGAGCACGACGTCATATTGCCCGAGGATCTTGCGTTCAACGAGAGTCGAGAGAATTCTCCGGACTTCGAACAGGCCATCTCGGCCGATAGCTCCCTGGAAGCCGTGGAGCGCGCGTATATTCGCCGGGTGTTGGAGGCCCATGGTGGCAACAAGGCTGCGGCGGCCAAGGTATTAGGCATCACACGCAAGACGTTGTACCGCAAACTGGAAGGGTCATGAGGCGAGGCAGTTTGTTTTCTTATGGCTCGAGCCAGATCGGCGCGCTCACCAATTCATCCCCATCGACCTGGGTGGCGCGAGCCAACACGTAGGCAACTGCTGAAATCGATTGTTCCATCGTGCAGACCGAGGCTGCCTGGCAATCCTTTTTTCCAAGCAAGGTTTTTCCGGGACCATACAATTCGAGGGTGGCATACCCCTCCCCGGCGTCCGCATCTTTGGCCTCCACGAACACGTCGATCGACGACACCCCCTGGAGCACCGATCCCATCCAACACTGGTTTTCCGCCATTAATCGAAGGGTTGCATTGCGATCCCGGGTCATGAAGGTGCGTCGAGCGAGCATCGTGTCGCGCAATCCCTCGCGGGTCAGCTCAGGCATCCACAATCCGCTTCGATTGTCGTTTTTCGTTCCCCAATCCGCGCTATGGTTATCCTGGTTCATCACCGCGGATACATGCCACCCTTTATCCAACGCGGCGAAGTACAGATTCCACACATCGCCCGCGCCGTTGAACTCGAAAAACTGGATGCGATCGTCGGCATCCGCGTGATACTCGAACCCCGACCACGTTTGCTCGGACTCATCGCCCGGATGATTGAATTGCCCGATACAGTTCGCGCAAGCCACGAGTGTTTTATAAAAGTCTCGGAAGTCGAGCTGAACCATGGGAAATAGCTTATCGGAAAAGAATACGTTGTTATGCCCCGTGGATTTGATGCCGTGGAAGCCCGAACCATATTCGAAACCGCATAAGGCCACGAAAGCACCGGGCTCGTAGGCGTCATCCGCTTGCTGCCGACACTTGTCCCAGCGTCCCGAAGGGTTCGGCCAATAAAGCTGTTCCAGGTGGTCGGTGATCACCTGGACATCGAGCCCCGCTTGCTGGCGCGCGTGGGCGAACGCCTCCGAAGGAAGCCCTTTGCCATCGGAATAGCTCGTATGCGCATGAAGATTCCCGAAATAAGGTTGGTAATCACCTACCAGACATCCCGTCGGCAAACCCGCTTCGAGAACATCATTTGTAGCGTCAACGTTTTGTGTATCCTTTTCGATATCAGGCGCAACATCAGATGAATCTCCCGTCTCTGCCCCATCGATGGACGAATCGGTGACCGCATCCTCGACGGCATCCTCCCGCGCATCGACGGCAGCATCGACTTGGGCATCCGCGTGGGCATCAATCCCTGCTTCGTGGGTAGCGGCGTCTGTTTCCGACTCGGATCCGCACCCCACGAGGCTCCAGGCCAACCAAGGTATCCAGAGATAGAAACGCATCACCAGGGAAGATAGCAGGTTTCAATTTTTTCCCACCTTTGGTTGACAGGGAAAAGCAAAATCGAAATCGGTGACAATGGTCCCGGGGCAGCATTTGTAACCAATTGAATTTATAGCTATTTTATGAGTGAGGGGGATGGCGGCTTCAAAACCCCGCTGCAGCGCGGGCCACGTCTTTCGAAATCACCCCGAGCTGCATGAGTCGCTTCAAGTCCATGGGGAAGGTCTGCATGCCATAAGGGTGAACCCCCTTTTCCATGACCTCTTTGAGCGGTGGGTTGTTTTCAGGGCGCCGGATGGTTTCGCGTGCGGTACCCGTCATGACCAGCACCTCAGAGGCGAGTACGAGCCCCTCCCCATCGACCTTGGGCAGCAAACGTTGCGCAACAATGCCTTGCAGACTGTTGGCAATGCGATCGCGCAGTTCGGTGGGGTCCGCCAGGTCAAAAAGCGCGATCATGCGGTTGATGGTTCGGGTAACGTCCGGGGTGTGGAGCGTGGTTAGGACAAGGTGCCCGGTTTCAGCCGCCTTCAACGCGATATCCATGGTCTCCTGGTCTCGGATCTCACCGACCAAAATGACGTCCGGATCTTGTCGGAGGGCGGCCCGCAACGCAATCGCAAAGCTCGGGGTATCGATACCGACTTCCCTTTGGCTGATGGAGGCCATCTCATCCTTGTGGAGGAATTCGATGGGATCCTCGATGGTGATGACGTGGATGGGACGCGTACGGTTGAGGTACCCGACCATGGCCGCAAGCGTGGAGGATTTTCCGTTGCCGGCGGCTCCCACGATGATGACCATCCCGCGCTCTTTGTCGGCGAGTAGTTTCACAGCCTCGGGGCAGCCAAGCTGTTCGAAGGTGGGAATATCCAGGGGAATGGTCCGCATCACGATCGCAAGGCTTCCGCGCTGACGGTATACATTGACGCGAAAACGTCCCACGCCAGGGACGGCATAAGAAGTGTCGACCTCCGTGATGTCCTTGATGCTGGGCGCGCCTCGATACTCCTGCAATATGGTCGTGGCCGCGGCCTCCGTGTCGTCGGGGACAACATTATCCATCCGAAAATAGACCATGCGTCCACGAACGCGAGCGCCTGGGGGTTGTCCGACTTTGAGATGGACGTCACTCGCTCCCGCGGCTATGGCTTTGGACAGGAGTTGTTGGACGAAAGAAGGGGTAGCGTAGGGGCTGGTCACGACATGAAACCATAGGTGAAAACTGGGTTGTTTGGCAACAGGATCCCATGCCTCGATGCTTCATGGCAGGCTTTCCGAAGGGCTGACGCGGAAAAATTCTTGCGAAACGGTCTTGCCACACACTCCTAACCTGTTGTAATATCAACGTTTTTTGTGGTGTGGAGAGCAAGGGGGAGGCTGGCTTGTTCCTCGGTGGCGTTGCTGCTAGAGTTGGCGCGGGCGATTTTTCTTCGAAGCCGCGCTTTTCTCCGTTGAGCGGCGGAATCCGTTTCGGTGGTCCCCTGCTCGACGACACGAATGGCGCGTCCATACGCTTTGAGATGGTGCTCGTAAAGCTTGGCCAGTTCTAGACGGACGCCAGGGTCATCGACTTCTCTTTCCAGCGTTTCGAAATCCTGTAGGGCCGCCTGTCGGTCTCCCCGGGCTTTGGCGAGGGTCGCACGCAGGCGCAGGGCCGGCACCCCTCCCCCTTTTTCCACGGCAATATCCGCGATTTCTGCTGCCTGGGCAGGCTCCTGGGCACGGGCCACCGTGGCCGCGACTCCAGCCAGATCTTCTCCCGGCAACACGGACAAGGGCTCCCCGTACAACCCCACCAGCGCTGCCATCGACACAATATCCCATACATTATGGGAAACCACATCGACCAACCCTTCCTCGTCTCCCGTGCGAAGAAAGTGAAAGTACCGGCCCGCTATCTGGTCGGATGGCACATCACCCACGCGCTCGAATCCCAGAACCCGCGACTCCACCGCCCCAAGATGACAGGAACCTATGCGCGTCTTGTGGATACGCCGCGCCACGTGAAGCAGATCCAGATGAGGCAAGGCGGGCATCGGCGGCAAACGGTTCATCACCAGACGCGTGCGAAGTAGAGGAAGATCAAAGGTTTTTCCGTTGAAGGTCACGATGGCGGAAGCGCGCTGGAGATTGTCGAGCAGCCGACGCAACAAAGGATACTCTTCCCCCGGCGCACGCAAAAGGAGCTGCTCGACCACGAAAGCCCCCTGTTGGGAAAATGAGCCCATTCCAACAAGAAAAGGTAGCGTGCCCGTCCCTCCAGCCAACCCAGTCGTTTCCGTATCCAGGTACAGAACTCGTTGTATATCGATAGACGCAAGGCAAGGATCGAGAGCGAGCAGACCCAAGGTGGCGCTGTTGGCGCTTTGTGCGAGACGGATGGGAAAGCGTCCCACGTGGTGCTGAGGGTCCAGAGACATAAGGTGTTGAAAAAAGGAGCCTTCCGGTGTGGGATGCTCAACGAAAGGAAGTGTTCGGGGAGGTCGACTCGAGGGGGCCGGAGGAGGAGCCACGGTCCTTCCAACGATTTTTGCGATTTTTTCCCGAAGCGCTTCGAGCGAATCCGAGGAACGGACTGGCGAGGTTTCCTCCTCGGGGACAAAGGATGGCGAAGGCGTGGGTGAACTAGGGCCAACCTGTTGAATTCGTTGAAGTTTTTTAGAAAACGAGGACACTGAACGTGTGCTTAGTTTGCTGCAATCAGCCACGGAAATCAACAGAGGAATGGTGGCGGCCTTCTGCCGGGATGTGGACAGTTGACCGCGATTTTCACGACCGGGTTTTCCCGAGAATGCATTGCCATTGGCGAACTCTTGGTTTAATGGTGAACTCCGAGGGAAAAGATGCGCAAGGACGTTTTCGGACTCCAAATCTCGACGCTGTGTTTGCTCCCCGGGACGCTGGTGCTGACGCATGCTCCCGCGAGCTTGGCTATGGAAGGGTCAGGGGCAGGCTGGCTTTTCGATGGCAACCTGGGAGCCGTACGGGTGAAGAGCGACGCGTACCGCTTGGCAGCGGATGGCGCGATTGGCTACGGCACCGGGGTCTGGGGGGTTGGCGTGCGCGGCAGCACGCTCGCTTATGATGAAGTCACGTCGATGGCGCATATCGAAACGGCGAAACTCGATGGTGATGCGGAGGGATGGCTATTCCTGGGGGATGGCAGTTGGACCGTCCGCCCTCAGATTCGGCTGACGGTGGGCGGAGCGAGCTATGATTCGACGTACACGCCGCAAGCCGCGGGAGCAGGCCCCTGGAATGATCAAACTTCCTGGCTTGGGCGGGGGATAGCCCAGGTGGGGCTCGATTGGTTCGCGGGAGAAAGGTTTTCCCTGGCAGCTTTCGCGGGCGGTGGTCTTCAGGTGGAATGGTATGATTATGAAAGCGCGGGGGCTGGGCAGGCAAGCCTCACCGATGATGAAAACACCACGTTTCGCGGTGTGGCGCGGCTCGATATGCGATGGAAAGCTTTGCTGGACGTTGTCTCCCTGCGGTTGCACGGCGACGCTTCCTTTTTCAAACTCACCCGTGACCGATTCAGCGTGACGGCCGGAAGCTCCATGAATACCGTCGACGAAAGGGTCGTTCTATCACAAACCGAAGTTAAAACACGGGTTTACGTGGATATCGACGCAGCACAAGTGTGGGGATTCCGTCCGACGGTGCATGTCGGCGCGGACTATTTCCGCCTCTCCGGTTCGGAAGGCAAACTTTCGTCGTGGGTGCCGTTGGCCGGGGTGGGCCTATTGCGGCCGTGGCAATGAGCCTGACAGGCGTACCTGAGCCAAGGAGGGCTGGTTGTTGCGGGGTGGGGTGATGACAATGGTTGCGACTCATTGCCGTTCGATGGCTTTCGGAGGGGTGGACTCTACCCTTCGATAAGGGTGAATTTTTGCACTTGGTCAAGCCCGTGGGAAAGGGTATCATCATCGATCTCGGGACTTTTGGGCACACTTCCCATCTCTCATGCCTCGAAAACGCCTTCTCGTTCTGCCCTCCCAGGGTCAGCTTCTGATCAGCACGGATCTACACGGAAACCTTGAGGATTTGCAGGCTTTGACCCAGCGTTTCGAGTCCCTTCGCAGGTGCCGGGACGACGTGCATTGGGTCATTTTAGGCGATCTCGTTCATGGCCCGAATGAGGAAGCTCGCCAAACGCAACCGGAGCTATATGGCTATTCGGATCAGTCTTATCTCGTTGTGGAAACGGTGGATGTGCTGCTTCGGAGGTATCCCGAACACGTTCATTTCGTTCTCGGCAATCATGATCATGGGCATGTGGGAGGCCCCCATCCCTCGCGATTTCACCCCGATGAAGTCGAGCATCTGGAGCGGTCCTTGACGGAGCCGCAACGAAAGCTGCTTATCGAGTTGTTCGAAAACGCTTTATTGTTGGTGGTGGCTCCTTGCGGCGTGCTTCTTTCCCACGGTTCGCCGGATGAATCGCTTTTTGATGCGCATCAGGTGGACGCTCTTTCTCTTTGCTATGCCAAAAACGACAGGCACGGTCAGTGGCTACTCAGCAGCTTGTTGACTTCGTATGGGCAAACGGATGCCGTGGCTTCGGCGATGCTTGCTTCCGTGAGCCGGGGGCTCGGTTTCGACCTCAGGGTGGTCGTACACGGCCATGATCGGGATGAAGCGGGATACTTCACGGAAGGGCAAACCCAGGTTTGTCCCGTGATATTTGGGGCGCCACGAAAGGCGAAGCGGTATTTGCTCATCGACCTGACCGGGCGCTATGAAAGCGTGGAGGATTTTCGGGAAGGCATCGAGGTATTGCGATTATACGACGAGGCGGGGAGCTGTGGAAAATGGGGAAATGGAATTGGGAATTAGAAATGGAATTGGGAATTGAAACGAGAACTCGCGAACTACCGGGCGCAGCGAAAGCCGAGATTGATGAACCGAAGCGAAGGCAGGAGCCAATTGCGATAAGCGGCACGGACGTACGACGGGTTGTCGTAGTACCAGCCGCCACCGCGATCGATACGGTATTTGTTGGCGCGATTTTTTTCATATTCTTCCGAATACTCAGAAGATGTCCACTCCCACACATTGCCAGCCATGTCTTTCAATCCAAAAGGACTGTCCCCAGCAGGAAAACTACCCACTGGCGCCGTCGTTGCCCAACCATCGTCAAAAGAATGCATCGCCTTCCAAGGATGGCCTTGTTTCTTCACCCAAGCCACACACTCGCTCCCACAAGCATTTAAAAGCCGCGGTCCCGGCGCCCCATTCCCCCACGGATACGTCCGACCATCCGTGCCACGAGCACCATACTCCCACTCCTCCTCCGTGGGCAATCGCTTGCCTGCCCACTGACAATATGCCGTGGCCTGGTCCCAATCCACACAGTTGATCGGATGATTTCCTTTTCCGCTCTTGCCCCAATGGCACGCTACCGACCACCACTCGCTAGGCCCTTGCAAACCCAACGTACTGCAGCCACCACCACGAACACACGCCGCATAAGCCTCGACCGTCACCTCCGTGACATCCATACAGAACCCCCTCACTGTCACACGATGCACGGGACTCTCCGCGGGATCCCCACTATTCGAACCCATATCGAAAGAGCCACCAGGAATCGATACCATCCCCTTCGGACACCCTACCCCCGTCAATTCATTCGGTCCAGGCGTGCGGGTACACGCTACCAACAACATCGCCAGCAGGGGAACGACGAGCCGCATCCCGGCAAGAATACCAACGACACACCGTTTTGCCAACGCATACTCAACCATCGCCAGTGTCGTCCAGCCTGGGGTGCGAAGCCGCTTGCTCTCTGACAAGGTTTTGTGGGAGGCTGGGCCGATGTTCGGCATTTCCCCCCCCCGATTCGGTGTTTGCCCCACGTTCATCGGCGTCGGGGCGCTCATTTCGGTGATGGGGGTCGACGAGGCCTCCGCCGCTTCCCTTTCCGATGATGTGCGACGGGTCGAACGAGCCTGGGCACAAGTATCCCAGGCCGTATCGGTGAAAAGACCGCAATTTCTCGCCGCGGGCGAAGCTTTCCCCTGGCTCGTGCGTGTAGCCTCCGGTGCCGAATGCGTGAGTGTTGGCGTGCTCGGCGCTCGCACCACCGATTTTACCGTGGAGTTATTCCATAACGATCTCGACGAGATGAAGGAAGGCCCCGGCGCGGATGAAGGCGTCCTCCAGAGCGTGGCCGGAGCCGTATACGTCTCCCGTTGTGGGGAAAAACGTATCGAATTGGCCGCTTTGACCATCCGCATGAAATCCCCCCAAGCCGCCTTGGAGATGATCGTTGCCTACGGCAAACGGCAAGCCCCTTCCTTCGACCTCATTTTTCCCGAGCGGGCACCCGGAGAAGTGCAACCGGTGCAAAGGCCAGGCGCCCCGCCACTGGTGGCTCCCTGGGCCGAACGGCTCGACATGGCTTCCCAGACGCTTAGGGAAATGGGCGCGGAACTTGCGGAAACTATTGAATTAATTGCTGATTTTAACGGTTCCGTATTCCTTGCCTCGTTGCTAGAATCCGGTTGCCATCGTTTCGTTGCCTCCCCTGCCCTCGTCGCCAACGGTGCGACCCAGGCCGCCGATACCGACCTCGAAATTCAATTGAGTAGCGGTCGAACCGTGCGCGACAGAAGCTACGCCACCGACGCCCTGGTCGATGTTTGCGTGGGAGATACGGAGCGCGCTCGGATCGTGCTCACCGGGGTTCCCTCCCGCGGGAAAGTCACCCTGCTCCACGGTCGCTGGGCCATGCCGCCGGGGATTCCCCAACTCTGGCCTTCCGACGCAAAAGCAGCCGTGGGCGAGTCGCTGCTGCATCGTCGGTGGCTCTCGCTCCAGCAGGAGCCAGTATGGGAGGGTGTGGGGGGCGTGGGAAAGACGATCATTCCCATGAACACGGAGCCTGGGGCCTGCTATCTGTTGGCGGCAGGGGCCACTGGCAACGTGCGCGTGCTTCGGCTGGGGGCACAGGTAGGGCCGCGCAGGGCGGCGGATCGGGGAACCGGCGAGTCGGATGGTGCCGCCCTATCGTTTTGCACCGATGTGCAAAGGCAAGTTCGTGTGGACGTGGAATTATTTGGTACGCAAGCGATTTGGACGGGTGGTTTATGGAAAATGACGTCGGTGCCCTTGGGCCAGGACATTCTGCCATGAGAAAATCCCTGCGATGGTTCCTGGGATTGGGATTCTGCATGGCCGCAGCCGGGTGTTCGGCGGCAAAAAACCAGGGAAATAAGCCGGTAGAGCCATCCAACCTGATCTTGGGATTGCCCCTCGAAGTCGATGTCAGCCCCATCGACCCCGAACCGCTTCTCGGCGCCGTGGCGGAACGTGTAATGTCCGAGGGGGCGAGCGAATTGCATGTGGTCGCGACGGGCGCTGCCGCCGAAGGCGATCGCGTGGGAGGATTCGTTCAAGTCAAACCCGATATGTGTCTCGTGTCCTACGCACGAGGCTCCAAAGGCGTGGAAGACCTGGATATTCTGGTTTTTGATGATGAAGGGGCCAGTTTGATGGCGGATCAAACCCTTGGTGCTGCGCCGGGGGTGGTGCTCTGTCCACCTCACGCGGAGCGTATGTACTTGCTGGCCCGGGTAGCGTCCGGGCAAGGAGTGATCGCCCTCGGGGCTCATGCGGTGAAACCAGAACGAGCCCAGGCCGTGGCCATTCATCTTGGAGCGAGAATGACGCAGGAAGAGGGGCGGGGGCCGCAGCAGTCCGCCTGGCCTGGGCTCGAAGAGCGGGTGGAACGACGGCGTTCGGATCTAGGGGGAAAATGGCTGGAACTCGGGAGAGCGGCAAGGCCCGTCTCCCAACGGGCGCCTACCTACGTATCCACCTCGCTCCCCGCAGCCACTTGTCTCGATGTCATGGTCATCCCGAACGAAGAAGTGCGAGGTCTGCAAGTAAACCTGCAAGATGAGCAAGGCATGGTGATCGGTCGAGCCATCGAGCAGGGGGAAGACCGCGTGGCGCTGGTCTGTTCGCCGGTGGATACAACCATATCGGTCGAAGTGCGTCCTCTTCGCGGTCATGGGATGGCGGCGGTGGTATTGTCGCGTTCGGAGGCAGGGACGGAGAAAGAACTTGCGGCGCTTCCGGACGCGCGACGCGTGGGCTCGATGCTCCCCTTGCCCGAACTCGCGCAGCGCACGGAAGCTGCCCTGGGGCCTCATTATTCCGTGAAAAAGAAGCTCGTGGGGCGCGGACCCCTGCAGATTGGAGCCACCGTGTCGCACCGGCATCGGTTGGCAGCCGGATGCACACGGCTGGATATCCTCGCGGGAGCACCGCTCACGAGTGTTCGAGCTTCGTTGTGGAGCAGCGACATCTTATGGTCGAGAGCGGAGGGCGGCGAGCAGGCCACGGTATTCGGGTGTACGGATCGACCGGCGGACGTGGAGGTGGAGGTGGAGGGACAGGGCGGGCCGGGGCAACATCTGGTTGAGGCTCGATGGGCAGCGGAAGCTTCTCCGCAGCTATTGGCGAATCCGGTCGCCGCCGCGCGCCTGTTGGGAAGGCTCAATGCGGGGGCAAACGTGGTCCTGCCCTCGATGCTGCAAGACGTTCGTGACGTCGAAGTCAACCAGGACTCTCGGCATACCCTTCCCTATTCCATTGCCCAAGGCACGTGTCAAACCATGGTGGTGGCGCTCAATCCCCTCGCTTCGGGTGTGACCTTGTGGTTGAAAGAAGGGCAGGAAATCGTCGAAAGAGGGCACGGCGGAGAAGTGGCAAGTGTGCGTCGCTGTGCCCAGGACCGGCCGTTGCGAGGAGAAGCCCACGTGACGGTAAGCGCGGGTCAAAGCCGCGCGCTGGTGGGCATCTTGAACCGTTGAATCCGCTCTTCGTTTTCTGACGGCGCGATTTTTGCGGTTCGTCCCCTGCCCTTGCGGTACCTTGCCGCCGTCTGGTGTTGACGCTGAGCCATCCCCTCATTTTTCCCGGACTATTTCCCTTGTTGTCGACTGCCGGAAAGTCGTACCCATCACCAATCGGCCAGGAAGGTCCTATGCCATGAGATAGCTTACACATTTGTGCCAGGACATGGTTGACAGGTGCTCATGCCATGGAAGGAGCACCGTGTGATGAATCTGAAAATCGAGCTGGTCGAAAGAGCGTCCCGAGGAGAACCTCTCGCAGCTCTTTGCAGAGAGTTTGGGATTAGCCGTACGACCCGTCATAAGTGGGTCAAACGCTTCCGGGACCTGGGCTACGAGGGCTTGGAAGATAGGTCCAAAAGGCCGAAAAACACGCCGTTAGCAACCGCTGAGGATGTCGTTATCGCGGTTTTGGAACTGCGAGAGGCTCATCCCCGATGGGGCCCAAAGAAACTGCAAGTCGTGCTGCAACGCAGGCTGGGAAATGACACGCCCAGTGAGCGCACCATCGCAAGGATTCTTGACCGCGCCGGTCGGGTGCGCGAACGACAACGTCGACGCTCGATCAGCGTGGTTGACCGGATCCCACGCGTCGAAGCCAAGGAGCCAAACGATGTGTGGACCGTAGACTTCAAGGGTTGGTGGCGCGCTCGCAACACACAACGCTGCGAGCCACTGACGGTTCGAGATGCGTGGAGTCGATTCGTGCTCGCCAGCGTGATTGTCGAAAACACCAAGACTGACACCGTCAAGCAAGTGTTCATCCGGCTGTTCAAAAAACATGGTGTTCCCAAGACAATCCAGGTCGACAACGGTTCGCCTTTCGTGTGCGTTCGCGCTCGAGCCGGGCTGTCCACGTTGTCAGCGTGGTGGATTTCGTTGGGTACCTGCGCTTGTCAAGCACCATCCGACCAACAATCTCCGGACGGCCGCAAGCGGCCTGACGGCGTAAGGGGTTTGACCATCGCCGTTGGTCAATCGTCGTACAGGTTTTCAGAGGTCC
>MWCO01000117.1 GCA_002070115.1 Deltaproteobacteria bacterium ADurb.Bin207
AGTGGGTCTGGGACAGGTATAGAGATTATGGGCAAGGCGAGCAGCGGGATCCATTGGGAGCGCAGACGGGCGTGAATCGGGTGGCGCGTGGCGGTTCCTGGAACCGCGTCGCCGAGTTCTGTCGGTCTGCGTTTCGCGACGACTACTGGCCCGACCTCCGCTACGGCTCCCTCGGTTTCCGCCTTTGCAGGTCGATCCCTTGACGCTTGAACCCTTGGACCCTTGTTATCTGGGATCTGGGGTCGTCGTAAGGGAGCGAAGTAGGGGCGGGTTTCAAACCCGTCCTATGGTAGCGGATAGATGTAGGCGCTGATATGTTGGAAGGGTTGGCAATGACTCACGCCCTGCAACGCTTCCAACCAAGCGCCATGTCATTCTACGGCCTATTTCAATAGCATTTGCCCGAGCAGTGAGCAAAGCGGGTCGTACCGTCACGGTAGATATTCGTGCCTTGGATCACGAAGTCTACAGCCCTGCCGTCGCTGAACCGGCCGGACAGATTCGGACATGAAATCGACCATGTGCCGGAGTCGTACATGGTGCCAGATGCATACGTCCAAAATTCATATTGGAACGTGCCATTGGAAAGGAATTGGTACTGCTCACAACCCACGGAACTGCATTCTGGCGCCCACCAGCCGCTAAACAGGTCTACCCCACAGGTGGGGCCGCTGGTATTCGAGCCTCCCCCGGAACCGTTTCCACCGCCGTTGCCCCCCGAAGCCCCGGGATAGCAGACCGTCGCGCCGGCGTCGCCCTGGCAGCTATAGCCGGGACGACAGTCCTGGTCCGAGTTGCAGGCATCGAGACAGACGCCGCCCCCTTGCTGGAGGCTGTAACAATAGGCGCCCGCTCCGCACTCTTGCTGGGATTGACATAGTTTGGTGCAATAGCCCCCGGGAGGGCTGCTATCGCATTGAAGCCCCGCCTGGCAGGAGCCGCACGACGATCCAATGGTGCCGTCGGCGCGCTCTTGCTGACCGCCTTGGTTGCCCCCTCCTTGGTTGCCGCCTCCTTGGTTGCCACCGCCCGGGTTCACGCCGCCGCCATTGCCATTTTGATTAGGATCATTGTCGTCGTCGTCGTTTTGGTTGTCCACCATGCATCCGCCGGCAGCGACTACAAACATGGAAATGAGTCCGATAGCCCAAATATTTTTCATCATTCGCCGAACCTTGTTGGAGGGTGGATCCTCGTCAAGTCGTCGCGGTCGATTTTTCGAGCCCAGCAGGATGATTTTGGGTATCGTCGGCGTAAGTTGTTGTTTTTACATAAATATATCGTATGAGAAACCTTCCGCACGATCCGGATGACGCCGTGGCGCCGGAATTCGGACAGGTTTTTGCGTTGAAAGCATGCCGCGGCGTCAGAAACGGCCGGGATGGGCAGGGAAAGGTAGCGATAGCACAAAACGTTGCGCGGTGTGTAGACGCTTGCAAACGGGCTGCGTGTGCAAAACCGGAGCTGTATGTCCGAGGCGAAAATGTGGACCCTATCGCTTGACCTCCCAGGTTGCCTTCCGTGCGGGCGACCTGGCCTCTCAAAAAAAGAGCAGCGGTGTCGATTTAATATGGACACTGTCACATTCTGGCGATATTACTTACGCATCATCTGGTGCAAGATGCTCGACGATCCGAAAGAAATGAAACTGGCTGAGCTGGCGAAGCGGTCGGAAGTTCCCGCGCGAACGATTCGTCTTTATCTCAGCATGGGGCTTTTGCCTGGGCCATTGCGAGTGGGACGCAACGCGGCGTATGGGGTGGAGCACCTGGAAGGCCTGGCGAAAATCCGGCAGTTGCAGCGCAGCGGGCTGACCCTGCATCAGGTGCGCGAGGTGCTTTACGGGGAAAAGGCCGCCGGGCCGGAGGCCCTGCCCGAATTCGCCCGCTGGCGGGAATACGAATTGGCGTCGGACTTTCGCATTTTGATGCGTGACGATGGGGTTCCCTCACGAATGCGGGTTTTGCAACAGGCTTTGCGTGAACTTCAAGGTTGGCTCCGTTCGAACCACGATGCCACCGCAACCATGAGCGAGGAAGCGAACGAAGATGAACACTAATATCCATGGATTCGGCGTCTACGAAGCGAAAACGAAGCGTCCTGTCGAACTCGCGATGCAGGAATTATGGCTTGCGGGCACCCTGCTGCCGATAGGCGGGCGACTCGTGGTTCGCCATACCTTTCAATCCAAAGCGAGAAAGCCCGTGGAGGTCATCTACGCCTTCATGCTCCCGCGCGATGCGGCGATGCGTCGGTTTCGCATCGAAGGCAAGGATTTCAGCATCGAATCCGAGCTTCTGCCCGTGCCCCAGGCCCGGGAAACCTATGAAGATGCGGTGGAAAAAGGGCATCTTGCCAGTGTGGCGCAACAGTATGAGGACGGGATCGTGAACCTCAGTGTGGGCAATATCCGTCCGGGGGAGACGGTCACGGTTCATCTCGAATTGGCTGCGGGGGTAACCCTTACGGACGACGGATTTCGCTTCCGCTTTCCTTTCACCCTGGCGCCGAGTTATCACGCGCAAGCCACGGCTTCGGTCATTTCGGCAGGGGAGGGGGAGATGCAGCTTCCGGAGGAGATTTTCGGGGATGTGCTGCTGCCGTCGTGGCGTTTCGACCCATCGGGCCTGCATCGGGTGGGATTTTCCCTCGATGTCCAAATTGCCGGCGTGGAAAGCGAGGTTTCTTCCCCCTCTCATCCGATTTCCTGCGGTTTTGGCAAAGATGGACGCGTGAAGGTGGCTCTTGCCACCTCCTCGGATGTACCGGATCGCGATCTTGTCCTTGATGTACGCCATTCGTCGAAGGAGCCGCTGGTGTTCACCGGGCTGGACGCCGATGGTTTCGGGCGTTTTGCAGCCCTTTTCTCCTCGACCCTGTTCGGCGCGGGCAAGGAGAAAGTCGCCAGGCAACTGGTGTTTCTCATCGACCACAGCGGTTCGATGGGCGGTCGACCTTTTCAGCAGGCTCAACAGGCCGTACTCGCTTGTATTGGCGCTTTGAATCCCGAGGATCGCTTCGGTATCGTGTTTTTTGAGACGTCGACCACCACTTTCGGTGGAGGCTGTGAAAAAGCGGACCAGAAGCGTCGGGAGGCGGCGCAGGCCTTCGTTCGGGGGATGGAGGTTGCGGGGGGCACGGAACTCGACGCCGGTCTCGAGGCAGCGGCCGAGCTGCTCCCCAAGGGGGGAGATATCCTCTTGCTCACCGACGGCCAGGTTTTCGAGACGGGCGCCATCATTCAAAAAGCTATCCGGCGGGGTTTGCGGGTCCATTGTCTCGGCATCGGAAGCGCCAGCAGTGACCGATTCCTGGCCCAGCTATCGGACAGCACGGGGGGAGTGAGCCATTTTGCCACGGCTCGCGAGCGGGTGGATGTGGCGGCTCTGAAACTCTTCAATTCCATCGGGAGACAGGTGGCGAAAGAGTTGGAGTGCAGCCTTTCCGGAGCAGATGAGCAAGGGGTCATCGCACCGCAGCCCGCATCCGGGGTGGTGGAAGGACATCCGCTTTTGGTTTTCGGTCGTGCCCGCGCAGGCAACGATATGGCCCTCGAATTGCGCTGGGAAGGCGGGAAGCTTCGTCTTGCCTTGCCTTGGGGCAGGGCGGGCGACAATCCGGAAAAAAGCGGCGATGTTGCCATGTCGATGGGGGAGACATTGAAACTGATTCAGGGAGCACGTATCACCACAACGCTCGAATTGGCGCCGGACTTCGGTGAACTTCCCGAAACGCGCAAAAAGTCCAGGTATGAGCGTCATCTCAAGCGTTTGGAGAGCATTGGCAGGGAATACGGATTGGCCAATCCTGCGATGGCGTTGGTGGCGGTGGTGAAGCGAGCGGATGACAAGTCCGACGGCACCATGCTGACGCAGATTGTTCCTGTGGGTATGCCGGAGGATACGGCCTTCGATAGTGTTTTCCAGCCCTCTCCGGCCCTATGCAACGCGTTGGTTTCGGCGAATGGCTTCGGTTTTGCGGTGGGGGGTGCAGGGTCTGTAGCGGGCGGGAGGCGCACAAAGCGCTGCCTTATTGACAGGCCCGAGGCAAGCCCGGTGCAGCGGGAAAGTCAGTTACCAGCAGAGCCGCTTCCTGCGCCGCCAGCGCAGTATTTCCGGTCTGCGCCGTCTGCGCCGCCTGCGCCGGCCTGTATGGCTTATGATGGCGGTGATCGGGTTGACGAAGAGGCGACGGACCCATGGCTCGGGAGGCTCGTCGAGCTGACCGGGATGCTGGAGGCGGATGGTGGGCTTGCCGGGAGTGATCTCGATTTTCGTGTGGCGTGGACGTTGGTGGTGATGGTGGCGCTTTCGGCTCACGAATCAGGACAGGAGCTGTTTGCTGGTCATGCCGAGCGGATGCGGGCATTTTTGATAAAAGTTATTGAAAAACCAGAGGTTGCAGCGCAAAAGGAAAACGTTGAGCGGGTGCTGGGCGTGATGGATGGCGGGCTCAGGCTTACGGAGGAGTCTTGGAAGGCTTTTGACCGTCTTGGTGGCAGTTGTTCTGTAGATGAATGCTGGGCCTGGATTGAGTTGGTTTGTGGGGTCTAAGGCTGAATCAGCAGCTTTCCGTGTCATTCACGCCAATCTCCAAGACACGGACGGGGCAAAAATTCACTCATTCCTGAAATTGTATTGTAAATTCGCTTGGTTACGAAACCAACGGTTTTCGCCACGGATGCGCGCGTAAACCGCGGGCATTTTCGTTTCCCTATCCCCTACTTCGATGATTTGCCATAGCAACAATGATTGAATTCCAGCCGCTTTTCTTCTGGCTAACCTTCCATGATTCTAGTAGACTATGTCCTGGTTCATGGAGATGAAGGTGGCCGAAACGATGGACCTTTCGTGGCACCACCCACGGCAATCACGGGGCGAAAGAATAGGGCAATGAAAAGGCATTCCCGCAACCTGCTCATGAAATTCGCTGCGTATTCGGCGTGTTTGGGTCTGTTTTTCTGCGCGGCGGCAACGCTACCGAGCTGTTCGGCCGACGCGGAGCCTGCCAAAGGCCAGCTCATGGTCGTGGTGCAGACGGACATGCCTATTCCCAAAGATGTGGATTCGATTCGCATCGAAATTTCTGCCTACGGCAACCTGTTGTTTGGGAATAATTATGGGGTAGGGCCAGGGGGGTTGCTCATTCCTGCCACCCTGGCGATCGTAGCGGGAGAGGAGCCGGCGGTGCCGGTGCATATTCGCCTGATTTCCTGGCAGAATAACACGCTTCGAACGCTTCGGGAGGCGGTGACGACGGTTCCGAAAGACCGAATAGCCATGCTGCGCATGCCGATCCAGTGGCTTTGTGACGGTCAGGCCAAGGCCATGGGGGAGCGGGTGGTGGGCACGTGTCCCGATGGGCAAACCTGTATTTCGGGTCAATGCAAGTCCAGCAACGTTGCGTCGTCGGAGCTGGAAACCTATTCGCCGGAGGCGGTTTTTGGCGGGGGAAATGGCAAGGGTACCGGGACGTGTTTCGATACGGTGCCGTGTTTTTCACAAGGGGCGGGGGTGGAAGTGGATATATCGTCCTGTTCGATCGCCCAGCCAGCATCGGGCAAGGGAACGAACGTGGCGCTCGTGATGCCGCCGGATTCGGACGGAATCTGCGGTCCGGATGCCTGTTTGATCCCGCTGGATGCGGATAGTGCGGAGGGGTGGCGGGTGGAAAATGGCCGGATTGTGCTGCCTTCGGCGGTTTGTGAGCGTCTCGAGGAGGGGAAGATCGTGGCGGTGGCGGTCACGACCGCGTGTGAGACGAAGACGTCGAGTGTTCCCACCTGTGGTCCGTGGTCTTCGGTGACGGAAAAGCCTGGAAATTTCGACGCGGGCGCGCCGGATGTGGAGGAATTGCGCAAGGATGCGTCGGTGGATATCGAGCCGGACGTGATAGCGGAAGCGCAGCCGGATGTGGAGCCGGACGTATCGCCGGATGTGGAGCTGGACGTGGAACCGGACGTATCGCCGGATGTGGAGCCGGAGGGGGGGACGATAGTCTATGGCATTCCTTTCCAATCCTGCGACGGCATGGCGGGCACGGAGTGTCAAGGAAAGAGCTGTTGTTCGAGTCTATCGGTTCCAAGCGGTGGTTTTCCCATGGGCCGGAGCGACAACGGCAATGACGCGTGCCCTTCCGGGTTGTTCTGCGGGGACGATGAACAACCCGAGCATGATGTGACGGTATCGGAGTTTTCTCTGGATGAATACGAGGTGACGGTAGGACGATTTCGGAAATTCGTGGAGCATTACGACGGGACGCCGCCGCCCGTGGATTCAGGCGCGCATCCGATGATCGCGGGCAGTGGTTGGCAGAGTGCCTGGAACCATGAGTTGCCGTCGAACCGGTCGGAATTGGAAAGCCAGCTCGAGTGTTTTACGGGTCGGGCAACCTGGCGTGACACCCCGGACGGTACCGAGCAGTATCCGATCAATTGTGTGAGTTGGTATGTGGCCTTCGCGTTTTGCGCATGGGATGGCGGCAGGCTTCCGACGGAGGCGGAGTGGGAATATGCCGCGGCGGGAGGCATTGAGAACCGGTTGTATCCGTGGGGTGATTCTCCTCCGACCAACGGACTTTTGATCTGGAACTGCGAGTACGGAGCTGAACCGCTCCAATGCACCTTTGAGGACATAGCGCCAGTGGGAGCGTTGGCAGAAGCGGGAGCAGGTTCTTGGGGGCATAAGGATCTTGCGGGTAGTATGTGGGAATGGACGTTGGATGGGTATGACGAAGAGTGGTACAGCGGGGGAGGAAATGCGTGCAACGACTGTGCGAATTTATCGGCAGGAGATACCCGTGTTACTCGCGGCGGCGGCTGGACGGGCAGTGACTCCTCGAGCTTCCGTGTCGCTCGTCGAATGAGGTATATGACTGAGGCTTGGACCTATGACCTCGGCTTTCGCTGCGCACGATAGCGTCGGGCCTCGAGCCCCGACTTACTCGGACGCGTCCGCAAAAGGCTTGCTGCATCGTTCGCACCGTCAGCGCCCCCGCAACCATGCCCGCCCCTTTACCCAGCCCCAATCCCGAACGGTGGGCTTGCCTTTGCCCCAACGGTTTATCAGCGACCAGGTGAGGCATCTCTCCCCTCGGGGCTTGTAAAAAATAATAATAAATTCAAATAATTACATATTTGAAGAAGAGAGTTGCTGTCGTTTGCCCAAAACCGGTGTATCCCATCCCCACGTTCTGCCATGCCCCTTTCCGCGTTTCATCCCATCGTTCAATCGTGGTTCCAACGTCAGGTCGGGCAGCCCACCGACGCCCAACAGCAGGCCTGGCCGGCCATCGCCTCTGGAAAGCACGTGCTCGTGGTGGCTCCCACCGGCTCGGGAAAAACCCTGGCCGCCTTCCTCTGGGCCCTCGATGGCTTGCTGACAGGCCGGATTCCCGGCGGAACCTGCCGTATTCTTTATGTATCGCCCCTGCGCGCCCTCAATCACGACATCCAACGCAATTTGCTCGCGCCCCTCGTTGCCTTGCGCCAGGACTTTTTGAACGCCGGACAAAAAGTTGCCGACGTCCGCGTCGTGACCCGGTCGGGAGATACCCCCGCAAACGAGCGGCAACGTTTGGTGAAACACCCGCCCGAAATCCTCATCACGACCCCAGAGTCGCTCAATATCATGCTCACCTCCCGACGGGCCCAAAGCATCCTTTCCGAATTGCATACCGTCATCATCGACGAAATCCACGCGGTGGTGGGCTCCAAACGCGGCGTTCACCTCATCACCGCCATCGAAAGGCTCACACTGCTTTCCGGCGAGATGCAGCGTATCGCCCTGTCCGCCACCGTCTCCCCCCTCAAGCCCGTGGCCGCCTGGATGGGGGGCTACCAAAACCTCGGCCGTGATTCCCGAGGCCCGTATCGTCGCCGCAACGTGACCATCGTTACTTCTTCTGCCCACAAGCCCTACAGCCTGAGCGTGACCTTCGCGCCACAGCCGACGCAAGAGCAGCACCCCCCTGACCCACCCTGGTCCTACCTGGCTGGCGAGATCCGCAAGGCATTGCATCGTCATCGGGCCACCCTCGTATTCGCCAACAGCAAACGGATGGTGGAGAAACTCGTGCGATTCGTCAACGAAAGCGGGCAAGAGCGTATCGTGGGGCATCATGGCGCTCTGGCCCGGGAAACCCGTGCCGAGGTGGAAGAAAGCCTGAAAGCGGGGACGATTCGCGGCATCGTGGCCACCAACACCCTCGAATTGGGCATCGATATAGGCACCCTCGACGAGGTCTTGCTCGTCCAATCCCCTGCTTCCGTGGCGTCGGCGATGCAACGCATCGGTCGCGCGGGCCATCGGGTGGACGAGCCCAGCCGCGCCACGTTTTTGCCCATCACGCCCGCGGATATCCTCGAGGCGGCGGTGATGGTTCGCTCCGTGCTCGATGCCCGCCTCGAGCCGGTCAAACCGATTTACGGCGCTCTCGATGTTCTCGCCCAAGTCATTGTCTCGATGCTTGTGGTGGATTCCTGGACTCCCGAATCGCTCCATGCGTTTTTACGGACCTCGGCACCGTATCACGACCTGCCCCGGTCGCAGCTAGATCGCGTGTTGGAGATGCTCGCGGGTCGCTATTTTCTGTCGCGAATTCGAGAACTTAGGCCGATCATATCGTTCGATCCGCAAGAGGGGATTCTGCGCGCCCGACCAGGAGCCGGCATGCTCGTCTGTCAATCAGGAGGAACCATCCCCGATCGCGGTCACTACCACTTACGTCATGCCGAGTCCTCCGCGTTGATCGGAGAACTGGACGAGGAATTCGTATGGGAGCGAAAAGTAGGGGATACATTCACCCTCGGCGTTCAATGCTGGAGGGTGGAGCGAATCAGCCATCACGATGTATTCGTTCTCCCGTCGAAGTCCCCTGGTGGATTGGCCCCCTTCTGGCGCGGTGATACGCCAAGCCGCTCTTTCGAGCAATCGCTCGCCATCGGATCGTTTTTGAAAAAATCTGTAAGACGTTTGGATAATCCCGCTTTTTTCGAAGAACTTAAGGCTCGCCATGGGCTCGACGAGCCTGCGGCTCGGGCTTTGATTCGCTATATTAAACAACAACATCGCGCCCTCGGGCTGCTACTGCCCCATCGCCGCCGGGTCATCGTCGAACATGTGGTCGGTCCCGGCTCCGAGGATGATCGAGCCATCTCGATTTTACATGCTTCGTGGGGAGGCGCGGTCCTTCGTCCTCTGGCTCTGGCCTTGCAATCGGCCTGGGAGCGGGAGATAGGGGGCCCGCTTACGGTCATGAGCGACGACGACTGTATTGGATGGCAGTCCGAAGAACACGTGAGCGCCGAGGAAATTTTTACGTGGATATCGACGGATACGGTGGATGAGCTGCTGGGCGAGCGACTCGAGCAATCGGGTGTGTTTGGGGCCCGATTTCGGGAAGCAGCGGCCCGGGCGTTGCTGCTTCCCCGCGCCGGATTCGGGCTCCGCAATCCCCTGTGGCTTTCCCGCGTCAAAGGAAAACGCCTTTTCGAAGCCGTAGCCGCGTTCGATGACTTTCCGTTGATTCAGGAAGCCTGGCGAGAATGCATGCAAGACGTTTTCGATCTCGATGCCCTTCGCTCGGTGCTCACCGAGATCGAGAACGGCGCGATCGAGGTCTGCACGCGCTACTCCTCCGTGGCTTCCCCCTTTTCCCGCGGTGTGCTGTGGCAACAGACCAATCAGCTCATGTACGAAAGCGATGCGCTGCAGCCCACCGGCAAAAACCATCGCCATTGGATGCAAGAAGTCGTCGAGACGCCCTCGCTTCGTCCGCGGATTTCGCGCGAGCTGGTCGAGCGGTTCGAGCGCAAACTGCAGCGTATCGAACCCGGTTGGTCGCCTTGCACCGCTTTGGAGCTTTACGATTGGGTGGTCGAAAGAGGGATGATACCGGAAGAACAATGGCAATCGCTGACCAATGCCATGAAGCGCGACAGCCATCTGGACCCGGAAGCCATGGCAAGCGATCTGGGCCCCCGGATCGTTCGTGTCCGCATCGAGAAAAACCCTTCTTTCGTTGTGGCGGCGTCGTCGGTTCCCCGATTCGGACCGGTCTTTTTCAAGCGGCAGGTGGCGGTTTCGAGGCTCGATGGTAGTCCGTGCTCGGTCGAGATGGGGCCTGAAACATGGAAACGAGGCGAAAATCTATCGTCCTTGCTCCTGGATCGATTGCGCTTTCATGGCCCTGTGAACTGGGCGGAATTCGTGGCTCCGTTGGGATTATCGCTCGACGACTCTCGCGCGGCCCTCGAATGGCTGATCGAAGGGCAAGAGGTGGTCGTGGGCCTGCTCACGCAAGAAGCGACCGAGGAGCAGGTCTGCGATCGTGAGAATTACGAGCGATTGCTACGGTTGAAACGAGCCGAGGCGCGTCCGACCTTCGAACCGCGGCCCGTCAGCCAGTATCCGGCGTTCATCGCCTCATGGCAGGGATTGACCCAAAAAAGTCGTGGTGCGGAAGGATTGAAAACAGCGCTCGACCGTCTTTTCGGCTATCCCCTCGACGCCACCCTTTGGGAGACAGAAGTCCTACCCGCCCGGGTGGATGACTATCGTCCTGGTCTCATGGATTCGATTTTTGTTGAAAATTCAATAGGTTGGGTTGGATTGGGGAATCCACGGCTCGCTTTGCTGCTCCCTTCGGATCGGGAACTCGTCATGCCCGACGAGCCCACCGCAAAAACCAAAGAGCTGTTGGAGAGTCTATTCCCTCATCCGACCGGCAAGTACACGCTCACCGAACTGCAAATGCATACGAAAAAGCCGTTAATGGAACTGCAGCAGCAGCTCTGGGCCCTGGCCTTCAAAGGGTGGGTGTCCACGGACGGATTCGAAGCGGTGAGAAAAGGACAAGACGCGGACAAGGCCAGTACGGTGGAGGCTCCGCGGGCGAAAAGGCTCCCGCGGAACAAAGCAAGATGGGCCGCGAGGCCGTCGGGCCATTGGTATCGCTGGCAAGAGGTTGAACCACCAGCGAACGTGGTGGAGCAAGACGAGGTGGAGCGGGATCGGGTACGCATGCTGCTCGACCGATGGGGCATTGTGTGCCGGTCCTTGTTGGAGCGGGAGGTGCCAGCGCTTCGGTGGAGCAAGGTGTTTCGAACCTTGCGGCTCATGGAGCTTTCCGGAGAAGTCGTAGCAGGCCAGTTTTTCGAAGGGCTGCCCGGGATTCAATTCGCTTCTCCCGCCGCTCTTGCCTTGTTGCGACAGCCAACCGGGCAAGACACCATCGCGTGGATGAATGCGATGGATCCCGCTTCGGTCTGCGGGCTGGGGCTTGAAGGCCTGGAAAAACTGCCCCGACGCGTCGCGGGAAATCACCTCGCCTATTGCGGTGGACAACTGGCTGTCGTGTCCGAAAGTCGGGGCCGGCGCTTGCAAATCCACCTTTCCCCCGAGGACCCCAGGCTTCCTGAATGTCTTGGGTTTTTGAAGAATCTGATCGAACGCATCGTCAAGCCTCAACGTTGTGTGACGGTCGAGACGATTAACGATGAGGCAGCGTCCACCAGTGACTATCGGCCGGTTCTTGAATCGATGTTCCACGTGGTGCGCGATCGGAACACCTTGAAGCTGATGCGTCGATACTCTGAATAGATCCCCTCGTTTTTCCTGAATGAGAAAGGGATACGCATAGAGAATCCCCTTGGCTTTGACCTGGAGCATGACGGCTTGTTGCGTAGCCCTTGTAAAAACATCAATTAATACAGTTAGTTGAGCGTAGTCGGCAGATGCTTGCAGGTTGTGATGCCTTTTCCAGAAGCTTGGCGAGGTATTTGTCCTGCGGGAGGTGCGTCGTTGTTTGTCCAGCCAGGAGGCGCGGGCCGTGGGCGTGATGGTTTCTCGTGGGCCGTGACCGTGACCGTGACCGTGCGCGTGGGCCGTGGCAGTGGCCGTGACCGTGACCGTGCGCGT
>MWCO01000118.1 GCA_002070115.1 Deltaproteobacteria bacterium ADurb.Bin207
GCGTGCCCAACGCTTGAGGGTACCAATTTATTTCCATAAATAAGCGGAACGTGCTTCGTGGCTGTAGTACTAGGTCTGATTCCCGCGGCCAATCATGGAACGCTGCTGCTCGACGAAATCGGTGACATGCCCCTCGAAGCGCAAGCCAAGCTGCTTCGGGTCATTCAGTCCGGGGAGATCTACCCGGTTGGCGCCACCACCGCGCAACACGTCAACGTTCGGTTCATCTGCGCCACGAACCGTAACCTGCCTAACCTCGTGAAAGAAGGACGTTTTCGCGGAGATCTATTGGCTCGTCTCAACGAGTTCAGCATCGAATTGCCACCCCTACGCGAACGAAAAGAAGAAATCTTTCAGCTCTCTCGCACGCTCATCGCCCGGCATGGACATGCCGACAAGCAAATCTCTTTTCCCTTCATGCTGGCCCTGTTGCACTACGACTGGCCTTATAACGTACGGGAATTAGAGGCGTGTCTTCGCAGAGCCGTCGCGATCGCCGACACGCCCGTGCTCGACCCTAGGCACTTACCCGACTGCATCCGTGAGGCGATGGTCCCGTACGGCACACGCCTTGCCCCCTCATCCGAACCCGCGCCCATCGCGGTTCATGAACCATCACCAGCCGCTCCTGCCTCCTGCCGGCCTCGGGCTTCCGCCCCCTCCGAACAACGAATGCGCGAACTGCTGGCCGCCCACCGAGGAAATGTCGCCGCCGTAGGACGAGAACTCGGCAAAGAACGCATGCAAATCCATCGATGGATGCAACGCTACGGCATCGTCGTGGACGAGTATCGTCGCTGATTTTCGCTCTTATCCTGGGAAATACATGACCGCTGCTTCCGAGTCTTCCGCTTTCGCTCAGCTTGGCGACCGATTGAGGCTTTCCCTCGAACACCCCTCGCAGGATCCGGAAAGCCTGCTCGACCCGCTTCCCGACTACGACCCCCCGCCCGACCCAATTCTCATCGATACCGCCACCATCGCCCGTCATTTGCACCAAACCTCTCGCCTGCATGTCACGGGGTGTCACGGCAGTGCCACGGCATGGGCTGCCTGCGCAATCGCCCGCACTCGTAACCATCCGGTGCTCTGCATCACCGCGACACCCGAACAGGCGCAGCAGCTCGTTTTGGATTTGCAATTCCTATGGGGACAAGACCAAAGGGAATCGGACGATGCTGTCCCGGGACAGGTTCTTTCGCTTACCGCCACTGAGGCGAGCCCGTACGCGGAAGTCAACCCGGATCGTCGCGGCGCCCATCATCGGCTAGCGACCCTCTCTCACCTGGCTTCCGATCTTCCTTTTCGGTTTTTGGTCACTCACGGCACCGCGCTATTGCGCAAAATCGTTCCTCGATCGGTTGTCGAAAAATATACACATCTCATTGAAATAGAACAAGAAATTGACAGGGCAGCGCTGATCGACAAACTATCCGAATCCGGATATTTACGCTCGCCTCTCGTCGAGGATCCTGGCACCTTCGCCATTCGAGGTTCCCTTGTCGATGTCTGGGCTGCCGGGTCGAAGACTCCGATACGCATCGAGTTCGTCGGAGACGTGGTTGTATCTCTGAAGGCATTCGATCCGGATACGCAACGTACGCTCGGGCCAGTGGTCAAATGCTGGTTGCCTCCGGCACGAGAGGCCATTCGTACGGCCGACTCGATGGACCGTGCGCGTCGTGTGGTGCGCGAGCTTTGCGATACGGTGGATCTGCCTTCTTCTCGCACCCACGCGTTGGTGGAAGACATCGTATCGGGCCGCCTGTTTTTGGGTCTGGAAGGTATGCTTCCCGCCTATTTCGAACTGACATCGATCGGCGAGTATTTGACCCGGGACTACACGGTGGTGATGCAGGATCCGGACGCGATCGCGCGCGCCGTTCACGACGAGTACGAGCAAGCGCAACGGGATGAAATGGTCCAGGCGATGTTGCGCAAGCAGGCAAGCGGTCCGCCGTCCATGAGTCTGCCGCGCTTTGCGATGCAGGATTACTTCACGAGCGAAAAAGAGGTAAGCGAACTCATTTCTCGGTGGCCCATGCTCGTTGTGCATCCGACGGCCACGGTGGGGCAAGAGCAGGAGCCAACCGCGTTGGCGGAGTACTCGACGACGCCACCGGATACGCCAACGCTTGGCACGCAAGATTTATCGGAGCTGGGCCGAGCGATTCAATCGGCGCGCATGCGCGGAGGAAAAGCAAGTGCGCTGACTCCTTTGATCCGAAGAATCCAACGGTGGCGCGAACTGGGGTTGCGCGTGCTGCTCACCGCGCGAGCAGATTCACAAGCAGAGCGTCTTGCGGCCTTGCTTCGTTATCGGGGCATCGACTGTCGCGCCAAGCTCGGTCCTTTCGATCCCACGATATTGCAAACGCCCGGAGAACCGGTGCTCGTGGTCCGAGGCGCGCTATCCCAAGGGGTCGTCGCACCCACCGAAGGGTGGGTCCTCGTCACGGAAGAAGAAGTTTTCGGCCGCCGCGCCAAACGTCGGGCACAGCGCGCTCGCTCTTCCTCGCTTCGTCAGCCTTTTATCCAGGACCTCCGTGCTCTGAGCCCCGGTGACCTCGTCATCCATGTCGAGCATGGCGTGGGCAAATACCTGGGATTGCTCCACAAAAAAATCGACGCCACCACCGTCGATCTCATCGCCATCGAGTATGCCGGCGGAGACAAACTCTATCTTCCGGTCTACCGGCTCAATCAAATCCAGAAGCATACCGCCGCGGATGCAAAACAAAAGCTCGACCGCCTCGGTGGACTAACCTTTGCGCGCACCAAGTCCCGCGTGCGCGCCAACGTTCGAAAAATGGCCGATGAGCTTCTCCAGCTCTACGCGCAACGGCAAGCCCTGGCCGTCCTGCCGCTTTCGGATGTGGACGATGAATATCGCGCGTTCGAGGCAACGTTTCCTTTTGAAGAAACACGCGATCAGGCCATCGCCATCGACGATGTAATGCGGGATCTTACTTCGGATCGTCCGATGGATCGGCTCGTCTGCGGAGATGTGGGATTTGGAAAAACGGAAGTCGCCATCCGCGCTGCATTTCGTGCGGCAAGTCAATCGCGGCAAGTGGCGGTGTTGTGCCCCACCACGGTCCTGGCCCAACAGCATCTGATGTCGTTCCGAAGCCGACTCGAGAGCTATGGCATCGATGTTCGCGGACTGTCCCGATTTCAAAGCAAAAAAGAGCAAACCGAGGTGCTGCGCGGGCTTCGTGCAGGCTTCGTCGACGTGGTGATTGGCACCCATCGATTGCTGTCCAAAGACGTCCACTTCAAATCCTTGGGATTGCTCGTCGTCGACGAGGAGCAGCGCTTTGGCGTGGCTCATAAAGAGAGAATCAAGCAACTCAAACAATCGGTCGACGTGCTTTCGTTGTCCGCCACGCCCATCCCGAGAACGCTGCAGATGGCCGTGAGCGGGTTGCGCGATATCTCCCTCATCGGCACACCACCCGTCGATCGTCGCGCCATTCGCACCATCGTGACACGTCAGGACGATCGCGTGCTGCGGGAAGCCATCGAACGGGAACTATCCCGAAATGGACAGGTGTTTTTCGTCTACAATCGCGTGGAAGGGCTGTACGAACGGGCCGCAAAGCTGCAGGAATTGCTCCCCGAAGCGCGCATCGCCGTGGCCCACGGACAAATGCCGGAAGCCACCTTGGAACGAACGATGCTCGACTTCGTGGAAGGACGATACGATGTTTTGGCTTCCACATCGATCATCGAGAGCGGTATCGATATCCCTCGGGCCAACACCATCATCATCGATCGCGCGGATATGTTCGGGCTCGCGCAGCTTTATCAGCTCCGCGGACGTGTCGGTCGATCCAAAGAGCGTGCCTATTGCTATCTGGTCGTGCCCCCCGTCGACGCCATGACCGATGAGGCCCGAGCGCGCGTGGAAGCCATCGAACAGCACTCGGAACTGGGTTCGGGCTTTCATATCGCCTCGCTCGACCTCGAACTACGTGGCTCCGGAGACCTGCTCGGCGCGGAACAAAGCGGCAACGTCGCCTCCGTGGGATTCGACTTGTTCCGCCAAATGCTCGAGGACGCCGTCCACGAACTGCGGGGAGAACCGGTCATCCATGATATCGAACCAGAACTGAGCTTCGATGTCGAAGCCCTGCTTCCCGAAGACTATATCGCCGATATCGGCGTGCGACTTTCGTTCTACCAACGGCTGGCCAGTGCGTCCGATGAGCAGGATGTCGAGGAGTTGAGCATCGAAATGCAAGACCGCTTCGGTGCCCCGCCCGAGGCTGCCTTGCACCTCGTGCAGTTGATGCGGCAGAAAACGGAATTACGACGCATCCGTGTCCTCGCGTGCGAAGCCAATGCTCGCTCCGTCGTGCTTCACCTGGCCGACGATCACCTCCTCGATAGCGAAAAACTCATCCGCCTCGTGCAACAACGGCCTCGGGCGTTCCAGGTGAGCCCAGACATGCGTCTATTTCGCAAAGCCACCGAAAAAGATGCGTGGAAAAACGGTATCGAAGCGTTGGAAACGATGTTGCAGGAAATCGGCGCCGTCCGAGAGGCACGATGACCGAGCCCGCATGAGCGTTGTCTGCCCCTCGATGACGAAATGACTCCATCGAACGCATTCGTGAACACCACGCCATCGCCACGATTTCCAAGCATCGAAACAATTATCGATCGAAGCTAGGAAGAAATATTTTTTTCTCATCGTACCAAACGACAGCGTGGCTTTGCCGGTGGAACGAGTTGTGAAAGCCACAAGGAATCATCCCCCTATCTGAGGTCAAGGAAGCAGTTTTGGGGACTTCAGTTCTCTCCCGATGGAGGTTCTTTTCGATGAAAAAATTTGCTTGTCTCGTCTTATCCGCTACCGCACTCATTTTCGGATGCAACGCCGAATCCACATCCGATTCGCCCCCACAACAGGAGCAAGACAGTGGCACCGACACCCAAGAGAGCACGATCACGGTATGCTCGACTGTCGAAATCCTGCCCTCGACTTGTGTAGCCCTGAGCGATCATTTCACGCAATCCACGACCTTGGCCAAGGGCTGCTACAGGGCCAATACGAGCCCGACGCTTGACGAGGGGGTTAGTCTCACCCTTCAGCCAGGAGTCACGATCCTTTTCTCCGAAGGGACAAAAATGGAGATTGCAGGCAATCGGACGCTGATTGCCGAAGGCACGACGCAAAACCCCATCTGCTTGTCGAGCGAAAAGGCGGCGCGAGGCTCATGGATCGGGCTCGACTTCGAAAACAACGATAACCCAAGCAAACTCGCTTACGTGACGATCGAATACGCCGGCAATACCACGACCGACCCGACCAGAGGCGCTGTCCAAGCACTTGCCGATAGCGGCGGGGTCACCTTGGAGATGTCGAATACGACGATTCGCGACAGTGAAGGGTATGGGCTGCGCATCGGCGCCAGCACCCATTTGCCCGCTTTTTCTGGCAACACCTTCACGAAAAACAAACTCGGCCCGGTCTTGGCCGACTCCGAAGTCGTGGGACTTCTCGACGCCGCTTCTCGATACACCGGCAATGACAAGGACGAAATCACCGTCCCGAGCGAGTCCTTGTCGAAGAATGCCACATGGAAATCCCTCGGTGTTCCCTACCACCTCATCGGCACCTTGGGACTGAGCGTCGAAACCCATTGGACCCTCGAAGCCCCCAACACCGTGATCATGCCCGCGGCCGTGGGTATTTCCGTCTCGGGCGACGACGCCGCGCTCACCGCGGTCGGCACCAAAGACAACCCCATCGTGTTCACCGCGGAATCCAAAACCAAAGGCTATTGGGACGGGATCGTATTCGATAACTCCATGAATACGAACAACAAATTTGATTATGTCACCGTCGAGTACGCAGGGGATACCAGCAGCGTTGCCGACCAGGCAGCAGTGCGGGCAAGCGCTGACGAACACGGCGTCACCTTGAGCATCACCAATTCCACGCTGCGAGAAAGCAACGGCTACGGCCTTTATCTCGCGGGCACGGCCGTGTTGCCCAACTTCGGCAACAACACCTTCACGCAAAACACCCTTGGCCCCGTCAACGTGGGTTTCGAAGCCGTGGCACAGCTCGAGACAAGCTCCACCTATACGGGAAATGATGTCGATCAGATCCGTGTCCGGGAGGGCAATGTCGCCGAATCGACTTCTTGGGCCGATCTTGGCGCCCCTTATCATCTCGAAAGCAGCGTCCATGTGCTGAAGGTCTGGACTCTCAATCCCGGCGTTACGCTGCTCATGGCCAAAGATACGTGGATCAGCGTGGAGGGAGACGACGCGGGCTTGCACGCGGTCGGAACCGACACCCAACCCATCACCATCTCCGGAGTTGAAAAAACCGCCGGCTATTGGCACGCCATCCTGTTCGATGGCTCCATAAATCCTGACAATACACTGGAATACGTCACGGTCGAATACGGCGGTTCACCGACGGGTGGCGGGGAAGAGGGGATGATCACCGCGGCAAGCGATAGCCATGGTGTGTCGCTTCAGGTCAAACACTGCACCATCAAGGACAGCGGCCAATGGGGTATTTGGCTTGGCAAATTCGCAGAGGTCAACAGTGATATCGAAACGATCAACACGTTCTCGAACGATGCGAAAGGCAATGTCTATCGACAACCATGAATCGCAGACGACGACTCAAGCCGTTTGCGACGCGGTCCCAGGCTCGTCCCCACCTGCCAGCTCTCTATTAATTTCGTTTGAATTCAATAATTTACGCCTCTCTTGCCCATGAAGTAAAGCGATGGCAACGAGGGTGTACGCGATGAATTGTGCTGCCATCCAAGCCAGCTCCGTGCGAATCGCGGAAAAACTTCCACTTTTAACAGCTAGCGTGCGCATGGCCAGCAACGCCGGCGTAGCGGGAAAGGCCGACGCAAGGAGCTGGATTGTCCTGGGCATTTGATCGAGGGGCCATGTGAAGCCCGACATCATGAACACCGGAGTCGAAAGGAACATCAATACCTGAAATCCGGTGTAGCGGCTCTTGACCAGACTGGCGGCGATCATGGCCAACGGGAACATCGTCAAGCCAAACACCACATACAACACAAATACAGCCATGCTGGACTGGATGCGCCAACCAAAGGAGGGGGTGACCACCAGCACGATGAAGACAATGGCAAGCAGGTAAAGCAGCGAGTGGGCAGCGACACGGCCGGCCAGCCGAGCAAAAGGGAAACGGAGCCGGGGTGAAATCGGGGTCAGTTCCTTGCGCAAGCCCATCGAAAACGATAGCGAAATCAATATAAGCTGTTGAAATACAATAAGAAATGCACCCGTTATCAAAAATTCGCCATACGCGCCCGTCGGATGGAACAGCAATCGTGTATCCGTCTGAATCGGCATGATGCGACGGTCCGCCAGTCGGGTCGTAAGCCCTTGTTGGTGCAAGTAGTCGCGACCCAACTGCTCGTTCATGGTGCCGATGGTTTCGCGGGTGGCGGCCAGCGCACTGCCGTACGTCAGAATATTGGCGCTATCGATCCAGACCTTGACCGAGGCTTGACGCCCGGACTTGATCTGAGACGTGAAGTCTTCGGGGATGAACAGCAGCATTTCCGCTTGCCGCTGACGCACCATCTCGAAGCCTTGTTCGAGGTCATCGACTCTTCCCACCACGGAAATCCCTTGGGTTGCGTCCAGGGAAAGCAGCAGTTTTCGCGATAGCACGGAGGCGTCATGATCCACGATCACCGCGGGACGTTCGGTGGCGGCGTTTTGGGCGTATAGCCAGGATAGAAGCGTGGGATACACGACTGGAATCGCCACTAAAATGAGTAATATCGATGGGTTACGCCCTATGTGCTTGCATTCCTCCAAGCTTCCCGCAAGCCAGGTTCGAAGCCAGGTTTTCATCAGGCCACCTCGCGGAATCGGGCAATAAAGGCGCGAGACAGGGTCGCGACGAGGGTGATGGCGGCGAATACCCCGGCCTGTTGGGCGAGTTGGCGCAGGGGGAGCCGTAGTTGATCGAGCCCGACGGGTTCATGCACGAAGATGCGCAAGGCTCGGGCAAAGGGGGTGAAGGGCAAAAAGGAGGAGAATTGCTGCAGGGGCTCTGGGAATCGATCGATGGGCCAGGTAATGCCGGAGAGCATCAGCGCGAGCATGGTGAGGATCACGGTGACTTGGAATGCAAACAGGGGGCCGGGGAGCGCTTTGGCAAGCGCAGCGGCGAATAAGGCTTCCACGACCAAAAACGCGCCAAGAACGCAGATGGCCACCGTGGCGTTGCTTTGCAGCGATACCTGGGCAATGGGCATGAGAATGAGGAAAAACGCGATTCCGAGCAGCAGGGTCACGACGGCGATGGCGCCCAGGCGCCCCACGCGGTGGGAACGGCTTGGGGATGCGCTTTCCGGCAGAAACACCGAGGCAAAAAGGAGCATGGCGTAGACGTGTAAAAGAAAAAAAACCGAGCCTGGGACGATATACACGGCGTAATTATTGGCAGGATTGAAGCTGTCGTTGATATCGATGGCGATGGGTTGGACGGCGGCCATGGCCTGACTTTCGCTCAGCCCCAATTTTCGTACGAAGGTGAGCTGGGCACCGGCCGAAACGGTAGCTACCGCGGTAGCCAGGGCTTTGTTGACGTTTTTCGCGAGAACGATGTTGCTGCCGTCGATGGCGATGAGGATCCTCGGTTCTCTTCCGTGTTTCAGGTCGGAGGAGAATTTCGAAGGAATGAGCATGACGGCAGCGCCTTCGCCGCGCAGGAGCCATTGTTGGGCCTCTTCGACGGAAGAAATGGGGGGATGAACGACGCGCACCTCGCGGGTTGCGTCCACCATCCTGACCAGGGTCCGGCTGAGGGACGACTGATCCAGGTCCAGGATGGCCACCGGCACATCGCGAAGGACCATGCCGCGATAGACCTCGGCCGTCACCACGGACATGAAAATCAACAAGGCAAGCATGATCAGATGCTTGGGCGTGGTGAACAAGGTTTTGGCTTGCGCGAAAAAGCCGTTGGAAAAGTCTCGCATGGCTCACTCCGGATACCAGCGAATGGTCATGCCTGGGCGCAGGCCTTCGATGGGGGCGAGGGGACGAGCGCGGACTTCGAAGCTTTTGAGATCGAAGGCATCGCGTTCCGAGGTCGCGCGCCAGGTGGCGAAATCGCCCATCGCGGCGATATGAAAGACCTCGAGTTGGGCTTCGCGGTCGAGGGCAGGTACGAAAACGCGAAGGGTCGTGCCTTTGCGGACATCGCGCAACGCGTCTTCGCGAAGGGTAAAGGTCACCCATAGATCCGATAAATCCACTAACGTTACGATGGGATAGCCTGTTGCCGCCAGCTCTCCTCGATGCACGACGATTTTGGATACTTCTCCGGCGATCGGTGCCGTTTGGACCATTTCCTTTTCATAAACGGTAACTTCCGTGAGGGTGGCTTGCGCCTGGTCGACCAGGGCGGCCAGGGCATCGATTTCTTCGGGGCGCGCGCCTTTGCGAAGGACGGTCAATTTGGCCTCGGCGACGGCGAGCTGGTCGCGGGCCACATCGTATTGGAATTTCGCTTCATCGAGTTTGGCGTCGGCAATCGCGTTGGCCTCGTGGAGTTTTTCCACCCGCTCATAGGTTTTTTGAGCGATTTGCACCTGATGTTTTGCCGATTCGACCTGGCGACGAGCGGCTTCCACCTCTTCTTGTCTCGCGCCACTGCGGGCCATGCGTAATTTGGCTTCGGCCGCTTCCATCGCGGCTTTGACCTGCTGCATTTTAGCCCCAATTTCTTCACTTTCTATTTTAGCTAGTTTTTTCCCCTTTTCTACGCGGTCCCCTTCCCTAACCTCCAATTCGACCACGCGCCCAGGGATTTTCGAAGCGACATCGATTTCCGTGGCATCGACCAAGCCGGTCACGTGTTTGGGGGAGGGAGCGTCATGGCCGCAAGCAGAAAGCAATAACGCTGCGAAAACCAGATTAACGTAGCCTATCGAACGCACGTCGCACCTCATGGAATCGAAGAAGTTCACGCCTTGGGTGAGCTGCAAGGGCTCCGAATTCCCCGAAAAACGAGATCGAGGGTATGAGCCAACACGTCATTGAGCGTTTCAGGACGCGTCAGGTCCTGGCCCCAGAGGGTTGCCCAGAGAAATCGTCGGTTGAAAAAGCTGAAACACAGGGCGGTGATGCTCATCACCGTTTTGGGGATATCGAGATCGGGGCGGAATTCGCCTTGTTCGATGCCGCGTTGGAGAATTCCATGAAGGGCTTCGAACTCGGCGGCAGCCACATCGACCAGGGCTTTTCCCGCGAGGCGACCTTCGCGCAAGCTCTCCCACCCCAGAAGCCGTAAAAAGGCCGGATTATCCGATAGATAACGAAAATAATGAGAAATGACCGTGGTGGCTTGCTCGGTTGGGGTCTGGGCGGGGTCGACGAGACGAGCCAGGGGAATCACTTTCTCGAAATTTCTTTTTAATACTTCCAAATACAATTGCTCTTTATTTCCGAAATATACATATATCATCCGTTTGTTGCTGCGAGCTGCCTCAGCGATGGCATCGATGCGTGTGCCGTCGAAGCCATGACGCACGAACAATTCTTCCGCGGCGCGAAGGATGCGGGTCTGGGTAGCTTCCGCATCACGCTTATTTTTCGGGGAATTATGAAAAGGGGCCATGATAACTAACCGGATGGTTACTTATTGGATCCAAGACCGACTCGTGTCAAGAGCAACCCCGAACAAAATGACATCCAGGCTTACCGATGGAGCCACCCTCGGAACCCATGCCCTCCCGTCGCTCCCCGCCTCGTTCGTTCCCGATGGGATATGATCGGCTGTTGGGCCTCGAGCAGCGGAATTGTCGGCCTCAATGCAAGTCAAATCAAGATACCGAAGGATCGATTTTCTACGTATCGCTGTTTTTCCCTACGCGAACCGTAGTGTCGTAGTATACTGGAAGGCGGAGGCTTCACGGTGAAACGGAAACGGGCATCGGGGGTGCGCTTATCAGTTTTTTTGCCCATCGGCCTGTGGACTGTGTTTTCCCTGGGGTGCGCGTACCCAGACTACGTTTACACAGACGATAACAAGGCAGAAACAGGTGCCGGGGTTGGCGCCACCGGCGGCACGTCAGGCGCGGAGGGGTCAACGGGGGGCATGGGGGGAAGCGGAGGCGGTTCTGAAGGCGGAACCGGAGGCACAAGCGGAAAGGGAGGCGCGGGCGGCAGCGCAGCGCATCGCCGGCCTGTCGCCGCAGGCCCTGCGCCTGAACAAGCGCGCGCTGCGTCAGTTCGTCATGCCGGCCCTGAGTGCAGCGTCCGACCGCGCGCCGCACTACGCCTATGCGCCCAGCGCGGAACACCGCGAGGGCCTGGCCGCCTTCAACGAAAAACGCAAACCCCGCTTCTGACCCCATGCCCGTGAACCACAACCTGTTCGTCGCGCTGCGCGACGGCTTCCCCGACGACCTCGACGCCACCGCCGTCGAGACCTGCGACTCGCCCGCGCCGCTGTACTACACCTGGCGCGACCTGGACCGCGCCAGCGCGCGCATCGCCAACCTGCTGGGCTCGCTCGACCTGCCGGACCAGTCGCGCGTGGCCGTGCATGCGGACAAGTCCGTCGAGGCGCTGATGCTCTACCTGGGCGTGCTGCGCGCGGGGCATGTGTACCTGCCGCTGAACACCGGCTACCAGGCCGCCGAGCTGGAGTACTTCGTCGCCAACGCCGAGCC
This sequence comes from Deltaproteobacteria bacterium ADurb.Bin207, assembly GCA_002070115.1. GTDB lineage: Bacteria > Myxococcota_A > Polyangia > Polyangiales > Polyangiaceae > MWCO01. The sequence continues at coordinate 11,706 of MWCO01000118.1, forward strand.
CGCGG
>MWCO01000119.1 GCA_002070115.1 Deltaproteobacteria bacterium ADurb.Bin207
ATGCGTGCCCAACGCTTGAGGGTACCAATTTATTTCCATAAATAAGCGGAACGTGCTTCGTGGCTGTAGTACTAGTTGGAACTAGGAACTAGCAACTAGCAACTAGCAACTAGCAATAGGGGATGCGCAGAAAACGGTGAAATCAGTCTTCATCTTGCATGTCTCGCTCGTTCGGTTCTTCTTCTACCGGCTCAGAGGGAGGCGAGGCGCGGAAAGCGGGGGTGGCTGCTTGGGACGCCGAAGGCGCAGAAGAGGCCGCCAAGCAACCGTTACGGCCGGGATCGTAGGAGCTATCCTTGGGGCAGATGACGATACTCGAAGCCGCGAGGCTGGGGTCGGCGGGGGTCGGCGATTGCGGATCTTCTTTCGCCAGGCCAGAACAAGCGGTCAATCCCATCAGAAGTACCATCGGCCTGCCGGTACGAAACCTGGAAATGGTCCGTGACTTATCGTTCATCGTGGGCAAAGACTGGAATGGGAACACGGCAGGGTCAACGAATTCGTCAAGGGCAGGCAGCGACAAAGCTTGCTTCCGATCCATCGTCGTGACAATTCCGGCAACAGAGGGTGGAGAACCCATCGCGAAAGGAAAGAGAACCCGTGACGAGCCCGCTGAGCCACTTGGAACCCATCGGTCTGTGGAAACATTTCGATTCGCTTCGAGCCATTCCCCGGCCTTCTGGCGATGAAAGCAAGGTGATCGAATATATTGAGGCGAATGCCAAACGCATGGGTTGGGGGGTGCGACGGGATGCGGTAGGCAATATTTGTTTGCAAGTACCATCGAGCCAAGGCCGGGAGGGGCAACCTATCGTGGTTTTGCAAGCGCATCTCGATATGGTGTGCGAAAAGGAAGTGGGCAGTGATTTCGACTTCAGTCGCGCTCCCATCGATGTATCGGTCCATGGTGATTGGGTATCGTCCAAGGGAACCACGCTCGGCGCCGACAACGGCATTGGCGTCGCGGCAGCTCTTGCGGTGTGTGAAGATACGACGGTCGAGCATGGACCCATCGAGTTGCTATTCACGGTCGACGAGGAAGGGAGTTTGAGCGGCGCGAAACAGCTCGATCCCACGTTGGTTCGCGGACGTATCTTATTGAATTTAGATGCGGAAAATGATGATCAGATCGTGATCGGATGCGCTGGGGGATGCGATACGGAAATCGAATATGGGGCGCGTCGGGCCATGGCCCCAGAAGGGCATATCCCCGTCAAACTGAGTGTGGGGGGGCTGCTTGGGGGACATTCGGGTCTTTCGATCCATGAAAACCGAGGAAACGCCATCCGAATTCTTGCGCGAATTTTGCGCCGTTACCTGCGCGAACAAGAGATTTACGTGGAGAGAATCGAGGGGGGAAATAAGTCGACGACGATACCGCGAGAGGCGTATGCGGTATTTTTTGCCCCAGAAAAATATTTGTCGCGCGCTCAACAATTGATCGATGAAGTGAGCGAAGCCTTCATGCGGGAAATCGGGGTGGTCGATTCCGGTCTGCGGGTCATGCTCGAACGTACCGCCACCCCTTCCGTTTCCCCTTTCGATTGCTCATCCACGCGACGACTCGTTCGATTGCTCAACGCATTGCCTCACGGTGTGCTTGCCATGAGTCGAGCCCATCCAACCCAGGTGCATAGTTCCACGAATCTTGCGTCGGTTCGGACGGACGTGGATCGTGTCACCTTGACGATGAGTAGTCGTTCGATGCTGCAATGGAGTCTCGATGGCGTATTGAATCAGATCGATGCGGTATCCAGGCTTGCGGGAGCGGCCACGGAGGAGACGTCGGCGTACGGACCCTGGCATGTGCATGAACAATCCACGGCGATGGCCCTTGCGCTTGCGGCGTTTGAGAAGGTGTATGGGACCAGGCCTCGCTGCACGGTCATTCATGGTGGGCTCGAATGCGGTCCTTTGAGTGAGCGATTGCCGGGAATCGACATGATTTCTTTTGGTCCCCGGATCGAGAACGCACATACACCCACAGAACGCGTGAGTATTTCATCGGTTCAGCGTTTTTATTCGGTCCTGGGCGATATGCTGACCCGTGTTGGCACCCACGCTTGACACCTCTGCCGGTCCGCTGGATTGTGCGACAGCCATGCTTCGACGACGCGCCCCGCGGCATTGGGCGACCGTAGCGACTTTCTGCTTGGCAGGCTCGTGGGCTGCTGCCGCCCAGGCTTTTGAAGTCGAAGTCGATTCTGAAACGACGGCGCAAGGCTATCAACTTCGCAATGCGTGGGGGGACCCGGTCCTGTCCCGTCGTCGGTTTTTGCAAACCCTTGGCTTGCATGTCGTGGGCATTGGCGAAAACGAAAATGCCGCTGCTTCCTCGGGCCTCGACATGTCGTTTCACATGCGAATGCGCCTCGATGCGGACTTCGCGATCCAACCGTTCGAAAGCAACTACGCGGATTACCCATCGGCTTTCGTTCCGGGACTGCAACGGGCGCCGGTCGATCTGGTGATCGGCTACTTCGATATTCGCAACCTCGCGGGAGGCTGGTTGAGCGCCAGGCTAGGACGACAAATCATCGTCGATCCGCTGGGGTGGTGGTCGTTGGATGGTGCGCTGCTTCGCGCCGAACTACCGGTATTTCTCGCCCTCGAAGCTTACGGAGGCTTTGAACAACGTGCGGGGCTACCCCTTTCCACGGGTCGATTCGAAAGAGACGGCGTATGGCGCGGCGATCGAACCTCCCTCGATGCCAATGCGTATCCTGAATTTCTCGAGGCAGGATTGGCTCCCGCCCACGGATTCGTGCTCGAAAGCATCGACCTGCCGGTCGTTCACGCTCGCGTGGCGTATCGTCGCGTATGGAATACAGGCAAAGTCGCCACCAGCCCGTTTTCTGAAGATCGCGTGGGAATGCCTTCGACCACCGATGGAATGCGCATCTCCCAGGAGCGTCTCGGTGTATCCGCCGACGCCCTTGTCGAAGAGCTGGGAGCCTTGCGAACCGGATTGATCCACGACTTCCCGAGAGCGCAAATCACATCTTGGTACGCCACGCTCGATGGATTCGTTACCTCATGGCTAACGACCGGCATCGACGTCGACCACGTGATTCCCACGTTCGATGGTGATTCGATCTGGAGTTTTTTTTCGACGGAACCAACGACGACCTTGTTGGGGCGCGGTGATGTGGGGCTGACGAATCGTTGGCGGCTGGCGGTCGCGGGTGGAGTTCGTTGGGTGGATATCGAAAGCGAAACGTCTACCACGATGCTCGATGTGCTGGGTCGGGCCTCGGTGCGTCATGATCACGACGGTGGGCGAGTAGGAATGGGAAGTCTTACGGACCGAGGGGAGCGCGGCAGCCGCGATGGGGTCGATGTTTTTGCGGATCAGTGGTTCGAGGATCGGTTTTTGGTATCGGGACGGGTGAGTGTGGCGGATTGGCGTGATGCGATGCGTACGGATCGTTCGACGACGTCCTTGGGCTATGTGCTTGGGGGTGGTTTTCGAGTGGGGGATGAAACGATGGCGCGCCTCGAATGGGAGCATGACACGAACGAGTTGGTAGGTCAGCGATATCGCATTCTGGCCTCGTTGCAATTGCTGGTGAGCCGGTGAGAACGAGTCGAATCCAGGTTGTATGGCTGGGCGTGAGTTTGCTGATTGCGGCGGGCTTGGCGGCGATGTCCGGCGATAGAGCGTTGGCCCGTGCCGGTGGGGTTGTAGCCCCCGCGAAGCAGGTTTCCTCGTCGGTCGGCGGCGGAAGCAGTCCGAGTGAATTGATCTTTCCTGCTCGAACGATTCCCATTCGTTTCGATCATGCGGCGCACCATCAGCGGGGGGCTACCTGTCTTCATTGCCATCCTTCCGCCAAAACGAGTGACAGCACAGCGAAGCGGGTAGGCTGGTCGGTGGCGGCGTGTGACCGATGCCATGGGACGAATCACCGGGACCTGGCGGCGGAACAGCCCACGGAATGCGCTTTTTGCCATGAAGGTTATGAAGCAAACGAAGCGAATCGGGTACGGCGATCGGTGGTTCCCTCGGCTCGGTTGCACTTCAATCATCGCGTCCATGCGGCGAGAAATATCGGTTGTGCGCAATGTCATGGGGCGGTGCAAACCGTGGGGAAAACATCCCGTGATCATCTGCCACGCATGCAAAAATGCTTGACTTGCCACGGCCTTCCCGACGGATCCCGTGGGGATGCGAAGGCCGGTTGCCCCACGTGCCATTTGACAACCGCATCCGGACGTCTTCAAACCTCGTTTCCTTCAGGAAAACTGCTGCCACCGCGGTGGATGGGCGCGGTCGAGCATGGTCCGGATTTCGTTCATACCCATGCGGTGGTGGCGGCAAACGATTCGCGTTTTTGTGCGCGGTGTCATAGCGAAGCGGATTGCCTTCGTTGCCATGATGGACGAGAGCGTCCGCGGCAGGTGCATCCGAATGATTATTTATCGATGCATGCGGTAGCGGCGAAGCAAAGCGCGCAGCGTTGCAACTCGTGCCATCATCACGAGTCATTTTGCAAAAACTGTCACCTGCGTGCGGGAGTAACCCTCACCGGCCCCGGATGGAATCGGGCCCATCGAGGAAGGGTTCATCCACCAGCGGCGATATTCGTTTCGACTCCGATCACCGGTCGGCATCATTCGGTGGAAGCAAGACGAAACTTACCTGCTTGTGTCGGCTGTCATGGGGAACGCGATTGTGTAGGATGTCATGCCACGCGAGGTGGTGGAGGAATTGGGGTCAATCCGCATCCTGCCGGTTTTTCTTCTCGATGCGCATCGGCGTTGGCAAGAAATCCTCGCCCTTGTTTCGTTTGCCACGACCCTGACGATGCGCTTATTTTCCGCTGTCGATGAGCAATAAGGCAACGCCCGGGGCAGCAAGCCGCGATTACTCCTTGCCGACCACCCGGTCGGGCGGGTATAGCGAACCATGCCTGAGGTTACCCAGCGCAATGTTGTGCAAGGAGGACGCCTGTGGAGGAGCTAACGCTGTACCTTCTGGAGAATATGTATCTCGACTTCCAGGGCGACATTTCACTCGAGACGGTCCGAAACTTTCTACGCGAGGACGACAGTCCGGAAGCGAGGCGGCTTTTGACGAAAATCATAGAGGAAAACGGGGTGGACGAGATGTTGCTCACCCTGGCGGATTGCTTGAAAGACAGTATTTCCACCGGAATTCGAACGGAAGTCATCCACGAAGCCTTGAATATGTATTCGGATTCCTGAGCCAACCAGCTTCGCCATCGAGCGCCCATCGCGTTCGAACCACGAAAAAACGGTTATTCACCGTTCCTATTTCCACACATCTATTCATCGCATGCCTCATCGCCGCGCTTTTTGCTTGCGATCGCGACGCACCGGACTCGCGTTTCGACCCGCCTGAATTGCTCGTCCTCGAATCCGAACCTCAGCCCTCCGAATCGTCCTTTCCCCTCGAACGGGCCCTTCGCTTGCGCTTCAACCGATACCTGCGGCCTGCAAGCGTCGTACGCCAATCCATCCTTGTCACCCCCAGCATCATCGACCCGGACGCTGGGCTTCCCAAAGGTCCCACATTTTTTTTTGAGCCTGTCTACGACCCCTTCGACCGGCTCGTGGTCTTTCAATTGACCGCTCGTTCTCGGTGGGTCCCTTCCACCTTGCATACGGTTCGACTTTTTTCTCCCAAAGATGACGGCGACATGACGGGCTTTCGAGCTTTTGATGGCGCGCCCCTGAAAGAAACGGAAAGCTATTCTTTCATGACGGGCGAGCGTGAATCAGAGCCTCGCGACGATCGATTGCCGCCCGTTCGCTATTGTGAACAGGACGAAGGCAGTGATGCGTTACCTGCCGTGGCCACGGTATTGCGGTCATCGTGTGGGCGTGCGGGATGCCACGGTTCTTCTCCCGCCCTGGGGTTGGGGCTTTCCACGCGAACCGCTTTGCAAACGACAGCCGTTCGCGTCGTGGCGCGCCAAACCATGACGGGCGCCTCGGTGTCGGCGACAGCGAGCACACCAAGCCGATTTGGCGACGATATGCCGCGGATCGACCCCGGGAACGCAGCAAACAGCTACTTGGTGTATAAGCTTTTGATTCATCCCCAAAACCATCCGGGGCTGCACGATGGCGATACCCCCGATCCGTGGCTTGGGGGGCTGACACCTTCTGGTCCCCCCTCTTACGACGAACTTTCTCGATTGCGTTCCTGGTTCGTTCACGGTGAACCAATGCCCTTGGAAGGCCACCTATCGGCCCACGAAACGCGGGCGATCGTCCGATGGATTATCCACGGAGCGCCTACCTCCGATTGCCTTCCCTGACGGCGGCCGACGACGAAAACGTATCAAAGCCCCCCGTCAGCCGCAAAAAAATACCCCCCATCGCTCACGAGGCTTGCCCACCACGCTTTCCTCTGGCATGGTCCCGCGTCCTTTCCCTTTGGAGGTTCGAATCAAAATGCCGTCCGAGGCAGTGCAGTGTAAACCCCTCGAGGTCACCGTCGGTGATAAGGGGATCGAGCGTGCAATCAAACACCTGAAGCGCAAAATGGCCGCGGAAGGTATCCTTCGCGAACTCAAGCGACGACGTCATTATATGAAGCCGTCGGTCAAACGCCGCAAGAAGGAGAGCGAAGCAGCGCGAAGGCGTCGCAAGCGCGTGCGTGCTGAGATCTAGGGTTACCCAGGCTGCTCATGCCTAGCAGCCTCGAGATGTCTTCCTACGCTTCAGGATCCTCGTCTGCCATTATCTGCTCGGAAAAGACTTGTTCTGATCTGCAGTGGGGTCGTGTGCTCGAAGCGCTGGCCCAGCGGGCGAAAGGTCCGTTGGGACACCGGGCGGCTCTTGACCTGACATTTTGCGCAACTCGACAGCAAGTCACGCAAGCGCTTGGGCAGGTGAAGGAAGCGTACGCGTTACTGCAGGCGGGAAAACCATTGCCGACGGGGGGGGCTCCCATCTTATCGCCCATCCTGGAGCGGCTTCGGGCGGGTGGCGCTCTGACGCCCAACGAACTGCTAAGCGTTGCCCAGCTATTATCTAAGGCTCGGTATTTACAACGTTTTTTGCAGGAACAAAAGAGTCGCGCGCCACTTTTGCATGAGTCTTGCGCCACCGATCCCCAACTCGACAGCCTCATCGACCAGATCCAACCCTGTTTCGAACCCGATGGGTCCTGGAGCGATCGGGCTTCGTCGCGTCTGCGAGAGCTTCGACAGGAGCGCCATGCCACACGGCAGCGTCTTCTCGACAAGCTCCATGACATCATGCAGCGCTACGCGTCGACGTTGCAAGACGACTTCTACACGGAGCGGCAGGGGCGATTCGTATTGCCGGTGCGTGTGGATTCGCACGAGCGGTTCATCGGTATCGTGCATGGCACGAGCGCGAGCGGTCAAACCTTGTTCATGGAGCCGCGGGCCATCATTGCGCTGGGCAACAAACTCAAGGTGGTCGATGCGCAGATCGAGCGCGAGCAAGTTGCAATTACGACACGTTTGTCGGAGATGATCCGAGAGCAGATCGAGGCTGTAGCGGCTGCGGAATCCGCTCTTGCCCACGCCGAACTCAAAGCGGCCGCAGCGGTCCTGGCACAGGATCTGGACTTGTGTTTTCCTCACTTCGAACCAACGCCGGTGATGGATCTCATTCAGGCGCGTCACCCCTTGCTTCAACTCGACGGAGTGAAAGTGATCCCCTCGGACATGAAGGTGGAGTCCGGGCACGCACTCATTGTTTCCGGTCCCAACGCGGGGGGAAAAACAGTCGTCCTGAAAACCCTTGGTCTTGCCGCATGTATGATCCGCGCGGGCCTTCCCATCGCTTGCGACCCCAGGTCTCGCGTCGGATTGTTCGACAGGGTGGCCACCGACATGGGCGACGACCAAAGCATTTCGAAGAACCTATCGACGTTCAGCGCGCAGGTTCGAAACTTGGCCGGCATTCTCGAAACCGCGGACGTTAGCACGTTGGTGCTTCTTGACGAGATCGCGACAGGAACGGATCCGCGGCAAGGCGAAGCGCTTGCTACAGGAGTGCTCGACGGTCTTTGTGCGCGTGGGGCGGCGGTAGCTTGTACGACGCATTACGAAGGACTCAAAGCGTTGGCCTTGGGAGACGATCGATTTCGTAATGCATCGGTCGGGTTTGATATGTCTTCGATGAGTCCGACGTTTTCGCTGGCCACGGGGCTGCCCGGAGCCTCCAGCGCGCTTGCGATCGCCCGTCGCTTCGGCATGCCATCGTACGTTCTCGAACGCGCGCAACAATACCTGGCCGTGGCAGAGCAGGGATTCGACAGCCTGGTGGCAAAGCTCAACGACGAGCGTCGGGCTTTGGAACTCGCCCGGTCGGCCGCGGAAAGAGAGAAACAGTGGGCGGAAGCTCGTCGACGGGAGTTGGATGCGGAACTGAAACAGCAGCGAAGTCGAGAGCACAAATTATTGTCCGAACACACACAAGGATTGTTGTCTGCCATACAGCGAGCGCGAGAGGAGCTTCGCATGGCGCAGCAGCGCTTACGAAGCAAAAAACTCAACGAAGAAGCGCTGAAAGAAATCAAGCGAACCGTCGATGCCGTGGCGCAAAAAGTTGCGATGGGCGGAGAACTCGAACCTGTGCAGGCCAAGACCACAGCATCCACGACACCGTTGTCGCCGGAGATGATTGGGCCGGGCCAACGCGTGTATGTTCCGAGACTGCGGGCAGAGACGCAAATCGTTGATGTGCTCAAACAAGGGCAAGTGCGTGTCGCCCTCGGTGCGGTCAAAGTCCTGGCCCATATCGATGAGCTTAGGGGCGTAGGAGCATCCGAAGATACGCCCGCTCCCGCCCGCAACGTTCGTCCCAACGTCAAGCCCGCACGCTTTTTCGACGCTGCAGCGGACCCGGATTTGCCGCTTCAAACTTCAGACAACACCTGTGATTTACGAGGATTGCGTGCCGAAGAGGCCGTGGCCATGGCAGAGCAATTTCTCGACCGATGTCTCAACGAGGGGCGACGGGTGGCTTTTCTCATTCATGGTCATGGCACGGGAGCGTTGCGAAACGCGATTCGCTCCGCTCTTCAGACGAACGGTTACGTGCAACGTTTCCGCCCCGGTCAAAGCGGCGAGGGTGGCGATGGTGTCACGGTCGCGTGGCTTGTCTGACATGATTCAACCGCAATCGGCGTGGATTGGGCCTTCCCCAACCTCTAGGCGCAAACGATAACCACTTGTTTTTACATATTATTTTACCGACTCCTCCAGATCCAGGGTTCATTGGCACGAAGGCTGCTTCTGTTCGGGGCTATGCGGTTACTTTCGTAACCACCACCAAGGACGCATGATTCATCCTTCTCCTCATCCCAGTCGGTTCCCGTCTTATCCGGAGGATACGAACGATACGGGTGTGCGACAGCGCACCATCTTTTTCCAATCCGTGGCGGATATCGACGCGCGGGTACGAACGCAGCGCGCGAGTCTCGACGGCGCATTGCTCACGGTAGCCAACGGTTCTCGGTTCGTTCTTCGCGATGCGTTGCGCGTTCTCGGATCTTCGAAAGGGCATGATGTTTTCGGCATGACGGGGCGCATCATGCCGCTTTCGGAATTGCTGACGATGGGGGCCACGCTATCGTCGAGCACGCTACAAATCGGTAACGTCCACTACGAGGTGCAACTGGGCTACCTCGTGCAACCCCTCGGTTGATTCATCGAACGCACGTTTGCGCACAGCTTTGTGACTCGCACCCATCCAATTCCTTCCACGACGTCATCCCATCGAAATGTTGGACCCCACAATCGTGCAAGCATGCGATATCGTCGACCGTGCATCTCATTCGACAGGCCGCCAGCCGTGCGCACGGTGTTTGCTCGCCGCATGCTTTGGCGATATCGCAGCAGAAATCACTGACGCAAGTCGCGCATGCCATCGAAGACGCTGATATCTTCCCACATTCCGCTGAGGTAACGGGCCCACGGGCTACGCCATCTCCTTGCTCGAAAGAGATATCGTCGAATCCCAGCACATTCGCGCAACCCAGGGAATTGCTCGCGACGCTGAGGAAAAAGGCGCAACAAAATGGCTCCCGAAGGCCCATACGAAGTGATTTTGCCGGAAATGCAAGTCTAGAGCAATGCCGCTTTCCAATGATTCGATTCGGTCGGTATCAGGCTTACAGTGTCGCACGGTGTCTTATCCGAGCGCAGCATCTTTTCTGTAGCCGTGGTGCAACCATCGCTAAACCGTTATGATTGAAAGATGCGCTCGAGGCTTCGATCGTGCTTGCTGGTGGCATTCGCGGGTGCGGCTTGCAGTTCCTACGAGCCGGATTTCGAGCTGGTAGCCCAGCGGTTCGACCCCATCATCAACGGAACGCTCGACACCAGCACGTCGAATGACTCCATCGTGATGGTGTTTCACCAAGGCCCATACTACCAATCGATCTGCACGGGCACGCTCATCGCTCCCAATATCGTGCTCACGGCGCGGCATTGCGTGTCCAACACCAACGAGTATGTCGATTGCGTCAACGACGTCACGGGGGAATTCAGCGCCAGCGAATTGTATATCCTCAAAGGTTACGACCCGCTTTCGGGAAATCCCCAAGCCATCGCCCAAGGAGCGCAAGTGTATCATGATGGGAGCAAGGGCCTTTGCGGTCACGATCTTGCCCTCATTCGGCTTTCCAGCCCGATATCGTCGCTCACACCGGTTCGTGTGCGTGTCTCGTCTGCGCCCACCATTGGGGAAACGTTCAAGGCCGTAGGCTATGGGCTGACGAATCCGAACAATCCGAATTCATCGGGGCGACGATATTATCGAGACGGAGTGACGGTGAGTCAGATCGTTTATGGCAATGATTTTCGTGGGGGGCAGTCGATCTGCTCGGGAGATTCGGGAGGACCTGCCATTTCGCAGCAGGGAGCGGTATTTGGTGTGACGTCGCGGGGGGCCGATTGTTACGGCAACGACAATTATTGGACACGAACCGACTCATTCAAAAGTCTGATCGACCAGGCGGCGACCGCGGCAGGAACGACTTACACGGGCGAAGATGGAACGATTTATCCAGGAGGGGGAGGATCGGGTGGCTCGGGTGGCTCAGGCGGTTCGGGTG
>MWCO01000120.1 GCA_002070115.1 Deltaproteobacteria bacterium ADurb.Bin207
AGGACATTTTCGGTGAGCGCCCGCAACCCCCAGGGTTGCACCCAGTCCCCGGACTGCGGGCTTCGAAACGGAGAAATAGGGCAAATGTGCGGGCGGGCGTAAGTCGGCGTGGACACGCCGGAAACGACGAGACCCCGAGGGGATCACCCCACGGGGTCTTGCGTTAACTAAGCACCGCTGAAATCAGCGGATTGAATTTTGGCTCCAGCTGCTGGACTTGAACCAGCGACCCGGCGGTTAACAGCCGCCTGCTCTACCGACTGAGCTAAGCTGGATTGTCACCAATAGGCGCGACATCCTACTCACCAGCTCCCCCCTGTCAAGCCAAAACCTCTTGTTGCCCTTTATCCCTCCCCTGCGCTACGCCCCTTTTCCTCGTGAAAACCCAAGCCAACCACAACGCCCGCTCCGCCGGACGCGGCGGCATCGCCGTCCTCGCCGCAAAAGCCTTCTTCATCCTCAGCGGCCTCATCCAACAAACCCTGCTGCCCAGACTCATCGGCCTCGATGGCTACGGCGCCCTCGCCCGCGTCTTCGCCATCACCAGCATCGCCAACAACGTCGTCATCTCCTCATCCATCCAGGGCGTCTCCCACTCCATCGCCCATACCCCCGATGAATTCACCAGCCACACCCTGCGCAGAACCTTCCGCACCCACCTCGCCATCGCCATCCCCATCGCCCTGCTCTTCTTCTTTTTCGCCCCCGTCTACGCCTCCTTCCAAGGTGCCCCCCACATCATCCGTCCCCTGCAAATCCTCTCGCTCGTCGTCTTGTTCTACGGCCTTTACGCCCCGCTCGTCGGCGCCCTCAACGGCATGCGACGTTTCACCATGCAAGCCGGACTCGATATTACCTATGCCGTTTTGCGAACCGCCGGATTGCTCGGACTCGGATGGTTTTTCGCACGCGGTGGACATGGCGTCGTCGGCGCCTGCATCGGCTTTGCCATCGCTGCCATCCTCATTTTTCCCATTGCCCTGCGCATCACGGGCCTCGGCAAACCCGGCGATGCCGGACCCACCGTTCGACAGCACCTGCAATTCATCCTCCCCGTCGCCCTCGGCCAGGTCTTTCTGCAATTGCTCATGCAAAGCGATATATCCGTTCTCGGACACTTCGCCTCCAAACTCGCCCTCAGCCATGGTTTGACCGGTGACCTCGCGCGCCAGGCCGCCGATGAAACCGTCGGCGTGTACCGTGCTTGCCAGCTCTTCGCCTTCCTGCCCTTTCAATTGCTCATCACCCTCACGTTCATCATGTTTCCCATGCTCGCCAAGGCCAAAGCACAGAACGATCCCCAGGCTGTGGCGGCTTACGTACGCACCGGCATGCGCCTGGCTCTCGTATTCGCTTGCGTGATGGTCGCCACCGTCTCTGCCCTCGGACCGCACCTGTTGCACTTGCTGTATCCCAACGAAGTCGGCGAACGGGGCGGCACCGCGTTGCGTATTCTCGCCCTGGGCCAAGGCGCTTTCGCTATCTTCTATATCGAAACCACCGTGCTCACGAGCCTCGGACGCGAACGGCTCAGCGCTCTATTTACCGGTATCGCCGCCGCCCTCATCGCTTCCCTTTGCTTCACCGCCGGCTATCTCGCTTCCCACGAATCCGCGCTGCTGCTCGATACCGCCATCGCAACCTCCCTCGCCCTGCTCATCGCCGCCGCCATCGGCGCCTTCATGCTGCTCCGAACCGCTGGTGCCTACGTGGCCCCTGCCACCGCTCTGCGCGTCGTGGGAACGTTGATCGCCGTATCCGTTTTCGGATGGTTCATTCCCTATTTCGGAAAATTATGGGTCCTCCCACTCGTTTTTCTGGTCACCTCTGTCACGATCCTTCTTCTCGTGATCACACGCGAATTGGGCAAACAGGACCTGACCATGGTCAAAAGCGTACTTCAGCGTAAATCCAGCTCAACCTGACCTCCCCGTTCACCGCGTCCCGAACCGGATAAGCCGCGAGCCCACCCCACCTTGCCCAAGGCACCTTCTTTTTGTTACCGCAACCCAAGCGAGAAGGAAATCACTTGATCGACCGTATAGTATCCGTATAGGGATAGATCCAGCATCGCCGTAGCACCAGCTCGTTCAGCCGCGATGCCGACTCCCTCGGCACCTCAAATAGTCGCCGGGCGAGTCATTCAAGATTGGCTCTCGCGAGATGAATGCCGCCCCCGAACGAGACGGCCCAGGACCTGGGTTCAACCCAGCTTTCGACACTCCATATAAAATCGCTTTTCCTCGGCCTCCCCCATCGAAAACGTCTTCCGAGGCAACGCCCCATCCACGATGACCGTGCGAAATAGATCGTGCTTGTTCATCGAAGGAAGGAAAAATCCAATGTTCTTCGGCTTTCTCCCAAGCTGCTCCACCGCCTCCGTCCCGTGGACATAATCGATCTCACGCGCCCCCCCCGCCTTCACAAAAGCATCGAGAATCGGTTGAAGCGACCCCACCGGCAAATTGCTGGTGGGCTTCCCCACATGAATCACACCATATCCGCTCCCTCGCAATACCCCAATGCGTTGCTCCGAAGACGTCGACGCCATAACCTCTTCTTTCATCGCTTGCAGCGACTCCACCTCCCGCAACGTCCCGACAAGACCCGTCAGCACTTGCCCGAGCACGTCTTTGCCTTCCCCCAACTCGAAAAGCACCCGATGGATCGGTTCGAATTCCAGCGCGGAATCATGAAGATTCACGATCTCCACCAGCGCATGACGCCGCGGATCGTTCATCACCGACGCCTTGTCCGTCGCTTGCTCCTTCGTTTTCTCCCAGATGGCTTTCGCCGTCGCCAGCGAATGATTCCCATCCCCCATCGCGTACAACAGCACGGGTTGATCCGCCGGCAAACCATATCGCTTCGAGAACGCTTCCGGACTGCCCAACGCTTCCAGACTCCGCATGATCGATTCTTCCAGCCCCCGATCACCCACGAAGTACCCCGTCAGATGACCCGCCCCCAACATCAAATCGAAATCATAAACCTTCTCCAGCTTGCCCTTCCCTTCCGTCAGCGGACCGAAAACCGTGTTATCCGGATCGTCGATCAACACCATGATGTGTGGAAGCTCCAACGAGGCCCCATCGCGAATCTTGATACGCGGCGGAAGACGATCGAGGATCGTTCCTTCCGTAGCCCGGATGAGCGAGGTCGACCCCTTGTTGAAGTCATAACGCTCGAGATCGACACACAATACCAATCCCTTTCGGATGCGGCCGCCCGCCAACCGCTCCACGTAAATCATGCCGTCGTGACCCACGAGATTTCCCGCTTCGAGATAGGCTTGCATGTTGGCGCGGATCTGAGAAATTCGCTTTTCCGCATCCGCGGCAGACTCCGATAAAAATACTTCCGGGTAGATCAACCGCAGCGTGGATGGTGCATCGGCCACCACCTGCTCGACCTTCTGCCAATACTCGGGCTCCGAAGTGTACTGATCACACGCGACCACGGCCCATTTCGTTTTCGACAACTCTTGCTTCGGAAGAAGAATTTCCGGCACAGCCACGCCGACAGATTCGTACGTCCTCATGATGCCTCTTAACCGGTTCGAAACCGGCGAACGAAAATAGATGAGGTGTCGTTGCCCGGACGATGTTTTCGAGCACCGCTCATCGAGATGCGACGCACCCTAGCACAGTCCCGTGATGAATAGGTTGTCCCGGTGATACCAGAAGTGGCGCGAAATCGTGGACGGTCGAAGCTAGAGAACCGGGATTACGTGAAGCCCAAGGGGTCCGGCAACCTTTCGAATCGACTCTTCTCCGCCAAGAACAGCCAACGTGCTCTGCTCCTTGAGTCGACCCAACGCCGCGGCAAAATCCCGGAAGTGCTGCTCTTCGGTCTCGAAGACTTCCCTTCGGATCTGATCGAGCGTTTCCTGCGTCTGACCCGTCAAACTGCGCAAAAATGCCACATGCCCCTTGGCATCGGGCAACATATACGCGTCCAGATCCCCAATCGCTCCCAGAATGTTTTTCTCCAACTCCTTGCGCGGCAAAGACACTCGCGCCAGCGCCTCCGCCGTCTCATCGAACACCCGCAACGTCCGTTCAAGATTCGGATCCCGATACGACGTGAACGTAAATACTCCCGACAGCCGGTCCAGACGACAGAACGCGCCATACGCCCCGCCTTGCACACGAACTTGATCCCAAAGCCATGAGGTCCGCAAAAACCGCCCGATCACCAGCGCCGAACCGTGGAACGTATACCCCTGATCGCGCAGATTTCCACCCTTGCCCACATAATGAACCTGGGCGGGAATGGTCAGTCCTTCCGACGTCAGATCCACACTGCGATCCCAGGTTTGTGTTTCCACCCTCTCGTTCGGAAGCTCGTGAAATAACGCCTCGACATGCGGTTTGAACTGACCAAGCCCCGCCTCGTCCAGCGTGATGTTCACACGAATATGCCGCTGGTTGAACAGTCGTCGACGCAACCCCTGCAATCGCTCGAGCACGGAAGGCCACATTTCCTCAAAGCGCGACAAAAGATCGCGAACAAAAAATAGATAACTGATTCCGCCCGTCTGCTCGCTGAGCCACGCCGCTTCGGAATATCGTGACCGAATCCGCGCATCGACCATCCCATGGCCCGATGGAATGATGCCCATCTCCATCTGCGCCTTTTCCTCCAGCAAGAGTTGACGAATGCGCTCTCGATCTTCAAAGCGCGCGCTCTGAAGCACCTCCCGCATGATCCGCGTCAGTTCCTCTCCCTTGTCGAGCATGGCCTTACCACGCAGCATGAACCACGCGCTCGTCGTGCCTTGCTGGGTCGTCGACAAGAACATATCCGGCCAGATTCCCCCTGTATTGGCGCTGATGCGACGCGACAACGTCACGAAATCTTGTTGCGCCGTCCCGGTCTCGAGCAGCGCGCGTCCAAACAAGGGCAAGAGCGGAATGTCTTGTTGAGGCACGACCGACATATCGAAGGCAATGTCTAAGTACGCGATTCCAAAGGTGTTTTGGTCATGGAAGCACACAGCCTCTTCTTGCGTTCCCAGCGGCAGGCGCTCTTGCGCGATGCGCTTGCCGAGACGCGGTAGATCCTCGATCGATAACGTGGGGATGGTGGCAAGGGCTTCCTCGCTATCCGGAGTCTGTTGTCTTTCTTTCAAATGACGCGCTTGCTCCATCACCTGGCGGACGTCGTCGTCAGTAAGACCTTTCCTGCGCTCGGAAAGAAATTGTTGTTCTTGCGCGTCGCGACGAGCCCCTTCTTCAGGGTCGGGAACCAGCAACACCCGGGATCGATGCGGGTTTTCGAGAAGATGATCGCGAATGAGTTTTTCGAAATACCCGCCCTCGCGGACCTTGGCTTTGATGGATTCCAACGGTTTTTCAAACGCAAGGGGGCCCAAGGGATCGGCGTCGTACAACCACGAACGAAGCGATTGCAGCATGAAGATGAGTCCGCGAGGGTAGCTCCCCGTATTCGCTTCCCGAAGATGAAATTCCGTCGAGTGAAGGGAAGCGTCGAGCAAGTCCCGGGGAATCCCTTGATCCACCAACGCCTGAAGTTCCTTGGTGATGAGCGTTTCGACGTCTTCGGCTCGATTCCGATCGATGCCTTTGAGGCCGGTGGAAAAGTACATTTGCCGTAGATCGGTTTCGACCCCCGCCCCTGTGAGATCTTCCCCCAAGCCCGAATCGATGAGAGCTTTTCGCAGGGGCGAAGCCGGTGTTCCCAAAAGCGCGTGATCGAGTATTTGAAACGCCAGGGTGGTCTGCGGATCGGTGACTTCGGGCAATAGCCAATTGACCGTGACCATCGCGCGGTCGGTTTCGGAAGGCTCCGACGACGCATACTTCTTTTCGATGTATCGCGGGGAAGAAAATGGCTGTTGGATAGCAATCGTCGAATCGATCTTTTTTGCCTGAAATTGCTGAAGATACGCATCGACCAGGCGAAGACGCTCGTCCGGATCGTCGTCGCCCCAAAAATACACGCGCGCGTTCGAGGGGTGATAGTAGTTCTCGTGGAATGCTTTGAACGCTTCGAACGTGAGACGCGGAATGTCGCGGGGATTACCGCCAGAGTCGAGGCCATAGGTATTGTCCGGGAAAAGCGATTGTTGGGTCGTCTCTCCGAGGACACTATCCGGCGACGAATACACGCCTTTCATTTCTCCAAACACCACGCCTTGTATCGTGAGCGGCGAGGACTCGGATTCGGCTTCGAAATGCCATCCTTCCTGCATCAACACCTCGGGCGTGAGGTTGGGGAAAAATACGGCATCCAGATAGACGTCGATGAGGTTGTAGAAATCCTGTGTGTTCTGGCTCGCCACCGGATAACAGGTCTTGTCGGGGTAAGTGAAGGCATTGAGAAAGGTTTTGAGCGAGCTTTTGAGCAACTCCACGAAAGGCTCTTTGACCGGATATTTGCGCGAACCACACAACACCGAGTGTTCGAGGATGTGAGCAACACCCGTCGAGTCCTTGGGAGGCGTGCGAAACGTGATGCCAAAAACCTTGTTCTCATCATCGTTGATGAGAGACAGCAATTGCGCACCGGTCTGCACGTGGCGATACAGACGCGCTTGGGACTTGATCTCGGCGACATACCGTTCGTCGACGAGTTGAAAACCGTGGATGATCATGATGTCCTCGACAAGGCGATCAGAATGAATGCAAAAGCAACACAATGCCTAATGCAGAAGAATGACAAGGGAAAGTGGCGTTCTCGTTCCTCTCCCTTCCAAATCGTAAGAGCTGTCTTGCCGATGCCCTGCTGAGGCCATGCTCCGCATTGCCTCCGACTTTCAACGATGATAGCGACCCGATCGGTGAAATCGAAAAGCCTGCCCTCGTTGCTGCGAAAGCTCCACGAAGACCCTGAGCAGATGGCCGCGTTTCTTCTGGAGCGTTCGGGGTTGCCCGGACCTCGCGCCAATCTCGAATTGGCTTGGACCTTCGCGGATGGCGCCAAGGAATTCAACAAAACCGTGGGCTGGAAAGAACAAATGATGCAGTGGGCCTCGATCTCGCCCGCGGCCGCCCCCACCAATCATCCCCAGGAATACCTCCCTTTCGTGGCCATACAAGCTCTGGCGGAACTCCATCCGGAAGAAAACGCGTCCGGTCGTCGGCTCATCGAAAGCATGCTTCGACAGGCGGCGAACGACCCTCGCTGGAGAATGCGCGAAGGATGCGCGTTCGGGTTGCAACGAATTGCGATGAACGACATCCAGGAGCTGAAATCGATCTTACAACATTGGTTGGAACAACCGTCGCTTCTCGAGCATCGTGCGGCGTTGGTGGCGCTTGCCCATCCGCCGCTGCTCACAAACAAAGACACCGTATCCTTCGCTTTCGGTATCGGGGATGCAGCCCTGCAAGCCTGTCTTTCTGATCCGCGGGACAAGGAGGCTCATCGAGTCCTGCGAAAAGCACTCGAATTCGCTCCCTCCGTCTTCGTGGCCGCCGACCCGGATCGCGGCTTTCCCTGGCTGGAGCGATGGGCGGATAAGGGAACGCTGCAAGTGGCGAAGATCGTGGCCGCGAACCTGCGAAAAGCGCGATTGAGCCGGAAATTCCCCGATCGAGTGCAGGATGTCGCGATGCGCCTCGAAGCCTGCGATTATTCGGAAATGCCTTGTGAATAACGCATTTATGTATCGATGAGATGACGGGAGGGCACCACGGGATACAACGCCGCGGGGCCTTCGATTCCTCGCGCATGGGCTTCCGCAAGCAAGTGCGTGGCCGGCCATTCGAGCGCGGTCACGTGATCTTCGGCGAGCAATTCACTGAGCACACGAACGCGCCAGGGGCCACATACCGGCACATCACCGTCGCCCGTGTACTGAAGGTTTTCGGAACGACACCCACCCCCGCAGAGCGTCGCCAACGGACAATCTTTGCAATAGGCCAGCAATTCTACAGGTCGAGCATGCTTCTGAAGACTTCGAAGACCTTGCGAAAAGCTCATGCTGCGAAGGTCCCCCACGCGCTCTTCCATTTTGAAACATGTGAACAAGGTTCCATCGGAGCGAACGTGCAGATGATGCCCCAACGCGCACGAACAGCCTTCCCGACGATCGGCAAGCGGTTGCGGTCGAGCGGCGGGAATGACCTCTCCCGCTTCGAACGAGATCCGGTCCAGAGCGCGTTCGAGCTCGGCCCGCGAAGCAAAGAGATTCGCGCCTTTTTCACGCCCAGATAAGTAGGCAATCCCAAGCGCGATGGGCGTTTGAGGTGGCAACAGCGCACGAAGAGTCGCCAGTTGTTGGGCGACCTCCTCGACCTGATCGGGCAAAAGCATGAGGTCGACATGGGCAGGGGGGCCAAAGCGCGAAAGCGTATGGATACCGCGAATCACGGCATCGAATCGTGGCCGGTGCGAAACCCGATCGCAGGATTCCGCGGTGGCTCCCGCAAGAGACACACGCACTTGCGCGCCTTGTTTTCCCAGCGCTCCGAGACGTTTCGCCAACGGCTCGTCGTGCAGAAGCAAACCGTTCGTAAAAATGGTGAGCTGCAAGCCGTGTTGGACAATGCATTCCGCAAGGTCGATGGCCCACGGGACGACAAGCGGTTCTCCGCCGAGAAGCGATACGCGTGTACCGGGGCCATGCACGCTCAGCACATCATCGATAATGGCAAAGGCAGTCGATCGGTCGATTTCCTGTTGGCGAGGCACGCCCGAGTTGGTGCAGCAATAGGAACAAGCGAGATTGCAGGCGTTGGTCAATTGAATCTGCACGGAAGGCGAAGGCGGTTTGGCCGTTCGAGGGGGACCTCCGAAGCCGTGCCCACGCAGAGAATTCACTAATGAATCCGGCAGGTTGACATCATCCGAACCGTCGAGCAACTCGTGAACCAGGCTCACGTGCGTCGCCGGTATGGCACAAAATAGCGCATGGGAACGCGACACCAACAATTCGCCATTGAACAGCGGTAACGTGGTGCAGTCGGAAGGAAATAGATCTTGAAAGTGACCCATGACTCATTGGTTGTCTTCGACGGGTCGGCTGGTTTTGTCAACCGATGGGCTTCCTGGCTTTTGCGCTTTGCACGGGCGGGCATTGCGGAGTTCGGAGCCTTGGGCATAATGTTTACCATGTTCGGGAGATATGCGAAGTGGCTCCCTTTTTTGTGGACGTGGTTTGCATGGGGTTGTGCGTCCGAGCAGGGAGAAACGTCCGCGTTGCCGTCGGGGCCGTTGCACGAGGCTGGGACGGATTCGTCGTCGTGCAAACCGGCAACCTGCTTGGGATTGGGAGCGGAATGTGGAAAGGCACCGGATGGCTGTGGTGGCGTGGTGTCTTGCGGACAGTGCTCTGGCGGCCTGTATTGTGGTGGCGATGGCCCGAATCGGTGCGGCGCGAACGCGTGCGTAGCCAAAACCTGCGTGTCCGCGGGGGCGCAATGCGGGCTCGTATCCAACGGTTGCGATGATGTGCTGTCTTGCGGTGAGTGTGTTGCTCCGCTCGTTTGCGGCGGCGGCGGAAAAGACAATCAATGCGGGTGTCGCGCCAAAACCTGCGTGGAATTGAACGCCCAATGCGGAATGGTCGACGATGGGTGCGGCATGATGGTCGATTGCGGCGCATGCCCCGCGGGCCAGCATTGCGGCGGAGAAAAACCCAATGTCTGCGGATCGACCGCGTGTGTCCCCAAAACATGCCAGGAAATTGGCGCCAGTTGTGGGATCGTATCCGATGGATGTAGCGGCACGCTCGATTGTGGCTCTTGTGTTTCGCCGGAAACCTGCGGCGGCAGTGGGGTCCCCAACCACTGTGGCTGCCTGAAAAAAACCTGTGATGCTCTCAACGCGCAATGCGGAAGTGTTTCCGACGGCTGTGGGGGTACGTTGTCGTGCGGTGACTGCAAGACGGGAGAAACCTGCCAGGCCAACGAATGCCAATGCGCCAACGGGTGGAAACCATGCGGCTCCCAATGCATTCCCAACTCCTCCTGCTGCACCGATACCGACTGCACGGGAGATCAGATTTGCGTCGGACAGGCGTGCTCGTGCCCTCCGTCCACCAAGCTTTGTGGCAATCAATGCATTCCCAACTCTTCTTGCTGTTCGGACTCGGATTGCAGCGGATTGTTCGTTTGTGCCAAACCTGGTGACCCCTGCTCTTGCAGAACCAGCCCAAGCCGGTATCCGATCTATCGCTCCTATCGTTCCAACGGTGACCATCTGTTTTCGGTCAGCCCCGACGAAGGAACCCCGCACGGCTACACGTCGGAAGGCGTGAGGTTTTACGTGTATGCGCAGCCCTGTCAGTGGGGCCTGGTGCCTCTTCGCCGGCTGTACCACGAAACGAAGGTCGCTCACACCTGCGCCACCGAACAGTCCGAAATCAACGCTCTGGTCAGCCAGGGGTGGAGACTCGAAGGCTCGCTAGGATGCATCGCCACTTCGGCAGACTGTTCCGCCACCGCTCTGTATCACCTCATCTATGCCTCCTCGGATTTACACATGTTCACCACGAGTGTAACAGAACGAGACTATATGGTTACCGATGGTTGGACGCTCAAGGGGATTACGGGCTACGTATGGGGTGTGCCGTAGGTCGCATCGGCGGTGCTAAATAGGCCTCTGTGGAACGGGAAAGGCCCCAGGGGACCGCAAGGAAAAACACAAAGACGTGGTGTGCAGGCATACGGCCAAGCCGTTTTCCAGTCGCAACAAACCGGTTGCTAGTTGCTAGTTCCTAGTTCCTAGTTCAGTCTCTAGTTGCTAGTTCCCAATTCCCAATTCCCAGCAAATTCACCCCTCATTTCCCCCAATCCTTTCCTTCGCCCGTCAACAGCCGGAAACAAGTACCTACCATCGCGTGGCCACGCTCGCAGTCATCCTCTGTTGCTCACCGCAGCGCGCCAGTTCAACGTAGGTTTCGCGCCCCTTCAATTCGTTGAGTGGCAGTCCAGCGCGATAATTATTTGAAATATCAGTGAATCC
>MWCO01000121.1 GCA_002070115.1 Deltaproteobacteria bacterium ADurb.Bin207
CTGGTTCGATTAGAAGTCGGCGACGCTGATGTAAATGAAACCCTCTTTCTCCTGGTTTCAATTCCACACTGGTTCGATTAGAAGTACAGGTTGGGGCAGACCCGACCGCCCGTTTAGATAAATAGTTTCAATTCCACACTGGTTCGATTAGAAGTTGCCGAGAGGTCGGTTCCCTCCTCAATAAACGCCTGCAACGTTTCAATTCCACACTGGTTCGATTAGAAGTTCCTCCGCCTCCCCAACCCTTCGAACCCAAACCCAAAGCCCCGTATTCCGAAGGCGACGCCCTTCGTCAATCGTTCGCCGGCCGTCCCCCAAAACGTTCCTGGTCCGGCGAGGCCACCTATTATCACGACTCGCTCACCGGCAACCTCACCGCTTCGGGCGACCAATACGACCCCACTCGCTATACCGCGGCACACCGCTCCCTGCCCTTCGGCACCATCCTACGCATCGTTCATCCAAACTCCGGCCGCGACGTTTTCGTTTGCGTCAATGACCGAGGCCCCTTTGGCCGTCGATCGCTGCTCGTAGACCTTTCCCGCGCCGCCGCCGAAGAACTCGGACTTTTGCGTCACGGCGTCATGACCGTTCGTACCGACGTCATGGAATACGGGACCGGCCGGAAGGGTGCATGCAACCGCGGCAAGAATCACTGAACACCACAGCCCATCGTCGGCCCCTGCCAATGGCTCAGGGAAGTGCCGCTGCCTCGAAGGAAGGACTCAACTCGTGCATCCGAAGCCTCGAGGAACGATCCAACTTTCGTAAACCGCAAACAGACAATAACGCCATCGAGGCCTCGTACGGCAAGCGTGTTGCCGGATCCACGGCAGTCGGCACCAGGTCGAGCATGGGACGCAACGCAAAAGCTCGCTCCAGCAATCGCGGATGCGGCACTTGCAACCCAGCCTGATCGATGATTTCACCTTCAATCCAAAGCACATCGATGTCCAACGTACGAGGACCGAAGCGTTCGACACGAACGCGACCATGCCGCTGCTCGATCGCCAAGGCCATCGTAAGCAGGGTACCTGCCGACAAGTTGGTTTTGAAGGTGAGCGCAGCGTTGATGAAGTCGCCTTGCGGTGGTCCTCCCACCGGCACGGTCTCATACAAAGGCGAGAGAATGGCTTCCTCGGCCCCCGCCCAACGGGCCATCATGGACGCTCCGGAAAGCACGCTTCCCAGACGATGGCCAAGATTCGAACCGAGCCCAAAAACCACGGAACGGACAGGCTTCACCATGACGTGGGCGCAATCTGCTTCCTTCCCACCGGAATCGCAATGGTCTTGTCATATCGACAGCCAAAGATTCCACAACATATGAGCCCATAGACTCGCCAGAATTCCCCCCCGCTCGTAAGCAATCCCAAAACTCAAGCCCAACAAGACGGTTTGGTACACGGACATGGGAAACACCACCACGTGCGCCACTCCAAATAGAAGGGCAGACACCCCAATCGCCCACCGACGCTTCAATCGACGGCGTAACGCATGCTGGACAAGCCCCCGATACACCAGTTCCTCGGCCGCCGGCACCATCAATCCCGTCAACAATAGCCATTTCATTTCTTTCGACGGCACCGACGTGCTCGTTTCGACTCGCTGTTCGTCGAGCAAGCGATGAAGAGCCGAAGGCTCCGCCGCCACGCATTGCTGCGCCGAGGCTACTGCCTCCACGCCGCCTTGACACCCGCGAACTAGCGAAAAAGAAAGGATCAAACACGTTATCCCCACCATCGCCGCTTTCGCCAACGCTTGGACCTTCACCCGCGGCGTAGACCGAAAACAAGCCACGCTTCCCCCAAAAGCGCCCACCCATACGTCACGGTGAATCGGTGGCTCCCGACCGACATAAACCCTCCCCGCATAAGGCACCAATAGTGAAAATGCTGCAAAAACAATAAGTTGCATCTGCAAGGACCAGGCTTGGTCGCGCATCAACCACAGGATGACAGGCAGCAGCCCCGCCGCCGATACCGAAAAAACAATGGTTCGGAAAAAACCAGGTGTCGAGCGCGACGGCAACACCGTGGGCGGAGGTATCGCCAAAGCCGCGCGAATGTGATCCGCCATGGCTCGCGGCGACGGAGCCGCCCACAGCATCCACAGCGCACCCACCGCCGCCAGCAAAGCAAACGCCAGCATCCATAGCCCAGAAGCATCCCCACAACGCATGCAGGCAAACTGAATCCATCGCATCGACGCACAACCAAAAGCCGCCGCCATAAGATGAGGATGCCTCGGGACAGGACGGCCAAGATCCACCGCTACCCACACCACCGACAACACATCCATCATCAGGGCAGCCATGGCGCCATCTCTTCCCGCAAAGAGCATCTGACCGTCCATCAATGTCCACAGCAGGATCGGAACCAGACACAAGTACAGCGCCAATCGCTTGCGGGCATAACGATAGGCCCGCGGGTTGGGAAATGCCTCCAGCATCACCTCCCGCAACCGATCATCGTAGTTCAGACCCACCCCCACCGGAACGAAAGGGCCGGATTCACGCAACGACAAGCAGTCGTCTTCCGATGGACTTGCCTCCCATACCTGGTCGGGAGTCAAAGGGCCCACGACAGAGTCCGGATCGTGTGAACGTCGCAGAAATAATAAGGCCATGAACCTCGCCCATTGATTTGGACTTAACTACGCCAACCTCATGCCGAGGTGGTAAACAACCGTGCGTGAACGCTTCGTGGACCGAATGGCTGGTCGTGATTGGCTTATGGGCCCTTGTGATTGTGGTACCGCGATGGATGCGCCCACAAGCGAAACCTTCTCGCGTGGACTCGGGGATTCGTGTGACGTTCTTGCCTGATGAAGATCGCCCGACACCACGAGCCAACGGCAGCGATCTCGAAAAAACAGATTGAACCACGACGTCGCCAGCCGATCACCTGACGCCTCGTTTCTACCCACGATCGTTCAGCCCTTGTCAAACACGTCTCTGGGGTTAGTCGACGATCGATTAGGACGAACGACCGGGTAGCGGACCGGCTCCACAGCAAGGCATTTTTGCCTCACCCTCATCGTGCCATGCTGGCAAACCGAACTGGTTTGGATGGCCTCATTCGGCAAGAGTCATCGAAAGATGCATGCTCATTCGTCTGGTTCGACACGCTCGGACACACAAGCGCCTTCGGCGGTTCGTGCCGCGAGTTGCGATAATGCCTCGCCTTCCAGACGATACGAAACCCATTCGCTCAACGGCACGAAGCCAAGCTTGCGATAAACCTCCCGGGCGGGATTCCAATGCAATACGGAAAGGTCGAGCCTTGGACATCGACGTTCTTTCGCACGCATCGCCACGGCCCCGATCAGCGCACGTCCCACACCATGACCTCGAGCCCAGGGCAAAACAAAAATGTCCTCCAGATGGATGCCGGTCGTTCCTTCCCATGTGGAATAGTTGTAGAAATACAGTGCAAATCCGGCAGGCCGATCGTCGAGTTGCGCAATCAACGACTCGAACCGTGGGTGCGGACCAAAACCATCGCGAAGCAAATCTTCGACAGTCGCCTTCACCGCATCCGGAGCTTTTTCAAAGGTTGCCAGATCGCGAATGAGTTGAAGAATGAACTCCACATCGTCTGGAGTCGCTGGCCGAATCGTGATGCTCATCAGGCAACGGATCGTAGGCCCACGGTTCGAGGATGGCTATGAAAACACGGTGCCCCTCAGCGGTGCTTGCGCAAAATCCCCCCAAAAGATGTCAGTATCCACACATCACCATCGCTGCTGCCCCCCACCGAAAGGATGTCGCTTCGCGTACCGGGGTCTGACCGCAACCAGGACTCCCCGTCGAAGTGCAATAATCGACCCGCGGGTCCAGCCGCCCATATATCTCGATCCGAGCTTCCCCAAAGGCTCGACAACCCGCCCTCACCAATCTCGACTGGCTCCCAAACCTGTCCATCCCAATGCAATAACCCCGACGCGGTCACGGCCCATACGTTTTTCGAACCGCTTGCCCAAAGATTGATGATATCCGCCGAAATCGATAACGTGGCGGAATTCCAATCGTTTCCATCCCAATGGATCAACAGTCCGGCCTGCCCCCCTGCCCATACGTCATCTTTTCCGCCACACCATAAAGATTGTACATTGCCTTGCGCCGCCCCTTCGTGGCTTCGCCATGCCTTTCCATCCCAATGCAGGAGCGTTCCTTGTACTCCTCCCACCCATACATCTTCGGCTCCACACCCCGTCACGGCCAACAAATCGCGAGAGGTTCCCGCGGAAACCCTGGACCATTTCCCATCGATCCCGCGAACAATCACCCCAGAGGCCCCAACAGCCCAAATATCCTCGGGCCCCGACGCCCATACGCTCGCCAAACGAGTTCGGTCTCCCGTGTCGGTAGTCACAAAACCGGCCCCATCGAAGTGCGCCATCGCTCCTTCTTGCCCCACGGTCCAAACATCGTTGGCACCCGCGACCCAAAGATCGTTCATCCACGTTTCGCCCCCCTCGGTCACTTTATTCCATGAACTTGCGTGCCAATGGATGATGGCTCCCACCGCGCCAACCGCCCAGCATTCGTCTCCCATGGCCCAAAGCGCCTCGAGCTTTCGTGTCGTGCCCGTACCATGCCGACGCCATGTGGCCCCATCCCAGTGGAGCGCCAGCCCGTTGGCTCCCACAACCCATATATCTTGCTCACTCGTTCCCCCGATGGCCTGGGGATGCTCATGCGGTTCCGCGTCGAAAACAGCTTTCCAGCCGCCGTCCCAATGATGGATTCGGGTCCGGTCGTTCGAGCCCGCACCATGACTGATGGCCCACACCCCTTTTCCTTGCGTACCCCACACGCCAGTAAAGTTCCGAGTTCCTACCTCCGGCCTGCTTTGCCACGTCGACCCATCCCAATGCACACAAGCTCCCGCATCTCCCACGAGCCAGACATCGTTCGCAGCCCCAACCCACACGTCCCGGTACACGCCCGCCACCGGCGGAAACGTTTCGTTCCAAGCAGTTCCGTCGAACCGATACACGTTCGCCCCCGCGGTGGTGAGCCATATATCGTTGGCCGCCGATCCCTCGAGCACAAGAATCTCCGAAGGCCCAGACGTTTTCGTCCAAGATTGACCGTCCCAATGAATCAATTCCTCGCCACCTGCCCAGATATTGTTGGGTCCAGAACCCCAAAGGGCGCGCAGATCCCCTTTCGAATCGGTTCGTATTGGCGTCCACCGACCTTGCTGTAACCGAAACACAAGCCCCGCATCCCCCACAGCCCAAAGGTCCGAATTCGACGCTCCCCACACGGATCGCAAACCATTGCCTTGCGGCAGAGGCGAGGCCCAACACCAACCATCCGCACTACACACCGGATCGTAGGAAACCAACGGCGCACCGTCCTCCGTGCTCGCATCGAGCGACGGAGAGTCCGATGGCTCCGCCGAGGGTTGAGAACTACAGGCAGCTAAAATGAAGGCACAACCACAAGAAAGCCGAAAAGACCAAGTCATCAACTCCGAAGCCTAGCAAAAGCAATCGAAAAATCGTCGCATTTTAGTCGCTACCCATACCCATCCACTCCCGTCGCACACCAAACCCGAATCCAAGCTTGGCGACCCGCGGGGAAATACGGCCCACTGCTGCATTTTTCACGTTCTTCTCCCTGGCTCTTCGCCCCAAAACCAGGCTATGTGTGCGCGCACCCCATCGCCTTTGCCGTCATGCCTCGCTCTCAACCCAATCCTCGGAAGACGACTCTCCCCGAACAAGCTGTCCGTGCCCTTTTCTTGCTGGAACACCATGTGCGCAACGCTTTTTCGATGCGCCAACTGCCCATGTTCGAGGATGCCGACAAGATATGGCTCTCGAAAACAAGGCTGGGCCTCGTTACCGTCGTGCTTCGATCCGCCATCGTGCTTCATGCGGAAGCGCAGGGTCTGCTTCCCTTGGGCGATAGCGCGTATGATCGCGGCTATGCCTGGACACCCCTGGCCCAACAGCGTACGGCCAAAGGGGCATGGCGAAGGTTTTTGCGCCTTTCCAACGCCTTGAGCGGGAAAACACACGCAATATTGAAGCCTTGGCAATCGGAGGTCTTCTCCGGGGCATGGCTCGGACCTCTGGGACCGCCCGCGGAACCTCATTCCCCCGAAGCCTTGTCCGATGCGGCAATCCACGCTGTTTTTCGTGCGCTCCTACCCACCAGCCGAGAAGAAAACTTCGAAATCGACCACGTCGTTGCATTGTACGAACGGCTGATGGAATTCGAACTCGTTCGCTGCCGAGGCCGAACGATTCGGTGGGGGACGACTCATGCGTTGGTCGATCTCGACGAACTATCCAAAGTCCCACCCACTGCGAGAGGCGAGTACCTCAGCCTGCGTGGAATCAAACCGTCCCAGGCTCTGTTGCAGCGATTGATGGGCGCCGCCGATGTCGACGACATGCTCGCGGTCATTCCAGCCCGCACACGAAATACCTTGCTTCCTGCCGGCAGTGTGGCTCTTCAAGCCAATCTCGTCGCACGCGACACGCCAGCGCCGCACACCCCCAGAGAATTGATTCATAAGACAGTTCGGGCCACGCTCGAGCCATTGGTCGAAGCGGCCCAGGGAGCCTCCGATCGCTTGCTCGCACTGCGAATCTGCGATCCGTCCATGGGTACGGGCCAATTTTTGACAGAAGCATGCCGGCAACTCGCCTATGCCGTCGTGGCCGCGGATTCGACCCGACAAAACGATGCCACGGCGCTTGCGCAGGCTCGGTGGCAGGTCGCATCCCGTTGCCTTTATGGTGTGGATGGGGATCCCATTGCGCTCGAACTGGCGCGTTTGAGCCTTCGACTCATTGGGATGAAACCGGACGGTACAATGCCCGAAATCAATCGCCATCTTCGTCATGGTGATGCCCTCGTGGGAATTGGGCCCTGGCATGGGTCCCCCGCGCGCAGAAGACCCGATCCGCGATTGTATTCATTGCATTGGGCTTCCACGGCCATGGCGCGTCCGACCACGCATGGGGCACCGAGAAAGACCGGACGAAATCGCTCACCGTCTCGTGTCGAGTCCCTTCGGCTGCTGGCGGACCAGCTCATCCGGGAGATCCTGATGAACGGTCACCACAAAGCGAGAAAAAGGTTGACCATCGATGAACCGATGATGCTGCGGGAAGCGAGCATCACCGAGAACCGCGCAGCCTACTTCCACTGGCCGTTGGAATTTCCCGAAATATTCGAGTCGCCAGAACCCGGTTTCGACGCTTTCGTGGGTAAACCTCCTTGGGTAAGTTGCTCAGGCGTCGCGGCTCACCCCCTTGCCAACGATCTCAAGCGGTACTTCACCTCTCTGAGTTCGGCGTTTCAACGAAATCGCCCGTTGCACGGTCTGTTCGTTCATCGGAGCGCATCGCTCCTGAAACCCGGCGGACGACTCGGCCTGATCCTTCCTCCGTCCGTGGCAAGTCTCGGCGGCCTTGCGCCCCTGCGTCAGGTGCATGATGCCCTTTGTCGTGTAGACATGCCTCTTCCCCACTATGGTGGCCGCACTTCGCAGGGCATCGTTCAACCCACGATGGCCCTTCTTTCCACGAGACGGCAAGACGGCGAAAGCATCGGGGAGCCGCAAGTATGGCCGTTGCATCGCGATAAACTCGACGAGTAGCGAGTATCGTTCGAGGCATTTCGAGAATCGTGAAAGCCACAATTTCGGTATTGGCCGAAACAACGACGTTCACGAGAGGCGGACGTTTTATCTACATAAAACGTTGACTCTTCTGAGCTATCGGGGGGCAGCCGGGTCGGAAGCCTCGGCCAGCAAGCGTCGCACTTCTTGCAGCAGTCGGGAAGGAGAGGTGGGTTTTTCGAGAAAGGCGCTGGCATTCAATGCCTCGAGATCCTGGGAATCCCGAGGCACGATATCCAAGCCAAGCTCCCGGACCAATCCCGTGACCAGCAGCACGGGGATATGACATAAACTCGCGTGATCTCGAAGACTTCGGGAAAGTCGGAGCCCATCGTCGAGCGACCCCATCATCATATCGGTAATGATGAGGTCCGGGGGATTGCGCTCCGCTTCCAACAACGCTTCTTTGGGACCTGGGAAGCAAACGGCACGGTAACCGGCGGACTCGAGCACGGTGCGGTTGACTTCGCAGTAGTCCACATCATCATCGACGAGATATACCACGGGAGGCTTGTCCTTCACGGCTCTGGTCGTACCTCCGAATGCGGTCTGGGTGCCACCTTTTCCTTGGCCGGGGCTTTGGGCACGAAGCATCGCGGGTGGTAATGGGTATGTAGCAAGTGATGGGAGCGTTCACCCAAAGGAGTTCCGAGGTACTCTTCATAAAGTTGGGTGACACCCGGGTTGGTATGTGATTTTCGCAAGGGTTTGCTTGCATCTTCCTGGCAAATCGCCTGGATGCGGGCCCTGCGCACTTCGTCGGTGGTCATTCGCGGCTGTCCTCCGCCTCCGATGCAGCCACCGGGGCACGTCATCACCTCCACGAAATGGGGGCTTTGCCGTCCGGCACGGATGTCTTCGATCAAAGCACGAGCGTGTGCCAAGCCATGCACCACGGCCACGTTGAGTGTTTGCCCCTCGAGAAAAGACCATGCCGGCAGGGCATCGCTGACTTGCAACGACGCTTGAAGCACGCCGCCTCCGGCCATTTTTCCCACGGGTTCGAGTTGAACGGGTGGCAGGGGTCTTCCGGTCACGACTTCATAAGCCGTGCGCAAAGCCGCTTCCATGACGCCGCCGGAGTTGGCAAAAATGTCCGCGGCTCCCGTAGAAATCCCCAACGGCGCGTCCATTTCTTCGTCGGCGAGAGACCCGAAATCGATTCCCGCTTCCCGGATCATTCTGCCCAATTCGCGCGTGGTCAGCACCACATCGACGTCTTTGGCACCGCTGTCACGCATCTCTTCCCGATCGCATTCGAATTTTTTCGCGGTGCAGGGCATGATGGATACCACGAAGATTTCTTCGGGTTTTTTGCCAATTTTCTCCGCGTAGTAGGATTTCGCCAGGGCGCCAAGCATCTGCTGCGGGGACTTGCAGGTAGACAAATTGTCCAGCATGTCCGGCGCAAAGTGCTCCGCAAACTGAATCCACGCGGGACAGCAACTCGTAAACATGGGAAGCGGACTTTTGTTGGCTCCCCCTGCCAGGGCCCCTTGCAACCGAGCCAGCAGTTCATGCCCTTCTTCCATGATGGTAAGATCCGCGGAAAAGTCCGTATCGAAGACAGCCTCGAAACCAAGCCTGCGCAGGGCCGACACCATCTTTCCCGTCACCAACGTGCCCGGAGGCAAGTCGAAACATTCGCCAAGCGCCGCACGGATCGCGGGTGCCGTCTGCACCACCACGTGCAGCGAGGGATTGTCCAGCGCGCGCCAGACTTCATCGATCTGGTCCCGCTCACCAATGGCTCCCACCGGACAGACCGCCGAGCATTGTCCACATTGCACACACGTGACCTCGGACAAGGGAGCGTGGAACGCCGGACCAATATACGTCCCAAATCCGCGCTCTTGCGGCGCAATCGCCCCTACGCTTTCCACGTCTTGGCAAACCGCCACGCACCTTCGGCATAGAATGCACTTGCCCGTATCGCGCACCAAACCTTTGGTCGAATAGTCCAGACGAGTCGTACGACGCTCTCCGCGGTATTGAATGTCTTTTACACCCGCTTCCCGAGCGATGGCCCGCAATTCACAATCCTCGCTCCGAGAACAGGTGGTGCAATCTCCCTCATGCTCACTGAGCAAAAGCTCGACGACGTCTCGTCGCCCATTGCGAGCCCGTAAAGAGTTGGTGTGAACGCGCATTCCCTCGTTGGCGGGGGTAACACACGACGCCATCAGCGTTCGTGCTCCTTCCACCTCCACGAGGCAGACGCGACAAGCGCCCGGGGCATGCACCCCAGGCAGATGGCAAAGCGTGGGGATATGAATTCCCGCCGCCCGTGCCGCTTCAAGAACAGTGGCCCCTTCGGGAGCCTGAACCGTGATATTATTGATCGTCAGCGTCGGCATGACGTGATTCTCCTCATCCACAAGTCTCTCGGTAGTCGCATCGCAGACATCGAGCGGCTTCTCGCCGAGCATCTGTCTCGGTCCAGCACAACTCGACCTCGTCGAAGCGGCCTAGGCGTTTTTCAATCGCCAGCAAACGCTGGTGCGTCCGCGGCGCCGTCGAAGGATCCGCGTCCGGATCGAAGAACGTATCCACGGAGCGATGCTCCCGCCAGAAAGCACGGCTTTTGCCGCTCAGCATCCGGTCGATGGCCACGGCCGCTCGCTCCCCATCCCGAACGGCTTCCACCACGGACGACGGTCCAGAAGCGGCGTCACCTCCCGCGAATAGCCACAAAATATCGGTTTGACCGGTACGCGGATCCACGCTTACATAGCCATCCCGACTCGTTTTCGGCATCACGTCGGAGCCAAACGTAGACAGGTCGAGCTGCTGGCCAATCGCGGTAATCAGCATGTCGGCCGGCACATCCACCGTCGGTTGTTGGCTGGGAACCGCCCGGCGACGGCCCGCGCGGTCGAAGCCTTGCAGTTCCATGGGTACGCAGCGCAACCCCGCCACCGCGCCATCTTTTACGAGAACCTCCGTGGGGCTTAGCAAGAAACGAATGCGAACGCCTTCGCGCTCCGCCTCCTGGACTTCGTGGGGGAAAGCTGGCATCTGGTCGCGGGTGCGGCGATACACTACGGTAACCTGGGCAGCGCCGAGACGAATGGCGGTGCGAGCGGCGTCGATGGCGGAG
>MWCO01000122.1 GCA_002070115.1 Deltaproteobacteria bacterium ADurb.Bin207
CTCTCCATCCCTATAACATATCTCCAACCCCTCCTTCTTCGATAACGCATTCGCATACGCTATCGCTTCATACCAGTTCACTCGCTCTACAGGACACCTCCCTCCACAGGCCTTGAAGTCCGAAGGATTGCTCCCCATCAACGACTCCCACTCCCCTTGCGTCACCTCCGTCGCTTTCATCATAAACCCCCGCGTCAACGTCACTCGATGCTGATCTTCGTCACTATCCCGCCCATCTTCACTCGACGGACTCCCCATCACAAACGTGCCCGGCTCGATGCACACATAACCACTGGGAAGTGATGTCGCCTCAGGACACCGCTTCACAGCAGGTGCAGGTCTGGGCTGTGGACTTACCGTGGGCGCAACAGGTGCCGGTCTGGACCGTGGAAGCTGCGTGGGCGGGGGCGTTCGTTCTATCCCAGTGCGCTCCTTTTGCGCCTGCGCCGGCACGCACGATAGCATCAACAACAACGAAATACCTAACAGCTTAGACCCGCGACCCATCCTTCGACTCCTTCGGTCCGGTTAGTATACAACCGTTCCGAGAAATGTTCGACGGCTTCATTTCGGTTTTCTTCCAAGCCTTGACCTTGTTTGGCGGAACATGAATTCTGCCACACCTGTTGTCGAAAACTCACAACACCGCAGTCCCAGATATATTGTAACTACTTGAATATATCAGGATTAATACTATTTTTCCACCAAGGCATGGAGGATGCTAGGATGATGATCATGCCGCTTACCATCCGTCCCCTGGAGATCATGGCACTCGTTTTGGTCTCGGGCTGTACGACATTGGGCCCCACACCGATGGTGTCGGGACAGTCGATGGCCCTGAATCCCCGAACCCACGTGGAGGTGCAAGCTGCCGCGGTTCCTGGTTTTTTCCTCAGCTCGGCGGCCACGGATCCGGAAGGAACACCCACGCAGCAAGTCGCTGGCCTTTTTGAACCTGGAGATTGGCTTCCTTTGAAAGGGCTTTCCGCAGGGGGTCGGTGGGTGGGCGGTGGCGATGAGTCGGGTCATTTCGAGCCGATGATTCGCTATCGAACCGAGATCGACGAGCAGCAGCGCGTTGCGGTGGGGCTGGTTGGCTGGGGGGCGATGCATGAAGGCTCTTCGGCTCAGGCGTCGTACGAGGCGCGGCGGGTCGCGTTGGAAGTCGGCGCCGATGTACGTCTGACCCCCAAAAGCCGGTGGGTGGAGCTGCATGGAATGGCAGCTTTGGCCGGCACATGGTTGGATGCTTCCGGATCGTATTGCGCCAATGCCGAAGGCAAAGGAATACAATGTGACATCGCAGGCCCACCGAAGGCGCACGCCGAAACTTCGAGCGTCTATCCCGCGGGTAGCGCAGGACTTGCCCTGGACCTGGGTTCGCGATTCGAAAGCGTGTTTCATGGCGGAAGGCTATTTGCCATGGTCGGCGGTGGGTGGATGCCCAAAGTTCGTGACGGCGAACCCGCGGACCGGGCCGTATTTCATTCCTTGGGAGGCGGCCTGAGTTTGGCGCTGGGAGCACCGTGAACACCATCCTATCGCCCGTGGTAGCAAAGGCTTGCCGCATCGGATGAACATGTCGGCACGAACATCAGGTTCGAATTGCACGGCGTCTCCTGGACCGCGGCCCTCGATCTGCAGAAGCATTGTTTTGCTGATATTGTTCTGTTTCACGCCCGTCCATTGCGACCCTTCCCGACGATCCCACGCCGACGCTTCGCCTTCCCAAACCTCGTTGCCCCCGGCCGAAGCCTCTGCGAGGGAAAAACAACAATATCCCATTAATTCAATAACTTATAACGATGCTGACCAAGGATCGGCGAAAGAAACCTCCTGTGGTTTCGGTTATGAATCGGCTTTTTCGAACAGCCCACCTCTGCCCGAGGGCGTTTCCGGGCGCAACGATGATCGTACGGAACCGACAACCGAGCCACCTCCGCCCTATACCTATCGACTCGCCGGATGGCGGGACCACCATCCCGAAGACCTGGTGATGCCCGGATACAAGGATACCATGCCGTTGTTCGAGCGAGCCGACGGGTGGAGCACGCCCACCCGCTGTTTCGAAACCCCCGCGGGGGTCCGGCACCTCAATGAATCACAGGCCTTTGAACTCTACCGCACGATTGCCGAAAGCACCACGGGACTGACCATGAATACCAGCCCCGAAGTGCGAACGATCGTGGGTCTTCGCGGAGCCTATCCGGGGCAACTCATCTATCACGGGAATTTGCCGGATCGATTCAATGACACGTTGGTATTGCTCTGGACCACGAAGGAGGGTTTCCGGCACGTACGGGAGTTTCCGGTAACCACCGACCCGGGGCTTTTCGACTTTGGCCGCCATCACGCCTCATTTCTTCGCGCCAATCGCCGGTATCGCCTTCGCAACGGCTTGCACAATTCCTATCATGCGCTGCGAATGGCTGAAAAAAGCTATGTTGTCCGCGACGATACCAACCATAATGGTCATTGGGATAATGACCGTAACGGCTGGCTATCACCGCGTAAGCTGCGGGATCATGACCGGCAAGGCAGCGCGCACAACATACACATGGCGGAAATCGACGGGCCCCTTGGGCACGCCTCGATCGGCATTTGGTCGGCGGGATGCCAGGTCATTCCGGGAATCGCGAATTGGCGAGCCTTCATTACGCAGGCCTTTACGAAAACCCGGGATCGGGTCGACTATTTTCTCATCGACAGTCGGGATATTCCGGCTTCGGTGTGGCGGCCCTGCACTGCCGATGGCACGCCTGAATGCCCCTTTCGAATCGATACTCTCCCGTATACGAGCCAGGGGGATACGTCGCAGTCTGGCGTTCAGGCATGGGAAACGTACTCCGGCTCGGATAAGGCGTATTCCGGCCGGGAGATCACCTACGCGCTGACGGTCGACAGGCGGGGAAAGCTCACGATTCGCCTTGATTATCAGCCTCCCGTTCGCCTTGCCGTCCACGTGCTCGAGGGTAGCGATCCGAAAGCGTGTGTGGCTTGGGGGGATAAGGCAGTTATCCGGGATATCGAGCCTGGGCGATATTTTCTTGTTGTGGATACGCCTTCGCAGACTGCCCCGCCCGCCGGTGCGTTCACGATTCATGTTTCGTTGAACTGAAAGGCAGAGGTAAAGCGGCTGGCGCAGAGGGTCGAAAGCGAGTAAGTCATAGATATGCGTGACGTTTCGGCGCGGTTTGGCGTGGCAACGCTTGTGGTATGGACAGGTTGCTCGACATCTACCGGCACTTTCGATTCGCCGTCGGATCCGATACTCGATGCGGCAGCGGAAGTATCCACGGATGCGATGGCGGATGGTGAGGCGGTAGGGCCGGGGGATGCCGAAACCGAGGGGAGCGCGACGGACGTCTATCCGGATATGGATAATGACGGGATGGATCTCGAAGCGGCCGCGGGAGATGGCACATTGCTCGAGCGCTCCTACGTGGGTCCGGAGGGGACGCGGGATTATTTGCTCTACGAGCCAGCCGGTTACGACGGCACGCCTCGTGCCTTGGTGGTGGCTTTGCACGGCTGTAGTCAGTCGGCCTCGCATTTTGCGACGGCATCCGGGTACAATCGTCTAGCCGATCAGCACGGGTTCATCGTGGTGTGGCCTGAGCAGAGTTTGCTTGCGAATACCGCCTTGTGTTGGAATTGGTTTTTGCCCGGGCATCAGCGTCGGGACGTGGGGGAAGCGGCGGTGATTGCCGCGATCGTGGGGGAGGTTGGGAAAACCCACGCGCTCGACCCGAAGCGGATTCACGCGGTGGGAATGTCGGCGGGGGCGGCCATGGCGGTGGTATTGGGAGCGGTTTTTCCGGATGTATTTGCGTCGATTGGCTCGGTGGAAGGGTGTCCTTTCCAGGGAACGCCTTGTGTCGGCTCGGCAAGCGTATTGCCCGCGGCCACCCTCGCTACCTATGTCGTCAGCGCCATGGGCGCACGGGCTCGCCCAGTGCCTCTTTTCGCCATTCAGGGCTCGTTGGACATCAATGTCCCGCCCGCCAACGGTGATCTTCTGGTCAAACAATGGGTACTGGCGGCGGATGTGGTGGATGACAACCTGTCGAATCAATCGATTTCCTCGTTTCCCCACCATGTGAGTGATGATTCAGCCCATGGGTATAGCTTTCGACGTAGCGTCTACGTCGACGGCGCGGGGAAGGATTTCATTGAATACTTGGAAGTCAAAGGTCTTGGTCATGCGTGGCCGGGGGCGTCGGTATCTCTTGCTTTTTCTGACACGCAGGGGCCGTCCGCCACGGAAGGCTCCTGGCATTTTTTGGAGGCGCATCCGATGCCGTGAGTCCCGGGGGCATGGTTTGCGGCTGAGCCATCCCCTCATTTTTCCCGGACTATTTCCCTTGTTGTCGACTGCCGGAACGTCGTACCCATCACCACTTCCTAGTTGCTAGTTGCTAGTTGCTAGTTCCTAGTTTCAATCGCCGCATACGCTACCCCTGAGCCATCCCCTCATTTTTCCCGGAGTATTTCCCTTGTTGTCGACTGCCGGAACGTCGTACCCATCACCACTCGGCTAGGAATCGCTAGGGTTCAAGACCAGGTCAAACGCAAGGTTTTGGGTCAAAGTTCACGTTCATGTCAAGGACCGGGTCAATGTCAAGGTTTAGGGGATTATCGCCCATATCCCTTGTTTTTCAGGAAATTATGAGGGGATCTTTCAGGTCAACGCCAAGTGCCTATCAGCGGCATTTGCACGACGCCTGGGGGAATGGTTCCCATCGCGCTCATAGGGGCGGGTTTATCTTCTGGCTTGAACAAGAAGTATCCGCCGACCACCGCTCCGGCCACGAGCAAGGTTCCGCCGGTAACCCAAAGCCAGGTGCTGCCGCCTCCCCCCCCATCGTTTTTGCTTAAAGAAGAAAGGCTGATCCGAAGCTCCCGGGTTTCTTTCGCGCGCACTTCGACATCGCTATCGTAGGGTTCTTTGCCAGGAGCCGTCACACGAATGTTGTGGCGCCCAGGCGATACGTTACCGTCCCAGCGTCCTTCGGCAACCACCTTTCCATCGAGGAAAATGGTTTCTCCAGGCCCCGCGGCGATGAGAAGCCTTCCTTCCACCGATTCGCGGTCCATTCGGATGCTCAAGCGCAGTTCGCTCATGCCGGCCACCTGCACGGTCTGGGTGTAGTCCCTAAATCCGGGTTTCGAGACCGTGATTTGGCGCGAGCCCATATCCACCAGAAACGGTTCGGTCAAAGGCGATGTGCCGATCACTTCGCCATCCACCGAGATGGTTGCGCCGGTTTCATCGATCGTCACCCATACGGGGCTCACGAAGTTGCTGACCGCGTGAATGAGGTCCGCCGCTTCTTGTTGGTCGGCTTCCGACAGCATCGGGCCAGCTTCCTGCTGGTATCGGCGCACCAAACGCAATACGGCGGCATAATGTCTCAAGTTTTTCTCGCATACGGCTTTGTTCCACAGCAATCGTCCGTCTTTGGAGATTTCGTAGGCGCGCTGAAACTTCACGCTGGCACCGGCAAAATCGCCATCGCCGAACAAGAGCTTGCCAGCTTCGTATTCCGCGAGCGCCTGTTCGGTGAGCGTTTCGGCCAAAGGCCGAACGGCAGCGCGGGAATCGCCTTCTGTCCCTGTTTCCGCCGAGGGAGCAGGCTGCCCCAGGGCGGGTCCCGCCGTGGAAGCCAGCACGAGGAAAGCAGCGAAA
Organism: Deltaproteobacteria bacterium ADurb.Bin207; assembly: GCA_002070115.1. Taxonomy (GTDB): domain Bacteria; phylum Myxococcota_A; class Polyangia; order Polyangiales; family Polyangiaceae; genus MWCO01. The sequence continues at coordinate 5,690 of MWCO01000122.1, forward strand.
TAATTACGAAATTTGTGTTGGCGCATGGGTATTTCCCTTATTTCAGATCCATATCCAAAGGGTTTTTCCGGCTCGTCGTCGCGGGTTTGGCGGTTTTGGGCGGGGTTTCTCCCACGACGGGATGCTTCGAAGACTGGCTTTTCTTTCCCGATGAGGATTTGCCAGAGGGATTTGAGCGAGCCGGCACGGGGAGTTGATTTGCGTGCGATGTCGTCGAAGCCACTTGCGTTGGCTCCGGATCGACGACGATGATGGTCGGTGCGGCGGAAGCAGCCAAAACCTGCGATTCCGCTGGGGCATCGACAGGATCGTCGGGCGCACGGCTGGCACGCACCGAGGTTCCGGAAACGGCGCTGGAGCTGAACCCGTCGGGCACGACTCCGCCGGGGGGAGGCGACGTTGTGCTCCAATTCATCCACAAGCCTCCGACGGCAAGGACGAGTGCCAGCAGGGCCGCGCCAACGCCGAAAACAATGCCTCGAGGGATACGACGCGGTGATGTGGTGCCCACGGCGGGGGAGGTGGCAGCCAAAGCCACGAAGGTATTCGATGCAGTTTGCGGCCGCGGCTGATGAACCGACCTTGTATCGGTTGTCGAAGCCGCCGCGGGGACGCCCGCCAATCGGCAGACGCGGTCGATGGACATGCGCGTGAGGTCATCCGTGACGAACGGTCGCAGAGCAAGAGCGAAATCCATGACCGTGGGGAATCGATCCGACGGTTTTTTTTGCAGGCAGCGCAGCACGACGGCCTCGAGTTGTGGCGAAATATCTGGACGGTAGGCCGTCAGCGGAGGGCATGGTTCCAACAGCACTTTGGCGAGCACCTCATGGTACTCGGTTCCGGGGAAAGGCGTTTTTCCGGCCAACAATTCGTATAGGATCACCCCCAGCCCCCAAATATCCGCCCGGGCGTCCACGGATTTCGCGCTTTTGACTTGTTCGGGGGCCATATACGTTGGCGATCCCATGACCGCCGATTCTTGGGTCAAAGCCAAACTGGCGGTCGTCGATTGCAGCTTCGATATCCCAAAATCAAGCACTTTGATAGTGCTGCTCCCATCGTTTCTGGCAGCGAGAAACAGATTCGAGGGTTTCAAGTCGCGGTGGACGATACCGGCGCGATGGGCCTCGGCGATTGCTTCACAGGCCTGCAAAATATAGGCGATCGCGGTATCTGCGGAAAGGGGGCCACCACGTTCCACCAGCGTGGCCAAGTCCTCCCCAGTCAAAAGTTCCATGACCATGAATGGGGTGCCATCAGGCGTGGTTCCCACGTCAATCACTTTCGTCACATGCTCGCTTTCGAGCATCGCCGCGGCTCGCGCTTCCCGCTGAAACCGCGCCACCACCTCCGTGCTCCGAAGCATCTCCGGCAACAAGAACTTGATGGCTACCCTTCGCTGGAGTTGGACGTGCAGCGCGGCAACCACCACGCCCATCCCCCCTTCGCCGATGACACTATCGATCCGGTATTTATCCTCCAAGATCTGTCCCGGAGCGAATGGATGCGTCATAGGCTCCCTCGAAAATGCTCTCGAATTGGCCTCTTGTCGCCACGTGCCAGCCACTCGCTCTGTTCACCCGTCAAGCCCAAATCCACCATTGCCGAACGACCTTCGAGACAAAGACGAACCCTATGAGGCTCCAGACACTGGCATAAAGAGATGTCATGAAGCATCTTACTCATGACTCCTCATGGCTCCTCCATGCGCGGTCAGATGTTCGTATTCGTCAATTTTCGAAGATTATCAGAGGCGGTCGGAGGTCGCCACCGAAAAACCTCTGGATTCGATTGGCCCGCGAAGTGGGATGAAAAAGGTTTGGCCCGCTGGCTGAAGCAAAAGCGTCCGCCACCAACGACCCATCCTTGTTTTCTAGATTTATTATTTTAACAACTTCAAATATGGCAATTTAATAGATTCAATTGGAATCAGGCTCCAAGGCCTCGCGAACGTCCGTTCGTGCCAAGCTGAGCAGTCCATATACGGATAGCGGTAGGAGGCAGATGGTAAGCGCGGACAGGAGCCAATAGGCGGAAGTGCTGCTGCGCGCCCAAGGGCGACGGTTCCAAAGTCCAAAGGCATTCAAAGGGGTCCAGACCAATCCCACGCAAGACCACAGGGCCAGCGCGATGATCGCAAGCAAGTTGCCTGTGCGTCGCCCTGCATCGGCGGCATCCGTGGCAAAGGGGCCCCATCCGGCATCCCCATAAAAAAACAAAACGGCGCTGACCGCCGCGCCAATCCCCAGCATCAAATGACCCACAAGCATGAGAATCTGCAACACCAGATTCGCTACAAGGTGAGTTTTTCCCGAAGTCGATACGTCAGCCATGTACCCACCGAGACCTAGCATGGTCTGTCGGTCGAACCCAAGGCAACATCAAACCCGCGCCGCCGCCTGCGACGCCTCCTGGGTCCTGGAAGCGTAGATTGGTTACGGTACGGGCTGCCGCCACGGTGTCACCGTCCTCATGGCAAGCAAAATGGCATCTCCGACCAACGGCGCGAGCAGGTATCGTCGCCCCTGCCCCGTACTCACGGTCGTCCCTGCCCATTCGGCAGTCCGTAACAAGTGCAAGGTGGTATCGTCATCACCCGTGAGCACCGCGCCGGCGATGGCAAAACCGGTGGCCGAAGGGCTCAATCCGAACAGCACGGGGCCTGAATCCACATCGCCCTGCCAATCGTTGCCGACCGGAACTTCCCGTATGCCATGAAACAACCCGAAAGGTTGGCTGAGCAACGTCGAGCGCAACTGCTGGTACTGTTGTCGTGCGAAGGAATCATGGGCGTAACTCAGGTAGAAGATACTCCAGGCGACTCCTGAGCCGCGACTTTTCTCGATCACGCTGCCATCGGTTCCCACCCGAAACACCATCAATCCCGTATCCGGATCCAAATAGCGCCGTTGTATCGAGCGAACCCAACGCTCGGAAATATCCAAGGAAACGTCCGGAAACAGCGGTTGTGCAAGCGAAAGGCTGGCCACCACCACGGCATTATCCGCCACAAATATTTGCCCTGGATACGTTTCCGCCAAAATCCACGGGCTGTCGAGCATACGACGATGCAACGCGAGCAGGATAGAGCGCAGTCGCTGGTCGTTGGGGGAAGCCGGATTGACGTATTTTTTTGCGACGAGCACGATCGCCAGATGGCCGAGGTAGCCAATATGCCCATGGGGGCCATCCAACGACGAAAGAGGGTCCTCGTTCCACAAGGCCCGATCGAAAGATGTTACGTCGTCGGTCTCCATTGCGGCAGCCATCTGATCGAGAATTTGCGCGGATTCACCGACCGTATCCGGATAGATCCGAGACAAATTCACCAGCGCCATCGCGGTCATGGAATAGGTAACGGCCAGCCATTCGCCTTTGAACTGATCGGGCAGGTACCAGGGCATTTTGCCCGACGACAGGTCGGTAACGGCGTGGATGAGGTATCGCCTGCGCGCGGCGAGGTCTTCCCGTACAGCGGGGTGCGATCGGTCGAGGTGGGATGGACGGAAAAACGCGTAGCATGCCGTTTTCGATACCGACAGCAGCAGCACGCCGAGACCTACGAAGATCGCGATGCGTTTCGACAGTCGAAGCCGTCGCCACAGGGCCCGAAATCGGCCATACCAGGGTTTCACGCTTGGATGTCCTCGGGTCGATGAGAGGGCAGAAGAGCAAACAATTCTTGTTCCGCGGCGAATGCACGCAACCGCGCTACTTCGATGCGTTTCAACGACTCCGCATCGCCTTTGCCATAGCGTTCGGCGATATAAGAGAAGCGTTGGCCCAAGTCCACAATCCGATCGTGCATCACGCGTTTGTCGGCATAGTACACCACGAAGGATTCATCGATGGGATGGGGTTGTGGCAACCGCACATGCACACCAATCAAGTAAGCAACTTCCGGATATCCCAAGTCACGCAGGATGTTCTCTCCTTCCCGATCGTGGCGACGCGTTGTGCCCAAGCATGGGGTTTTTGCGATATCGTGCAGCAAAGCACCGACTTCGACGGCGCGCGGGTCGAGCAAGATGCCCACTTGCGCAAGCCAAGTCGTCAGCATGAGAGCGACATGCCCCACGACCCGGCTATGGTCTCGAATATGGTCGAGCATTCCGAATCGGTCCCAAAGCAGCGAGACGTCATCCAGGGTGGGAAGATCTGTGGCGGGGGTGAATACGGCGGGCGTCATGAAAAGTGCCTGGCGATCATGGCTATGATTTTGCGCCGGATGTCGGTCGGGATCAACGGAGCCGACGGTTGGCTTCGCCTGCGCCGGGGCAAACCGCTGCCCGCGAAAAATGAGGCGCTCCTGAACCACTGCGGCAAAAGTCGCATAAATACGTATAATTACAGAGAAATGACTTCAACCCCCGCGTACGAAGCAACAAATAAAAACCATGAACTCATGAGAGATTGCAAATTTCCTAATTTACAGAAGATTCTTCTTATTGCCCCAATCGTACCCACAGCGAATTCGTTTCACGACGATGCATCTTGGCCTGTGACGCCAGCCGTTTCACAATAGGCTATCGCATGACGACCCGCTCGCTCCAGCTTCGTTTTTTTCATACGAGGGCACCGTTACGCGGAGAAGAATGCGTGATTGGACGCAGCGACTATTGCTCGATCGTCATTGCCCATTCTTCCATATCACGTCTGCATGCTTGCATCCTCACCCGAGGGCGAGAGCTTTTCATCCACGATTTTGGGAGTCGAAACGGTACGTTCGTGAATGAAAACCCAGTTGGTTCGGAACCAGTCCCGATAAGGTTGGGGGACGTCATCCGACTTGGCAACGTCGATTGCTCGCTCGAAGAGAACGACGATCACGGGCTATCTACACAAAAAATCGAAGAATGCGGGCCGTTGCATGGTTGATCAGCCTTCGATTCGGGTATGATCCATTACCCGGTCAGACAGCACCTCAATGGGAAGAGGCTTGGAACGCAGTTACGAGGCAGTCAGCAAGGGCAGGTTGGTTCCAGAATTCGTCCCACCGTCCGACCAGGGCCAGCATGCGAAGGTTGAAGACGGC
>MWCO01000123.1 GCA_002070115.1 Deltaproteobacteria bacterium ADurb.Bin207
TTTGCGTAAATCCATGGACAACGGCTTCATTTTTATTTGAATACCACGTGTTCCGTTTCATGGAAAGCCGCTCTAACTCCGCAATCGACGACCATCGAAGGCATGAGACCGGAAGGATCGTCAACGCACACTGGATAGACCTGGTTCTGGAGCGAAGAGCATGCCGACTGCTCTGCGAATTGGTAGACGAAGTCCAGAGGGAGGTTCCGGCTTCTCGTTCCGTGGGGAACATGCTCAACGATGGGAGTGCGCACAGGGCCGTTCCCATAGGCGTTCTCGTGGCAATTCACCGTACCGTTGTATGTATACTCATTAGGATAGGGCCGGAAGTGGTGCTTGCCTGCTGTGGGAAAGACCAGCGGGTGCGATCCGGCAAAGAGCAGTTCGTCAGGGCCAAGCGCTTCCTGCTGTGTGAAACCGTCGAGCTTGGTCAACTTCGCGAACCAGCGGTCCGTCCCCTCGTATACCTCGGCTGTTACGGTCATCGGTTGGGTGTCCCCAGCATGGGCGTCTCCGCAGATGTCGCTGTTGACGAAGCCACCGTCCCGATCCCACACGAACATGTACTTGATGGTCAAGATGCGGCGACCACTGGCGTCCAAGCTCATCCTCGTGTTGAACACTGCGTGCGGCTCGCCGCTTCGCGTGTGCTCCTCGGACTTGTCGAAACGAAACTGAGGGACCAAAGCCTGCGCGATCTGCGTCTCGATCTCGTCGTCAAGCCCGTTGTCATCCTCGTCGAATTCGCAAACCAACTCCTCCGGCATGGCCTTGGAGAATAGGACGGGGTTCCTGTCCAGAGACACGTCCCCCCCCCTTTGAACCGACTGCCTCGCCGGACGAGAACACGATGGTAATCGCGAGGGCAGGCGCGGTTCCGCGGGGTAGTGATTTTGATCGAGGCCCCATGTTCCGGTTCCTTTCCCACGCTCACCCGGGGTGTCAGTTTGGCATAATCGATCAGCTATCGCAAGTCAGGACAAGCTCCGGGTCACGTCGCGGGGGCGGCGTAATGGCTGTCAAGACGGAACCAGGGCGGATTCATGGTGTGAACGCGATCGGTAGACAAACCCATGCGTCGCCGCCTTTACTTGCAGCGCATAACCCACTGCCCTGCACGCCCAGCCAGCAGCTACGCCACGAACAAGACCGGGTCGAAGCCCACTTGTGGGTCAGGATCGCGTGCCTCGGTGATGGTGGCAAGGACACGAAGTCTCCCGCCGCAACGCGGACATTGCAGCGAATCTACGTCGAACACTCGGCGAAGAAGCGTCGTCCAGTCCAGAGTCGTCCCCGCCGCCGCCACGGCCCCGCAATAGCTTCGTTGCGCTTGGGGGCTCCGCGGCTTTAGACAAGGCTTCAGGCAAGCCCGCCAGCGTACACGACACGTCCGTGCTCTTGGTCACCGGCGGCCCTTGTGGCTCGCTCGGACGTTGTTGCCGGTGGCCCATGTCGTCGTTGGATCTGGGCACGACATGCTTACGCCATCGCGATGCGCTCGACAGCACGCCCACGTACCTGACCAGGGATGTCGCGCTGGGGGTACCGGACTCGCTAGACGCACAAAAAACTACACCGGTTCCATCAGCAGATGGGTCCTGCTCCCCGTTGGATACTTCATCTGGCTCTGTCATCCAAGGCTCCTTTGCGGTTTGGTCTGGTCAGGATGGCGCAGAGCGTAGGATTGTCCATGACGCGGTCTATTAAGCGGCTACTCGTCGAGTGTTCGTCATTTCTCATTGGCCGAGCGCTCGCGTTGCTCGCATCCTGCCCATGGGGATGGTTGCTGGTCTCCGAACACCCGCAGGACATGAGAAAGAGGGCGAAGAGAGGGTTCCTTTGAATATGGCGGGCTGGGAAAGCATCTCGACCTCAGCCCAAGCTTCGAACCATCCGCAGTCCTCCGAAGGCACCTCGACCCCACCGAGGAGCCTGCATCCGATTGGCGGAGCGGCACATAGGGGCCAGCGCGACCGCCAAACCACCTCGCCGAATCCCAAGTTCCTTTTCCTTCGCCTCCAACTCCTTACCCGGATCCACGAGGGGAATGCTGCCGTAGCCCGTGATGAGCTGATCGTTCACCCATTCCGTGACATTCCCGAGCACATCGTACAATCCCCAAGCGTTCGGCGGCTTCAACCCTCCTACTCGCGTCGACGAGTCCGCACCTGCGTTGCCGCAATACCAGGCAATTTGCTCCAAGTTTGGGTCGGGTCCGCAAACGAATTGGTTGCTCAAAGGCGTGATATCCCCATTGTAGAAGGCGGTGGTGGTACCTGCCCGCGCCGCGTACTCCCACTCCGCCTCCGTGGGCAGTCGATACCCAGGACAGGCGTAAAGATCACCCCCCACCGCCAACGCCTTCTCGCAAACCATCCCCTGCCCGACCTCCCCCGTGCAACCTTCGAAGGCATAGCAAGGCGGCAAGGGCGGCGAAGCATTCTCCGAGTACACGTTTGTGAAGTACGCCGCCTCGAACCAGTTCATGTTGCCCACCGGACAGTTGGGATCGCTGCAAAGGTATTCCGCGGTCTGCTGGCTGGGATTCGGAAGGCCCGTGGCCAGCCACTGGGCCTGCGTGGTTTCCTTCTCCTGGACCAGGAAGTCATCGGTGAGGGTGACCTGCACCTGCTCTTCGATGTATTTGGCGCGCCCCCACTCTCCTTGGGGCGAGCCTATGAGGAAGCAGCCCTTGGGAATCCGGCACCACCCCTCGGAACAGTCCGCGACCACGAGGGGATGAACGCAGTCGGAGGCAGCGTCAGCTTCAAGCGGGAGGGCGTCGAATGCGGAGTCGGAGGGATTGTTGACCGCCCAGTCGGAGGAAGTGTCGCAAGGGACGTCGTGAGGTGCATCCGGGGAGGATGATTCTGTGGGACCATCGTTCGGAGCGATGGTGTCGAGCGTGCTCGCCTCGCCCGCATCGCGTCCCTGAACTGGTTGGTTACTGGTTTCCGAACACCCGCAGGATAAGAAGAGGAAGACGAGGACAAGACTCCTGCGGGCTGGGGTTATGGAAAACACGTTAACCTCAGTAGATTACGCCGACCGTAACGCCAGTATACTAGAATTGCAGATATTTGGTAAAATCATAATCACCGCCGTAGTACTCGAGGACAGCCTGAGACAACTCGGCGCACCGAACATCTTTGCCAGTGCAGCTCGAAGCCGGAAGGCAGGCCTGCTGGTAGATCTGAAAGAGACCTGCCATCGTCGCGCGATGAGGTGGCTGGGACGTGACGTTCCAGAAGAAGACCTGCCAATCCCATACGACACCCACGGATCCGGGTTCATCATGGATGTCGATAGGGCAGTTGTTCTGGAGCCACGCCTCAGAAGCTTGGCAGCTCCGCTGCACAGATGGACGGCGTATTTCGTATTGTCGCGTTCGAAATGGCTTGTAGTATCCCCACCATGGAGGCGTCCTTTTGCGTATACATTGTCACCCTCGTGCAACTGCTTGCGGTGTACGCCCTGCCGTGACGGCCTGAGTTTGGTGAGCGACTAGCTTTGGCTGTGGGCTTCTACCACAGTAGACTCGTATTTACGGCCACCGCGGGGACGAGCCCCACCGACAATGGCATTGATGATGCGCTTGGATAGGTTGCGATGACGGCTTGTCTCCCCTGACAGACAAGTGAGCAGAAAATCGAGCACATGATGAAATACTCGACCGATCTATAAGGCGACGGCGAAGAAGGTCCGCTGCTGTCTGGATCCCGGAACGCTGATGGCTTTGGTCTTTTTTTCTGCTTTGGTGGCTCGTTGGTTTGCTTCTGGTCGGCCTTGGGGCTCGCACTGGGCTGTTGTGGAGGAAAAAACCTTATCAGAGGCATTATCCTGCTCGGATTTGCCCGCTTCTACCTGGTGGAGACTTGCGGCCATGTCGCGCACAAGCGTGGCTGCCAGCAACGTACCATACAAAACCGTGCGTAAAGATTCTTAATTTTCCAGGCGCCTGATGTCATCGAGTCGGATCGCCTCTTTCAATCCCCGGAAAAATAGCTCCACCTCCCACCTCAATCGATATAGCTCCGCCACCTCGTAGGCACCATACTCCTGCCGTGGCAGCTAGGTCAGATAGTACCGGTCTTCGCCAACAAAAGGTACACAGACCACACGCATCAACGCGCTTTGCTCGTGGGTGCGCAACTCGACGTCCAAGTCCAGCACGCGCTGCTGATGTACCAAGCCCATGGCAGTTCGAAAGCACAGCCGTTGGGCACCAATCCATCGCGAAAAGCGCTGAGTCTGCGTTTCAGTTCCGGGGTCTTGGCGTTGCAGACCAGCGCCTTCAAGCGTCGAGTAGGCGGTAGCGGAAGCGCGCGCCCAAGCTTGCGAGCTACTTTGCGAAAACCGCTTTCTTTGGCTGGGTCCTGCTCCTAAGTATCTCGCAAACCCAGCGGGCATCAGCCCACCATCCTGGGTATCCGTGGAGCGTTACAACGTCGATATCACGACGCTTACTGCCAGCAATCCTGGATGGTAGCTGTGCCTTGGCTCTACAACCCGCAAGTTCTCCGCGATAGCTTGCAATCGGTCGGGATCCAACAGGTTTAGGACACTTTGCTCCCCGACACCGGCCAACAGCTCCCGAATCACTCGATCGTCAGGGTTCCCGCCACCGAACAATTTATGTTCAAATAACCTGGTCGACTATCTTGCGTTTTTCGTCCCATAGGACGCCCCCATGGTTCGGACACCCCAGAAACGAATCCTTGATGCGCGGGGACGGCGCCTCGACGCTTCCCCTCCGCGCAAAAAAAGAATAGTCCTAACCAAGGAGGTTTCATGCGTCCCGTCTTTGCCTCGAGTATTGTCGTTGCCGCCATCCTTTCCACATGGACCGTTGCTTCCAAAGCAGCGGATTGGGTCGACTCCTCCGCGGGGGTGAAGGCCATGGCCGGCGGTAGTTTATGGACGACCCCTTCTGACCGCCCTGGCAATTATGAGGGTCTTGGTTTTGCCGGCAACGGCGGCGGATTCTCTTGGGGCGCCGGCCTTTACGGTGAAGTGCGCTTCATCAAAATCCTGAGCCTCGAACTCGATATCGTTCGGGACATGTCGGTGCTACAGCGAGATGTCACGTACAATCAGTCGACCAAGGTTCGTGAAAAAATCGAGCTTACGAGTTGGCGCTTCCCTCTGCTCGCCAAGGTCAACATCCCAACGCCCTTTGGCCGTCTATTCGCGTTGATCGGACCCGAATTCGTAAGCGTCTCTTCCGCGGATCCAAGCCTCGAAGTGACCGAGGGACCAGGATCGGTGGCGGGTATCACCTTTCTCACGAAAAAAAATAATTACACGATGCTCACTGCCGGACTTGGTCTCACCATCGATATCGCTTCCTTCGAGATCCCTGTGGAGCTTCGGGCCTCGAAGAACATGGGACAAGAAGATGCGTGGCAAGCCCGCGTGAAAGTCGATCAACGGCAGCAACGATATGAAGTCGAGGCCGAAACTTCCTGGGACTTCCGTCTGAGCGCAGGATTCGGATGTCAATTCTGAGTGGCGCGTCGAAGCGGTGTCGCTGATCGCAAAAAATGCCGACGCCGTGCGTGGCGCTTCGTGGCAACCATGAACCTGGATCGAACCGATCTCGCGCGATGGAATTAGCGCGCATCGGCACCACGAAGCGCTGTCACGCCCAAGCAGCATCGGGTCCGCAATATCATAAGTGCCTGATTCTATTGAGCCATCCACCGGACTTGAACCGGTGACCTGCGGTTTACGAAACCGCTGCTCTACCGACTGAGCTAGGATGGCGAAAACGGAGCGGTCTTCTCTCACAATCTTTCGCGTTGGTCAAGCTATAAATGCTACCTCGCACGCTCTTTCATCCCCGGTCTTCAAAGACCACACGAATGCCCGCTCGCGCCCGTGTCAACAACGCACGAACCTGCTCCTCCACCCGATTCGGATCGGGCAACGATGGCGGATTCGGTCCCCGGAGTTTCGCAACAACCACACGCAGCCCCGATGCCCCTGGCAGTCGCTCCTCCACCAACTCCACAAGCCGATGAGCCTCTTCGACCGTCCGATCACTCAACACCAACCCGATGTCCGTCGATACCTTAGCCGCAATGAGCTGACGCGCTCCCTCGATCGCAAGTTCGAACGCGCCATCCATGCCAGCGAGTTCGTCCGCAACCCGAGCATCCAATCCCAAAAACAATACGGTCGCCCGCGTCAGACCACGCCTTGCGAGCGCTTGCGCATAGGCCGATCGACTAAAGCGAAGACCGTTGGTCTCGAGGCAACAAGACAGGCCTCGCTGACGAATCGCCAGCAGTATTTCCGGAAGGCTCGGACAAAGCGTGGCCTCGCCTCCCAGAATTCGCACGGTGCTGCCGGAGGGCAGATGGTCGAGCGCTAGTTCTAGCGCTTGCTGGTCTCGTGGAGCAGAAAGCAGCGAAATCCGATCGTGGTCAGGAAAAAGGCGAACGTTGCTATCCTCGCGCAAGACGATGCTGGGTAAGGCCAAATCCGCGTCGCCCGCGGCACGAGATTCCCGAACTGTCTTCGGGACGCTGCCATCGAGGCCAGGAAGCATTCGTCGTGGTTCTTGGCCCACCGTCGGTACACGGTCTTGCCCCAAGTACAAATAGTCTTTCCCGTGCCGCCGAAGGATGGACGACAGTTCCGCCATGCGACGTCGCAGGCTATCGGCACAGATGCCGGAGCGATATCCTACGGGATAGGGGCCGATCGAACGAAGCGCCTCGGCGATCGGAGGGGCATGATCGCTGGCTTCGGCCGTGATGATGACAGTATGAAAGCGTTCGGGGTGACGTTCGATTTCGGAGCCCGCGGCTAGGTAAAATGGATTGATTGAAAAATACAGACGCTCCCCCGTGCGTTGGTAGAGTTCTTCGATCATCGTCAGATTTCGACGATGATCTTCTTCGGTTTCTCCCGGATGTCCGATGAGCATGTCGAAGTGGGTCGATATGCCGAGCTGGTACGTTCGTACCACCACATCCACGATGCCTCGTACATCGGGGGAGCGTTTCATCAAGCGCAACAGCGAAGGAGAAAAACTCTGGATGCCATACTTGATGAGTCGGCATCCGGCATCGCGAATTCGTCCAAGTCGGTCCGTGTCGAGCGCATAAGGTTCGAAAAAGCTTTCCCAGGAATATCGTCCGTGGGAGAGTCCCTGAAGAAGTTCATCGAACCAGCGACGATGGCCATTGAGGTAATCGTCGTGGAAGTGGAAGTCGCGCAGTCCGTATTCGAGAGCAAGGCCATCCATTTGCTCCAGCACGCGAGCGGGGGAGCGTCGGCGAACGCCCTGGCCCTCCCAGATACCGCTTTCGGAGCAGTAGACGCAGGAGCGTTCGCAGCCGCGGCTGGCTTGCAAGGGAATGAATTGGTCCAGGACATTGCCTTCGAAAACGGGGGAGGGGAGCGTATCGAGATTGGGGCCGCCAAGGCCGGGGTTCAAGCGGATGGTATCTCGTTCGAGCCATCGAGCCGCGGGCACGTCGCGGGGTGGTGTTCCGTCCAGAAGAGACTGAAACAGGCGAGCGGCATAAACGTCGCCGTCTCCCCGAAGTACGGCATCGGCCACGCCGAGGCGCAAAAAAAGGTCGGCCACGGGAGGGTAGGACATCATCGGGCCGCCCAAGACCACGATAACGTCTTGATTTCTAAGGATTTTTCCTAATGCCGCCGCGAAGTAGCTCGTGAGTGTGTTGACCGAAAGACCGACCGCGCGAGCGTGGGGGAGTCGTTGGGCTGTCTCGTGGGCTTGGGCGCGGATCGTGGTGGCCAAGGCGCTATCGCCGAATTCGGGAAATAGGACTTCGGTGAGCAAGTCTAGGCGAGGCGCGTCGCTCATATCGCCCGCGTGCTGGGAGAGGCGCAAAATGAGATCGTCGTAGAAATCCGAACCGGCGCGGTGAAGCTGTTCGGAGACATCGTGGTAGCGTGTATCGAAGCCGGAAGCGCGAAGGCCAGCGGCCACGTAACAAAGTCCGAGGTGTTTGAAGGGGACCTCTCCGTAGGGGGGAGGGTGAACCAGGTCGATGAGGGGGCGTTCCGGCATGAACGAGGCAAGCGTCATGCGAACTTGGAAAAAAGTCAAAGCTCCAGTGCTAGGGAGGCGAACGGAAAGCAAACGGGAGGTGGAAGCTATCCTGAGCCATCCCCTCATACTACCCCGACTATTTCCCTCGAAATATGATGTTTCTGAAGAACCTCGGCATAAGCCGTAACCAACCGCTCGAGTCGTTCCTCTTTCATGTTCGGTATCGCCATAAATCAACAAAATCCTTGATGGTACAGCGACATCGTACGCGTCTTCGACGTATTGGCCTTCCAGTACCGGTCAAGTCCAGCCCGCTCGCCTGCCTCTCCCAGCAATGTCAGCAGCATAAATGCGAAAGCGGCAAGAAATAACAGTCGATCACGACGCGCAGGACTACCAATATTATTGAGCTAAAATATTCAGAAACTAGAAACTAGAAACAGGGATTTCGAATTATATATTATTGAAGCGCATTTTATCAATCCTGAGTCCAACCTTGACTCCACTCCGACTCCGCCTCCCTTCCACCCACCGTGTGGGGGGAAGGGCCGGGGATGGGGGGATACCGTGTGGGGGGAAGGGCCGGGGATGGGGGGCCAGCGTGTGGGGGGAAGGGCCGGGGATGGGGGCCACCGTGTGGGGGGAAGGGCCGGGGATGGGGGCCACCAATACTTGTTTTTGACGGATGGTGAAAATTCAGGACCCAAGAACCCCAAACCCCAAGTCCATGACCAACATGGCCCAATATCCCTCCCATCGACCCCTTCTTACCCCTCTGCTTTGACACATTGTGGCACATCCCGACGCTCGTTTCCTCGTCTTTCATCCCAACGCCTGCAAATATCCGTTTTTCAGCGCTGGAATAAAGATTGCTATCAAGCGAGCCATGCTACGACGATACCCCTGGCGAACAGCCTTATTCACGTCTCTTTTTCTTGCTACTACCGGCTTGAGCTGCGGAGGAACCGTATCCGAGGACACCAATCCCAACGGAGGCGCGGGCGGCAGCCCCAACACCGGCGGTAGCCCCAACACCGGCGGCGGGTCCTCAGGAGGAGAAACCTCTTGTTCGACCCTGGCCGGCACGTTTGCATTGGCAGGTAAAGACATCGTGGGAGACGGCCCCCGCGTTTGGATCCACGAAGAATCCGACGGTTCCTGCCATGCCGTGGTTTCGTGTCAAGGCTTTTCCGGACGCGATTATCTTGTCGAACCCTCCACATCCACGGCTGTCCTGACTCCTCGATTCGAGCCCGCCACCGGAGGCTACCAAGGGATTACGCAATACCACCTCACGGATTGGACCGAAATTACACTTGATATCGTCGATGGCAAACTCGGCAAGACCGCTACCGCCGATGTTCGCCTACGTTGGAACGAAGAGGATATCTGGGGAGACGACCCCGCCACCCTGAACTTGACCATCGTAGACCCTGCTCCCACAACCCTGGATGTCCAAAACACCATGCTGCCCTGGGATGCCGCCACCATTCTCGCCTCCTCCCCCGTGCCATCCGTAGCCTCCCTCTTCGCACTTCCCGATGGCCCATGGATCGGCACCGATATCCAAGAAAATCACGCGGTAGGAGTCATCCAGGGCGAGCTTCGGTTCTTGGGGTCCTGGGATGATATTCGTGGAAAAACATTAGATTTCAATATATTACCAACGTCCCTCGACCTCGGCGGTCAACCCATCATCACGAAATCACTCCCTGTTTCCGTCCACCAAATCGGCCCACCCCGCAAAGAACACAAAATGCCCGATACGAGCACTGTCGCCACCTGGGGCGGTGTAGCCGCGTACACCGAAGGGGATTGCGCAACCTTGGGCTGCGTCATTGTGCAAGGATACTGTGGCAACTTCGCCGGTATGGCAGGACAGGTGCTGACCAAGGGAGCTTCCAAGGTCGTGGTGTCGATGCGTCTGGAGTCCGATGGGACATATATCAACGAGCCATCGTCCCTCAGCTCGATCCGCCTTTTGACCCCCCTGGGTCAATCCCTGACTTCAGACAAGGAAGGCCAATGGGAATTCGACCATGTAGAGCAGGTATGGACCTACGATACGGAGGGCCACGATGTCATCGGGTTCGCTATTGAGTCTTCATCCTATTGTCACGGTTGGGGCGGTCCCATCATCGTGGAAAGCATACGAGCGGAATAATATCAATCACGTATCATCGGAAACCGCCGGGGAGCTTGAATTACTCTCATTTCTCACACAACCTTGGCACCCGAACTGCAAACCATGCGAAAGTCACATTCTCCACACCTTTTCTTACTCGGCCTCTTACGAAGCACCCCTTTTCGCAAAGCATCCGCCGCTGCCCGAACATCCGCCGCAATCCCGCGAAGCAATCCATCATCCACCCTGCGAGCGCTCCGCTTGCGACCGTCGAGATCGTAAACCTCCACATAATCCGCACGATGACCCGTCAGCTCCCGATAGCCCAACGCATAGATATGAAGCTGGATTTGGCTCACACTTTCGGCCTGGGCGCGGTCATTGGACTTCAGATCGACAAGGGTATGATCCGTTACCCGGTCAGACAGCACCTCAATGGGAAGAGGCTTGGAACGCAGTTACGAGGCAGTCAGCAAGGGCAGGTTGGTTCCAGAATTCGTCCCACCGTCCGACCAGGGCCAGCATGCGAAGGTTGAAGACGGC
>MWCO01000124.1 GCA_002070115.1 Deltaproteobacteria bacterium ADurb.Bin207
TGATGCGCCGTGGGATGCTGACGATGCTCCCGCGACACAAGATGTTTTCGAACCGCCAGAACCCAATCTCGACGGGCGCGTGACAACCGGATTGCAAGTTCTTTACGCGTTCATGGAAGGGCAGGGGACAACCGTCAAGGACTACGCTCCGAACCTCGATCCCATCGATTTGAAGATCGAATCTTTCGACCACGTGAAATGGAAACCTGGTGGCGGCTTGCATATCGCTGGTGCTACCCGCATAGCAGCCTCCAACACACAACGCTTGATCGATGCCTGCCGCAAGCAAAACGCCATCACTGTCGAAGCTTGGATAGAACCCGAGCCGAATGAACCGCAGAGCTTTGCGCCTTTCGCTAGCCTGTCTTTCAGCTCTTCCCTCTGCAACTTCACGCTCGCACAGCAAAACCATCAATTCGCATTTCGTCTGCGAACAACGAATTCCGACAACCAGGGAATGCCAACGCTTCTATCCGAAACCAATGCCGTCACGGATACGTTGACTCATCTCGTCGTCGTCCGGAATCAAAGTGGCCTGGTTCGGTTCGTCGTCGACGGCGTCGAAAAGGGAAAACAGCAGCGAAACGGTTCGTTTTCCAATTGGGGATCGAACGCCATGCTCACCGTGGGCAACGCCTTTTCCGAAGATCCAACCTGGCTTGGCACCCTGTATTTGATCGCCGTATATTGCCATCCGCTGATGGATAGCGATATCGCCAAAAACTACGCCGTGGGCAAACCAACGGCGCGCCAATGAAATCTTGTTCGTCAGGATGAAGCAGGCGTTGTCGACGAGTCTTTGGGTTGCGTTCCCGTCCGTTGACCGAGAAAAAATGATCCGGCGGCAACGAGCGCGATCAAAAGCAATGCCGCCACGATACGCAGCGGCATGCCGAAGCGCGAAGGCTGACTCGCGGGAGAAGAAAGCTTACGAACCGATGGCGCTTCGACCGCGGGCGATGACAAAGTCGATTTCCGTTCTTGCGGCTCCGACGAATTCGCCTCTGCCAAAAGGGAAGGTGTCTTGGGTTCCGTGTCCGTCTCGGGCGCAGCCTCACGCTCGGATGGTTTCTTTTCCGTGGTGGGAGAAGAACGTGACAAGCGTCCATCATCGAGCTTGATTTCGTCATCGGAAAACGATGCGCGCCCCGACTTGCCCAACGCTTGAGAAAACGCTTTTACTTGTTCCTGCACGCTTTGGAAACGATCCGCGGGCGAACGAGCACAGGATGTTTCGAACCACGTGTCCACCGCGACGGGAAGCCCCGGAACCCGATCCGTCAATTTCGGCAATGGCTCGGAGCATATCTGGAACAACAATTCCCCAAACGTTTTCCCATCAAAAACCGAACTACCCGTAAGCATCGTGAATGCCAACGCGCCCATCGAATACACATCCGCACGATGATCGACAGTCTTGAGCCCCCGCACTTGTTCCGGACTCATGAACATCGGTGTGCCCACGATCGTCCCCGTGCGCGTTCGAGCATGGGAGGCGTATCGAGCTTGCGTCATTTTCGCCACGCCGAAGTCCAATACCTTGGCCACGTAATCAGACTCTTCAGGCGAGATGGTGAGAAATATGTTTTCGGGTTTGATGTCCCGATGAATGATGCCCTTGTCATGGGCAACGGATAAGGCCATGCCTACATGGCGAAAAATTCGCTCCGCATCATCGATGGATACCGCTCCCTGCCGCTCGATCCGCGCGTGCAACGACTCCCCTTCGAGATACTCCATGACCATATAAGGTGTGCCGTCCTCCAATTCACCGTTGTCAATGACTTGAACGACATGCCGGGAGTGAAGAGATGCCACCGCTTTGGCCTCACCGTCAAAGCGTCGAAGCATTTCCTCCGACTCGATATGGATGATGGAAATGAACTTGACCGCGACTTTTCGCTCCAGATGAATGTGGCGCGCGAGCCAGACCGTACCCATGCCGCCTTGGCCGATCATCGCCACGAGTTCGTACTTGTCAGCAACGACATAGCCTTTGCTGATGAGCGGTGATTGGGGCAGATGACTGCTTACGTAGTTGGGGACGGCTTGCTCCGCTTCTTCAACCATCAGAACACGACCTCATGGTTCTCCGTGCCATCACGAGCACCATGCCGAAAAGTCCGCGGCGGATTATCCCATCGCCCGCGACATCGGTCCACTTCAATCCTATCCATGACGAATCCCCACGCGCGCGATTGGCATGAAAAAAAACAGGCTTCCAAAATTGTCATCGGCCTGCTGCCGATCACGCTACCAGGAAGACCGCCCATCGAACTATAACCTGTTGATTTTATATGTAATTTGCTTGCCATTGACCCGTGCTATCGTCGAAGCAATACTGCTCGCAACCTTCCCATCTTCCACGCGATCGCACCGATTCATGAGCGAATCCATTTTCGATCATACTGCTTTCAATGCTCGGGTATTTCACCCCAGGGAGGACGAAGGCTCCGCGCCCCCAGGTGCCGAAGACCTCATAATCCCTGTCGAACATGACATCCGCCTGCATGTTCGTGTGTATCCCGCCCCCTCTGCCCAAAGAGCCGTCCTCCTTTTTCACGGCAATGGCGAACTCGTCGCGGATTACGACTTCGTGGCTCACCATTACCTGCGCATGAACACGACCCTGGCCGTCGTCGATTATCGTGGCTACGGACGTAGCGAAGGCGATCCCCGTTTTCGAACGATGATCGAGGACGCACCCAAAGTCGTCGAAGCGCTCCAACCCGTGCTCTCACGCGAAACCCGATTGCCCCTTGTCGTTCTGGGTCGCTCTCTTGGCAGCGCCTGTGCCGCGGAAATCGCAAAACGTTCTCCCGACGGTGTCGTGGGTTTGGTCTTCGACAGCGCCTTTTCCAACCTGAAAGCATTCGCCCTTCGACGCGGCAGGCAATACGATGTTCCTCTTTCGGAGCAGGACTACGAAGCCTTTTGTCCTCTTCGAAAACTCGCCTCATGCCACTTGCCCATCCTCATCATGCATGGCGCCCAAGACACCCTTTTGGCTCCCACCGAAGCCCAGATGCTTTTCGACGCCACGGCCTCAGCGCGCAAACGCATTGTTTTCATTGAAGAATATGGCCATAACGATCTCTTCTACGCCCCCGCTTATTGGCAAAACCTCACATCTTTTTTGGAAGAAATAGCTTCGTGATTACCCCCAAAGCGCTCATTTTCGACCTCGATGGCTTGTTAGTCGACTCGGAACCGATATGGTTCGAAGTCGAAGGCGGTTTCCTGGCGGAATTCGGCCACATCTGGACGATCGAAGAAGCTCACGCCTGTATGGGGCAGGGTACCCCAAACACCCTTCGTATCTGGAAACAACGCTACGGCATCCCCGTCGACATCCCACGGGATACGGAGCGGATCATCGACCGAATGATCGCCCGTGCCCATGAAATGCCTCTAAAAACAGGGGCAATTCAGCTTCTCGAGCACGCGCGTCAACAGCGTTGCCCCATGGCTGTCGCTTCGTCCTCTCCCCAAAAACTCATCTCCTCCGTGCTGGCCGCCAAACAAATCGATTCGTTTTTTCGAGCGATCGTGTCGGGGCAAGACGTTCCCTGCTCGAAGCCCGCGCCCGATGTCTTCCTTCGCGCCGCCGAATGTCTCGATATCGACCCTGCCTATTGCGTGGTTCTGGAAGATACCCTGGCCGGCACACGCGCCGGAATTGCCGCGGGAATGCGCGTGGCCGCCGTGCCTTCCTCCAACCCCCACGAGATCGCTTCCCTCGCCACATGGGTCCTTCGCGACCTGAAGCAAGCCATCGACGTTCTTTTTGGATCGTGATGGCTCGCCATCCTTTGTCCTGCCATCCAGCTACACAACGCAACCCACGCAACAGGTGGCAATCACCTCAGCATACCAAACACGAAGAAGAATCCTGCAAGGAAGCCTAGAAAGGCGAGCAAGAGAAACACGATGACGGTAACCCAAATCCACATCGATAAGCGCGAATGATTGCGATGATCAAAACGTGGGTCGCCCCACGGCGCAGGGGAGGACCCACCACTCGCAACAGGTCCGCCCGTCGCCGGAGGACTCGCGCCCAACGATACAGATTGGTGAACATAAAGGGATGACGCATGCGCAATCGGCTGCATCCCCGGTACCACCACCACAGGCGCAGAGCCACCGCCCTGTTGCGGCATGGGTGGCATTGGTCCCACGACCCCCCGCATCACCGCGTGTACCTGCCCAGCCAGTTTCGCCGCTTCGAGATGATGGGGATACGCGGTACCGCAAAAACGACACGCCGGAAGCATATAATCCTCAGGCGTGAGACTTGCTCCGCAGTTCAAACACCGATCATTTACTTCGTTCACTGCGCACTTACCGCGTTTTCAGGCACCCACATCTGCTGACCATTCTGAAAGGCGACGAGAACTTTCCCCCCGGATACTTGCACCACCTGCCCTGGATATCGGTTCCCATTCGACCACGCAACCATCACGGTCATTCCCGGCCCAATGCCCTTGGCGATCGCTCCCATCCCCATGGCCCCGAGCACTCCACGACCCAAAAAACCTACGTTCTTCGACACATCGCCATAGGCCGCCGCCGCTTGCGCGTTGGCTTGCGCCACCGCTTGCGCCACGTCTGCTTGCACCTGAAGACCCACCATCTGATTCTGATACTGCTGCGCTGCTGCTTGAGGCGTTGCTGCTTGAGGCGTTGCTGCCGGAGTCGCTGCATTCGATGAACCACTGCCTCCAGCCTGCCGGAGAAACGTCACGGGACGATGAGCAGCGCCGCTGCGAATACGCTGCGCTTCCGCTGTCACCGACGGATGAAACGACTGATACGCCATCATATTCTGACCGATACGCGAGTTCCACGTTCCCGCTATCATCGTCCATGTCGTCATGTCGATTCCATACGCACGCAAGGCTCCCTCGATCCCATAAGCCTGAACCGCCGCGTTGAGCGCGACCCAGTCGTCATAGCTTACGTCCACGCTCCCCTTCTTCTTCGACAACGCAGCCTGATACAACGACATATAACGTGTAGCTACCTGACCCATCAACGACATGTCTTGCATTCGCGCCGTCCAGCCAGCAACGGCAGCCTGCCAATCCGCACGGGATACACCAAGACTTTCCACAATGCGCATCTGCGCCTCGGTATCATTCAGATGGTCAGAAATCTCGGCGCTCAACTCGGCATACCGCTCGAGCGAAATACCTTGGATGGGGGAATACGGATCATTCATGAAGTGAAACGATACGCGGATCCAACGGCGTGTCCAGGCCAGCAGACAGAAATCGTTGAAGAGAACGCAGAAAAAAAGAACGGTCGATCGACCTTGCCTTCGCGCTCCCCGCCCACTGTTCCCGAAATCCAATGAACGTTCCCCAGCGCCGTCCTGGGAAAAGGGGATCGAATCATGGTTATGTTATTGATTTAAAACATAAATTTGCATCACCCGGCCAGAAGCTGCCGGGCGATCACGATGCGCTGTATCTGACTGGTGCCTTCATAAATCTGCAGCAACTTGGCGTCGCGATACAGCTTCTCCACCGGATACTCGCGAACATACCCGTTGCCGCCAAAGATTTGCACCGCATCCGTGGCCGTTTGCACCGCGCTATCCGCGCCGAACGCTTTGGCAAACGAAGATACGATCGGCTCTCGCACGCCATGATCGAGGTTCCACGCCGCTTTGCGATACAACAATTGCGTGGCCTCGATGCGAATCGCCATGTCCGCAAGCATGGCCTGAATCATCTGATGATTGCCGATCTCCGTGCCGAAGGTCTTGCGCTCTTTCGCATAAGCCACGCATTCATCCAGGCAACGGCGCATCAATCCGCTTGCTCCCGCGGCGATTCCGGGACGCGATTGATTGAACGTTTCCATCGCCAGTTTGAATCCTTTGCCTTCGGGAGCGAGTAGATTTTGCTTGGGAACCCGAACGTCCTCCAAGGTTACGGTAGCCGTATCCGATGCTCTCTGGCCCAACTTGTCTTCATGTTTGCCCGGATGAAGGCCTGGCGTATCGCGATCCACGATGAATGCCGCGATGCCCTTATGCTTCAGCGCCGGGTCGATGGTCGCGAAAATCACGAAAAAAGAAGCCAAATTGGCATTCGTTATCCAGGCCTTCTCCCCGTTGAGCACGTAGTCATCGCCGACTTTGGTGAATTTCGTTTTCAAGGCCGCGACATCGCTGCCCGCCCCGGCTTCCGTCGTGGCATAGGCGCAGAACTTCGGCTCCGAAGCCAACATGCCGAGGTATTTTTTCTTTTGCTCTTCCGAACCGGCGAGCAAGATCGGCGTGAGCCCCAGCGTATTGGCCATGATCGTGGTCTCGACCCCGATGCAACCCCACGCCAATTCCTCGGCGATGAGGCAGTTATCCAGCTCGTGAAGCCCAGGTCCACCGTAAGATTCGGGGATCGTGGGATTGACCAACCCCAGTTCCCAGGCTTCCTGGAAGACGTCGACAGGAAACTCGCTTTTTTCGTCACATTGCGCCGCAATGGGAACGATTTTTTCCTTTGCAAAACGATGCGCCATGTCGGTAAGCGCCTTCTGCTCCTCCGACAACGTGAAATCGAGCATCTGTAGCCTCCTTTGCGATGATGTCGCCACATTACCGCATCACGAATGCGATGCGAACCCCCGCAACGTCATCCCGTGGGGCATCTAGCCCGCGATCATTCCCGTATCAGCCGAATTGGAGGCTCGCCAGCCCCCCACCGGGGCGCTACGGGCCTCCAAGTGCTTTCCCCCACGACAGGCCGCCCGGGCGAAACCGTCATCCAGGGACTTTTTTTGCTTTGACTTGCCCCTTTCCGTGAAGTACGCACCTCGCGGGTTCGGTCGCCCAGGGTGTACCCGCGCGTCCGAATACTACTAGGAAAGCTGAGGGTAAACATACAACATGACAGATCAGATCGAGATGACTCCCGAAGAAGGGAGCCAAGAGGAAAGCTTCGCTTCACTTTTCGAACAGACAACGGCGGCCAGTGGTTTTGGTAAAGAAGGTGAAATCGTCAAAGGACGCGTGATCCAAATTGCTCGTGATCACGTGGTCGTCGACATCGGTGGTAAGTCCGAAGGCGTGATCCCCCTATCGGAATTCTCCGACGGATCAGAAAAGGCGTTGTCGCCCGGTGAACTCGTGGATGTTTTCATCGAAGCCCGGGAAAACGACGACGGCCTCGTCTCCTTGTCCAAGGAGAAGGCCGACAAGATGAAGGTCTGGGACGAAATCTCCGCTGCTTGCGAACGCGACGAAATCATCGATGGCACCATCAGCCAGCGCGTCAAAGGCGGACTCCAGGTCACCATCCGCGGCGGCGTCAAAGCTTTCCTTCCTGGTTCGCAAGTCGACTTGCGACCCATCCGCAATCTCGACAAATTGATCGGCCAAACCCATCAATTCAAGGTCATCAAGTTCAATAAAAAACGCGGGAACATCGTGTTGTCTCGACGCGTGCTGCTCGAAAAAGAACGCGACGAGATGAAAGCCAAAACCCTCGAAACCCTCTCCGAAGGACAGACCGTCATCGGAACCATCAAAAATATCACCGAATACGGCGCTTTCGTCGACCTCGGCGGTATCGATGGCTTGTTGCATATCACCGATATGTCCTGGGGACGCGTCAACCATCCGTCGGAAGTATTCAACGTCGGCGACGAGGTTACCGTCAAGGTCCTCAAGTACAACGCCGAAACCGAAAGGGTCAGCCTCGGTCTCAAACAAACCCAGGAAGACCCGTGGAATCACGCCGAAGAAGCGTATCCCCCCGGCAAACGCGTCCATGGCCGCGTGATGTCCATCACCGATTATGGCGCCTTCGTCGAACTCGAGCCCGGTGTCGAAGGCTTGATCCACGTTTCCGAAATGAGCTGGACCAAGAAAGTCAAACACCCCAGCAAAATGCTCGAACCCAATCAGGATATCGAATGCCAGGTGCTCGAAGTCGATTCGAAAAACAAGCGAATCAGCCTTGGCCTCAAACAACTCGAACCCGACCCGTGGAGCATGTTCACCGAACGATATCACCCCGGTGATAAGATCGGCGGACGAGTCCGTAGCCTCACCGACTACGGTGTCTTCGTCGGTATCGAAGAGGGCGTCGATGGCATGGTCCACAAAAGCGACTTGTCCTGGACCGTCAAAGTCAATAACCCCGGCGATCTCTTCCACAAAAACGATGAGGTCGAGGCCATCATCCTGTCGATCAACCACGACGACAAGAAAGTATCCCTCGGCGTCAAGCAGATGTGGGATGACCCATGGCCCGATATGCTCACCAACTTCCCTCCCGGGAAAGTTCTGCAGGCCAAGGTCGTCAGCATCGTCGATTACGGCATTTTCGTGCGCATGGCCGATGGGATCGAAGGCCTCATTCCCATCTCTGAAGTCGTCGAAGACGAAAACAACAAGATCAAACTCGGCGACGAAGTAGAGGCTGAAATCTCCAATGTCGATGTCGTCGATCGCCGTATTACCCTGACCATGAAGGACATCGGTCAGCACCCGGTTCAGGAAATCGCCGCTCCCAAGGCCGCGCAAGCCTCCACCCTCGGGGCCCTCATCCGCGAAAAACTCGGCGACAAACTCGACCTCAAAAAGTAATCCTCACGCCCCCCTCCACGCTCTATCCCAGCTTCATCCCCACCGATCCGCCCACTCCTCTCCGCTTTCCTGCGGAACGTCCGCAGCCCGAGGCATCGTCGATTCCCGCACCACCGAGCCCCGCTCGTCGACCACCGCGTACTTATATAACACCCGCTTGCCCCGACTCACACCAAAGTAGACATCCCCCATCCATAAATTGCGGTTCACGTAATGCAGCCGCGGCGCAGCCTCCACATCCCATTGCCCCAACTCCGGCACATTGCCCGTGACCACCACGGATTCCCCAAAACGGGAGGAATACCCGCTCAATCGGCATAAAACCCGCGTGCCCACGTGCTCTCGGTGCCTCGTATCCGCAAAGACCCGCGCCGCTCCCGAGGGAAGCTCCAGATCCACTATCTGCCCCTCATGCACGAACACTCCCGCCCCATGCAATACATCCACCCACGGCCCATTCGACAGCGGCACTTCCGCCACATCGATCTTCGCCGCTCCCCCCCGGTTCAAAGCCACCACCACCCGATCCTCCGCATAGACTCTGCTATATACGAAGATATCATCACTCAACCATAACGTCCGATAATGCCCCCGTTGCACCGCCAGGTTGTCCCGACGCAGCGCCGTCAGGATCGACAAAGCCCGTGAAGCCGGTGAATCCAGGTCAAACTCGCGCATCATCGGACGGTTATACGGGTCGTTCCCACGCTCCGTGTCGTCGTGCAATCCCGATTCCGTACCGTAGAAAATACAAGGCACTCCGCGCGACGTCATCAATAACGTAAGGGCCAGCAAAAGATGCTCCTTGGGCATTCCCTGGGACAGGAGCCGCGGCGTTTTCTCGTTTTCCAAACACGTCACCAGGCTGGTCGCATCTTCGAATACCTCGTCGCGATCCAGGTAATGCGCAATTCGCCGAAACCCTCCCGCATCCCGCCAACACAACGATTCCACGATCCTTCGCTGAAATCCCGCGTCCATCAAGCGCATCCCCGCCTGATTCGCAAAATCCACTGCTGCTTCTTCCCATCCACCACGCGCCGTCGCCGTCCCACATAACGACACTTCCGGATGCGCCAAACGCAAGCAAGCCGTCAACTCTTGCCAGAACCAGATCGGCAAGCGCTGCACCGCATCGAAACAATATCCGTCTACCCCCCGAGCCAACCAATCCGATAATACCTCTCGCATAACCTTGCGAAATGACGCTCGATTCTCCTGGAACCGCACCGGCGAATCCCCCGTGCCCTCGTCTTCCCGATAGGAACTCCGACGATACCACCCAAACGTGTCGTTTTCCGTCGATGATTGCCAACTCCCATCGTCCCAGATCTCCCCGGGAACCCAGCCTTCTCCGCCAGGGTTCGAGCGATCACAGACCACATCGAGAATCAATCGTATCCCGCGCTGCTTACATGCCTGTACCAACCGATCGAATACGGTATTTCGGTCCGCGAAGGGCCGATCCCATTCTTCCCTTGGGAGATAATGGGGTTCCAGGCGGCGATAATCCGCGATCCACTGGCCGTGGTAGGGGGCGGAAAGCCGTCCACGGTCCAGGGCGAGGGCCGGCATCTGTTCGAAAACGGATGAAATCCGCAGGCAGGAAATGCCTAATTTATCAATATAATCAATATATTGTAGCAATCCGGCGAGATCGCCTCCCCAATACCGAAAGGGGTCGGAACGGGTGGTGTCGAGGGCTGCGGGGTTCTTTCCACCCAGGGACGAATCCCCGGAGGCAAACCTATCCACGAATACGTAATACTGCGTATGGGCACGGGCGTCGCGCATGGTTTGTCTTTTGGCAAGACCTCTGCCAAACGGCAAGTTTTCCGTCAACACCTGAAAGATCCCCTTATATTTTCCTGAGAAACAAGGGACATGGGAGACAATCCCCTAAACCTTGACCTTGACATTGACCTAGTACTACAGCCACGAAGCACGTTCCGCTTATTTATGGAAATAAATTGGTACCCTCAAGCGTTGGGCACGC
>MWCO01000125.1 GCA_002070115.1 Deltaproteobacteria bacterium ADurb.Bin207
GGCGTACACCGCAGGCAGTTGCGCGAAAGCGACAATGTATACGTTAAAGGACGCCCCCATGGGGGATATACTGAAAACGCCCGTAAATGCCATTAGCGTTGGGCGCGCCAGGCGTATCTCCCGTGGTAGGTGTCTCAGCGGTCCACTTCCAGTCCTTACGGGAGATATGGTACAAGGTTCTCGTGTCGCCAGCGGCTCCCCATGCCGTGAATCGGTCTCGACGGGAATCATACACGAACCCTGGAGCTGGCACGTTTTGGATTTCCGTGTCTCCTGTGACATCCACGTTTGTGATCTCGTAAGTTGTTGTATTTACTCGGATAGGCGCCTGTTTGCCGCCCGTATAAACGAATTCCCCGTGCGTGGTATCCAAGGCTCCCGTTCCGCTATACCACCTGGTGGCGGCTCCAGTATCCGTTAGCGTGGACGTGATGGGATCGAACCACACGATATACGTGTAGCCGCTCGCTTGAGACGAATTCCTGCACAAAAATACCCGATTTGTTGTGGGATCCCATCGGGCGACATTGCCATGCGGATCGTTCGCGGGAACTGGCGTTTTTTCCCATTTTTTTGTATTCAAGTCGAAAGCCCAGAGGTTCGACAGAGGAGAGCCGCTTTTTCCAGCACGATATAGCTTGTTCGTGGTGGGCGCGTAGACAAGATTGTTGTAGGTATGAATCGGCTCGGGAGCCCCATCCGGATAGATTCCGTCCGCGCTGGTCCCAGGTCTGTATAGGCTCGGATCGTTTATTCGCTCCCAGCGCTGGTGAGAGACGTCGAAGGCATACCATTCATTTCCATCGTAATCCCCATGACCGCCGCCATTGACATACAGACGATGATGTGGGGATGCATAGGTGCCGCCGCTCCATGCATCCATGATTCCCTGAAGATTCGAACGAAATCCATCCGGGGTTGCCGCGGAGCCATAATCGAATATGACGTCTGTCATCGCATTCGTTCCAATGGCAGTCCATTCGCCCGATGTGGCTTCGACAATGTAGCTTGGGATGTCATCCAGCGGTATATCGGCATCCGGTGTCGTGATATCACGGTCAGGGGCTTGATCGTCGGAGGTGTCCAGCAACATGGAGTCATCGGATGAATCCGTCGAGCCCGTGCCCGAGTCGTGGGTGGCCTGAACCTGTGCAGGGGAGGACTCCTCTTCCCCACAGGAAAGTAGCGTGATCAAAAGTAGACTCAGCCCAATGGGTAGGAAACGGTTCATGGTGGTTTTCTCCTACCGGGAACTCTGCATAATTCATGCCCGTCCATGTATTTGTAGCTTGTTGTAAATATTAGTTAAAATATTATGTGCTGCGTCGGTTCTGTCGCACGAACCTTCCGTTCAAAGCATGAGGAGGGGGAGCCCAGCATCTTTTTGCCGGTCTCTCATGGCTTCGGTGATGGACGGCGCTTCATGGGCGAACGCGGCGTTTGCAAAACGAGCCATGGTTCGGTGGATGTCGAAAACAGGGGCAAGCCATGACCTCGCTCCGTTGATTCGTCGCGATGGGGCGGTAGTGGAGGTCCTTCGTTGCTGGGTTTGAGACGTGGCCTCGCAAAGGTGTTGCTTGTCGTACCGGTATTTGGGGCTTAGGAAGCGGAGCCATACGGAAAGACGGCAATGGCTACTAAGGAGTCTCGCAGCCATAAGCTCCTCGTTGCCGTTGGGGTATTCCCGTGAAAAATGAGTCATCCAAACGCCTGACGCGTCTTCGACCCTTTCGAGCCCATCGCTTTGATCATCGCATCGACTCGCAAAACCCGGTTGCCACTGCCCCAGCCATCGGTACAATCAGCCGATCGGTTGCACCAAAATTCGCCCATGGCTCGTGATTCCACAACGTTGACGACCTCCCATTTCCGCTCTGATTCGATCGTCGAGCCTATGTACGTCCCTGCGCTCGTGCTCGTATGGTCCGCCATGCAGCCTTGGCGGGTGGGTGAAGTCGCATTGCTCGATCCGCAGCGCGGACCGTTCCTTTTGGGCCGTGGCGATTCTTCCGAGCAGCCCATCGCCGAATTTGCCTGGCAGCGACCGACGGGACTCGATAGGCAACCGCCTTTGGCAGGACCGCGGATTTCTCGACGTCAATTGCTCCTATTTCCTCATAAAAATCAATCTCTTGGCGTCGAAAGGATCGGTCGATGCCCGATGATCGTTGGCGGAAACCGGGTGGACAAGGCCGAGCTTATGCCGGGCGATATTCTCGAACTCGAGGAGCAATTGACGTTTTGGGTCACCTCGCGGCCTTCGATGCTCCCAGCCCTCGACGCTCTTCCCGAGCATGCGGTGCCTTGTTTTGGGGCTGCGGATCCCTACGGCATCGTGGGTGAGTCTCCTGTCATCTGGACCTTGCGAGAACAGCTTGCCTTTGCAGCGGTAGCCAATCAGCATGTGTTGTTGCTGGGAGAAAGTGGTTCGGGCAAGGAACTGGGAGCCCTTGCCATTCATGCCCTGTCCTCGCGTGCTTCCAAGGCCATGATTTCCCGCAATGCCGCTACCTTGCCTTCGGGCATCATCGATGCGGAGCTTTTCGGTAACGTGCGTGATTACCCCAACCCGGGGATGCGCGAACGCCCGGGCATCATCGGGGAAGCCGATGGTTCTACTCTATTTCTCGACGAAATCGGGGAATTGCCCCACGATCTGCAAGCCCACCTTTTGCGCGTCCTCGACGCAGGCGGTGAGTATCAACGGTTGGGAGATGCCAGGCCCCGACGGGCTCATTTGCGGATCGTTGCGGCGACCAATCGCGATCCGGATCAATTGAAACACGATTTGCTAGCGCGTTTGACGTTGCGGATACGTATTCCCGGCCTTGACGAAAGACGGGAAGACATTCCGCTTTTGGTGCGACGTCTTGTGAAACAAGCGATGCGTGCGTCGGCCATGGTGGGGCAACGATTTGTGCAACACTTCGAAGGCGGGCATGAAGAACCGCGAATCACACAGTCGTTGATGACCAGGATGCTACGTCTTGCCTATTCTCATCACGTTCGAGATCTCGAACAGGTCCTGTGGCGAGCCATGTCCACGAGCCGTCGTCACCGGATTGAGGATACCCCGGAGGTTCAGGAGGCGTATCCCGTGGCATCGCCCATCGTAACCCTGGAACAACCGGAACTGACACCGCAACAGATTCGGCAGGCGCTCGATGCCCATGGTGGAAATGTCACCCATACAGCTCGCGCTCTGGGGCTATCGAGCCGGTTTGCGCTTTATCGACTCATGAAAAAATGGGGGCTGGAATAGTACCGCGGTTTCAAGGGCAATCGTCGGTCAAATACTCGGAGCCGTACGAACCAGCCTCCACGAGCCACGTGGCCGTGCCCTGCTTCGAGCGATAATATGCCTGAAATCCGAAGTGTCGAGCCGGTGTCCCCGTGGTGGAAGCAAAACGTTCGATGACGTTTCTGAGCCCACAACGCGGCGACGGTACGAAAGGCTCGTCACAGGTCGAAATAGGCATATAAGCGGACAATCCTCGCTGGTCCACGGTAATCGCGACCGAGCATCGGGTTTCGAAAGCGATATTGGAAGGAAACGACGCAGGAGGGGTAGATGCTTGCTGCGAGCGAAACCAATAGGTGGCAGAGCCGTTAGGCACGGCGAGCAAGTTTACGATCGAATGTTGCCAGACCCCTATCACTTGGATATTGGTCAAGGCAGCATCGGCGAATTCTTTCTGGGCTCGGACCTGCGCTTCCGGCAAAAAAGCAAGCGGATCGAAAGCGGATAGGGTGATGGCACCCGAAAGAGGTTCCGACTTTGGGTGCCAATCTCGTTCCATCTGCATGGAAAATGCATTGGATGGTACCGCTCGGGGGGTGTCCTGAACGGTCGGATTGGAGGGCATGTCTTTGGGGCTGGAGGGATTGAATAGCCACAATATCCCTGCGCCTAGCGAGGCCACGACCACCACGCCCAGCCCCACCGAGAGCCGAGAACGTGTTTTGCCCTTTTTCGTTTCCGTTCCCACAGCCGTTATGCAAGAGGTGGATTCGGAAACGAGGACGGGTTCGAGAGTCACGGGTTCCGAGCACGGATGGTGGGATGCGTTTTCCTTCATCGTGAAGGGGCCTGGACCGTTCGCAGCGGCCATTTCCTCGAGGATCGTGTCCCGCATGGCAGCCGAAGAGCCGAAACGTGCTCCCAATCGTTTGCGTGTGGCTTGTCGGATGGCTCTGCCCAACGGTCCTTCCAGTACCTGGGGGTCGATAGGAAGATCGGTTTCCATGGCTTGAAAAGCCACGGCCTGGGTTTTGCTCGAAGCTTTCACCATGGGTGAGCCTGTCAATGCCTCCGCCATCACGAGTCCAAGAGCATAAAGGTCAGTGGCGGGAACGACTTGTTTGCCTAGAACTTGCTCGGGGGCCATATAACGAGGAGTCCCCACGACCTCTCCTTCCTCGGTCAGGTCGTTCAACGCGGTGAGTACGTCTTTGGCGACCCCGAAATCGAGGACCTTGACGAAATCCTTTTCTCCCTCGAAATCACAAAGCATGAGATTGGAGGGTTTGATGTCTCGGTGGATGATGCCCAGACCATGAGCTTCTTCAAGAGAAGACAGGACTTGTCTGGCCATGTTTGCCACCTCCTCCGGGGGCATGGGCCCCTTTCGTTCTAGCCGTTCGGCAAGGGTTTCTCCGCGCAACAATTCCCAAACGAGGAAAGGCTGGTCGTCGTCCAGTCCGCCAAAGTCGAGCAAACGTACCGTATTGGGGTGTTCCAGGCGTTTGGTAAGCTGTGCTTCCCGTGCGAACCGTTCTCGCGTTACCCTGCTTGCCTGGGGTTTCATCACTTTGATGGCCACCGGACGGTCCATGCGTAACGAATGCGCACGGTATACCTCGCCATAGCCGCCTCCGCCAAGCCATTCTTCTACTCGGTAGGCGCTGCCCAACAACACCCCTTTGGGGATTCGTGAGACTCGAGGCTCGTTCATACTTGCAGTCCTTGCATCATGATTGATTTTCCCTCGAAGGCAATGTCGAAGTCAAACCATGACCTTTTCCCATGGTGCTACGTAGATCGGCCTTTGATTCTTCCTTGGTCCGGGTGCGGTGGCTTTTATCGGGTAGCGAGCAAGCGTGCGCGAACGTGCGAGCACGCGTGCGCATGGGGGAACGCACAGGGGAGTCGTGCTAGAAAAGCCCATATTTACTCATATTTCTTGCCAAAACACGATTGGCATACTAATAGCTATGAATTGGGCGACTCATCAAAATGGGATCCTTCAACCAGACTGCGGAGTATGATTATGAAATCCATTGCCTTTGTCTCCAGCACGCTTGTTTTTTTCCTGGCGGCCATGGTCGGCTGCTCCTCGACGAATGATGACGAGTCGAATCCGAATGGGACGGGAGGCTCGGGGGGAACAGGTCTGTCGGATGCAGGCCCAGACACCAGCGCTGGCGGAGAAAGTGGAGTGGGCGGTACTGGTGGATCTGGCGCAACGGGTGGGTCTGGAGGTGCCGGACCCGAGGACGCCGGACCGGATGCCACCAAACCCTTACCGGGTTCAGGATGTCCCTCCACCACGGGAAATAAAATCAAAGGCGTCGTTCGCCTCTCCACCTTGCACGCAACTCCTGAACCCACCGGCCCGAGCGTGGTCGTCAAACTCCCCTGCGGTAGAGAGGTCAAGGACCCGTCGAAAGCCACCTGTGGCAAAGCGCCTTTGCACGTTTTCCTGTGCTCGACCGCGGATTGTTCGGCAGCCGCGGACCCGATTCGGAGTTATCTGGAATCCGATGCCTCTCTCGTTCAGCCCTCTTTCGATTCCGTGGCTTTCGAATTCTGCGGCGTGGAGTCCGGAACCCATTACATCCTACCTTTCCTCGATCACGACGAGTCCAGCTCCATCACCAACTTCGACTGGACCATGGGAATCAAAAATATCGCGGACCCTAAAGTGCAATGGCCGGCGCGGGTCCACGGCTATGAACTCGATGTCAAAGGAGATGTTGCGTTAGGAGAAAGTCTCGTACCGACCAACCCAGATGCTTCTCCGGTCGTCATTGACTACTTCTATTACGATCACCCAACGCCCCCCTGGACTTCGGAAAATGCGTGGCTTTTCCTTGCTTCTTCTTTGCACCCCGATGTCGCCGTCAAAAGCGTCGGTATTCGTGCCCTTGATTTGCAGTCGCGTTCCGAAGTGGATCAGGTTCCCTCCACGACCGCGATGGACGGTTTTGCTCTCGCGGATCCGGATGGCAAACGCTACGAAAGCGACCTCGAAAAGCT
Source organism: Deltaproteobacteria bacterium ADurb.Bin207 (assembly GCA_002070115.1). Lineage (GTDB taxonomy): Bacteria > Myxococcota_A > Polyangia > Polyangiales > Polyangiaceae > MWCO01. Next base: position 6,260 of record MWCO01000125.1, read on the forward strand.
CGCTTACCACGATGGCGTTGCCTACCTTGCCACCACGACCCCTGGTGTCATCCTCACCGTGCGTTTTGCCAACGATGGAACCATCGAACAAGGCAACAGCATCGATCTTCGGAAAAGCGGCCTGAATCTTGGATCTGATGTCATGCACCAGGGGGTTGTCGTGCAAGCTCACGGCAAAAGCTTCCTCGTGATTGCCAATGCGGAAATGGCTGGAAAGCCCTTGCCCCATCAGCCCGCCAACCCGCTCATGGTCGTGGACCTTTCCGGGCTCGCCAGCGGAGATGTGACGACGGCAACCCTGGTGAATAAGGCCGTAGATCCGGTTTTTGATAAGGTTCGTTTCGACGAACTGGCGTCTGTCGATGGGTTGCTGTTTGCGGCGGAGACAGGACAAAACAGCCGGGCTCGTCAGAACGATGGGCTGAATCGATTGTGGGCGTTTACCCTCGACGCCGATGGAAAAATCGGGACCATGCACACCTACGATGGCCCAAAGTATAATTCCGAGGGTGATGTGCCGGAATGCGGAAGCAAAGAGCCGTATCGAAGGGCCGGATTGTGGGCCGGAACTCTTGCCGGCAAAACCCATGTCATGCTCGGAAACCTGAGAACCATCGCGCTATGGCAATTCGCTACCCCCGATCCGAAAGAAGGAAAACGCATCCAGGAAGGCTCCGGAGTCAACGCCACCGACCTTCGTCTCGACGATTACTCCGTGGGCTATAGCCTCATGCGTCCGAGTCCGGATGGTAAAAGACTGTATGTTTTTGGTGATTGCAAGAGCCGTTGGCTGGCGGTTCGCCCCAAAGACTGGGCGGGGGATCAGGGAACTCGAACGCAATCGCGACGACGCATCGCCGTGCTGGATCTCGAACATACGGAAGCCAGCGGCTTGCCCAAAATTGATCTGACCGTGGGTGATACCGCCACGGCGCCCGATATCGTGCGCGAAAGCCTTTCCAGTCCAGACAAAACCCTCGACAAAGATCGAGTAGGTGGTATTGGAATGGATTGCCGCGGAGTGCTCTGGGACCTTTACGACGCTTTTGGCTATCAAAATATCGCCGGAAATACCTTCGGCTCCGATTGTGTCATCAACAAAGCCGCGGATGCCGTCGTGACCAAACACCATATCTACGTGATTGGCGAGGGCTCCGTCGGCTTCGGCACCACGGGTCTCGGGGTATCGTCCGAAGTCCTCGTCCTCGACTTGGCCACTGGTCGCGAAGTCCTCGATCCATCGTGGTCTTGGTTCTACGAAGGTTCCTCTTATAAGAATCGTTATGGCTACTTCGGTGTCACCCTTGGCGATAGGGATACCACCGAAACCTCCAAGGGGTTATTCTTCCTGCCTAAACCCTGATAGCTTTTCCCACCGCGGGGCAGAAGCGTGCCTCTGCCCCGTTTTCCCCTCCATCCATAGCGGTTCCGACTTGCTCCTTCCCTACCGTCCACAACGAGACATGACCGAATCCGGGAAGATGGAAATTATCAGATAATACAATGGGTTATATGAGTTAGGAACGAGATGGTGCGAGAGCTTCAGCGGTCTATTTCTCATCAAATCCGATGTATTCCGAGCGCGAAGGAGAGGTTGGCGTCAACCCTTTGCGGGCCAACAGCTCCAGCAAGAAGGCTTCCGTACCACGCATGTCCATGGGAATGGCGTTCATCGGGCAGGCAACGAGGCAATTGGAGCAGTGGATGCAAACGCGGACATCGGTGACGAAAGGCGAACCGTCTTTTTCCTGGATACAACGCACGGGGCAAACCGCGACGCAATCGAGACAGCAGTTGCATAATTGCTCGTCGATGGACGGCATGGGATAGGAGGCGGCGATGACTTCTCTTTCGTCTTGCAGGTTGGGATGTTTTTCGAACTGACGGGCCAGCTTTTGGGTCGAGTCCACGGCAGGTGTTCTGTGGTGGAGTACGTCAGCGATGTCTGTGGCGGCTCGACGGCAGAGGGCATCGATTTCGGGGCCGGGTAGCCCAGCGCCAATGGGTTGGGGGGCAAGTCGGGTCGTGCAGTGGGCTGCATCGATATTCAGGCCGGCTAGAACCAGACGACCGGAGGCGGACAGGGCTTTGGCGGCTTCCGCCAGGGCAACACCCGGTGAGATTTTGCCGAAGCTTGCCACGGCGACGGCTTTGTCGGCCCACTTGCCGTCGGGAGGAGGGAGGCTTTGCAAGAATTCGAGTACATTATAGTGTAAGTGATTGATATAGACTGGGCCTCCGACAAGGAGAAGGTCGTGGGCCTCGACCTTCTGGAAGATTTTGTCGTAGATTTTTTGGGGGAAGAGGTCAGGATCGCCGGTGATGTCGAGGTATTGGACTCGCACCCCCTCGTTTTCCAAGTGTTTTCCCAATATCTGGATCGCTTTTTGAGTGCCTCCCGCGGGGCTGAAATAGATGGCTGTGGCCTTCATGGGTTTTCGGCGAACTCCTGTTGTGCTTGGGATCCTTCCCTTTTCCCCTTGTCCTAACGCAAGATCCGGGGGGTTGCCAGGCCTGCAAAGCCCTCGGTGTCATTTCGGGTGGGGCAAGATACCGTGGGTTCGTTTCAAGCGCTTGGAGAAGAAGCAAACCGATTCACAGACCGAAAAAATAGGTCGGAAAAGCGACCAACAGCAGCCGTGAAAAGGTGAAAACAAGGGTGAATCATTGGACGGCAGTCATTTCTGGCTAATGGAACTCCACGACGACGAGCAAGCTTGTCAGCAGGGCACGGGCTTCATGGTCACTTTGAAGAGCTTTGCCATCGGGCTCGGCTGCGACTCCTTCGGAATATAGGCAAGGGGAACCTGATTTGTCGACGATGATGAGGCCGTAGTTCTGTAAGGCGTAGCCCAGATGCTTGTGGGCCGTGGGAATGGGTAGCGAATCGATGTCGACGGATTTGGGGATGCCGAAGCGTGTCCCCATCGGGATATCGCCCGTGGGTTTTTCGAGATCATCGGTGTGGGTGGCCGGCCAGACGTAGGTACCGTCGAAGGCGGCGGCGGGCAGAGCTGCCGCTATCGCGTGTTTCATGGGGCCGGTGGTCGCCTCGTTTTCTCGGATGAGCCCTCCCAGGATGGACCCTCCGTAGGCGCGTCCGGCTCCCCAGCCGTAGGTTTCGAACTCAGGGTTGTAGGACCCAGTCCGACTGATATCGACCCCAAGACCATCGAGCGGCACTTTCGCGTAGGACGCGGCCGTACGGTTTCCGGGCGAGCCCTGGGTAAACCAAAACTCGTGGGAAATCAGTCGGTTGGGCTCGATGACGGCGAAGTGCGCGTCATTCTGACTGTCTGGGTGCGCTCCCGTAGGGATGCGAATGGTTACGGTTCCTGGTCTCGGATTGCTGCTTTGGGGGGCCACATAGCTCGCCGATACTTGAATTGTCTCGTAAGGGTCGGTATCCGAAGCGTACCACGTCCAGATGGTCCAGTTTACCGTGTTGACACCGAACGCGCCGAAGCTACGAATCCGCTGCGTTCGGGGGTCATTGGGCAGGTAGGTCGCATTCGGAGGTATTTCGATATTCCAGGGCGAATCATCCGAAAAAGGACGCAGGCTGTAATCACGAGGCTCCCCACCGCTGCCTCCCACGTTGGTGCCTCCTGCGCCACTGCTGCCCGCGGTGGCCCGTACCGAGGCCGGCTACCGTCTGTACACGGCGCGCGAGGTGCACACGCTGCGCTTCATCCGGCGCGCGCGCGATCTCGGGTTCAGCATGGCGGAGATCGCCGAGCTGCTGAAGCTGTGGCAGAACCGTCGCCGCGCCAGCGCGGACGTCAAGCGCATCGCACTGGCGCACGTGGCGGATCTCGAGCGCCGTCTTGCCGAGATGACGGCGATGAAGCGCACGCTCGCGTCGCTCGCCGCGTGCTGTCACGGCGACGCGCGGCCGGACTGCCCCATCCTCGACGAACTGGCCGACTGAACGAACTCGCCGACGGAACGACTTGGTCGACTGAACGACTTGGCCGACGAAACGACTTGGCCGACGAAACGAATTGGCCGACGGAACGAGCGGGCCAGTTGAACGAGTCGACCGGCTGAATCGACGCGCGCCGCCTGTGGTGCGCGGCGCTGGCGTCACTCGTAGCGCAGCGCGTCGATCGGCAGCAGGCGCGACGCCTTGCGCGCGGGGTAGAACCCGAAGAACACGCCGACCGCGGCCGAGAAGCCGACCGCCAGCACGATCGCCCCGGCCTGCATCTCGGTGCGCCAGCCGGCGAAGTGGCCGATCGCGTAGGACCCGCCCACCCCCAGCGCCACGCCGACCAGACCGCCGATCAGCGAC
>MWCO01000126.1 GCA_002070115.1 Deltaproteobacteria bacterium ADurb.Bin207
ATGCGTGCCCAACGCTTGAGGGTACCAATTTATTTCCATAAATAAGCGGAACGTGCTTCGTGGCTGTAGTACTAGCCTACACGCGAGCGCGGCGGATGAACGAATTCGCTGCAATTTCATCCCGAGCTTCGCGACGCCGTGGGTTGCCCCCCAGCATTTCGTCCTTACCTTGGGTCCCATCATGTTTGGCAGACCAATTCGACACCCCTGGTACGACTGGCCTGAACCTCTCGAACCTCCTTCCCGTGCCCATCCCTCGAATCCCTGGCGTACGAGCCCTGTTCGAGCAAGAACACCACGCCCCGTCCAGCCGCCTGAAACGGAAATCTCCGGTGATGGCGACGTCCCCATCCGCGGAAAACCATTCCTCGATCCCTCGGATGCACCAACTCCCTTGGGTTCGGATGACATGCCGACAACGCCTGCCACGCCAACGCCTAGCCGCGACGAGCAGCTTCGTAACGCATTGCTCGAACTTGAAGAGAGTAAGAAACGCCTGGACCGCGAACGCGACAAAGAGCGCGAACGTGTACGAGCAGACCTCGTTGTCCAACTTCTGCCCGTGCTCGATAACCTGGATCGTTCCATTCAAGCTTCTGCCCAGCGGGATACCCAAGACCCATTGCGCGAGGGCGTCAGAATGGTTCGAGACCAATTCGACGAAGTGCTTCAAGGTTTTGGACTCGAAGTATTCGGAACGGCTGGAACTGCCTTCGATCCAGCCATTCACGAAGCCATGGCTCTCGTCGCCGTGGATGATCCTTCGCAACATCGAAACGTGATGGAAATCGTTCGCGCGGGATATCGCCTGGAAGGCCGTTTGCTCCGCGCCGCCCAAGTCATCGTTGGCGATTATCGAGCACCGGAGGTCGAGCAAAGCCCGACAAGCGAAGAACAATAACCTCAGGCCGATGGCTCGTTATCCGTTTTCAACGGAGATTCCACACGAACCATGATGACGGTAATGTTGTCGCGTCCCCCTCGTTCATTGGCCTCGTCAATGAGTTGTTGACAACGAAGATCGAGGTTTTCATCGATGGTGGCGATTTCCAGAAGACGGCTGTCTGGAACCATTTTTGTCAGTCCATCCGAACAAACCAGGTAGTGATCTCCCGGCTGCGGCTCGTCGACAGTGAGGTCCACGGCGACTTCGGGACGGACACCGACCGCTTGCGCCAGATGGCGCGCCGTTTTGCCTGTTGCTCCCATGAGTCTTCCCAACGTGTGGTCTTCGGTGAGTTGGTGAAGTTCGTCATGACGGATTCGATAGCAACGACTATCGCCCACATGCGCTATATAAGCGCGCTGTTTGTTCGGGGAAAAACGCACGGCCACCACGGTCGTTCCCATGCCGCTATAGTCGTCTCTCGATTGCGCCAACTCGAGTACTTTGTCATTCGCGTCGTGAATGGCACGAACCAATTCGTCGCCTCGACGGGGCCAATCGGGCTTTGGTTCGCCTGGAAAAACATTGTTGGAAAAACATTCTCCAATGGTGTCGACGGCTTTCTGGCTTGCGATCTCACCGGCGTTATGGCCGCCCATGCCATCGGCAACCACGAATAGGTGCTGTTCTTCGACAATGAGAAAAGCATCTTCGTTACATTGCCGTTTGCGGCCACGGTCGCTTCGCGCCACTCCCACGACCAGGATAAGAGCGTGTTTTCCGGTGATCTCCTCCTCGGCAGTTTCGGAAACCAACTCTTGCACATCGATATCGAAAGCTTCTTCCTCCTCAATGGGCACATCGGCCGAGAGCTTTCCCTGCAAAAGCGCCAGAACGTCTTCCGGCACTTTTCCCATCATGGTGATTTCGGGATCGGAATCACGATCCCTTTGCAAAACAAGGGATGGGATCGCATCAGAACGAGGCGCGTCCTTGCCCGAAACAGAACCGTCCGGGGCGTTTTTGTCCGACGGCTTGGACGATGGTTTCTTTTGGTCCGACGGCTTGGACGATGGTTTCGACGATGGTTTGGGCGCATCTATTGAAGGTTGCAGGTGTCGCCAGAACAGAAAAGTGATGACAAGGGCGACAGCCATCAGGACAAGGATGAGGATCGAACCAGTTGGCATGGTTTGCTGATGGCCACCATACCTTTTCGTGCTGCTCTTGCGTGTACTTTCTTGGAGTGTGCCGCGTCCCTGACGGCAGGCTGCGGTTGACAAGGGGAAAACCATCCCCAACTTCCTTGCTTCAATGCCTTGGTTGCTCTGCCACCGATTCCCATCACGTCGATTGTTTCGTTCGAGGACGGCATGAACGCGAGCGCTTTCGACCAGCAGAACGGGGCATTGGGTTGGGAACCCATCGGTCCCATTGCCACGCGGAGAAAGGCCGATGAGTGGCGTTTCGTGCTTCGGGCGGTCGATGTGGGAAGTTGGGTTGCCGACACGCAGGATCGGCAATTCGTGCTTATGGTGCCTTCCGAACAGGCGGATCGGGCGTTACGGGAGTTGGCCGAATACGAGCAAGAAAACCGAGATCGCATTCGTGAGCGGCCTTTTCGCGATGTTCCCCTCTATCGAGATACCCGCTGGGCATTAGCGATCGTCGCTGCGCTCGCACTGTTTTTTTCCATCACAGGCCCAAGTCATTCGCGAAGCGCCTGGTTTCAAGTCGGAATCGCGGACACCGACGCCATCTTGTCCGGGGCGGTGTACCAGACGGTGACCGCGTTGACCTTGCATTCGAATACGCAACACTTGGTGGGCAATGCGCTGGTGGGAGGTCTTCTTTTCGCCATCGTACATCGACGTTTGGGCCCCGGCCTTGGGTCCCTTGTCATTCTCATGGCAGGAGCCAGCGGAAACCTGCTGAATGCGGTTTGGCATGCCACGGAACACCGAAGTCTCGGCGCATCCACAGCGGTCATGGGCGCGCTGGGAGTTTTAGCCTCCACACAGTTCGTGTTGAATCAGGTGCAGCGGTCCAATGCGAAAGCCGTCATCAAGTGGGCGCCTTTTGTCGCGGGAGCCGCTTTGCTCGGCACGTTTGGCGCCTCCCCTACCTCCGATCTGCATGCCCATGGTTTCGGCTTTCTGTGTGGTCTGCTACTCGGCTTGATCGCCGCTTTTCCCTTACGGCATCGAAAACAACCGTTACCCCTTTGGTCGCAAATCCTCTTCGGACTCACCGCCCTTCTGGTCATCACCGGAGCTTGGACCACCGCATTCCTGCTTGGTCACGCAACCCCCGTATGAGTGGGTCTTGCACTTACCCATACGGCCGTGGTTTGCTATTCCGCGGGCTGCTGCTTGAACCACGACGACCACCACATGGGCCAGGTTGACCAAAGACTCGAACAACTGCACCACTCGTTGCAAGCGGAGATCGCGAGCATGCTCCAACGGCATGAGGCTCGCGTTCGCGGATATGACGCGGTGGACCTCGACCTTGGTCGAGGCACTATCATTTTTAGCAATAATAACAATACGTTATGGACAGGAAGGGTCGAACTTATCGGCACCTTTCTGCCCGATACCAACGCCTGGAGATGGTGGTGGTTCGGCGCCGATCGGCCGCTGACTCGTTCTCCGCTCAATGCCGTGTTTGCCGCGGGACAAAGCCACGGAATTCGAACGCTGACCTCTGCTCAACCGGCGATACGAGGGAAACACGAGGCCGTCCAACTCGCCAATCTATGCGCTGCTCTCGCCAAATCCCAAGGCGTGCATGTTGTGCAAAACGCCGATCGAATGACGTTTTACGGTCTGTTCAACCTCCGTTCCTCCGTCATCGTGGCTGGGCGTGAACCGAGCCCACCACCACCGGAACCCGATTCGTCGGTCGTCCATCACGATAGTCTCATCACGGTTGGAGAGCCTCTTTCGCCCATCATTACGACTCGGCAACCGATCATGTCGATGCCACCACCGGCGTATGGCCCCTTGCCCCCCGTGCGCCCTCCTCCCCAAAAAACGCCGATTTCTGAGCCAACCTCGGTTCCTTCGGCCAGTGACAACGAGGTGCGACCGCCGCAACGCGCTCTCGTCATGCCCCTTGCCAAGGTCGCTTCGACCGCGGTGATCACGCACTTGCCCTCGGGTTTTCAACAAGCGCTGATCACGCTCGATCTGCATGTGCAACAAGGAACGAAAGCTCGGTTTTTCGTTGTCATCACAGCGTTGGACACGGAAGGAAACCTCGTGGCCGTTCCAACCCCTCACGATCTGATGGAAGCCGCAAAAGACCTCATTCTCGAGGACGCACGACAAGGCAACGGTCGATGGCGAAGATTGACCGTACGCTTGACCAACCGTCCCATGGGAATCTCCGTTCATGTCGAAGTGGTGGCCTGAGGTGCATTCCCAAGACCGAAACACTGCCAATACGCCAGTGGTCATGCAGCGGCGTCAGCGTCATCAAGCAATGGTTTGGGGCCTGCTGGTCCTTGGGCTAGGTGGCATGCTCGGCGTATCCTTCCTCGTTTCTCCGGATGATATCGATGAAGGCCGTGTGGCTCTCACCCCTGCTTGTCCCACCAAGCAATGGTTCGGCATGCCATGCCCAACCTGCGGAATGAGCCGAGCTTTTGCGTCGCTCAGCCGTGGACAGTGGGGTGAAGCGATGCGGTACAATCGCGCTTCCCCGATCGTTTACGTGCTTACATGGACGGGGTTAGTATGGGGAAGCATGAATTCGCTCATGTCGTTACATAAAGCCCGACGCTTCAGAAAAAAGGATGTGAGGCGATGAGCTTTCAGCCTCCCCCGGGATTCGGCCCCCCCCGGGAGCCGGACAATACCGCTCCACCGGATATCAGGCGTTTTCAACCGCCCCCTGGATATGGAAGCCCAGCTCCCGGTATCCCTGCCGCCGGAGGACCCGGCTTTGGCGTGCAAACCAACACCATGGCCATTACCTCGCTGGTGACGGGAATCCTCAGCATTCCTCTGCACTTCTGCTGTTATCTCGGGTGGCCCGCGGGTATCGTCGCCATCGTTTTAGGAGTGATCTCGCTGTCGCAAATCGCCAAAGACCCCATGCGCCAATCGGGCAAAGGATTTGCCTACGGAGGAATCGTGAGCGCGGTCTTGGGTTTTTTAGCCATCTTGGCGATTTTTGTTGCGTACGGTGCGGCTGCTATCTTGATGAGTCCTTGATCGCGTTCTCATTCCGAACCCCTCAATAACCCATATCGTTTGAGTTTTCGGTAGAGCGAGGGACGCGGAATACCGAGTTGTCGAGCCACCGAAGCGACATTCCACTTTTGCTGGCTCAGGGCCTCGGCGATTCGTTGTTTTTCGTCACGGGCAAATTGCTCTCGGGAAAACGTCGTTTCGGAACCGATGGGATCTGGCAACGCAATATCCTGAGCCCGCAGGACATGGCCGTCGGCAAGCAAAGAAGCACGAAGCAGGATATTTTCGAGTTGCCGCACATTGCCCGGCCATGAGTAAGACATGAGCTTGCGAAGCGCTCCCGACGACAGACGGAGCGGCGATTTTTTCGTACGTTCTGCCGCGGTATTCAGAAATGCGGCGGCGAGTTCGGCAATATCCTCGAGGCGCTCGCGCAACGGGGGAACCGTCAACTCGATGACACTGACACGATAGTACAGGTCCTCACGAAACGTTCCCTTTCGAACCTCATCGACGAGCACGCGATTGGTGGCGCACACCAAGCGAAAATCGACTGAAATCGGGTGGGTAGCCCCCAAGGGCCGAACCTCCCGCTCTTGCAATACCCGCAACAACTTCACCTGCATCGTCCACGGCAATTCGCCGAGTTCGTCGAGAAAAAGAACACCCCCATTCGCTTTGACGATCAAACCTTCCCGATCCCGATCCGCACCCGTGAAGGCTCCCTTTTGATGACCGAACAACTCGGATTCCAACAATGTCTCGGGCACCGCACCGCAATTGACGGCCACCCAAGGACCATCCCGTCGCGAACCATGAGCGTGCAGTGCCCTTGCGATGAGTTCTTTTCCAGTTCCACTCTCTCCTTGTACCAACACGGGCAAGTCCACGTCTTTGACGCGGTCGAGGACTTCGAAAACCGCTTGCAGGGCAGAGCTGGATCCTATTATATTTCGATAGGTTACGCGTGCCTTCCGGGAGGATTCGGCGGCACGAACCGCTTCGGTAAGACGTCCTATCTCCTCGGCTTGTCCCCGCGCCAAAGCTTCGACTCGCTTGCGCTGCGCGTCGAGTTGCTCGTTACGCTGCATGAGTTCGCGGAGCAGGCTCGCGTTTTCCAGAGCGAGAGCCACCTGATCCGAAAGAGCCATAAGCAGATCGACGTCCTCCATATCGAAGGAATCACGCCGAAATCGATTGTCCAGATAAAGTGCGCCGAGCACTCCCGACGAGGACATCACGGGCACACAGGCCACCGACAGCAATTGCATGGCATGCACGGATTGGTGACTTCGAAAGCGATGGTCGTCACGGGCATCCGCCGTGATGACGGGTTTTGCGTCGCGCAGGACCTTCTCGGCGATCGCTCGGCTGAACTTCACGTGGGATTTTCCAAGCCGCTGACCATCGAGGTTTCTGGCGATGGCGACGTGCAGACGCTGGGCTGATGGGGGTTGGCGGGAATCCGATTCATCGTCGAGTGGCGAAGGGTCCGGAGAGTTTGCGAGTAAGACGAAACCTCGCTCGGCGCCGGTCAGTTCGATTGCGCCGTCCATCGCACGGGTGAGCACCTCGCGAAAATCCAGGGAGGAATTGAGCCGCTTATTGATGTCTATCAATAACTCGAGTTTCTTTTCGCGACGGGATCCGTGGTCGCGAAAGGGGCCGTTCGACGGGCGAAGAACAAGGGCACGACGAGGATGATTCCAGAAGGATTCGCGCAGGGTGTCGGGAAGGCGCGCCGCGGCTTTTTCCCAGGTTTCACGGGCATGATCGCGGCTTCTATCTGCGAGCCACCGAGAGCCTTGCTGTTGCCACACGGAGGCGAGGAGCCAATGCGCTTCTGCCAGCAGTTCGTTTTGTCCCAACGATTCAGCTTGTGGCACGACTCGTTCCGCGGTCGCCAGGGCCTGATCGCCTTTTCCCGAGGCCAGATCCAGGCGCGATTGAATCAATTCGGCGCGGATCTGAACGTCGCGCGCATCGAGGTCGACGAGACAAGAGCGGGCACGTTGAAGCAGCTTCGTGGCGTCGTCGAGGTCGGTTTGCAGCAACGCGACATCCGCCAATTGAAGCAGGATTTCCGCGCATTCTCGCTGACTTTCTTGGGTTTCGTAGGCCGTAAGCGCCGTTTGAAAAGCTATTTTCGCGCGTTCGAAATCCCTTTGTGCCGTGGCGACTTCGCCGAGCACCGTCTGCGCGGCGGCTTCCATCAGGGGTTGAGCGGCGCGACGACAAGCCATCAGGCATTGTTCGGCCATGGTTTTGGCCCTCTCGAATTGGCCGACATCCGAATAGAGTTTGGCGAGGTTGAAGCGCAGGACGGTTTCAGTGCCCGATTGCCCCAAGGCTACGGCCATTCGCATGCCTTGATGATAGCTTTTCACGGCCGCTGCCCAGTTGCCCTGTTGATGGCAGAGGGTACCCAGATTCAAAGCAGCGGTGGCCACCATATCCAACAGTCCGTGTGTTTGTGCGTGCTGCAACGCAAGACTGTATCCTTGCGCAGCAGCTTCGAGGTGACCGGCTCGGTAATCCACAAGGGCTCTGCTACCCAAGGAGCGAACCCGACGTCGCGGGTTGTCGTCCTTCCGATCGTCGCTCGCCGTCCGTTCGAACAAATTCCGCGCCCCTTGTGCATCACCGAGATAGGAGCGCGCCACGGCAGCCGCTTCGAGCAAGTCCGAACGCAATTCCTCCGTTTGCACATCCTGCAGGCTCTTCTCACAGACGTGCAAGGCATCTCGATAATGGCCTTTTCGCGTGAGAGCGCGCGCGAGTTGAAACGATAAAGCGGCGTGTTGGTCCGGTTTTTCGGCATCCGCACGCGCCGCTTCGAACCAGACGATGGCGTCATCGAGACGGCCAAGGGCGGTGGCACAGGTAGCTAATTCCTCTTTGATTCTAAGCAATTGCGGCTTCGAGGCGGTTTGGGATAAGGTCCACAAACGAGTCCAGGCCCGTTGTCCATCACCGACCTGTTGTTCCAAACGCGCCATCAGCAGTTCGAGTTCGGGATCGGTTTGTCCACGGAGCACAGCGCTCGCGGCTCGATGCCATGAACGGGGTGCGCCATCGAATAAATGCTGCATGTCCATCAGGCGATCCCGAGCCTCCTGCCAATCACCAGCGTGGGCGAGGTGATATACGGCCCGGGCATTGCGCTCACTTGCCTTGGTTTCGGTTTGCGCTTCGCTTCTGTCCAGCACGAGAGCCGCTTGCCTGTGCAGATCTCGCACGACGTCATCGCCCACCACGCAAAGCAAGCTGTCTGCCTCACCGAGCCGTCGCAATTTCCATCCGAATGGTTCGGATTCCGCCAGGGAGGCTTTGACGAGTTCGTTGGCCGCTTGCAGGGAAATACCGAAGGATTCGAGCTGCTCGCGCGATAGTCCCTCGCCTCGGATGATGAGCATCCCCAACAGCCGCTTGGCTTCGAGGCTCAACGCGTGAGCTTTTTCGATGCGATACGACGATGTGGGGAATTGAGGACCCGATACCAGTAATTTTTCGATGGAAAGATCGTCGAGTTCGAGACGATCGAGCAAATAGCGCACGGAGGCTGGCAGTCCCTCACTGAGAAGATGAATGGTTTGGATGGCGTTATCGGGCAACGATTGGCCAATCCAGGCATGAAGTGCTTCCAGATCGAGAGGTTCGAGGGAAAGCGAGATGGCTTCGAGGGTTTCGCCAGGCGGCTGCGTGGAAGACACCACGGCCAGCGATGACGACGTGGAACGGATGCTTCGAAGCAAGACGGTCAAGGCGGTGGCTTGCTCTTCCGACAAGCGATCCGCATCGTCGATGACGAAGACGGTAGGAAGCGCCTCAGCCTCGAGTTGCTCGTGGGCTTGCACGATGGCATCAATGCTTTGCCGAGAGAGGGGGGAGCCCGTGGCAAGCGACAACGCATCGTGAACCGCCGAGCCTGCATGGCAATTGACCTCGAAGACGCGCGCTCGCAGTTGGGCTTCCCATTTGATTTCCTGGAGCAAACGGGTCTTGCCCGCGCCTTTCTCCGCCGTAAGCCAGACGATTCTGGAAGAGGGGCGTTGGCCAATCAGGTCATCCAATTGAGTACGAAGGGTGAGCAAAAGCTTTTCACGTCCAGCCAGGACGCCATTTCGACCGAGGGTCCGAGCGGTCTGCGTTGGGGAAATACCCAGGGTTTCGAGGACTTCTTCCACGGAACAGGGACGATTTTCGACGTTTGGGTCCGTCATTCGCTCCAGCAAGGCATCGACAGGAGCCGGAAGAGCGGAGGCGAGATGGGGTCGAAGCGCATCAATGGTTTTGGCGAGGGAGAATAAGTCGGCTCTGCCATCGGCGGGTTGCCCGGCCATCAATTCGGGAGCGAGAAATCCACGGGTTCCGAAAAGGAGAGGCGATGCTTGCCCGATTCGACCGGTGCAACCGAGGTCGATAAGTACGGCGCGTCGGTCGGGGCGAACGAGGATGTTGGAGGGTTTCACGTCGCCGTGACGAAAACCTAGAGAATGCAGGCATCGCAGAGCTTCGAGGACATCGGCAATCGCGGGTTCGAGGGTCTTCCAGGAGGCGTGATGGGCGGCGTGGTCGAGGGGGATGGCATCGATCGGCTCCGTGGACATCAGGCAGAGGGGATTTCCTTTGGGGTTTTGGATATAAGCGAAGTCGTGGACGCGAATGAGGTTGGGGTGAGAGAGTCCCCGCAGGACGAGAAACTCGGCTTGCAGGGTGGCGCGCAGGGTTGGGGAGGTGTGGTGAAGGATTTTGAGGACTACGGGCAGATTCCAGACGAGGTCGAGGGCGCGGTAGGTCGTGGCGGCGCCACCGTGGCCGAGGATATGGGAGATGCGGTAGCGATGCAGGAGCAGTTCACCGGGTTGGAATGGCATGGTACAGACTCAGGATTGACCGATCACAACAAATCACAATGATACATATTGAAACACATTTTTGGCCTATTGGCACAATAGATTTCGCGGGGAGCAGCAAAAAACTGGGCAAATCCCAAATTGGAAATGACTGGCATCGGTCTTGCTAACCGGAAGAGGTAAGATGGCGGGACAAGGAAAACAATCAGGCTGGTGGATCGTGGCGAGCGTCATCGCGGTTATGGCTTGCGAAAACGCGATCTAAGAACTCCATT
>MWCO01000127.1 GCA_002070115.1 Deltaproteobacteria bacterium ADurb.Bin207
CACGACGTAATCATCGGTTTGTCGACGAGCCCCTTCACCGTCGTCGTCAGGCAAGGCCCCTCGGGAGGATTGAGGATGAGCATATCGCCGGGGGGCAAAACCGTAGGACATTGGCCTTCGATGACGACCAGCGCTCCCGGGGGAATCGCACCGGATTCCAGGTCCGAAACGCTTCCTTCTTCCCACGCTACATTCGGATCCGAACGAAAGGCGCGTTCGATCCAGGGCGATCGCTTACCCAGCCCGATGACCGAAATTTCTTCACCAGGAGGAACCCGAGCGTAGGCCACATCATCGACCGGCATGGCGTCGGCAGGCGACAATTGCACGAGCAAGCCTTGCCCAATATCGCCAGGAACCGCTTCGAAGGACAATACCACGGGAGCTTTTTCCCCTGGCTGCAACAAGACCTTTCGTGATGCAAGCACGTCCGAAGCGTTGTGTTGACGAAGCGTGACGAACGACTCGCGCGCCCGCGTTCCATAATTCGCAAGCATCGCAAATACTTGCACCTGGTCCGTATCCGCTTTTGCATCGCGACCCCGTCGTACATCCACTCGCACGATGGCCGCGTTGTCGATCGTCGACCCCACTTTGACGAGCTGCATCGGAATGCTAACGGATGACAGCGAATCTGGATGCGCCAACGCACCATCCGTGAATACGATGACACGAACTTGACCGCCAAGCTGACGGAGACGATCCACGGCCAACGCCACCGCGGTTCCCAAATCGCCCTC
The DNA here is from genome assembly GCA_002070115.1 of Deltaproteobacteria bacterium ADurb.Bin207. Lineage (GTDB taxonomy): Bacteria > Myxococcota_A > Polyangia > Polyangiales > Polyangiaceae > MWCO01. The sequence continues at coordinate 741 of MWCO01000127.1, forward strand.
CGTATCCGAGGTTTGAAGCATTTCGATGGCAGCTTGCAGACGACGTCGATCGCGGTCCATGGGGGAGGCTATGCGCGCATCGTGTCCTGCCTCCAACACCATGGCGTCACTGCTCGGACCTAGCGCGTCAATCACGCGCAGGGCGGAAGCTTTCGCCAACTCCAGCCGCGTTTTGCCAGACTCATCGAGCGCCGACATCGAAGCGGACGTGTCGATGACGAGAGCAAGATGATCGCCAGAAATGGCCTCGGAACGAGTCGAAGGTCGCGCAAGGGCCAAAGACAGCAGGAGGATGATCAGGATCTGAAGGAACAAAGGGATTTGGGGAGTGAGCCGCTGAAAGGGAGACTTGGCGAGGAGATCGCGTTGAGCCGAAACCCACAACCACGTCGAAGGTACCCGAAGCCGTTGGCGTTTGATTTTCAATATGTACAGCACAATCAGCGGCGCCAGGGCGCTGAGCATCCAAAGGCCAGCCGGATTCAAGAACTCGAACGGCAACGTCATGCGGGTCGAAACGCTTTCGCCGGAATCATGACCGGCCACGGGAGAATAGCAACCGTTAGCCGTGGGAACTAGGGGCTCTCCACTCTGACTCCAGGAATCGAAGCCGTCCGTGCGGGATAATGAGATTTATGCTTTAAATTCAAGTGGTTACAGTGAGCCGGACAAAGATGGGGCGTCATGACCCCGTCCTTTTCTACCGGGGGCCGCGTTCAGGACCAACACCGGGTCCGGACAATCGTGTGACGACGGGGGAAGCAGACTCAATTCGTCGGGAAACACCAATCGTCGCTGCTTCCACTGCCCCAGATGTACCTGCAATCCTTCATCCCATCCGGACAGTCATCGTTGGAAGAACAAGCCTTGGAGCATAGCTGCTTGCTTGTGCCTTCGATGCAAACCCCGCTTTCGCAATCGTTTTCCGACTTGCAAGGAGTCCCCGCCTTTCCCGTGCCCCGAGGGCCGCTCACGCAACATGGTACAGGATCGGTTTCGGTTCCCGCATTCGAGCATCGTAGCGTGTCGACGCAGTCCTTGTTCGAAAAACACTCATTGGTGCTCAGCTCGCTGCAACTCGAAACCGGGCCAATATCGGGCTTCACGTCAGCGGGAGCATCGAACTCGACGTCTGGACCCACATCTGGAACGCCCGTATCCTCAGGATTGGTGTCCGGCGTGGCCTCCGGGATGGCGTCAGGGATAACGTCCGGTTGTGTGACCTTGTCATCCACGACATCGTTCGTCGCTGTGTCTTTCGTATTCGAGTCGGTCGCGACGGTATCCGCCGCAACGTCCTTTCCCGCGTCCGAAGGATTCGGATTCTTGTCGTCGTAACCCTCATCGTCAGAGGCACAAGCCACGAGCAAGCACGAAATGAAAAAAGGAATAAGTCTCTTCATCCCCTGAGAATTGCTGCTATCTTCCGAAAAATCAAGGGCTTGTTCGTTGGCCGGGGGGGCAAGGGAGTGCCTTTTTTCGAAGATGCCCCGAACGACCGCTGGCTTCGTTTCGACAGAGGTGTACAATCATCTCCAACCTCGGTCGTAAAACCAACACCATAAGGGGAAAGATCGTGAACGTACGCTTGGGCACCGTCTTCATGACCTTGTTGCTGTCGGTTGGATTGCTCATGGGTCCGTTGGGCTGTGGGGGAAGTTCGGAAGCCGACTTGCCTCCGGGGACGGGCTTCGATGCCGCGGATGCGCCCAACGACGCACCCGACGCTGCCTCCGATTCGAGCGGAGATTCATCGCCAGACGTGGCACTCGATGTCGCGCCCGATGTCGCGCCGGATGTGGTGCCCGATGTCGCGCCCGATGTCGCGCCGGATGTCGTGCCCGATGTCGCGCCCGATGTCGCGCCGGATGTCGCGCCGGATGTCGTGCCCGATGTCGTGCCGGATGTCGCGCCGGATGTCGCGCCGGATGTCGCGCCGGATGTCGTGCCGGATGTCGTGCCCGATGTCGTGCCCGATGTCGTGCCGGATGTCGCGCCGGATGTCGTGCCGGATGTCGCGCCGGATGTGTTGCCCGATGTGGTGCCCGATGTGGTGCCCGATGTGGTGCCCGATGTGGTGCCCGATGTGGTGCCCGATGTCGCACCGGATGTGGTGCCGGATGTGACCCCCGATGTAACCTCCGATGTGACCCCGGATGTGGTGGAGAATCATCCTCCCGTGGCGGTGATTACTCAGTCGCCTACGCCTGTTCCTGTCGGTACCAAGGTGGTGTTGAGTGGTACTTCTTCGTACGACCCTGACCCTGGTGACTTCATCGCATCGTACACATGGGCCTGGGAGATCGGTGGAGTGTCCCAGGGGGCAACGACTCCAACCATTGAATTCATCGTTCCTTGCGGCGAAGCGATTACCGTCTCGCTGGTGGTGCAAGATAGTCATGGTCTGTCCAGCGCGTTGGTGCATTCCGTGGAAGTGAAAGAACAGGCAGGTCCCTGGGTTTCCATCAACGATTGTGTGGCAGGCGATGAGTGTGGCACGCTGGATCGTCCCTGGTGCTCCATGACGGCCGCGTATCAACGATGGCCTCTGATTCGTGCGGGAGGAGCCACGGGGTTGCGCGTCGTTCGAGGACGATACGAGCAAGGAACCAAGAACAAAAACGGTGTTCCCATCGTGTCTCCAGGCGAAACACTGGTGTGGAATGACACCGCGGCTACCACGGACCCATCGGTAGAAGCCTATGCATCCCTGGGCGGTAGTCCAACGGCAGCCGCCAGTTGTGCCAAGTGGGATAGCGACCCGGAAGGTGTAGCGGTGGTGACCCATGAGCAATCGGGATTCGTGCTCAATGATGATGTCGATGTCGAGTTGCACCGCCTTTGCTTGGTAGCAAAACCCACCAGTCTCACAGCGCTGCCGATGGTTTCTGCCCTCACCACCGCGGGCAATGGTTCCCGGTTTGTGGACGGCATCATCTGGATGGACCAGGTTTCGGCACCATTGCCCGCGCGCAACTTCGGCGTTTGGTTCTCGAGCTTCGTTCCCAATAACAAAGTCGCACGTTTCGAAAACAGTATTGTTGTGGCGGGATCTTCCACCGATGAATCCGGGGGTATGCTCATTGGGCTAACACCGCCAATGCCGATCTTGTTCCAAGGTGTCGTTCGTATCCAAGATGCCACCGTGTACTTTGGCAACGCGGCATCTTCCCAAGCCACGTATGGCGTGCTGTCGCGCGGCGATGTGACGGAAGTCTATTCGAGCACGCTGGCGGGAGGCCCGGGAACCGACGAAAGCTACGGTGTTTTCGCGCAAGATCAGGATACCTTGCGCATCGTGGGAAGCGAGGTGTTCGGGCAAGGATTGGAGTCGACCACCGGCGTATTCGTCGATGCCGTGGACAAAGTTCGTATCGTGGGCAGCAGCCTGTACGGATATCCAAGCGCGTCAGCTCCCACCACCGTGACGTGGGCTACCGGTCTGCATGCGTACAGCGGACGCCTCATCGATGTGATGGCGAATGACGCGTCCTATCCGGATCTGGATATCGTGGGCGCCGGGGCCGGAGTGACCGCAAGCACCGCGGCACGAGGTATTTATGTCGAATCCCTGCAAGCTGGCGCACAAGCCGGAGAGCTCACCGTGGTCGGACCCGACACCGGCTCGACGGCTCGCATTCGTGGCGGCGATTCGCTGCTGCGATCGTCCGGAATCGAAATCGAAACCGGGATCAAGTTGACGGTTCGTCATCTAGCAAGCATCACCGCGGGTCGGGTGAAAAGCTCCACCTCCCCGTTACCCGTCACCCAATTCGTGGCTGCCGCCATTCGCCTGCGGGGTGCCGGGGGAGAAGCAAATATTGAAAATATAAACGAAATTCGTGGATGCGACCCCGCGTGTATCGATCAAGGAGGTGCCATCTCCCAACCCGAAGAAAGCCCTCTATTGGGTATCGGACTTTTCGCCGATGCAGATACACAAATCTCCCCACCCACGAAAGGTGCCTGGAATATCCTTGTAAAAGGACCCTCGACCATCCAGGGAGGGAGCATCGAGAAAACCAACTCGAGCAACAAATCCGTCGCAGAACTCATCGGAATTCGCGCATTGGGCGACTACAAAACCGGTCACCGTTTCAAAGTGGAACAGAATGTGGTCGTGCGGGGCTCCGTCGCCACGAGCCCAAACGGTCTGCCATCGAGTTCCGCGGGAGTTCGCTTGGCACGCTCCAGATTCATTGCCGTCGCCCCCGTCGAAATCATGGGTGGCCCCGCTCACCATACCGCCCGAGGCGTGTGGATGAACAATGCCCATACCAGCGGCACGGTTCTGCCAGGCGCCGGCGCAACCCTCGACGTCTCGGCGACGTCAACGGATTCCTTCCGCATCGTCGGCAACCCCGAATCCGCCGACAACCTTCGTCCCATGGCCGTCTACGGCGTGCAAGATGCCTCGAACCGCCTGGCGATCATAGCCAATACCGTGAGTCTGAAAGCCTATCTTCCGACGGCGACGGTGCCATGGTCTGCAATCGAAGGAGGATGGGCCGCAATCAATTCACAAGGAGCCGCCGTAGGGGCCAGCTTCTCCGCAACAGCCAATGTCGTTTTGGAACACGTTCGCATGCATGGCGGTGTCGTTCCCGGTGGCCTCGTACAAAGCGGCCTCGTCATGAAAGACCTTTCCGCTGCTCCCGGTACACGGCCCGTCGTCAACGCATGCCTCATCGAAGCTTGCGGACAAGTGCAAGGCTCCTCCCACCATCCCGATTGCCACCAGTCTCTCCAAGCTTTCAGCGTCGGCGCCATCATCGATGCCAAAGACGAACTCGGATGGCCCCTTCTATTCTCGAACAATCTCGTATTCGGCGGATTCAATACCCGAGCGGGAGGCTATGGAAGCATCGGAATGGTCGCTACCGTCGACAACGACCCCATGGGAGCGACCAACTCCCCAGCTCGTCACTTCATCAACAACTTCTTTTCCGGACAAGGAACAACACCCACCGCTTCTTGCTCCGCAGGAGTAAACCCCGCCGTCTCCGAAGGTCTAAGGCTCAAAATCGGTCCCAGCTCTTCTCACAACATCCAAACGACTGTCGCCGCATGGCGCCGGAACATCTTCCACGACGGCGGCGTGGCTTGCAAACGCTTCGCCGTCTCCGAGCAAGGAATCGATGCGGACCTGAAAGGTATCCCTTTCGAATCCAACGACTACGTCAAAGAAATCCCCGGTCGTGACGTCTTCCCCGTGGGCTCCTACGTGGCCCTCTATCGAGAAGCCAAGTACCTGGGTCCCATCGACCACTGCATCTACGGCCTGCCGTCGCTGTTCCCTAGCTGCATCGACGTCGATATCACCAACAACACTGACTATTCCAATAGCCTGAACGTCAATCCCCTGTTCGCCACCAGCGATGTCAATGCCCTGATCGATGCGCCAAGCCTCGCTGTTGTCGAGAGATTCTTCACGAAGGCGCCAGAACTCAACGTGGGATCTCCTTCCTCTTTCGTTCCTCGGGACTTCTTTGACACCATCCGAGCGGCTCCCTCCACCATCGGTCACTACGAACAACCATAAAGGCTTTTGGCCGATGAATTCCCCCCCTTCGCTCATCGCCCAACTCCAGGAGATCCAACAACAAATTCGCGCGGGCTCTCATCAGGAGGCCATGGCTCGAGCCACCCTGGCTTCTTCCGTCACCGTCCTGAGCATTCAACCCGTTGCCACCATCGTGCTGGCCGTACGCGGCGGTATCCAACAAGCATGGACGCGACAAGAAGAAATGGGAGAGGCCACGTATCAGGCCTTGCTTGCAGAAACCCCACCCCCAAAAACGAATGACCGCGCCGCTGATTACCGACAAATCGACAATGAAGTACCCGTTCAACGGATCACCTGCACTCATTGCCGTATCCGGCCTGGCTTCGGTCTCTGCCCACGATGCCAGGGTGTCGGTGTGCTGCTCTCCGATCGCCCAGGAACCGAATCCGTCCTCGATTGCCCCGATTGTGAAGATGGTTTTGCTACCTGCACCGTCTGCGGTGGATCGACCCAATCCAGAGTCGTCACCGTCCGCTACGTTACGATCAAACCCCTGAGAATCAACCACGTCATCCCCTGTCACGGTCAGGAAGCGCTGAAGGAAGCCTATCCCGATAAGGTCGATTTGCCCTCGTTCCTCGCCTATGACCTCGAATCATCTTCCGCCTATCGCGGTACCAGCGCCGATGTCGGAAAAGACTATTTCGGCTTCTCGTTCGAAGATACCATCGTACGCGCCAAAGCCTTCATCGATCGCCTCCACTCCGCACCAAGCTTCCTTGTCGATTCCCTTCAATCGTTCGCCATGCCCTACCTGCTCGTGCATCTCGTCACGCGTTCACAAATAAGACGTCGAGCCGTCTTCTGTATCGACGCAAGGCAGGAATTTTTCCTGCGGGGCATGTAGAAAAACGTGCAAATTCAATGAGATGGCTGTTAGATGACGGGGAAGGTCGAATGAATCCCGTAGGGAGCAGCTCTGCAGTTCACTTCGTCTCCAACGGGGCCTCATCGCCTGTGATCGGCGCTGGATAAGGCAGAAGCTCCGGTGCGGAAACCCCGGGACCCGACCGGGATCGAACGAACTCGTCGCGAAGATATTCGTGCATCGCCGCTTGCGGCGAATGCCGATCCACGACCCCCAAAAACGCAAACGGCGTCGTCGAATCATAGGCAAGGATCGAATGACACAGTGTGCAATCGTAAGGTAGCGCTTTGCCCGACTCATCCTTCATCGAAGGATTGTGACAACGCTGACAGCCCAGACCCTTCTGATGACCAATATGCGAAGGATAGGGGTTCCACCAAACGTTCATCGTCGGATGGATGTTGCGGGAATAAATGCGTTCGATCGCTTCGACCGCCTTGGATAGCGCGCGACCATGCTCGTGCAATACCTCTGGCTCATGCTTCGCATAGTATCCAACGATATCCTGCTCGATCGATTGCGTCGCGGGAACGTCGGATGGATAACGTCCGCGCAATGCCGCCACCGCTTGTCGCCGAATAAAGGGAATGGTCCGATCGATTTCTCCCCGTTCGATCGCATCATCCACCGCTGCCGCGGGGTCTTGGTAAATATGTGTGGCGCGATTGTGACAATCGACACAATCCATCGCTCGCACACTCTTCGAACCGTGAGGACGCTGCTCTCCCTGCGACAAGACGGGAAGTTGCGTATGCGTGTAGCGCTTCCACGTGCCACCCGGACGTCGCACCTCGACCCATTGCACCGTGTTGCGACGTTTGTCGCCCGGAAGGTAACGAACTTCGTTTTCCGCTGCCACGTGCCAGTGGATTTCACCGCGCCGCTGACCGGTTCCGGACCCAACCTTGAGCGAAAGCGTAGTGTATTGCGGCGATGACTCCCGATCGTCCGCGAAATGAGCAATCGTTTTGATCCGATCGCCATAAAACTTCTGCGGCCAATGGCAGCGTTCACAGGTTTCCCGCGCCGGACGAAGATTATGCACGGGCGTGGGAATGGGACGTTCGTATAAGTTGAACGACACGGAAATCACTTGCCACAGCCCATTGAGCTTGGCATCGACCGCGGCTTCCGGTCCTTGTCCCACATGGCAATCCACACATCGCACGCGCGCATGAGGCGACTGCTGATACGTAATCCACTCGGGATGCATCACGCTATGGCAGGCCGTACCGCAAAACACGGGCTGATCCATGAAGTGAAGCATGCGCGCGCTTCCCGCTCCAAGAAACACGATGTTGGCAAGAGTCAGTCCCGCGATGATGAGAAACAAACGAGAGCCCAGGGGCGCCGGTGCCAATAGCTCGTCCGAAAACTCCTTCGACAACAACTCCCTGGTCGTATGACCCGTTTTACGACGATACAGCCACCATCCCACCGGGATCATCATAAGCCCCATCACGAACGTGGCCGGCAACGTCATGTACGTGATGAGACCGACGTAGGCTTGAGTGACCGCTCCCGTGAGCCGCAGCACCTCGGCCAACGAGAACAGCAAGAAGGAACTCGTGGTCAACGCAACGCCGATCTTGCCGACCCACGTCGTTCCCAAACCACGCAAAAATCGCTTACCCAGCTCGAACGCACGCGTGAGCATCGTCTACTCCGGCTTGCGCTTCGGTGTGTACATATCCTTGTAGAATTGCTGCATCTTCCCACTGCGGATGTCCGCTTTGATCTCCTCGGTCGGACGCGACATCCATTGATGCATCGGATCCTCTTTGAACATCTTGTCGATGTAGGCGTTGACTTCCGGGTCGTTGTAGGCGCGGGCGGCAGGGATAAATTTGAAGTAAAAATGCTGACTTACCTCATACAGGCCGTGCCACCAGGTGTAATCCGGACCCATCATCGCCGCGCCATGGCGCGCACGACGCCCTTCATGATGCCACAACTCGTAATACACCCACTCGATGTCGTTCGCGAACGAAGCCTTGTTCTTCAACAACCCCTTGTCCGTGATCATCTTCATGATCTGTCCCGCCGGCTTGGCGAACTTCTGATCATAAAGATTAATCACGCCATCCATCTGCGCATAATGCCCCTCCACGAACCGCGGGCCGTGGCATGACATGCAGACCTCTTTCATGTTGTTGCGCTTCTTCTCCCAATCTTCCTGCAACGCAGACTCCGCGGGGCGAAGCGTCCACGAAAGCCTCTGCCCCACATCATGCGTGGCCCCCCGTACCGTCGTTGCCGACATATGACACGTTGCGCAAGTCGGCGCCGCCGAATAATCCTGCCCCGCTACCCACCGATCCGCTTTCAAATTCATCTCGTCCACATGCGAGAAAAACGCGTTGCCGTGCTTGGACTCCTCGTAAATCTCCTTCTGAGGATGATCCGGCCCCAGATGGCACTTGCCACAGGCTTCCGGACGACGCGCCTGCACCTTCGAAAACGCATGCCGCGGATGACACGACGTAATCATCGGTTTGTCGACGAGCCCCTTCACCGTCGTCGTCAGGCAAGGCCCCTCGGGAGGATTGAGG
>MWCO01000128.1 GCA_002070115.1 Deltaproteobacteria bacterium ADurb.Bin207
GAACAAGGGCCGGGGATGGGGGGCCACCGTGTGGGGGGAAGGGCCGGGGATGGGGGGAAAGGGTATGACTGTTTTCGATCGAGAGGATGAATCACCATAACTAGCCGGCTTCATGGGGTCCTGGCAGGGGCTTGGCCTTACTTTCGATAGGATTGGGCCGCATCGACCCTGTTGGACCTTCGAAAAGCATCCGCTGGATCTTGGTATGGCAACGGTGGTGAAGTGAGCCTCGTATCGAAAACCTTGACGTATTGCTGTCGTGGATCAGGGGACTTCCGCTGGATACGGCCCGACGTCGTGAAGGCTGATGATTGACCGCGTGGCTTGGGATAGGTACACCAAACGAATGATTCGCGACGATGACGACGAACCGATGGAAGGCACGGATGGGGAAGCTGTCCGGAGGCGATTCGTGGAGCGTCTGCTGCCGGAACTCATCAAACGTATCGTGGATACGGGCGTGGTGAAGCTGGCGGAACAGCCGGAGAATCTACGTCATTTCGTGCAGGAATTGCGAGTCCCCAAGGAATTGGGCACCTACTTGCTTTCGCAGATCGACGAAACGAAAAACGGTTTGTATCGCGTGGTTGCGGGCGAAATCCGTGATTTTTTGGAACATACCAACATCGCCGATGAGGTGACGCGCGCGTTGACCAAACTTTCCTTCGAGATTCGAACGGAGATTCGGTTCGTGCCCAACGATTCCGCCGAAGGCCTGTTTCCCAAGCCGGAGGTACAATCGGAAGTCGCGGTCAAAAAAACTCCCGCCCCGAAAAAACGCCTGGAAAAGACAAGCCGCTTCTCCAAGAAACGAACGTAGGCATTGCCGGACGCCGCGATATGCCGCAACCTACAGTCGGCATCACCCTGGATGCCGCCCTTTTCTTCAACGGATCGAGCCTTCTGCATGACAAGTCGAAAGTTGACGGCCGGTGGTGAAGTCGTCGCCTACTGCACGAAATGTCGAATGGACCTGAATCACCGGATCGTCGCGTTGGTCGATGGCATCCCGGTCAAGGTCGAATGCGAATCGTGTGGGTCTCATCACAAGTATCGTCGCCCCATGGAAGAGCGGGCGACGGACAAAAGAGAACGAAAGACCGCATCCTCGCCGCGAGAACGTAGCGCACCCGCCCCTCGGACCGCGGGGGCACGTGCGGCCGCAGAAGCCGTGCAAGAAACAGCTCGAGAAAAAGAATGGCAAAGCCGCATCGCCGGCAAGATGGCCGATGAATTCGTCAAGTACACACCGAAAGGCAGCTTCGAGGCCGATGCCTTGGTCCATCATTTCAAATTCGGAGATGGATATGTCGTGCGCGTCATCGACGCGAATAAGATCGAAGTCATGTTTCGAGACGGTCCTCGCGTTCTGGCGCAACGGATTTGAGCTAATTGCTCGCAATATCCAAGGGATTCGATGCCATAGGGGCATGCGAAACTTGCTCGCGTTGGTCATGGCGTGGGTGGCGATCTCGTGGACCGTCGTCGCGCGCGCCGACCTTATCATTCGCCCGGGACCGCAAGGAGGATTGGGAACGTGGTTGGTAGCCGGACCGCTTTTTGGAACCGAAAAAGCCATGCGGTTTTCCGGCGAGCAAGAAATCGTCCTGGGCGCTACCGTGATGCCGGGACGCGACTTTCGGTTGCTTCAAGCACCCGATGGACAATTCGATCTGCAGCGCGAGCTTCGCGCTCCTTCCCAGGCGTTCGCTCTCTTCGGCGCCGTTTTGCGCGCATCCTCCCCCACGCGGGTGTTGCTCATCCTTGGAGCCGATGATGGCGTGCGCGTTACTGTCGACGACCGCGTGGTGCTCGACAAGGATTTGTGGCGCCCTCCCTTGCACGACGATGACGCCGTGGCCTTCGATCTTTCTCCGGGTGACCATCCGCTCTTGATTCGGTTGCGACAGCGCTCGGGCCCATGGAAACTTTCCGCGCGCTTGCTTGACGCGTCGAATATGGCTCCCTGCCGAACCGTGCAATTCGTATTGCCCGGTGCCTCGTTGGACCGTGTGGATGAATCCAAGCTGGTGCAAGTCGACGTGGGGCTGGATAGCTTTTCCGATCGATACGAACCGTGGGTTCACGTGATGGCGCAAGGAGGATTGCCCGAAGGGGTCGAATTGGATGTCCACGCATCGGTGGTGAAGACGCCGCCGAAATCAGGGGAAGTGCTTGTATTTACAAGTTTTTTAGGGAAGCTGGCCGCCCGGGGGCATCGCGTTCATGGGTTGAAAGCACGCCTTCTTCCCCTCTTCGCAGAGGGGTTGATGGCCGATGCGGCCGACGATACGACAGAGCATCCGTTCGAGGTTCGCGTGCGCGTGGGCGCAAGAGAGACACGCGTTCGAAGGCAAGGGCACGCGCAAATACGTCGCGCGTTGGGGCAGATCGATCGCGCGTTGCTACAGATGCGCGAGCATACCCATGAACCGCAGGAGGCGGAGGTGGTGGCATCGACGCTCGCGTTATCTCGGGAGCGGCTCGCCAAGTATGTTTCCGAGGGTGATGACGATCTGGCGGCAACAGTCGACGAGGCGAAGGCGGCGTCGACGGTGGCCCGGCATGTGCTCGACAAACAAGATCCCTTGCCGCTCATCCGTGGGCCGATGAGGCTCGCTTATCCAAGTCCGTTGGATGGGAAGAACCGTCCCTTTGGCGTGTATGTGCCGCCATCGTGGCAAGAGGGAAAAACCTACCCGTTGGTCGTGGTGCTTCACGGATTGAACGGTCTTCCGATGCAGATGATTCGGATCTACTTCGGGCAAGACCATCCGTGGCGTCGCGCTCCCTGGGAAGACAGGCATGTCGGCTCGCTTGCGCCCCTCGATGCGTTCGTCGTATCGCCGAGCGGATTTGGCAATATTGGGTATCGCGAGTTTGGGGAAATGGACGTCATGCATTTGGTGCAGTGGATGAAGCGGACCTATCCGATCGATCCGAACCGGGTGTATGTGACGGGGTTGTCGATGGGGGGTACGGGGGCTGGGGCGATTGGGTTGCGGTATGCGGATCAATTCGCGGCGGCAGCGCCGCTATGTGGGTATCACAGCTATGCGTTGCGCAACGATATGGCGAACCGTGAGCTTCGCGGTTGGGAAAAGATGCTTGCCGCGTTCTGGTCCAATGTTTCTTGGGCGGAGCGGGGAAAGAATCTGCCGATGTACGTGGTGCATGGCAAACAGGACAAGCCCGTGGAAAACTCGCTCATGCTCATCGACCGATACCGGGAGCTGGGATATTCGATGTTGGCGGAGCATCCGGACGTGGGGCATAACGTTTGGCAGCAAACCTACGAAGGTTTCAAAGCCCATCGATGGTTGGTGCAGCATAAGAGGGTCGAAGAGCCGGCGCAGGTCGTGCTGACCACGGCTTCGCTTCGTTACGGGGATCTGTCCTGGGTTCATGTCAAGCAGCTCGAGCGACATCTGCAATGGGGGCGGGTGCATGCGCGTTTGCAGCGGGAGCGTATCGATGTTCGGACCGAAGGCGTGCGCTCTTTGGCGCTGGATTGGCCGAAGAGCATCGATGCTTCCGTGTCTGAACTCACGGTAGCGATTGATGGGCAGAGTCTGGGATTTGCTCGGGGCAGCCCGGTAGTGATGCATAAAGATGGCGATCGGTGGCAGTCGGGGGCTCCGGAGCAGTCAGGATTGCGCAAAGAGCGGGGGCTTTCGGGTCCGATTCACGATGCTTTTCTCGAACCGTTGGTATTCGTCGTGGGGACGCGGGATCCCCGGCTGACGAATGCGAACTTGCAGGTGGCCCGTGCCCTTTCTTTTCCTCCGTTTGGGGTGGAAGCCAGATGGCCGATCGTGGCCGATGTCGATGTGGATTCCGCGATGGCGTCTTCCCATGCCCTATTTTTGATTGGCGGCGCGGGTTCCAATGCGATCGTGAATCGAATAGCGGACAAGCTTCCTTTGCGGTTGGAGGGCAATCAGGTGGTGTTGGGCGGGCATCGGCTGGAAGGCAAAGAGCTTGGGATGATGTTTATTTACCCGAATCCGGAGCATCCGCGGCGCTACGTCATTGTGCTAGCGGCGCCGGATGCGGCGGGGACGCTGCGAGCGCTTTCGCTGCCGCGGCTGCTACCGGATTATGTGGTCTATGATGAACAGGTGGCGGGGGCGAGGGGGCAGATGGTGCTGGGGACGGCGTCGCTGTTGGCGGGCGGGCTCTTCGATGAGCAATGGTCCCTACCGGAAGTCTGGGTGGATCCGGTGGATTCGAAGCGTAGAAAAAAATAATAAATTCAATGTGTTGTAATATGCTTGCCACGATACAGGGGGGAGGATTGGCGTGGATGATTGGATAGCGGAAAGCAGGGGGGATTTCGATAGACAGCGGTGTTGTGTCCTATCGTTCGTCTCGGTGTATCACGGTTTTTTGGAAGGATTTCGGGGGGGGGCTCTTGTAGGGGTAGGACGATCGGGCGCTGGCGGCCCGCCGCGTTTTTCAGGCGCTCGGGGCTTGTCTTGCTTGTTTTTTTCTTGTCGATTTTCCTGTCGATCCGCCCGTGGGCGCGGACGAGCCTCGCGGGGTTTTTCTTTCGAAGGCCGGGTCTTGCTTTCACTATCCTTTTTTCCAGCGCGGAATTGCCCTTCTTTTCGGCTGTATTCACGACGCGGTCCCTCGACCCTTCCGGTTGCTTCCTTTTGCGTCGGTTTACGGTCTGGCTTTGGCTTGCGCAGCGGCTCCTGGGATTGCGATGAATCGTCTCGCGGCCCGTGGCGGTAAGCGGGACGATTTCTCGCTGGTTCCGTTTCCGAATTCGTGGGTTTGGAAGCATTGCGCCGTGTGGGTACGGTATCGCCCGCCGCTCGAGAGGCAGCGGGGCGGCCAAAAGAACGGGGCGAAGGGGCTGGCTCGGGGGCGCGGGCGGAGCGAGGGGCAACACGTCCGAGGATGGGCTGCACGTTGGCATAACGCGCATGGGTGGAGACGGCAGCGCGAAGGTGCTTGGGCAGGCCGTACAGGCCCTGCAAGTCACGCAATTCGTCTTTGGTTAGAAACCGCCATTGACCGGCTCTCAGCCCATCGATGGTGATGGCCGCGAAGGCCGTGCGGGTGAGACGAATCACCGGAAACCCCGTGGCTTCCCCCATTCTTCGTATCTGTTGGTTGCGTCCCTCACGCATGATGAGTTCGAACCACGTGAAGCGATCGTCGCGCCGCGTGACCACGACTTCGGTGGGAAGCGTGATGCCGTCGTCGAGCATCACGCCCTGTTTCCAGGTGGCGATGTCTTGTTCGGTCATCACACCCTGGACTTTCACCAAATAGGTTTTGGGGACGTGATAACGAGGGTGGAGCAGGCGCGCGGCGAAGTCGCCATCGTTGGTCATGAACAGCGCACCGCTGGTCTGGTAATCGAGCCGTCCGATGGGGAAAAGCCGAAGGGGAAGAGGTTTGAGGATATCGGCGACGGTGGGACGCTGTTCCGGGTCGTCGAGCGTCGACATGACGGCTCGAGGTTTGTGCAGGATGACGTAGACGAAGTCCTCGGCGACGATGCGTTTTCCGTCGAGTTCGACACGGTCGGTGCGAGGATCGGCGCGAGCGCCGAGTTCGGAGACGATTTTACCGTTGACGCGAACGCGTCGGGCTTCGATCAAGCGTTCGGCGGCGCGTCGAGAAGCGACCCCCGCGCGCGCGAGGATTTTTTGTAATCTTTCTTGCATGGTGGGAGCGAGGGCTACTCGTGTTGCGTGGAGGAGGCGTCTTTGTCGGTGGGCTCTTGTGGGGAGGAACGTTCGCTTTTGCTATCGTCTTTTTTGGTTTCACTGGCGAGCCGACTCATTTCGTCGCGGTCCCATCGGTCGACACGTCCATCGAAGTCGACATCGACACCGATGCGGTCGAGTTGTCCGCGTACGTAGATTTCCCAAACGTCGGGGTTGCCGTCGAAGTTGGTATCTCGTTGGATTCGTGAGAGTTTTCCTTGTACGTAGTACTTCCACTGGTCCGGTTTACCGTCGCCATTGCGGTCGATTTCATGTTTGACGATTCGTCCGTTGGCGAAGGTAATCCAGGAATCGACACGGCCGTCGTAGTTGGTATCGGCTTCTTCTCGTTGGGCTTCGCCTTTGTCGCTGTAGGTGCGCATGACGTCTTTGACGCCATCGAGGTTGGTATCGATTTCGCGGCAGATGAGGACTCTGCGTGCATCTTCGCCGGTTCCGAAAGCTTGGTAGACGCGTCGGATATTGGGGATATTCGAACCGGAGGTGGTGGATTCGACGACCTCACGATCCATGTTGTCGCCGAATTCACATCGAGCTTTGTCATCGGAGGAGAAGCCGTGGGAGCGGTCTCCATCGGCGGCGGACGGGTCTTTGGCGGGGGTTTTGGAGCCACAGCCGGATGCGAGGATAGCGCACAACAGGGCAGGAATGGCGCGGTTCATGGAAGGGGCATGCATGGTACGCATCCTTACGTTCCTCCGGTCGCGTCGTCGGTGCTGGCATCGACAGGGGTAGCGTCTGGCGCCGGGGTTGGAGGGTGTTGGGGCTCCGAGGCGGTCATTTCCGCCTCTCGTTCTTTGCAGGGGTCATACCGTACATCGGGCCGACCGGTTCCCGATTCATCCACCGCGACAACGGGGCATTCAAGTTTGTTGGGATCGGGGAAAGTCCACCATTGATCGACTTTCCCATCACGGTTGGAGTCCCGCAGCCGTTCGGTAAGCAGACCTTGGCGGTAGGTATCCCACGTATCCAACTTGCCATCGAGATTGGTTTCGCGGTGCTTTTGGACGATCACACCATTTTGATAATAAGCGATTTCATCGATGAGACCGTCTCGGTCGAAGTCCGATTCCCGGCGACGCAAGTTCCCGGCGTCGTCGAAGTACAGGTAATTGTCGATGAGGCCATCGAAGTTGAGGTCGATGGCCCGACAGACTTCGCGATTGCCGTTCATGACTTGAATGATATCCGGGCGCCCATCTCCGTTGGCATCGGTTTTGGTAGCGTTTTTTGAATCGGTATCACAGGGTTCGTGGACGATATCGACAGGGGGACGACCATCCGCGGTAGCCTCGGTGGGTTTTTTGGAAACGGCGGAAGCGCATCCAAAGGCGAAGCACCCGGCCATGAGGGGAAGGACAACAACCCTTGAAAATCGATAACGATAGTTGGCAGGCGGCATGACAAGCTCCCTTGACGCACGGAACGGGGTCCTCCGGCCCATGCCCCAGAGTAGTGGCAGTGTAAGCGTGTGAGAGGGTGCATGCAAGCGGGGACATGGGGGGAGCCCATGGAAAGGGGTTCCGCGGGAAGGCAGTGAAAACATTGACAACATACGTACCTTCATCTAGGGTATTGGCTGGTCACAAGCTCGGGCAGCCCATGTCACGAAAAAAAATATCCACCACCATCTATGTCACGCCCGAACAGGCTGACAGACTCAAGCTGCTTCACGAGCGGACGAAAGTCCCGGTCGCGGTGTATATCCGTGAAGGCATCGACTTGGTGCTGGAACGCTATGAGCACGTGCTTCCGGGCCAGATGACGCTCGTGACGGACGGGTCGGGGAAAGAGCGATAGGTTGTGAGGGACGGCTTGGCGCGAGGGTCGTAGGCCGCCCCGGGTCGAATTCCTCCCGGAGTGACAACGGGGCGTTTGGCGCCGCTTCATGGGGGAAACTATCTCCCGCAAGACAGCCCGCGTGTTGCACGGGAGAGGTGGGAGCGAATAGTATTGCTATCCGTATTGGGATAATATTTGCGAAATACCTAATGATTTCAGGCAATTGCTGTTGTCCGTGTAGGTATATTCGGAAAGCGATTGCCATCGCTATCCCCCCGTCGGGCGTGGTATCTCCATGAAGTGCATGGGCTCGATCCCATCGATGCCTTAGTTGGCTTCGTTGGAAATCCACGCGCCAAGCGCATTCACTTCCTCGTCCGAGCCCACCAGCGGCGGCATGACCCGGTGGTAGGGATTCCAGGGACGATCGGCTTCGCGTAACGTTTCCAGGCGTTGCCGAAGTGATTCGGGCTTGGGGCGTCGTGCGGTCTTGCGCAGCGAAAAAGGTCCTTGTTTTGCGTGGCAGCTTGCGCATTGCCGATCGAATACCTGCTCCGCGCGTTTGGGAGCGTCGGTGGGCAACGCGGGGGAGCGTCGTTGTGTGCGAGCGGTCATCACCTGCATGCCGTTGATGTAGGTCTGGGGTCGCAGGGCCCACGGCTCTTGGTAAGCCATCCACGTGCCTTGGGATGCGATAGAGGCGATGGTTGCGCCGAGCAGCACGGCCGATCGTGCGCGGGTTCCGGAAAAGAAGGCACTCACGATACCGACAGAAAGCCAGGCGCCGGTCGAGATCATCGTCCAGCGTGTCGATAGGGCTGCATTTCCACGCTCGAGGGCGTCGACAGAGAAAGCGGGGACCGTTTCCGAGGGTAGCCAATGGGAAGCGGTGAGCAGAACGACGCTACAGAAGCTTGCTGCTACGACGGTAAGGGCGCGGAGCAAGGCGCGGGCATTGTCGCGAAGGGGGTCAGAGAATGGGAGAAGAAAACAGAAAGTCGACGCCAGATGGTAGGCCAGGATCGGTGCGAGCGAGGGGGGTTGCAGGGCGGTGGCGAAATGGGGGGAAGCCAACCATCGATGTGGTGTCAATGCAAAGGCGACGGCAAGGGACCAGCAGGTCATCGCCAGTGCCGCGCCCAAGCCAACGAGCGTGCGGGTCCAAGAAGGGGGGAGGGGACGACGCGAAAAGCTCGCCAGGCCCAGCAAGAGCAGCGCGCACGAAAACCCTGCCCAGACCGGCCAGATTGCCTGATCGATCGCGGCGGAAGCCAGGGGCAAGCCGGCCCATCGGATGGCAAAAAAAAGTACCGCGCTGGGCATCAGGGTGGTGAGAACGAGGGGGCGCCAGGCAGGAGCCGCAGCACGGACAGTCGTATTTTGCAGCAAGCAAGACATCAGCGCGGCGGCAATCAATCCTTGCAGCAGGGCGAGCATCGGCAGGCTGACGAGCACCAGCGCGTGGCGAGGGCTCAGCCATGGAATCGGCCAAAACGCGTAGCCCATCTCACCCATTATATCCAGATACGGATAGTTCCGCAGAGCAGGCAAAGGCAAAAGCAGTCCCAAACCATGGGGTTCGAGGAAGAAGGGAAAGTTCGTTCCGCCGGTGGATGAAGCGACTCATTTGGGTCGTGGTCCTGCGTGTCAGGGTTCGCTTCTCGGGTACTTCCCGTAAGCTGGAATGCAACTCATCGTTGCAGGGGGCCGTTTTGCCGTTCATGGTATCGTAGACGGAACGGATAGCGAAAGAAGGGTGCGCATGTTGGCATCCCTGTGAGAAGGGATCGAGCGCGGCGGAAGGCTGCTTCGGATCCGCCGGGTTGGGTCAAGGGAGAGGCTGTCCTGTGAATTGATGTGAAAATGAATGGGTTGGACAAGCAAGATGCGGCGGGAGCGGTTGGCTCGCGGTATGCTAGGACGAGCAAGACGACGAGCAAGGAGGAGGAGTTATGAGACGTGAAGAGTCGGATCGAAAAAACCGTGCCGCCACACGGCCTGGCGTGACGATTGTGTTCATCCTGGCCGCGGCGCTGGCACCAGGGTGCTCGTCGAGCGATAGTGATGCGCAATTTGGGTCCGGAGGAGCCGGGGCAGGGGCGGGAGCGAATGGCGCGACGGGGGGAAGTGGGG
>MWCO01000129.1 GCA_002070115.1 Deltaproteobacteria bacterium ADurb.Bin207
GGCTCGAGCCTCTGGCACCCAAGAACCACCGCCGCCGCCGTCCTCGTCACTTTCGTCGCATCCACCACCAACACCACCGGCGCCGACAAAAGCCGCGCCAACGATGCCGTACTATGCGTGCCTTGGGCATCCCCCCCATCGTATAGCCCACGGTTTCCTTCAATGACCGAGATGCCGTCCTGTGGCGCATAGCGGTCGAAATGGGCCTGCACAACGTTTTCGCCAAACAAACGCACATCGAGATTGCGGGCAACCCGCCCGGCCGCCCGGGTCAACCACGCGGGGTCAATATAATCCGGACCTTTTTTGAAAGGCTGTACGACCAGCCCCCGCGACCGAAAAGCCCGGATCAAACCAAGGCTAACCGTGGTTTTCCCAGCATCCCCCGACGCTCCAGCCACCACAAGGCGCGGTGCTGGCTGGAGGTCGGTTCTGGAGGACATCGGTGAAATGGATAAGACAGATGGGTCTACTTGTTGGCAGCCCCTTCTTCGTGAGGGATTTCGATGAAGCTACCACCGAAGTACGTATACACGCATTTGCCGGACTCGATGAGGTTTTTGATAGCCTCTTTGCAGACCTTTTTGTCGACTCGATCGCCAAAGATCTGCATCGCGGACTTGGTCAAATCGCCCGGCTTGAGTTTTTTCTGGCCCTGCGCCTGAGCCACGAGTTTATACATGGTCTCGGCTACTTCTTCGACACTCGCGGGTTCTGCCATGATCGCTCTCCTCTACGCCTTGTCGAAGCGAATATGCGTCGACCGCTTGAAGGTCAAGCCGGCGTGTTTGAAGTCATCAATATGCTGTTTCTGGAACTCGATTCCCGCAAGCTTGAAGAACCGGGGCCAGCCAATTCGCTCGATCCAGTCGCCCATACGCTCGTATTTGCGCGCATCAGCCGCCCAAAGCTCCACCAGCTTCTTGACCACCTCGGTGACTTCCGGCCACCGCGGCGGATTGTTGGGCAAAAATGGGATGGCGAGCTTCGAAAACCGCGGTTCCGTCCGCGCATTCGATACCTTGCCGCCCACCCAAATGGAGACACCGTCCGTGTCAGGGTCGTTCAACGGCATGGCCGGGCAAACCGTGTAGCAGTTTGCACAATACATGCAGTTTTCCTCGATAACCTCCACCGAAGCGTTGCCTTCCACCGTCGCCGGACGAATCGCCGCCGTGGGGCAGGCCGCCACAACCGATGGAATTTCGCAAACTTTTTTGACCTGATCGTGCTTGATGGCCGGGGCATGCCGGTGAATGCCAAGAATCGCGATGTCCGAACAATGGACCGCACCGCACATATTCAGGCAGCATGCCAGAGCAATGCGAAGTTTCCCCGGCAACTTCATGCTCGTAAAGTACGGCGTCAATTCGTCCATCACGCACTTGACAATGCCCGAGGCGTCGGTTGCCGCCGAGTGGCAGTGAACCCACCCCTGGGTATGCACGATATTCGAAATGGCGTTGCCCGTACCTCCGACTGGATAACCAGCGGCCGTTAGCTCAGCGATGAGCGGGTCTACGTTTTTCTCTTCCGTGACGAGGAACTCGACGTTGTTGCGGCTGGTGAAGCGCAGATGGCCGCCGGCGTATTTGTCGGCCAAGTCAGCATACCAACGAAGCGTGTCGATCGCGATGAGGCGCGGAGACGCCGCACGCACGCTCCACAACTTGTCGCCCGTCTCCCCCACGTGCAGCAACACGCCGGGGCGAGGGATCTCGTGATACTTCCACTTGCCGTAGTTGTTCAGAATAACCGGCGGCAGGAATTTCTTGTGATGGGGCGGTCCGATATCGGTAATTCGCTTGGCAGGTGCTTCAGCCATGGTTTTTTCTCCTCAGAACGGAAGCCTTGCTTCCGTGAATGATCACTATTCCCAAAAACCTACGAGTGAAAGGACGGCTTACTCGTCACTCTCCTCTTCTTCGTTGAGGTTGTAGAACACGTACGGGTTCTCCCGGGGATGGGCGACCATGTTGGGGTCAGGCTCGAGCCCAATCGCCTCGAGGAAGTTGCCCATGCCCACGCGCTGGATGAACTCACCCACGCGCTCACGGTTCTTGCCGTCCTCGCACCATACCTCCCAAATCGCTTCGATCAATTCCTTGATGTCGTCATAAGGCTCTTCCATCTCGATGAAAGGAACGAGCACCGAGGACAAAAGCGCGCCTTCCATGATCGGCGCCTTGGAACCAAGGAGAAGCGTTGCACCCCGTTCCTTGCCCGGACGAAGCGCCTTGGGCATCACGTTGATGCAATGCATACAGTGCTTGCAGTCTTCATCCTTGATGGTCAGCGTCTTGCCGTCCCAACGAATGCACTGTCCCGGACAGTTGTTGACGACATCGGCAGCGATATCGAGACCGGCCTTGGCGTAATTGGTCACCTCCGCCGCGTCGATCTGAATGTTGTCGCGCCAGTTGCCGATCACCGACAAGTCCGCGCGGGCAATCGAAGCCACACAATCATTGGGGCATCCCGCCGCCTTGATCTTGAACTTGTAGGGGAAAGCCGGACGATGCAATTCGTCCTGGAAATGCTGGGTCATCTCGTAACAGAAGCCCATCGTGTCGTAACAAGCCCACTCGCAACGGGCCATCCCGCAGCAGCACGAGGGCGTACGAAGATCGGAGCCAGAACCGCCGAGATCGAATCCGGCTTCCGCCAGCTCCGCAAAACACGGTTCCAAATCCTCCGTACGACAACCGAGGAAGATGATGTCACCGGTAGACCCATGCATATTGGTCAGACCCGAACCATGCTTTTCCCAAATATCGCAGAGCGTACGAATCGCCTCGGACGTGTAGAACCAGGCCGCCGGCATATTCACACGCATCGTATGAAAGTGCGCCACGCCCGGGAAGTCCTCGGGCAAATCACAGTATCGCCCGATTACGCCGCCGCCATAGCCAAACACGCCGACGATGCCGCCATGCTTCCAATGCCCTATTTTTTCATTGTAGGAGCGTTCGAGAATGCCGAGCAGGTCCGAACAAGCCGCATGCTTATCCGCGCGCTTCTTGATTTCTGTGACGAAGCTAGGCCACGGACCCTTCTCGAGTTCATCCAGCTTCGGTGTGGGTACTTTCGCCATCGAATTACTCCTCCTTGACTCCAGGATTCATGCCGCCCACCGGACGCATCACTTCACTCACACGTACCAGGGACGACTGCCTTCCGGTCGCGTGGCGGCATGTCCTTATACCGCAACATGCCGTCTTTCGCGAACCGATCATTCACAATTTACACTACTATCTATCCACTCGTGAAAACAGCTCAAAATATCTCTCTTGCCGGTCGTTCGACGGAAAACGATAACCGTGTTTTTTCGTGGTGCCGTGCGGTCGTAATCTAATATTCCTATTATATTACAACAGGTTATCGCCAAACCGCTCTCAGAACCCTTTGTTCGGATTCGGTCCCAACTTCTCCGTGGCTTCCACAAAGGAATTAATGATGCCCGGCAGGTTCGCCGCGTCCCCCATCTCGAATTGAACCAGCTTGATACGCTCCGGCTCCAACATCAGACGCGTCAACGTTTCCTGTATCTTCTCCAGCCGCACACTGCACAACTCCGACCCCTTGATAAAGTGACATTGGTAGTCGTCGCCGAACTTGCATCCAATCAACATCACCCCATCAAAACCCTTGATGAGCGCATCGTTGACCCATTGCAAGTTCATCGAACCCAGACACCGCAAAGGTACGAATCGCACCCAAGGACTCACTTTCAATCGAAGCTGCGCCGCCATGTCGAGACCCGGCAACGCATCGTTTTCACAAACAAGCGCCAGCACCCGCGGCTTCTCTTCATCCTCGTCCGGTACCTCGATCGACTTGATCATCGAACCAACCATATCTACCGAATAATTCGCAAACGATATGATGCGTTCCGGACAAGCTCCCATGCAAATGCCGCAGCGACGACATCGCGTGGGATTG
Source organism: Deltaproteobacteria bacterium ADurb.Bin207 (assembly GCA_002070115.1). Classification (GTDB taxonomy): domain Bacteria; phylum Myxococcota_A; class Polyangia; order Polyangiales; family Polyangiaceae; genus MWCO01. The sequence continues at coordinate 3,943 of MWCO01000129.1, forward strand.
GGTTTGGGCGTCCCTTTCTCATCTTCATCGAGCGTACCGAAAGGACACTCCTCCGTACAACGCTTGCATTGCGTACAACGCTGCAAGAAGAAATCCGGATACGTGATGTCCATCGAACGTGGATGAACCGCCACCCCCGCTGCAGCCGCTTCCACGCATTGCATCGCTTTCAACGCCGCTCCAGCACCGTCGTTGATCGCCGCCCGCGAGTCCATCGGCTGACGCACGATCCCTGCCGCATAGATCCCCGTTCGCTGTGTTTCGTACGGGAAACAAATGAAGTGCGAATTGGGGAATCCATAATCCCGTACCGGTAGCTCCTTGCCCAATCGATACGTCAGATTGAGAATCTCCGCTTCCTTCGTCAAAGGCTCGACACCTGTCGCAAGAACCACCACATCGACTTCGAGATCCAACTCCACGCCGGACAGCAAATCATCCGCGCGCACCTTCACCATTCCATTCGACGCATCCACTTGTTGGATTTGCGTCTTGATGAAGATCGTTCCTTCGCTTTGCGTCTGGCGATAGTAGTTCTCCATCAACCCTTGACAGCGCATGTCTTTGTACAAGACATAGGTTCGCGTTTTGGGATTGGCTTGCCGCAAGTAGCCGGCCTGCTTGAGGGTCGTGGGACAGCAGTACACCGAGCAATACGCGAGATGTTTCTCATCCCGCGAGCCCGCGCATTGAATGAACGCCACCGATTCGATGGGCTTGCCGTCGGAAGGACGAACCAGCTTTCCTTCCTTCGCCATTTGCTCGAGTTGCGCACTCGTGATCACGTTGGCGCTCTTTCCAAACCCAAGCTCGCCAAGCTTGTCCGCATCGTAGGTCTTGCCACCCACCGCAACGACGATCGCTCCAATCTTGACTTGTGCCGCGCTCTTTCCTCGCAGCGTCACTTCGTATTGACCCGGAGCGCCAGAGATGGAAGCCACCTCGGTGGCCGTGCATACGTTGATCCGAGGTTCGTTTTTCACGGCCTCGATCAACGTCGATACGTCATTGTCTTGCGCCTTGGACCAATCACCCCCGCTGGGAATTCGCTTGTGCCACCCCGCCATCAATCCACCGAGGGCATCTGTCTTTTCCACAAGCGTCACATCATAACCAGCCGCGGCCGCTTCGAGCGCCGCACTCATACCCGCCACACCACCGCCCACCACCAAAATGGCGCGCGTCACCTCCTCCATGATGACCGGCTCGCTCTTCTTGGCCTTCTGCGCGCGAACACACCCCATCCGCACATAATCCTCAGCCATCATCTGCTTGTCTTCGTCATCGTCGCCTCCGCAACTCCAGGCCACGAATTCACGAAGGGCCACCCGATCGACGAAGGTGCCATCGAATTTGAATACGGAGGTCATCTCACGCTGCGAACACGCGCCAAGCACGACGGCGTCGAGACCCTCTTTTTCCATGGCGTCCCGAATGACTTGAAGTCCTTGCGGATCGCAAAGCTTCGGATGAGAAACGGTAAACGCCGCCTTCCCCTCTTTTTTCGCAATGCCCAGCAGTTTCTTGGCGTCGACCACGTCGTCGATGCCGCAACCGGTACACAAGAAGAATCCGCACTTGTCCATGGCTACCTCCTCGCTCCGAGCTGCATGGCGCGAGCGGCCGCAGCCGTGGCATCTTGAACCGTTCTCACGACATCCGATGGCGCACGCGCGCATCCAACCGCCATCAAGCCATCCGGACGATTCGATACGACAAAGCCATGCTCGTCTTTCGTCATGGCCAGCGGAAGCTGCACCGATGCCAGTTCCGGAACGAGTCCAGTGGCAAGCACGACAAGATCCGCTTCCACACGCTTGGTCTTGCTCGTTCCCGCGATGTCTTCCGCAACCACCGTCAGATCGCCGGTATCAGGATTTTCGAGGATCTGCCCCACTTTCCCTTTGTTGAACGACACACCTTGATCGGCCTGCACGCGAGCCAAAAAATCCTCTGCCGTGCCCGCCACCCGCAAGTCGATATAAAAAATCTCGACCTTCGAATCCGGATAGGCCTCCCGCACATAGCACGCATGCTTCAGAGAAGCCGTGCAGCATACGGTGGAACAATAGGGCAAGTGATCCTCATCGCGAGAACCCGCGCATTGTACGAACACGACACGCTTGGCTTCCTTGCCATCCGAAGGGCGAAGCAGCTTTCCCTTGTTGGGGCCATCAAGCGCGGCAAGACGCTCGAACATGACGTTGGTCACGACATTTTTGTATTTGCCGAATCCAAGGTTTTCGATTCGTGTCGCGTCGTAGGGCTTCCAACCGGTTGCCCAAACCACGCAAGAAACGTCAAAGGTTCGCTCCTTCGTGGGCATGTCGAGTTCGATCGCGTCGAACTTACACGCGGGCAAACACTTGCCACAGGAACTGCCGGGACACGCTTCGGGATCGATCGCGAAGCGCATCGGATAGGCAAGCTTCATCGGAAGATAGATGGCCTTGGTCTTTCCGATTCCATAATTGTACGAGTCATCACGTTCGACAGGGCACGGTTCGATGCAATCGCCGCAGGCCGTGCATCGGTCGTTGACCCTTCGCGCTTGAATAGTGACCGTGGCTTGATAATCCCCGGCTTTGCCTTCCAGACGAGTGAGGGTGGCGTCGGTGAGCACTTCGATTTTCGGATTGCTCTTGATGCGGCGGTAGTTGATCTCCAAACCGCAAACAGGCGGACACAGCTTTGGGAAATACCGATGCATGCTGGCGACACGTCCGCCCAGTGAAGGGGTTGCCTCCACGATGACGGCGTGCTGTCCTGCTTCCGCGGCCTCGATGGCAGCACTCATTCCGCCGATGCCGCCACCGACCACCAGGACGCACTTGTCATTGTTTGCGCTCATGGGAGTCCTTCCTTGTGGTTCGTTGAAAACGTCTAACCTTCCGCTCCAGCAACCGGATCACTGCGCTCGCAAGACCTTTTTCTTCGCGTTTTCGTAATCCGGATTGATGGTGATCGTTCGTTCGTGAAACAAAGCAAAGCGAAGCCAACGATAGGCAAAGCGCAGCAATGCCTCGTCGTCATGGCGAATCGCCTCGATCGTCTCGGGCTCAATGATGAATTTCTGCAAGAATGTGCTTTCGAAAATGAACTCGCGGAACCTGTCGAGGTTGTAGCAAGCCATGAAAAACATCTGGCGATGCTGCGGCTCGAGGGCATACCCCCTTGTCAAAAACGGATGCAAGGAAAGCTCCTTGTATTCATCGTTCGCCGCGTCATAGTCCCCGGTGGCTTGACTCTCCATCCATTCGCGAATGGTCAACTCACGCTCCTCGTCCAGACCATCGCATCGCCGATCGCGAAGAATGAAGTAAAAGTCCTCTCCTTGCGGATTGGCTTCCGTACGGCCCGAAGCATGACCGATCGGATACATCCGACAGGCCCACGGGCGATCCTCGTACACCGAGCACCCCTTCTCACCGACGAACTGACAACGTTTGTCGGCTTCGCTCATGCGCAAATACACCATGGGCAGTTTCTGACCAGGAGCCATGGGAGGAAGCACGGTATATTTTTCGATGAAGTCTTCGCTGCCCATACCAATTCGCTTGCGAAGGCGAAGCACGTCATACGGCGTGAGCGCGATATTGACGTCGGCGCAGCAATGCGTGAAGCACGCGAGTTTTGAATGACAAGCGAATTTGAATTTGTCGTTCACCCCGAGGCGAGGATACTCGCGGAGGATCTTTTCTTTCATGTCCTGGGCGTCATCGTTACTCACTGGGAACTCTCCTTATCGCCGAGTCCTGCATCGGAAACAGAGTCGTCTTCTTCCTCTTCCACAATCTGATCTTTGAGAGCGTCGCGAGACCACACGGGAAGCGGCCCCGTTTCACCCGTCAACGGATCGAGTCGATGCCGATAGCTGGCGCGAACGTTGAATTTTTCTTGCATCCACGCTTCGGAGCGCTGGAAGTATCCGCAATCATCGCTGAAACAAACCCAGATGAAGGGGGACTCCCAATTGGACATCGGAGGGGTCCGCCATTTTTTCAAGGCGGCACCACAGTGAGGACAGGTTGGTATGCTCATGATTCGCTTGTGGGTGTTGGTCCTAAGGGCATGAAAAAGAAAAATCCTCCAGGCCAACTGCTCCTGGAGGATTTCTCGTTCACATCACGCCTCGACTATTCGACGATACGATGGATCTCACGCTTGATCATCGTCCATTCGCCGGTCTTCGGGTCGTACTTGCAGTTCGCAAAGCACTTCCAGTTTTTCTCGTCCATGTCGGGCGTATCGGCGCGGTAGTAGTATCCCGGCCAACGCGTCTCTTCACGGAACAACAGGGTGCGGACGTGCGCTTCGGCTTGCCATGTGCGGTGAATGTTCTCCCAGCAGCGCATCAGCTCGTTGAGGCTCCCAGCGGCGAGCTTGGAGGAGTCTTCCTTCAGCATGGCCAGAAGTTCCATACCACGCTCGAGCAGGTGCTTGTTGGTGGTGAATTGCGAGGAAACACCACCGGCGTACTCGTCCATGAGCTTCTGCAGACGGAACATATAGTCGCGCGGCTTGATGAAGTTCGGGTTGATATTGTCGTCGTTCGCGTAGTTCTTGTTGGCCTCGTATAGGTCGAGGGGCGCGAGCGTACGGGCTTTGAACTCCTCGATGGTGGCATCGCTGACGTTCGGCCGGTCGGCATTTTCGACGCAGAACTTGACGGCGGCCTTGGCGGCGATACGACCCTCGGTGAAGGTGCCCGAGGAGAATTTGTGGGAGGAAGCGCCGGAAGCGTCGCCCACCGCGAACATGCCCTTGACGGTGGTCATGTTCGTGTAGCCCCAGAAGTAATCCTTCTTGGAGGCGCTGGTCTGCAGATCCTCGGGACCCGAAACCCACGCACCGGAAGCGCCGGAGTGCGATCCGATGAAGTACGGCTCGCAGGGCGCGATCTCGGAGGGCTTCTTCTCGGGCTCGATATTCATGGCCGCCCACAGAATGGCCTGGGATACGGTCATGTCGAGGAAGTCTTCCCACGCTTCCGCTTCCAACGTCTTCAGCTTCTTCTTGGCGGCTTTCTCGTCGCCTGCTTCGGCGGCGATTCGCTGGATGGCCTCGGCAGTCTGCATGTACAGCGGGCCCTTGCCAGCGAAGATGTCCATCATGCCCAAGTGGTTGCGCAGGCAAGCCGGGATGGGCTTGACCAAGCCGTAGGGCGCGTACTTCTTGAGTTCTTCGGCATGCGTTACCATATAGTTCTCACCGAAGGCATTGGTGGCCGCCGACTTGAACAACAGGAACCAGGCCCCGACCGGACCATAGCCATCCTTGAAGCGCACGGGGATGAAACGCACTTCCTGACAGGTCATTTCGGCACCGGCCTTGATGGTCATATACGCCGAAGAACCGCTGTTGAACGGCGGG
>MWCO01000130.1 GCA_002070115.1 Deltaproteobacteria bacterium ADurb.Bin207
AATCCAATTATTACATATATTGTCGATTACAACGTAATCTGGCGCTTGTTCCTCTCCCGTTTGCGAAATCTACGTCGAATCGATGACAATGCACTTGTAGCGGGTGGCGTTGCGATAGGGAAGGGCGCTGTTTTGTGTCGCCGCATCGACATACAACGTCTGCTTGACAACGCCTCGAACCTCCACGTCATCGCCTTGCCGGAGCATGGCGAGGGTAGGGCGATGGCTCGGTATCCGCGGCGCTTCGGAAGGCAAAAAATCAAGGGACGGGAGCTTCAAGTCCCTGACCGCGACAGGCTTGGTGAAAAGCAAAGGCGGAATCCCGAAATCGAAGCGCAACAGGTCGCCGTTCTCGCATTCGACAACGAAGGGCTCGATTTCAGTGATCCTCATCGAAGTCCACCACCTGTCCACCACCGCCGAATCCTGCTGGCTTGATTGCTCTTGCCACCGAACGATCCCCCGAAAGGTCTGCACTGTTTTGTGGCCTTCTCCTCGCGCTTCCCTCGCTTTTTCTTTCCGTGATGAAGAAAAAGGGGGGCAAAGCTCCCAATTTTCCCCGACGCGCTGACGCTCCCTCCAGGCCAACCAATGGACGAGCACAAATAGATTCAAAAGACTGAAAAACACCACGGCAAGGGCCACCAACAACACGATCGCTCCGTCCGCAAGCCACGATGGCCCGAACCTGGTAAAAATCAGGACTGGAGAAAGAATGAGGCTCGTGGCGGACCAGCGCATCGTTTCGCCCACAAGATGCTTCACCTTCTCTATCTGCAAGACATGGTTTCGCGACCACGCTGCCGCAAAGTCGACGCTCGATCGCGGTGGAGATCCTTCGCCCCGTCGCCATTGCCGCACCCCCTGTTGCACAGGTGCCTGCACGAAACATTGAGGGAAGCTTTCCATGGCCGTGCATGGTATCATCCTTGGCCATGAAAGGAATCCTACGCTTATGGATCGTGGTGATTTGTCTCGCTTTTTCGGCACTTGCCATGGGCGCCATGACACCGGTGGATAGCGAAGGCGTGTCGTTTTCGACCTTCATGGGGATTCCCATCGTTTCCCTTGGGTCAGATACCGGGTTTGCGTTGCTTCGAATCGGCAGCGGCGACGGTATCCTGGTCTTCGGCCAGGGGTGGGGACTCATTTCCATTGGTTGGCTGAGTGGTGGGATTTTGTTTGGGGCAGGGCAGGTAGCCTGCGGCGGTGTCGCTTTCGGCCAGCTTGCCCTGGGCCCCGTTCTTTTTGTGGGCCAGGTGGGGGCGGGTTTGCTCGGACTCGGACAAGCCGGAGTGGCCTTCGAGCGGGTCATGCAAATAAGTACGTCGGGAAAGGCGTATTTCAAGCAACTCTCAGAAGATGCGAGCCATTATCTTGCGCCGAATTTTCGTTTTCGACGTTCGGTTCGCTGATTTTCGTAGGCTCCGCTGAAAACGACGGGGCGTTGCCAGGGCAACGTGGCTTTTGAATCAGGTGGGGGACGGGGTGCAGGCCCGTTTTTCTCCAGGGAAAAGGTATTTGCTCCGTGGCTGTCAGATCTCCAAGCTCCCGTGCGTCTTGAAAGGAGAAAAGGAGTTGCCGATGGCCGAAGCGCGATCCCACGGTATTTCTGATCCCCATGCTACTTTGATCGAGGCCGAAGCGCTGATGCGCAAGCAAGCCTGGGAAGAGGTGGCCGCACTGGGGCTTCGGTTGCCAACCCCCCCGGATGAGTCCTGGCTTGCAGTCATGGATGTGGTGGCTTTTGCCCTGGGACAGCTTCGTCAGTGGACGGTTGCCATTGCGTTGCTCGAGCATGCCTACGGGTTGGAGGCCACGTGGCGAAGGGCGTCGAGTTTGGCCTATTTGTACTACGATGGGGCGTTGGCTTCGCAAGCGCCGCGCGGCCCGAAGCCGGACATGAGCAAGGAGGCGTTACGAAAGGGCTTTCGACGTTGGATAGCGGAAGCATTACGGCATGATCCGGACTCCATCAAGGACATCTATCGGCTTGGGATTTTCGAAGCGCAGGTGGAGGCCTGTCACGACAAACCGGCGTTGCGGGCGTTTTTACGTGTGATCGACCTTTTTCATGCTCTTTCGGAAGAAGAAAAAGCGCGTCGAGGGGATTACAGGAAAGTTTGCTCCAAAGCGCTTTACGCGGGGGCTCGTTCGGCGTTGCGGCTGAAACAACTGGGATTGGCTCGTAAACTATCATTCGCCTGCATTCGGGAGGATAAGGAAGCGAACCACGTGGAGCCGGTGCATAAGTTGCAAATGGCCGCGCGGGTATGCATGGCGACGGGCGAATTCGATCATGCGGAGCGGGCGGCTCGTCTTGCCCTGGATGCCCCTGGGCCACCGAGGCGTGATTATCTTTTCGGGCTTTTGAGTGATATTTCCCTGCTCCGCTCCGATCCCGAGGCGGCCTGCTCCTGGATCGAGAAGCATGTGCCGGAACATCGTAGGGCATCGTATTTATGGAGAAAATTAGGCGATGGACGGGCGGCCAGAGGGCAACTGAAAGAAGCCTGTCAGGCTTGGGAATCCGCTTTGCGTCAGGACCGCTGCGGAAGGCATCTAACGTTGGTGCGTCTGGGCCGTGCCTATCTCGACCTCGGCGCTTTGGGCAAAGCCGAGGATGCTTTTCGAAAGGCCGCACATTTCAGAGTCAGCCGTTTCATGAAGGAGGACCGGGAGGCTCTCGAAGGATTGGAAAAAGTGCTCGCCCTTCGAGGAAAAAAGGAAGAATTACCGCGCATTGCCGAACGATTGGCCAAGTGCGGGGGACAAGGACAACCCGCGTCGGACGACGATGAATTGGGGGTGGCATGAACGCTTCCGTTGCCTTGAACCAAGCCAAAAGCGCGTTGAGTGTTGGGGATGTCCAGCAGGTTCTCGACTTGTTCTGCCGCATCGTTGCCACGGAATCCGACTTATTTCCATGGATCTTGTTGCTGATCGAAGCCGGTCACCTTCACGTTGCCTCCGAACATGCGGACAAGTTGAGGTTCGATGAGCAGGCTCGCATTCGTGAGCTTTTGCAAGAGGAATCAGGTGATTGGGAAGGCCAAGGCGACCCCGGGGATGCCTATGGTATCGACGATGAGGTATTGCGTCCTCGTGCCGAGGTGCAAGAGGAACTGATCTCGCTTTTCCTTCGTTTTTACGGTGGCAGGCGAGATATTTATGCCAAAGCCTGGTACGATGAGCGTCGCAAGCGCGCGGGATACCATCCTGTGCAGCAGCCTTTGACGGAGAGTGTGGTTCGGGCGCATCTGCAAGGTTCGATGACGATAGGGCAGTACCTGCTTTATCCGGATGGGGCCTGTGCTTATGGGGTCATCGACCTCGACGTTTCGGCGTCCGTGCTGCAAACGCTTCGGGTGGCGCGGGGAGAGGAGGCGTCGGCGCTCATGCATCCGCCGCTGGGGCGCTATGTTTTGACGCTCCTGGATGCGGGGGAGCGATTGGGGTTACCCTTGTTTGCGGAGGACAGTGGTGGGCGAGGGGTTCATCTTTGGCTGCACATGGAACCGCGCCGTGCTGCTTCCGCGGTTCGAGCCATGCTTTCCCAAGTGATCGTGGCTGCCGGACCGATCCCCCCGGAGGTGGGAGTGGAAGTTTTTCCCAAGCAAGATCGCTTGGGTCCGCGGGGACTATCGAGTTTGGTCAAGTTGCCTCTGGGGGTTCATCCGGCCACGCTTCGTCGATGCGCGCTATTGGATAGGAAACTGAAGGTATATTCGAGCGCCTTGGAGGGATTGCGCGCGTTGCGCCTGGTGCCCATGGATGCGGTGGACGCGGTGGTGGGGCGCAGGGTAGTGCCCCTGCCAGCGCCTGAAATCACACCCGTGCGGGCCGTACCGCGCCTCGATACGCGTCCGACACCTCGTTCTCTTGCGGAAACGTTGCGGCAAATCGAAGTGGGGGTGCCGGAAAAAGAAGCGGTCGACGCGGTGCTTCGAGGCTGTCCCGTGCTGGCCGGATTAACGAAAAAAGCTTTTGAAAACCATAGCTTATTGGCGGATGAGGCGCGTGCCTTGCTCTACACCATTGGATTGATCAGCCCGGGACCGGGAGTCATCGATGAAGTGCTGGCCAGTGCGAAAATCCCTCGTCGTGAACTCGACCGCCTTCGTCGGGGCTTGCCCAATCCCGCTGGGTGCAAAAAACTGTCTCGTCTGGCTCCCGAGGGCACCTGCTCGTGTTTCGAGAAGAATGAGGTGCTGCCGTACCCTACACCCGTGCTTCATGCCACCGGATCGGTAGCGCCGTCGCCGCCGCCCTGGACGCGTTTTGCCGAGCATCTGGAAACGGATGAATCGGTCATCCAAGGGCCATTGGATGCGATTGGAGAAGTCCTGGCGCGCATCGAAAAACGTCTGGACCGGCTGGAAGGAAAGGAGCCTGGGCAAGATTCGTCATGATGCGCACGGCCTACGTGACCCAACCTGGAGCGAGCCTTCGACGCGACGGCACGCGATTGCTCGTGTTCGTGCAGCGAAAGTGCGAGGCGGAATTGACAACCCACGACCTGGGTCAGCTCGTGCTGGTGGGCAATGTGCTGTTGACGCCGGGCGCGATCGACCTTTTGCTGGAACGGGGAATCGACACCGTGATGCTGACGGTTCACGGCCGGTACCGCGGCAGGATCGTGGGGGGAGGATCTCAGCACATTATTTTGCGTCTGGCGCAATACGAAGCCATGCGGGAGGAGGGGAGGTGTCTGGCGGTTGCAAAGTCGATCGTACGAGGGAAGATCATCAACCAGCGTCGCTTTTTATTACGAGCGATTCGTGAGGGCAGGGATTCGAAGCGGCTTCGTCCCTCGGTGCTGGGGATGCGCGCCACGCTGGCTCGTGTGAACGATTGTTCGACCTTGGATGAGGTACGCGGATGTGAAGGCTCGGCCGCGGCAGCGTATTTTCGGGCATTTGGGGCGTTGATCCTGGCAGAGGGGTTTCGATTCGATGGCAGGAATCGTCGGCCACCAATGGACCCGGTCAATGCATTGTTGTCCTTGGGTTATACGCTTCTTGCGAATGTGGTGGAGGCCGCGGTGCAGGTGGTGGGGTTGGACCCCTATCTCGGGGCGCTGCATGCACCGGAGCATGCAAGGCCGTCGCTCGTTTGCGACTTGCAGGAGGAGTTTCGAACGCCGGCGGTGGACACGTTGGTGGTGGCAGCGATCAACCGCGGATTGGTGGAGCCGGGGGATTTCGAGGAAGCGGGGGAAGGGGAGCCGGTGGTGATGAAACGGGAGACATTTCGGATGTTTGCGAAAGCGTTCGAGCGTCGGATGGCGCGGCCGGTGCTCTACGAGCCGCTGGGGAAGAAGCTGATGCTCAGGGCGATCGTCGAGCAGCAAGCCCGACGTTTTGCGCGGGCGTTGGTGGAGGGTGGTGAATACGAACCGTATTCACCGCGTTGAGAGATGCATGTCGTGATTGCTTTCGATGTTTCTGACAATCGCGCGAGGTATCGCGTGGTACGGGTGTTGAAAGGCTATGCCCGTCGGGTGCAGAAATCCGTTTTTGAGGCGGTGGATCTGGATCGTGCCTCCTATTTGCGGATGCGAAGTCTTGTGGAGGTGCATATCGATCCATCGACGGATAGTGTTCGGTATTATCGTTTATGTGGTTCGTGTGTGGAGCGGGTGGAGCATTATGGGGTTGGCCCCGGGGTATTGGACGGTCCCGAGATTTGTGAAGTGGTTTGAAAACTGTGTTCTTGAAGTCCGCTGAGGGGTGTGAGATATTTGGCGGGTCGTTGTTGTGGACGGGGGTGGGTCTCTGGTCTTTGACAAGAATGCGATGAACTCCTGGAGGTCGATGGTGTAAGCTATTGAAATAAAAAGATAATTCATGGATACGACGGGTGCTGGATGTCATCAATTCGAGGCCATGGTTTTCGAGAGTCAGCGACGGTACGGGACGGGAGGATGCAGGGAGGCTGCAGCGCTCACCAGATAACGATGAGCGGGGGCATTTCCGTTGTATCGCAAGCGCCGGACGGCAAGGAGGCGGGAGCAAGCGGGGTGGGCAAAGGGGGGAAGGGAAAGGATGAACCTGAGTGAATTCACGTGGGAATTCGTAGTGACCCCACGAAAAGCCCGGAATTTGTGTGATAGTCTCCATGGAGGATCCGCGATCTTGTATCTATGTGCATTTTCAGCAATATTTGGGCAATTGGCTCCACCCGAAGGTCAGGGGATTCCCCCCGTGGAGGGGGATCCGCGAAATCGGGTGGATAGGTGGTTGACAACCCGAAGGAAATTCGGCAAGGGTCCTTTTGGACGATTCCTCGATGAGGGGATTAAGACTCTCTCTGAGGCGTGGCAAAGGGTGTTCAGGGTGTTGTCCTTTTGGACGATTCCTCGATGAGGGGATTAAGACGACCATATGTGACACTATGTTACCATATATGTATGACGTCCTTTTGGACGATTCCTCGATGAGGGGATTAAGACGATGCCCTTTGGCTCGAGGGGTATCCCCCGCCTTGAGGTCCTTTTGGACGATTCCTCGATGAGGGGATTAAGACTTCGACTGCCTCGAGCCAGTCCTCAAGGCAGTCTTCGTGTCCTTTTGGACGATTCCTCGATGAGGGGATTAAGACGTTGTGCCGTCAACAATGCGATCGCCCTTTTCTCTATGTCCTTTTGGACGATTCCTCGATGAGGGGATTAAGACGAGAAGAGCTGCAAGAGCAAGCGTTGCAAGCTTTCCTAGTCCTTTTGGACGATTCCTCGATGAGGGGATTAAGACTCTCCCGGGAGAGTGATACTCCCGTCGTAAATTTTTGTCCTTTTGGACGATTCCTCGATGAGGGGATTAAGACGCAATGCGGACGCCGTTGCAAAATTTTCCATTGTTCCGTCCTTTTGGACGATTCCTCGATGAGGGGATTAAGACTGAGCAGTCGTTGCTGACAGCGATGGCATATCAAATGGAGGTCCTTTTGGACGATTCCTCGATGAGGGGATTAAGACTTCCGCTAGAAGTGCAGCGCGTGAAGCCTCTAATTTTGTCCTTTTGGACGATTCCTCGATGAGGGGATTAAGACGAACCGGGTGTGAAGCCACCCGTCCCCTGACACAACGTCCTTTTGGACGATTCCTCGATGAGGGGATTAAGACGTGATGTTTTCGCCCAGATCCTAGCCCGCTGAAATATGGGGTCCTTTTGGACGATTCCTCGATGAGGGGATTAAGACTTGGCCAGGGGTGAGGTTGTGGCAGACGGTGTAGTGGTCCTTTTGGACGATTCCTCGATGAGGGGATTAAGACACCGCAATTCAGCAGCTGTTTTGTACATCTTTTTTCCGTCCTTTTGGACGATTCCTCGATGAGGGGATTAAGACAGGGGGTGGCATACGGTGTAGTGCCCGGCCACCGAATGTCCTTTTGGACGATTCCTCGATGAGGGGATTAAGACCGAGCCTACGCAGGCGGCGGGCTTGTTTAGCGATCCGTCCTTTTGGACGATTCCTCGATGAGGGGATTAAGACGTAAAATGATATGTTTTTTTTCTTGGCTTCGGCATAAGGTCCTTTTGGACGATTCCTCGATGAGGGGATTAAGACCTATCTCCAGCAACGAGAGCCTCGATCGCACATTCACGTCCTTTTGGACGATTCCTCGATGAGGGGATTAAGACTTTGCTGCTTGACGCTCGGCATCGATTCTATTTTTGTCCTTTTGGACGATTCCTCGATGAGGGGATTAAGACTTTCCCAGGTCGAGACCTGTCCATCGTTGGAGATCTGTCCTTTTGGACGATTCCTCGATGAGGGGATTAAGACTTACTCAGATTCGTGTGAAAATCTCGGATGATTTGATGTCCTTTTGGACGATTCCTCGATGAGGGGATTAAGACCTCTTGGTCCGCGTCCTGGGGCTCCTCGGCAAATTGTCCTTTTGGACGATTCCTCGATGAGGGGATTAAGACCCTGCGACAGAGGCGACGGCAGGCTCGGAGATATTCGTCCTTTTGGACGATTCCTCGATGAGGGGATTAAGACCTATCATCAAGGTGGCAATAGCTGCCACCTCATATGAGGTCCTTTTGGACGATTCCTCGATGAGGGGATTAAGACACCCGGCGGAAACCAGCCAAGATAAGGCGGGCGTCGGTGTCCTTTTGGACGATTCCTCGATGAGGGGATTAAGACTCAGGTCTAAGGTTGGCTGCTGTTGTGGCAGCCTTTGTCCTTTTGGACGATTCCTCGATGAGGGGATTAAGACGCGGTGCTTTCTTCCAGATCCTAGCCCGCTGAGTCCTTTTGGACGATTCCTCGATGAGGGGATTAAGACGCCGCCATGTAGGCTGCTCCGTCCGTGTGGTGTTTCGGTCCTTTTGGACGATTCCTCGATGAGGGGATTAAGACCTTGAACCAGGAGGGCATACCGATAGATCTACGTAGGTCCTTTTGGACGATTCCTCGATGAGGGGATTAAGACTCTATTTGCCTATCCATAAATGGATAGGCCTCCTAAAGTCCTTTTGGACGATTCCTCGATGAGGGGATTAAGACACCGCACTCACGATCAAGCGCTCGAGCGGAGCTGCTGTTGTCCTTTTGGACGATTCCTCGATGAGGGGATTAAGACCTTCAGTCTCACTGGAAAACCTCCCTTGCTCAAGTAAGTCCTTTTGTATTTTCACAAAATTTGGGCGATATTGCTTAGTGTGATCCCATTTGTATTTTGGATTATTCCTTGATTCAATATAACCGAGCTCTTCAAGTTTTACTAAATCTTTAGCTATTGTAGGTGGCGCGCCAATTCCCATAAGTTCATCTGATAATTCTTGAGCTGTTTTATAAATCCAGCCATATCTCTTTTCTAAATCCGTTTTTCCTCCGTCTTTATTTATAAGCTCTATTTCCTCTTCTAAAAACTTGTCATAATCTCTGGTCTTATTAGACCAGTAAATTAGCTGCTCCAGAACAACAGCGAGCCTAAAATCACCTAAAAGCTTTACAACGCCTTCCCTTGCGATAACGACATTTTCTTCACCATTACTGAGCTTCAT
>MWCO01000131.1 GCA_002070115.1 Deltaproteobacteria bacterium ADurb.Bin207
TGGCGCTATCACGTAAACCCCTCAGCAACGGCTCAAAGACCGGTTTGCTTGAGCGTCAGTTTGACCGGGTGATCAATCACGCCCGGTGAGTGGGAAAATCGAATACCCCTCGCCAGTCAAGTCGAACCTCGGCTCCGTCGGCCAACAGCGTCGTCGCCACGCACGGTGACCCCAGCATGCAGACTGTAGCCGTCGATGTCGGCGCAAAACGGCTGGGGAGTGAGCAGTACGAGTCGAGATCTCGCTTTTTTCGAAAGCTTCGTTCACTATTGTGTAGAAGGGAAGACCTGCTCGCGTCTCGGACCGGTGACCTGCCTGAGCCATCCCCTCATTTTTCCCGGACTATTTCCCTTGTTGTCGACTGCCGGAAAGTCGTACCCATCACCACTCGGCCAAGGGGTTCAAGACCAGGTCAAACTCAAGGTTTTGGGGTCCACGTCCACGTTCAAGTTCATGTCAAGGACCAGGTCAATGTCAATGTCAATGTCAATGTCAAGGCCAAGGTTTAGGGGATTGTCTCCCATATCCCTTGTTTTTCAGGAAATAATGAGGGGATCTTTCAGATTACCCCTGCCTTACCTCGATGAGCCGACAGCGAGCATCCACCCGAAATGGGATAACGATAGTACACCACCGAACCAGGTATGCGCCCAACACGACACGAAGTGCCTGCTGGCACCATGCGGGGGTCATCCGGTCCGAGGCGCCGATCGTCATCCGCAACGGTGGGCCGACTCGGGTATTGGTGTGATGAGGATGGTCATCGCAGTCCGTGGGCGCAAATCAGGCTTCGCCCCGACTGCTTCAATTCGGGTCG
The DNA here is from genome assembly GCA_002070115.1 of Deltaproteobacteria bacterium ADurb.Bin207. Taxonomy (GTDB): domain Bacteria; phylum Myxococcota_A; class Polyangia; order Polyangiales; family Polyangiaceae; genus MWCO01. Next base: position 818 of record MWCO01000131.1, read on the forward strand.
CGCAACATGAACAACATCATGCGGGTGGGCGCATCCGCATGCAAACCATGAGGGATGTTCGCAGGCATACGCACCAAGGTCCCCGGCGTTGCTTCTACAGGCACCCCACCGATTTTCAACGTAAGTTTGCCATCCAACACCTGCACAAACGCATCGAAAGGCGCCGCGTGCTCACTTAGCCCCTCGCCCGCGTCGAAAGCAAATAGCGTGAGCGTGCCCCCTTTGGTCTTCGAAATCGTTCGGCTCACGACCGCTCCTGGCGCAACCTCGATGAGAGATAGGATTTCATGAGCCACCGACGGGGTAATCTCAGCAGATTGATTGGACATGAGTTCTCCTTGTAAAGGTCAACGGAACCAATAACCGCAAAGCTCCTCCTGCGCCATGACGCTTGTCATGGGTCAGCCAAAGTAGTCCGGTTCGTTTCCCGCATTCCACTTGATGTTGCAGCCAATGCTAGGCTTCTGCTGGTCACTGACCGCACGGCCCGCGAGCAGCGCATCGATCGCCGCCCGTAGATCCTTTCCCGTCACCGCAATGCCGTTGCCCGGACGAGAATCATCGAGTTGCCCTCGATACACGAGCCGAGTCCGGTCATCGAAAAGAAAAAAATCCGGGGTACAAGCCGCTCGATAGGCCTTGGCTACCTGCTGTGTCTCGTCGAAAAGAAACGGAAACTGCCAGCCGAGTTGTTGCGCAAGCTGCTTCATCGCCGAAGGTCCATCTTGAGGATGTGTTTTGCTGCTGTTTGCATTGATCGCAACGATCCCGACTCCCTGGGGGAGGTAATCGGCACCGAGCCTGGTCAGCTCTTCGCGCACATGAACCACGTAGGGACAGTGGTTGCACACGAACATCACGAGCAGCGCGCGTTTTTCCCTGAAATCACTCAGCGCCACGCGCGTTCCATCTACTGCATTCAGCAAAGAAAAGCCGGGCGCACGCGTGCCCAACGGCAACATGGTAGAAGGTGTAACGGCCATCGCGATGTCCTTGCGCTGCTTCGCCCCGGGGTCAAGCCCTTCCGCAGATCACTTGCCCTGCCCCTGTCTGTCTAAAGTCTCATCGTTGCACCCAAAGCGATCGTATGAACGATCGCATTGTACTTTCCCGGGAACTTGTTGACTGGCTCATTCACTTCCCGAGGCAGCAAGTACACGAATTGATAAGCCGCGTCCGCGCGAACCATTCCAAAATCATAACCCACGCCCACCGAGGGAATCATGCGGTGATTGTCGGGAAGAAGCGGATCCAATGTCTCATCTGGTATGGGAGTCGAATCCCAGATGAATCCCGCGCGAAGCGCAAGCTCATCCATCGTGTATTGCCCCCCGATTCGCCATTCCCACGCATCGTGCCAATTCGTTTTCTGTGTCTGATTGATCGTGGGATCTTCGAACTTGAACGCCAACTCATCGTAGGTGTGCCACAGAATCAAAAATCCATCGAACTCGAATTCGATGTTCTTGCCGGGTTGCATCCGCAGACCAAACTGCGTCATGGCGGGAAGCGTGATCGATGCCGTAAGATTCTGATCGCGAAGCTGCTGACCGTAGGCGGCGGGAACATCGAAGTCGATCTTCCCCGGATCCAACGTCATGACGGTTTTGTGCCGGTATTGCGCTCCGAAGCGAAACCATTCTTTGGCTTCGAAAAGTACGGATACACTTGGCGCATATCCCGTATCGACTCCGCCGAGGGTTGATGTGCCATAGTCATTGCCCAGCCTAAGACCCCGCTCGAGCTTCACGGAACCGCGGGTTACCGTGAGCCCTGCGCCCAACGAGAATCCACTGAAGGGTCCGACGGCCACCGCGGGCTGCACGGAATACGATCGCAACGAGGATTTTTGCGAAATCGTCGACCCCTTCCAACGATCCGGCCACCCAAGCGAAAGACCAAACGTGGAGTAGCCTCCTACACCCACAGAAAGCCAATCGATGGGTTTGTACGAAGCGAACAACGAGGGAATGGGAAAAACGCCTGTTTCCGCATCTTGTTTTTCACCCGTATTCGGATCCTTCCAAGTATTGTTCGCGATGTAGGTGTAGAGGTTCGCCTGAAGTTGAAAACCGTCCAACCGCGTCAACCCCGCACTGTTGAACAACAGCGTGGCCGGTTCGGAACCGTCCGCCACAGTGGCTCCCCCTTGTCCCACGGAACTGGGACTCGCTTCCCAAAGGAAAAAACCGTTCGCCGAAGCAGTCCCGGAAACCAAGAGAGTCACCAGCCATCCAGCGATGGCAATCGTTCGTCGGGTCATCATCGTCCTCTATCCCGTCCGATCCCCTCAGGGAGCCGCAGTAGTGAAAACCCAAGTGACCGTAATGGATGCGCGCTCGACACCCAGCGCCGAAGCCGCATCCTGCAACCATGGTTGATACGTCTGTCGCCACTTCTCCACGGTTCCGAGCGCGCTATCGCTCACGAGCATGTCATACGCTTTATCCCAATCCTCCTGCGTCGCGGAAGAAGGGTCTTTGCCGGTCGTGAGCAGCGCATCGAATGTCGAATCAATATAGGGTGAATTCAACCCAACGGGCGTCTTGCTCGAATCAAGTAGTGGTGTTGGTGAAGCCATCAACGAAAAAATACTCGACTGCCTAGAAGCCGCACCGTTCAATCCCTTGATCCCATCCGTCAACACGACTTGATAGGTCGTCGACTCCTCCAACGCGCCCGCATCGATGATCACCGCCTGCTCGCATAGTACTTTCTCAGCACTATCAGGATTCATGACCTTGCCCACGGAGGCTTGCATGGATACCTCCACCAACGCGGGCGTTCGCTTGAATAACTTCACATGACCCGAAACCGTCTTGCCATCGATGGGATGATGAAAACAAACCCACGGTTTGCCGAACTTGCTATTCGCCGCGCTCGGATCACCAATGGGTTTGGGAAGCTCATAGCCCAAAAGCATCGGATTGAATGCGGGCATCGGATTGGACTGAATGGTAAATCCGGCATGCGCCACCACAGTCGCAAGGTCAATCTCCTCGCCAATCGCGGCCAACGCGGGCGCATTCGCCAACCGCAATACCTCGAGCGCCGCCGCATCCTCATCCGGAAGTATCGTTTGCGATCGCCCAAACGAATTGACCAACGGCGTTTGCGACTTCAATAGCTCCATGGCCGGTGTACCCACCACCCGACGTCCCTGCATGTCCTTTACGTCGTTGGTCACCACCACCATGTACCGATGTCCCATCTCGAAGTCCGGTGGAAGCAACGGTACTGGTTTCATCCTCACGTAAAGCGTGTAGGGCGGTTGAACCGCGGGTTCTCGACCCACGTTGAACGCCACATAGTAGGAAGACGGATCCACACGCACCAGCGACGAGGCAGAAGACTGCACCTGCGTGACATCGTATAAACGCACGGAATCCCCAGTCAAACTCGACGGATCGAGCTTGTCATCGAACGGAATCGTGATCATCGAGCCGGGAATCCAACCATCGATCCGATTCAAGTTGCCCTTGATATGCTGGGTCAATGCCGAATCCACGGATTCATCGACCGGAATGTTCAACAGGCCCGACGCAGGGTCGAGCAACGCATCGTTGGGTAAGGGGACATACCCCGCCGCAGGATCGAAAATCGGACGCGTAGCCTCCATTGGCTCATCTCGACCAAGGTTGGGATCGCATCCCCCAACCACAAGGGTCACTCCCCAAAGCAGAGCAAAACGACGACTGCCTAACATGCCCCAGGCTCCTCCCGGTACCAATCATCGAACGTGAAGTAGCGCGAGCATAAGACCCACGCGAACCGGGCGCCAGCAAAAGAACCACACGATTTATTTGCACGTCATGATTCAAAAACTTGGCCACTTTTTTTCCGCCATGCCAGACGGACGATCATGGGCTTCAATCAGGAAATCCCAAGCACCCCGCGAAGATTCACCTTGCTTCCCCCCCCGCCCACGCACCCCATCGCTTATGAAATATGCCAGGATTCAGGCTGGGATTGGGATGAAGACAGCGTCTTCGAAGCTACCTCGACTTCGAGCAGTCCCACGTTATGGCAAGCCCCCCCCACCGAATGCGGCGCTCTCGCTGTCGATGATATCCCGTATCGCACGATCGCTTCGGCCCTCGCGCTATGAGACCTCACGGCATCAAGGCGCCGCCAAAACCCTCAACGGCCTAAACACCCTGGCACTCCACGCAGCCTCGTTATGCGGCGCTCCCATCTCATGCCAATGAAATAAATCTTTGTTGAACTCATACCCTTCCGCGGCCAACACATCGCGCATCTGCTCCGTCTCGCAATAGTTGTCCGAAGCCATGTCGTTATCATCGCGGATCCCATCCCCGTCACTGTCCACACATCCACCCCCATTGGTTCCTCCCGAATCAAGGTACAATACGACATCCGGCTTCCCCAACGAAGGAACCATCTCAATCAACGTGGGATTATGCGCCTGGATGCTCCCCCAACCCAACGTCGAAGACAACCCCGCTGCCTTTCCAAAAACATCCGGATGCTTCAACGTAACGTAAAGCGAAACCAATCCCCCAAGCGACGATCCCATCGTCCAAGTATTCTCCGGTCCCGCTTTCACACGATAATGCGATGCCACCAACGGCATCACCCGCGTCGCCAACAACCCAAAGTACATCTCCGCTGCCCCCCCCACGGTCTGCCCGGAAACCACATCCTGCACGTGCGTGTACTCGTCCATACGCGCCGTGGTGTTATGCACCCCCACCACGATCAAAGGCTTGATTTCGCCTGATGACAACAGATTCTCGATCACGTCATCCAAGTGCCAGCCTCCCCATATCGACCCAGGATCAAACAGGTTTTGACCATCGTGGGCGTACAACACCGGATAAGACTGCGTGGATTGCTCGTATCCCGGAGGCACATAGACCGTGAGAGGACGCGCCGACAGACCATTGCCGGCCACACCGAGATAGCGCTCCAAATGACCTCGTTGGTTCCCCCCCTGCACCAGCGAATACTCACCGTGCTCATCGAAACCAAAACGTCTCGCCATCGGATCCGCTACCCAATGCACACCATCGGAAAACTTGTACAACATACGGTGGGGCCCCGTATCCACGGCAACCGTGACTCGATACAGGTCCTCGGCCACAAGCACCATCGGCGTTGCCGTCGGATCCCATCCATTGAATTCACCCACGAGATGCGGATGCCCCCACCCTTGCGGACGTCTGAAAAAGAAGGTGGCATCGGGCGCACAACGTATCGGAAATCCGTCGGATTTTTCGACATCGACCAATGTTTGTTCGAGCAGCGATACTTTCTCCCCCTCATTCGATGCCGCCACCAGCGCGGCGTCGAGCGCCACCAAACGCTCGCAATCCAGTGAACCGACAGCATCTTCCGGTACATCGATCATCACGTCAGCCACGACATCCTCGGTCCCCCCCTCGGGCGTGTAGCCACCCGATGCTCCAGCAGTTCCCGTGGCTCCCGTACCACTCGCTCCCCCCGTTCCCGCCTCCTCCAATCCTTGCGTTCCCCCCTGCCCTCCCGCATCCGATTGAACCTGCCCCCCGTCCGACGCCCCTGCCCCCCCCGCTGCGGGACCTGGATTTTCCGAATCGTTTCCACACCCTACGGCAATACACGCCGCGGCAATCCAACCCATCGTTCGTGTCATCGAAAAAATAAATGCGAAGCAACGACAGTACATGGTCATCTCCTCACGAGAAATCCAAGCCCGTCGGGACTACTTATGCAAGTGCTTGTACATAAAGAACGTCAATTGGTGTGTCCATATCGCACACCGTCCGAGGCAGGGCAGAAGTCCGCCAGCGCGTCCCGTTGCCGCGCGAGCTAAAGAACGCGACAGCCCCGACGGCTAGCCTGCTTCCGATGACGTAGATAAAGAGGGAATCAATCCATCGATGGGATGCTAGCGCGCAATCTCGAGACTCCAGCCGTTCAACGTTCCGGAATCTCCCGCGGCTTCATCCACGACAACCAAACGCCAGGTTCCTTTGGCATCTTGCCCAAGGAAATTCGATACGTTGTAGGAACGAGGAACGTACGGGCCATCCGCCGATGCTGCCTCTTGCAAGATCGCTTCGCCCGGCACTCCCACCCGTTGCAACTTGATCGTGAGATCGATTTGCTCCGGATGCGTAATGTCGACGAACACCTTCATCGCGGAGATTTCACCTTCATCATCCACGACGATGTTGGAGAACACTCCCGTGCTCGAACCGTCATCGATAGGTTTGGACTCTGTGTTCGAATAGGTTTTCGCCCCCGACGCACAATCATTGCCCACACAATCCGTGATCGATAGCGTCCAGCCGTTGAGCGTGCCCGTATCGAGTTTCGCGTTGTCGATAACCACGAGTTTCCACGTTCCCACGGCATCCTGGCCGTTGAAATCACTGATACCAAACACCCGCTTGATGTTGTGCTCACTGCCACCGTCCCGATCTTGCAATACCACCTCGCCACCGCCCTCACGCACGAGCTTGATGGTGATATCTCCGGAATACGTATGGGTAATGTCCACCGCGACGGACATCGCGCTGATGGTTCCACCTTTCGCAACCACGATGGAGCTGGTCAATCCCTTGGGATCGTTGTCAGGAATGGCACCACCGGTTCCCGAAAACACCTGCGTCGACCCCACACACGATGGATCCTGAGCGCAATCCGGATCGTCACAATCCGTCTTGCCATCCATATCGTTGTCTTCGCCGTCGTTGCATACCTCTTTGGGCAATTCAATTTTCGGCAGCCCCGAAACGTAGGCATTCAATTCGGCGACGTACTTGTACGAAATATATCCGTATCCGTCTCCATGGGGGTTATCGACACCGAAACTTCCCTTGCCCCAACTGTTCTTGAAGATGAAAAAGCCTTTTTCCATCAAGGGGTTACCTTGTGAATCGGTCAGCAGCTTGCCATCTCCATCTCGCTTCTGCACCTCGAGGGTATCATCCCAACCGACGAGCAAAAACCCGTGTCCTGCTCGTTTTTCCAAGCTCTTTTGTTTATCGACATCATTGGGATAGGTAACATAACCCTTTCGCCAGTAGGCATTGTTGGTGGGCAACGGAGAACCACGGTGATTCCACGCCTGGTAGTAAAACGTCCCCCCCACCTCGACCGCCGTCTTTTTGCTGAACATATGCGCCTTGATGCTGCGCTCGTTCGAATTGATCCAACGCCCTTGAGGGATGCGCCAACGCTTCGCTCCCATGGCTGCCTCAGGCGGATTGCCATTCGTATAACACTCGGTCGGCAAGCTATCTTCACCACTGCATTCCGGATGGTTGTAGCTGCTCCACTTGGTGGATTCATAAGGCCAGGCAGCCTCTTCCACGATGCCAAATTGATAGATGGCTCTCAGATTCTCCGAAGCACTGGACCCTTCCGTGTTGCGAAACGCCTTCACCTCGTTTTTCACCGACCATTGAAGGAATTGCTCGGAAAAATCCGGGGTTTTGATCGTCCCCTCCGCAATATACAAATGCTCCATATGCGCCGTGGAGGCGAAAATGGAACACACGCCGCGACTACCCTGACTTTTGACAGGCGACTGCAACTTCACCAAATCAAAATACGTCGGCGGATACACAGCGTCAGCCTTGCCCTCCTCCGGCAGATCCGCCTTCGAAGGCGCCCCCGCCGTCAAATCATCAAGATTGCTCAGCGGCGCATCCCCATCCTCGTTGGTCACCTCCGACCGCTTGTCCACGCTCCCCTCATCCGAAGAACAGGCAGCCCATAAACTAGCCGAAGCCAACAAGATCCCGGTCGATACGTACTTCATCCACGGTTTGTCTTGAAGCCTGTGAGTAAGCATGCGTTTCGTCCTTCCTTCCAAACGGTCCCGCTTCAAAGCGCCCTTGCCGTCAGAGCCTCTTTGCTCCACGCATCCAAAGCGATCCCGCTGCATTTCCCTTGTCAATCCTTTGGCCTTTTGACTCTCCGTCATGGACCATCCATCCAAACATGGCACGCACTTTCGTACGATGGACATTAAAAATTCTTCCCATAACCATCATTGCTTGTGGAACAAATCCGCATTATCCGCGATCTGTAAAAATATCGACCCCCGCCCCAACGGCCAGTTCACCTGCCCCATCCGCCACTTCTCTACCCCAACCCCT
>MWCO01000132.1 GCA_002070115.1 Deltaproteobacteria bacterium ADurb.Bin207
AGCTGGTTCTTGAGTTCCCGTGGGTTCTTACGCCCCGGTCCTAATGTGGAACGAAGAAAGGATCTGTAGTACTAGTTTCAATCACCGCATACACTACCCCTGAGCCATCCCCTCATTGTTCCCGGAGTATTTCCCTTGTTGTCGACTGCCGGAACGTCGTACCCTTCACCACTCGGCCAGGAATTGCTAAGGTTCAAGACCAGGTTAAACGCAAGGTTTTGGGTCCAATTTCACGTTCAAGTTCATGTCAAGGACCAGGTCAATGTCAATGTCAAGGTCATGGTTTAGGGGATTGTCTCTCATATCCCTTGTTTTTCAGGAAAATATGAGGGGATCTTTCAGCGTTGGATGAGGTCGCTATTCGAATGCTAATAAGGAGTTTCAAATCATGGCCCGCTTATGTCAACCTTGAAAAGCATGGACCCATCTATCCATGTCGTCGATTGCTTAGCGTTCTTGTTTGAGAGCGCCAATGTAGGCTTCGAGCCAATCGCCTGTGGACCGGGTAAGAGCCACTCGCGAGCGCAAGCAGGTTACTCGCTCGTACACAACACATCATCGCCAGTGTAGTCTCTGGCGACGGGAGGATATGTGCTGATTTGCCGCGTATGGCTACGGGCTCCAGAAATCGCACCGTGTCATCCCTTCTCATGCATGCCGTAATGCTTTGCAACCCGACACACCCCCAGATTTGCCGAGGCCGTCAGAGCCTTCGAGCAAACCGGCGAGCCGTGCTACCTCAACCCCGTCCCACCCGGCGACGGACCCGCTGCACCAGCACACGCACGGCAGCACCCGCTTGAGCAAGGAGTGCTCGAGTGGCTGGATAGAAACGTGCCCCGCAGGGGCTGCTCTCCGAACAGGAAACCGACAAGGTCCTTGTACGAAAGTATGGCTTGCCGAACCGCATGCTTCCCAGCCAGCCTCTGAACCATCCCCTCATTTTCCCCTGGTATTTCTTTCGTCCGACGACGGCTTTGTCGTCGTGGAGGGTTGGCATTCCACCCACTCGTGAAAGCCTTCCCGCCGCGCTTTTCGTTCATGCCGCCCCAATGGCAAGGAACCCCTCGACGACCGGCCCATTTCGGAACAAGCTGCACGTCGTGACCCGGATTGATTATTGGAAAGCCGCCTTCGTAACCGGATGCAGCGTTCTTGCTTTCGTCGCTGTCCATCTCGGCCATACCGACGACGCCGACGCCGCGAAGATACGAAAAAAACCGCCGCTTCAGCCGCTAGCATCACGTTCCGCGCCGTCGCCTGCCACGTCCGTCCCCCCTTCGACTCCAGGAGCTAGCGCACCTGCCCCCACCGTCGATCCAACGCCAGCGATTCCGTATCCCACTTCGGGCCTCGTGTGTCTTTATGGTGAACAACGGGATCCGGAATCTCAAAAAATCCGATGTCTCGCGCCGGAAGAACTCTCCCCTCCCCGCCTGGTCTACACGGACACCAGAGCCCTGGCGGAACAGCTTGGTATGTACAACCCCGCCACCACGCCCCCGCCTGCTGGCATCACGGAAGGCCCTGAAGGGCCTGAGCCAGAAAACCCCAAAGCACGCGTCGTCACCGTCTCCTTCGAAAACGGTGTGGTGGGCGGAGCCCTCAAAAACCTTCGTTCCCACACCGATGAATTCGCTTCCTGTCTCGACCAACATGGAGGACTGCGCGTGCCGAGCGCAAGGCTCAAACTCATGTTCTTCGTTCGCTCCAACCAAAAACCTTCCGAAATGATCGTGGCCAGCGCGCGTAACGTGCCCACTCCCATCGTCCGTTGCGTGCGCAAGGTGATCGAAAGCAACGCCATCGGACGCCCCTCCACGGATGCCGTCGGGGTTACCGTCCTCATCGAGTTGAAAAATCCGGGAAGCTGAGACAGGCGCCACCTGCTAATAACTATACGTATTTATTGATTATTTCAACAAGCCCTCGGTTATCGTGGGAGCGTGGACTCAGGCCCGTGATCACCTCAAAGATCCGAGCCGGTCGCGAGCCATGCATCGGCCAACGCGATGACAATGGCGCTTGGTTCGGAACGGTGGATGAACGGAAGTCGAAGGACACGGGTTCCGGCGGGGGCGATGTCCTGCAAGGCGGACATGGTTCGAGTTGCGGCCTGTCCTCGAAGCTGATGTTCGTTTTGCATGGTCTCGAGAGTATTCCGGAGCGCGAGCAGATGTTGTTCCGGCACATCGAAAAGGGCGTCGGAGATGGCTTGCATCACTCGTTGTTCACACAGCGGAGGTTCACTTTCCGCGCGGTTGAGCACAATGGCGGATGGTTTCAAACCATTGCGTCCAAGGTTATCGACGAGGAAGGCGGCATCGGCCATGGCACCACCGGTGGGCGCACCAATGATGAGATAGCGAGTCGAAGGATTGCGCAGCAGATGATCGGTACGTCGTGCGAGTCCGGCCCATCGTTCTCGCACGGAGACCATGTCGGCGAACAGAGCGGATAAGTTGCGCAGACCATCGAGGCCGACGATCTTTCCCATGATGGCTTCTGCTTTGGAGCGCCCCCATTCGAACAATCCACTTTTCGGTTTGTGTTCTGCTTGAGAAGGATCGGCGGTCGAAGCCAGGGCGGCGAGCCAAGCCAAAGCCTTGGCTTCCAGCAATCCCAGCAAGCGGGAGGGATACGTCAAAAACGCGAGGGCGTGTCGCGACGGCGCGGTATCCAGGACCACTTCATCCCAATGACCGCTATCAATCTCGGTCTGAAGCAATCCGATGGTGATGAGTTCATGAACGCCCGCGAGAGAGTCACCCAATTCCCGGTAGGCTGGGTTATTCATCACCCGTTGACGCTGCACGGGGTCTTCGAACAACCAGAGAACGAAATCGTCGAGGGACATCCGAGAGTCCGGCATACGGGCGAAGAGCATTCCGCCCGCGCGATCGAGTGTTACGGGCTGCGCGTGTCTTCCCACTTCGGTGCCAAGGGCATCGGCGAGACGGCGCGCGGGGTCGACGGTAATGACGAGGGTTTTTCGTTTTCGTTGGGCCAGGCTCAGAGCCAACGCGGCCGAGGTAGTGGTTTTGCCGACACCGCCTCCGCCCACGCAAACGGATAGACGCGTACCCATGGGTGGAGGAGCGGGTCGAGAGGCGGGACCTGCGCCTTCGGGGCTCATGTCGATCGGACTCATGACGAAGCCTCCGCGCAAAGCCATTGGGCGACATCAGCGGCACTCGGATCGGCCGCCGCGTCTGGAAGCCGAATGACGTGGCGCGCTTGCACCGCCCGCGCAAGTCCGAATGCGTACTCCGTATCATCCACCTGATCGCTTCGGGCGCGAAGAATGTCGAGCAATTCTTTTGCATCGGAGGCCAACGCGGGATGTCGCTCCGCAAGCGCGACAACGGCTTCCCAAGCTCCATCCGGATCGGGCATCATCACACGATTGACAACGACAACCGATGGAACGGTTCCCAATTCATTTTTCATTCGTTCGCAAAGCTGCTCGGTTTCTTTGACGACCAGCGGTTCGGCCAACGTCACCACCACGATTTCGGACATTCCCACGGCAACGACTTCGTCGTGAATTCTTCGGCCCAGCACGCCCAACGGGCTTCGACCGAGGAAACGAGCGAAGGCATTGGGGACACGCAACCAATCGAGGGCATGACCGCTCGCGGGCAAGTCGACGATGATGCGGTCGTAACGTTTCGAACTCGCGAGGGCACAAACGCGATCGAGAAAAGCAAACTCTCGAAGGGCGGGCACGGCACTGATGAGACGTCGCAAGGCGTGATGAGAGACGAGCGCTCGCGCGATGATTTTGGCGCCGAGAATGGAACCGAGGGTATCGACGAGGGATTTATCGTAGCGCAGCACGACATGGGCCACATGAGAGCGGTCTGCGCCGAGAGTTCTTTCGCCTGCTTCTCCGTCATCGAATTCGACCAAGGCGGCGCGTTGGCCGTGTCGGCTCGCGTCATAGGCGATGGCGGCGGCGACAGTTGTTTTTCCGACACCGCCTTTTCCGGTGACGTAGACCACGGGGGCCTTCAGCAGGGACGAAATCCCGATGGGCATCGTGGTCAAGGGGAGCTTCCTTCTCGTTGGGTTCTTGCGGCTCGACAAGGCGAAGCCGACAGGGAGACGATGGGATTAAGAGCGGGTGAGGCGGAAAGTCAAGCTTTCGATGATTGAATAGCCACGGCAGGCTGAAGCCGGGCGAAGGGATCAGGGAGTTTTCTTCACGATGTCGACGACGGTCATGACCGCTTCGGCGCTCTTTTTGAGGGCCGCCGTTTCATCGACCGTCAGAGGCACCTCGATCACTTTTTCCACACCGCTGGCACCGATGATGATCGGCACGCCGATGAACATATCCTTGTAGCCGTACTGTCCGGTCAAGTACGCGGCGCAAGGCATGAGGCGCTTCTGGTCGAAAAGGAAAGATTCAGCCATCTGAATCGCCGCGGAGGCCGGCGCATAATAGGCGCTGGTTCCCATCAATTTCACGATCTCGCCACCACCACCGCGAACTCGCTGAATGATGGCGGCCATCTTGTCGGAAGCCACCAGTTCCGAAGCCGGTACGGCATTGATGGTACACATCGAAGAGATCGGAACCATGTCGTCGCCATGACCGCCAAGCACCATCGTGCGAACATCTTTCACGGATACGTTTGCCGCATCCGCCAAAAAGTACTGGAATCGCGCGCTATCGAGCATGCCCGCCATGCCGCAGACCTTGGACTTGTCGAAGCCGCTGCGACGATGGAACTCGAACACCATGGCGTCGAGGGGGTTGGCCACAATGATGGCGAAAGCATTGGGGCAATATTTTTTGGCATTGTCTGCAACCGTGCGAATAATCCCAACGTTCACACCGACCAAGTCATCGCGGCTTTGCCCTGGTTTCCTCGGGATGCCAGCGGTGACGATGATCACATCCGCGCCGGCCACATCTTGCCAGTTGGACGTGCCGATGCACGACGCATCCTTCCCAATCAGCGCGCTATTTTGCATGATGTCGAGGGCTTTGCCTTTCGCTACCCCCTCTTTTTCGGGGATATCGACGAGCACGACGTCACCGAGCTGCTTTTCGACGATCTGGTTCGCGAGTTCACCACCGATATTTCCTGCGCCGATGAGACCGATCTTCTTGCGTGCCATGTTCTTGCTCTCCTTCCCCATTGCCAGGGGCTACGATATCTACGCCACCGGTGCATGGAACAACGGGCGACAAGCCCCATTGCCCAAGCTTCCAGTGACCAGCGGTCGCGCCAGGCCTGTTGGCCCTTTGCATTGACCCATGGGGTGAGCTACTCCACCCGCTCACGGGAGGCAAGCGTCGTCACGAAATCGAAATCGTGAATCGCAAGATTTCCTTTGCTTACCTCAACCGCTGCTGGGGGTTCTCTCCCCCAACGACCGTATTCGAATGGTTCGCAGGCCCTTTTCACGCTATCCGTATCCGGATAATTTCGTGAAATCATTGTTCCGTTCAGTCCATGGCAGATCGCTCAAAAAAATCGCGCACCACCTGCCCATCGCTGAAAGGCAGCGTTCGATCGCCAATGATCTGGCCTTGTTCATGCCCTTTTCCCGCCACCACGACCACGTCTCCCTGTCGCGCCTCTTGCAACGCGGTGATAATCGCCTTTTTTCGGTCCAATTCGATTCGTACGTACGCCCTTCCCCCTTGTCGACATCCGGCGGCCACCTGTCGCGCGATGCTCGAAGGGTCTTCATGCCGAGGATTATCGTTGGTCACCACGGCCATATCGGCCCGCTGTCCGACAGCGCGTCCCATCGGTTTTCGCTTGTCCCGATCGCGTTCGCCCCCAGCGCCAAACACCGCGAATACTCGTTGGGAAGTGAGTCGGCGAGCCGTGTCCAGGGTGCGCACCAAAGCGTCGGGCGTATGGGCAAAATCAACGACCACAATGGGGTCGTGATGCACGATTTCGAAACGTCCGGCAATCGGAGGACACTCTCGAAGACCTTGTCGAATGGCTTGCGCGCAACAACCTGCCCCATGGGCAGCCGCCGCGGCGCACAATGCATTCTCGGCAAAAACCTCCCCCACCAGCGGAATCTCCAGCATGCTTCCCAACTGCTCGGCAAGAGGGCTTGGTTGCAATGACACGCGAGTCCCCCGCGAGGATACTTCCACGTTCGAAGCGGTCAGGTCGGGCTCATGATGCGGTTGGCCCCGCGACGCAACCCCTACCCACAATCGAAGGATATCGGTAGGAAGGATTTTGTCGATCAGTACACAGGCGGGATCGAATGCGTTGAGCACAGCCGTCCGTCCCGGTCCAAGATGCACGAAAAGCTGGGCTTTGCTCGCCAAATAATGCTCCCAGGAACCATGCACCGCGAGGTGGTCTTGCGATAAATTGGTGAACACCCCCAGGTCGAAACGCCACATCTTCGCGTATCCTCGCGCCAACGCTTGACTGGTCGTCTCAATCACCGCATGACGCGCCCCCGCCATCGCCGCCTCCCGCATGGCCGTCAAAAATCCTTGGGTGGTTCGCGGCACCTGCAAAACCTTATCATCGAGTGAATATCCCAACGTCGTTTCCGTCAGGACCGAATGTCCCGCCGCGCGAAAAATGCTCGTCAGCAAAAGCGTCGTGGAGGTCTTGCCATTCGTGCCCGTGACTCCGACGGTGAAGAAAGAATCGGCCCAAGGATACGGAGGTGGCGTGGGACGGGTGGTTTCGATTCGCCCGGCTGCAGCCTGTTCGAGGGCCTCAGCTTCGTCGTAGGTGATGGGACGGTGCACAATGCTCGGCGACATGCCGGGTATGCTAGCACCCAACGATAGCAAGGAGCGCGTCCCGAGCAGCGTGCCAGCCAGATAGCCGCACTCCGGAAGCAGCCTCCGCAGGGAGCCGTTAGATAAATAATCAACTATTACGAGGAGTTATAAAAGGACGGAGGTTTCGGGTATCAATAAAAAGCCCACGGATCCCAGATGCAGAGATCCACGATATCTTCGCAAGGATCCGTACTCGCTTTTTTCCCCATATCGATGCAGTCGAGGATCTCTTGATGGGCGGCAGGTTTGAACGCTTGCATCAAAGCGACACACAAGTTGGCGTCGACAGCATCACAAGCGGTCTTGATCGCATCGCAAGTCCCGGCGGCTTCGGAAAGTTCGCAAGCATTACCGACCGAGGCAACCATGCATTTTTCGGCTGCGTCACCATGTTCATCGGAGCAAGCATCAGTGATGTCGATATCCGCCAGGCATGTATGCATGTCATACAAGACGGCGTCGCGGAGGCGTCCGGACATTCGCCAGCAGACCTCGTAGGCGTAGGGCTCGAGGCCGGCTTCGGAACCGGGGTCACAATCCGTTTCGGCATAGGGCAGATCGTCACAAATTCCTTCGAGGGCCGGGTCACCTTCGATGGTATCTCCGAGGCATTGAGGGGTGCCGCCAGAGCCGCCTTCACCCGCGCCGCCAGCAACACCGCCGGAGCCGCCTTCACCAGCGCCGCCAGCAACACCCGCGGAGCCCGCCTCGCCCGCGCTGCCCGCTTCACCAGCACTACCACCACCTGTCCCTGCTTCACCGGCCTGTCCACTTCCTCCGGAACCAGCCGCGGCCGCCGCTCCTTCATCATCGTTTTCTTCGACCGTGCATGCCACGACAAGGCCAACGCCCGCCATGAGAGCTGTCACTGCAAAGAATTTTTCAAAGCTAATTCCCATCATATCCTCCTGTAGCGGTCTCCCGCCTAAGCACCATCAGCCGTGTTTTCTGATGGTTGAATTGCTGCGAACCGAAAATTCGTGATACCTTATGGTTTACGATACGCAAACACCCCTGTCAAACTTCCCTCGAAAGACAAAGATTATCACCCGCTCCCATATCCTTACCCTGGGCTCGGATGAAAAGCTTGCCTCTTCCGATTGAGAAGCTGTTTATCGGGGCAAAAGGGACTTAACGCTTCTTCCCATCGTCGCGAGATTCTTGATTGAATACAAAAACGGCTATTTCCGACGACTGTGAGGCACTACCGCTGAGCGGCGCAAAGCAGCCATGTATCGTCCGTCGCGATCTCATTCGATGCCCCACGTTGGCCCGCTATGCTTTGCGTAACACTGAACGTAGATTTCGCAAACGGGAGAGGAACAAGCGCCAGATTACGTTGTAATCGACAATATATGTAATAATTGGAT
>MWCO01000133.1 GCA_002070115.1 Deltaproteobacteria bacterium ADurb.Bin207
ATGGATTCACTGATATTTCAAATAATTATCGCGCTGGACTGCCACTCAACGAATTGAAGGGGCGCGAAACCTACGTTTTATCCACCGTATGAACCCGGCAGCGGATGAGTCTCACGCCGTGCTTTTGCTCTGCTTGTTGCCGATATCGCTGAAAATCCTTTCCAAACGTCCTCATATCCATGTAAAAAATAGCGGTATCGACACCTTCCCCCCCTTTTTCATGCGCCAGAACGGCCTCCTTGAGCGCAAACATACAACAAATCGAAGAGCAATAATCCCGCCCCTGAGCGCGATTTCTCGACCCCACGCATTGCAGCCACGCTATCTTTTTCGCCACCCGCCCGTCCGAAGGCCGACGCAACTCACCATCGTATCTCCCCGTCCCGCTCAACAACCGCTCGAATTGAAGGGACGTCACCACGTCCGGGGAAAGCCCATAGCTGCTGAGATCCCCCTGCTGCGAAGGGTCATACAACCCCGTACCCGTGGCCACGATCACCGCATCCACGGCAAGGGTCGAGCGCTTGTCGGGGGCATCGAGATGGATGGCTCCCACGGGGCAAATTTCGACGCATTTGCCGCATCGATCGCAAAGCTCCGCATCGATCGCCCAGAGATTGGGTAAGTTATGGGGGACCGGCCGATAGATAGCTTTGCGACGAGTCAGGCCCTGGTTAAAGGCTTCCGGGGCTTCCAATGGGCATACAGAAGCGCACAATCCCGTGCCAATGCAAACGTCGCTATCCACCCAGCGCGCGTGTTCGAGCAAGTCGACTTGGAAAGCGCCGGGCTCACCGCGAATCGACACGACATCGGTGAACGGTAAGATCTCGATATTATCGTGGAAAAGGCTCTTTCGCATGCAAAACTGCGAGGCTTGTTCGCGTCCCACCAAGGGAAGCATTTTGCACATCCCGCAGTGATCGTTGGGAAATTGATAATCGAGTTTGGACAAAATGCCCCCCAAGGCTGGGGAAGCATCCGTCATCCACACCCGATAACCAACCTGGGCGAGATCGAGGGCCGCGCGAATGCCAGCCACTCCAGCCCCGACGATGAGCACCGAGCCGAAAGAAGGGGACTCTTCCGCTAGGTTTGTCTTATCTTCGACCACCGCGACCATCTGTACCTCGCTATTTCACCTGGCCGGTAACGTCATCGAATTCTTCAGCGTGAAACACCGCCAGCGGCTGTTTTTCTTGTAAGGAGCGACCCCGGAACATAGGCAAACCGGGCCTGGGTGCGCTCCGCCACACTCCGAAACAGTTCCATCACCGGAATATCGTTCGGGCAAGCGCTGCTACACTGCCCACAACCCACGCATAAGGTGCTCATGTGCAGCATCCTGGTGACATGAAAAAAGACAGTATCGGTTGGCATTTTGAGATGACCACGGTGAAACGCCCAGCGCATCACCTGCTCTCCGTCGTGCCGAAACGTATCTGTCACGAACACACATTCCTTGCAATAGCAGGCCGGGCAAGCCACACGGCAGTTATAACAGTTGATACAGGCCGCCACAACGTCCGCCAATCCGGTCATGGTGTCAGTTTTGCTTCGGAAGGCGGCCAACTCGGCATCCCGATGGGCCATCCGCTCCTTCCGAAGCTTGGCAATGGCTGATTCCCTTGCCTGGGGGCCTTGTTCCTGCGAAGGCAGCGCGAGCGTTTCCATCGCACGAAGGCCTTTTTCCGATACCCATTCGAACCACACCTGTTGGGTCACGTCGGTTCCTATCGCGCAAAGGCGGATATCGACGGGTTCGGCCACGGGGTATTCACACATCCGGCAGGCATTCGCCAAAGGTGCCCCGAGAACCACGCCGTCCGAGCCTCCGGCTCCGCTCGCCATCGACATCAAAAACCGAGTCGTCAAATCCTCTTGGTGGGCCGCCAGGGCGAAATAATCCTTGTTCTCATAACGACCATAACAATCGATACCGATGATGAGCAGATTATCCGCGCATCCTTGATGGAGTTTGACAAGTTCGAGGAAAGCCCGCACTTCGCAACTTCGCACTACCGCGGCCACCGGCGCGTCGTTGTGATGCGTCAGTGTCGCAACCAACCGAGCCGAATTGGTGGGCACCACCGGTGCAAAGGGATCGATATGCGCAAGCGCTTCTGGATCCCGCACCAGCGTCTGCATCACCGCTTTTCGATGAGGTTGCTGACAAGGCACGAGCACCGCCGATACCACGCCCTTGTCCAGAAGTTTACCAAGTACGTCGGCAATCGCTTGGTTGATATGACCTTCCGTCTGTATCGCTGTATACTGTCCCATGGCACTCCGTCGTAGCCTCCGCGCTCGTGGGTTAGCCGCTCGATCAAGCCACTGCTTCCCGACTCACTCGACAGGGGCCGAGTTCCTTGAGTCGGCCCGTCATCGCTGTTACGGTATCGGCAAACGCATTGCCCTCGGAGGCGGCCACCCAACGGAGCCACAGCCGATCCCGTTCGATCCCAAACCGCTCCAATACCTCATGCATCAGCGCCACCCGTCGACGCGCCTTCATATTTCCGTTGATATAATGGCAATCCCCCGGCCAGCAGCCGCCAATGAATACACCGTCGGCCCCTTCGAGAAAGGACTTGA
Organism: Deltaproteobacteria bacterium ADurb.Bin207; assembly: GCA_002070115.1. Classification (GTDB taxonomy): domain Bacteria; phylum Myxococcota_A; class Polyangia; order Polyangiales; family Polyangiaceae; genus MWCO01. Next base: position 2,596 of record MWCO01000133.1, read on the forward strand.
GGACGTACTTGGGGTCGACCATGCCGCTACACATCATGCGGATGATTTTCACGTTCGACGGGTAGATGAGACGAGAGGTTCCGGCGAGATCGGCGGCGGTAAACGTGCACCAATTGCACAGAAACGCAACGATATTGGGCTCGAACTGCTTTTCACTCATGACGCGCTCCTTGCCACCAAAAGACCTTCGATTTCCCCGAAAATCTGCCGATCCGTAAAATGTCGTATCTTCGCCGCTCCGCTCGGACAATAGCCGGCGCAACTGCCGCATCCTTTGCACACTGCATCGTTGACCACCGATATCCCCCGTCGATCATCGAATTCGATGGCCGAATAGGGACACAATCCAATACATACCTTGCAGCCCACGCAGATATCTTCATCGATGCTCGATACCATCGGCTGCACTTCGACCCGTCCAAGAGACGTGAGCGCCTGCGCCATGCTCGCGGCCGCTTTGGCCTGCGCCACCGTGTCCGGAATATCCTTCGGCCCCTGACAAGCACCCGCCAAAAACACACCCGCCGTCGCGGTCGAAACCGGCTCCAACTTGGGATGCTCCTCCAGGAAAAACCCATCGCCCCCTATCGAAATCCCAAATGTTCGCGCAACATCTACTGTGTCTTTTCGCGGCTCCATCGCCGTGCAAAGAACCACCATGTCCACCGGCACCCGAAGCAGCTTGCCTGTCAGCGTATCCTCCGCTTCTACCACCAGTTTGCCTTCCTCCTCCGGGCTCTCCGCCTCATCGGTCACACGCGTGGCTTTTCCACGCACCATGCGCACCCCTTCCCCCTGGATCCGACGATAAAACTCCTCGTATCCTTTCCCAAAACAGCGCATATCAATATAAAAGTTATAGACGAGAACGTCGTGCCCCACTTTATCCTTTAGCAAATGGGCATACTTCAAGGCGTACATGCAGCAGGTGCGGCTACAGTATTCGTGATGATTCACATCCCGGCTGCCGATACAATGCAAGATGGCCACGCTGCTCGGCGGGGACGTAAAATGATACCGGTTTTCGGGATCGCGCATCAACAGCGCTCCCGCCGTCGGCCCCGTCGCGTTGCTCAAGCGTTCAAACTCCAAATTTGTATATACATTCGAGTACTTACCATAGCCGTACTCGTGCATCGGCGTGGGGTCGAGGGGGTCGAAGCCCGTGGCCACGATGACCGAGCCCACGTCCAGGTTCAAGACTTCGTCTTTCATGCTGTGGTCTATCGCCTGCGCCTTGCAGTTGGCGACGCACAACATGCATTCGGAGCAGGTCCCACAGGCGATGCAGCGAGAGGCTTCCTCGAGGGCCTGGGCCTCGGTAAAACCGAGTTCCACCTCCTCGAACCCCTGCCGCTGATCCAACGCAATTTCAGGCATCTTCGCTCGAGGGGTCGGCAAGGCATCGTCGGGAATCGGGTTCCATTGCTCCCCTTTCGGACGCTCGGGTCTTGCTTCGAGCAGGTCTTCTCCTCGAAGATACCTGTCGATGGAAATGGCGGCTTCATGCCCGTTGGCGACGGCCTGCACGACGATCGAGGGCCCGGTATAGACTTCGCCGCCGGCGAACAGGCCAGGACGTTCGGTGGCGAAGGTGCGCTCATCGGCCTGCACATAGCCGCGGGGGTGCAAGGGAACGTTGCTTCCTTCGGCCCACGAGGTGTCGGGACGCTGACCGATGGCCACGAGCACGGTGTCGCAGCAAACCTCTTGGCGCTGCGCTTCGTCGTACGCGGGAGAAAACCGCTTTTTGTCGTCGAACACGCGGGTGCAACGTTTGAACTCGATGCCCCGCGCCTTGCCCTCGGAAACCAGGATTTGCGCGGGTCCCCACGTATTGTGGATTTCTATCCCTTCGGCTTTTGCCGCATGGACTTCCTCTTCCCAGGCCGGCATTTCATGGCAAGCTTCCAGGCAATACAGGCGGACACGTTTGGCGCCGATCCGACGCGCCACCCGTGCCACATCGATGGCGACCGCGCCGCCGCCGATGACGACGACGTCTTCGCCCACGCGGGCATCGCCAGCGAGGTTTTGGCGTTTCAGAAAGGCCACGCCGGCCATGACCCCTTGGGCATCCTCGCCTGGTATCCCGAGTTTGGCATCGCCATGGGTACCGGTAGCGACAAATACGGCGCGGAAGCCTTGATGGAACAGGTCATCGACGGTCCTGTCCTTGCCGATGGGGGTGTTGAGGTGCAAGTTCACCCCGAGGCGCTCGATATACTTGATTTCGCGTTCCAAAATGGCTGGTGGCAGGCGGTAATCGGGGATGCCGGTGCGCATCATTCCGCCTGCGACGCCGAGGGCTTCGAACACGGATACGGGGTAACCCATTCGCGCGAGGAAGTAGGCGGCGCTCAAGCCCGCGGGGCCGCTACCGATGACAGCGACGCGATCATCTTCGCTCTTTTTTTCGATAGGGGGCAGAGGAAGACTGTCCCAGTCGACCTGGTCTGCCGCAAATCTTTTTAGATTTCGAATAGATAAAGGTTCATCGACCTTCTTGCGACGACATACGGCCTCGCAAGGAGCCGGGCAGACTCGTCCAAGCGAACCGGGGAAAGGAAGTTTTTCGAGGATGAGTTGGGTGGCTTCCAGGTATTTTCCCGCTTTGATCAAGGCGATATACCCTTGGGCATTGGTCTGGGCGGGGCAGGTTTGCACGCACGGGGCCCTGTCGTTTTTATCGATGACGAAGGTGATGGGAACGGCTTGGGGAAAGGAGCGGTAGACGGCGTGGCGCTTGAGGGTTCCGACGTCCCATTCGTTGGGTTTGTCGACGGGGCAAACTTTGGTGCATTCGCCGCAGCCGGTGCATTTGGAGGCATCGATGTAGCGGGCCTTTTTTCGGACCCGAGCGGTATAATTACCAATAAATCCGCTTAGTTCCTCTACCTCCGCATAGGTCAGCAGGTCGATATTCTTGTTCTGTCCGACGGACACCATTTTCGGCGTACCGATACAGGCGGCGCAATCCAAGGTGGGGAAGGTTTTGTCGTATTGGAGCATATGCCCACCGATGGTGGGCTGTTTTTCGACGAGATAAACGTGGTATCCGGCGGAGGCGATATCGAGGGCGGCCTGCATTCCGGCGATTCCCCCGCCTACGATCAGGGTATTGGGGTTGACGGGGAAGGTGTTGGGGAACAGGTCTGCCTGCCGCGCCACGCGTCGAACGCCCGCCCGAACCAGGGTTTTCGCTTTTTCCGTGGCCTCATCCATATCCGTATGAACCCAGGAGACGTGTTCTCGAACGCAAACGTGGTGAAAGCAACGGAAGGGATTGAGGCCGCCGCGGGCGACCGCGCCTCGGAACGTATTTTCGTGCATACGGGGGGAGCAGGAGGCCACCACGACGCGGGTGAGACCGTAAGCGGGGATATCCTTTTCGATGAGTTCCTGGCCGGGATCCGAGCACATGAAAAGGTAATCCCGAGACACCACCACGTCGGGCAGGGTGGCGACGTACTCGGCCACTTCGGGACATCGGACGCGGGAAGCGATGTTGATGCCGCAATGACAGATGTAAAAGCCAATTCTTTCTTGCATGGTCTTTACTGTCCCGCTTCGGTGGTCATGGACTGCGCCACGAGTTCGGCAATGTCGAGGACCCGCAGGGCGTGCTCGACATCAAGGTTTTTGATGGCGTCTTCGAGCATGGCGGTGCAATAGGGGCAGGCGGTGGCGATGATTTCCGCGCCCGTGCGCAGGGCTTCCTGCACGCGCAACACGGAGAACCGCTCCTCGCTCGGAACGTCGAGCCAGATGCCGCCGCCTCCGCCGCCACAGCACAGGCTGCGCTCCCGATTGCGTGGCATTTCGAGGAGCTGAAGCCCCGGGATGGCGCGCAACAATTCACGGGGCGCTTCATATTCGCCCGCATGGCGCCCGAGATAGCAGGGGTCGTGGTAGGTGACTTTGGCTTCGATGGGCTTGGAAAGGATAAGGTGGCCGTCTTGGACCAGACGATGGAAGAAGGTGGCGTAATGGGTGGCGTGAAGTTCGGTGCCTTTTGCGTAGTCCTGGTTGATGGTCTGCAGGCAATGGGGGGAAGCGACGATGAGTTCACGCACTCCATGTTCCTCGAACAACGTCATATTTTGCTGTTTGACGTCGTCGTAGACATCTTGGGCACCAATTCTTCGGGCCTGGTCTCCACAGCAACTTTCCGCGGCTCCGAGGCAGCCATAGCGAACGCCTGCGGTATTCAGGATATCGAGCATGGCGGTGCCGACACGACGATTGCGCGGGTCATAGGATTGGGTGCAGCAGCTAAAGAATAGGTAATCCTTGTCGGTGTCGTAGGGGGGCACGGGCCGCGGGGCCGCGAAACCGTAGCGTTCCTGCCGCTCACCGGCCCAGGGATTGCCTTCGGTTCGCAGGCTGGCGAGGGGGCCGGAGAAGGTGCGGGGTCCGCTGCCCGATTCGAGCATGACGGCGCGGGCGGCGCGCATGACTTCGAGCAGGTCGATTCCGCGGGGGCATCGCTGCACACAAGTTCTACAGGTCACGCAATTCCATAGGTCTTCCTGTTCGAAGCCTTCGAAGCCGAAGGCCATATACCGGATGACCTGCCGAGGACTGAAGGGCTTGACCCTGGGCCACGGGCATACCGCGGTACATGTCCCGCATTGCATGCAGACTTGCAGTTCGTGGCCGCCGACCTCCAGGATGAGATCGGTTAGCTCGGGCATCGGGGCAACCGCTATCATCGAGTCTTCCTCCACGAAGAAGGGACACGCCCCCCTTCGCGAAATCTGAAATTCGCACGAAAGTCGATGCGAAAACCGAGTGTGCTATTCGATGGACCGAGCACACTCGCTTTGGCCGCAGCGGGTGAGCATGAGACGTGCCAACGGGCCAGAACGGCACGCCCTGTGCTTAGGAATCGAAAGTGAGGTTTGAATTCCGTGGACAGAATGAGAAACAGTCGTCAATATTCGGTCCGGTTCATCGGGCGCTGCTGTAGCGGATTGCGACACTGTCGCACGACAGCTTGCGTATCTGCGACACTTGGAGCAAAGTGGGGAGATGTCTCGCGTGGGTAAACTCGACCCAAGATATTTTCCTCTGCTCCTTGATGTGATTGATCAAGGAGTATTCACGGTAGATCCCAATGGGATCATTACCTCTTTCAATCGTAGTGCGGAAACGACGACAGGATTTTCCCCGGAAGAGGCGATTGGTCGTCCATGCCGGGAGGTGTTGCGAAGCGACTTATGCGATCAAGTCTGTCCTTTACGTCGCACTCTGGAATCTGGACAAAAGCTTGTCGATCGAAGAGTCAGAATCCGCACCAAGGATGGAAGATCGCTTCCGGTATCGGTGACGACAGCATGGGGGCGTACTTTGGGAAGAAAGAACGCAAGATAGTTGGCCAAGTTTTTTGAACTGAAATAATTCGGCGG
>MWCO01000134.1 GCA_002070115.1 Deltaproteobacteria bacterium ADurb.Bin207
CCGTTGATCCCCGCCACCACCACCTTCGGACTCGTATCGAGCACCCCGAGTTCCGACCGATACAATCGAAGCTGCTCACGAACGTCGTCTTGCGAATACCCACGCCGCTCACGCAAATCCGCCCCAGCGCAAAAATATCGATCCCCCGCCCCCACGATCACCAGCGCACGAATATCCTCCCGAGCCACCATCTCCCGCGAAAATGCCCCGAGCCCCTCGAGCATCGCGCGGGTCAATGCATTCGCCTTGTCCGGGCGATCCATTACAAAAATCGCCGCTCCCCGATGCTCCTGCACTCGAAAACCATCCCCACGTCGACAAGCCATGCCCCCTGCTACCAACACTGCCTTGGTATCGCCAGTCGATCCGTCCCCATGAGCCATTTATTCCACGTTTTTCGTTCGTAATAAAAAAAACTAGCGACCGACTGATCAATCGTGCTAAAGAAATGGACTTGCATAAGCGTGAATCTCATGCTTCGCCTCACCAGGGGTTCTTGAATTGCCAAGACCGTCTACCCGGGGGCACCCTGTGGAAAACAAGGGGGACATCATGAGCCAGGGCCAAACACCACCAACACCGCGAGAGTCGGCTTTGGTCTTTGCCGAAGGCGCCCGCTCAGGTTGGATCGCCAGCGACCTCATCGCCTGGATGAATGAGCATCTGATTGCACCAAAACGCCTCGATACCCGAGACGGACGCGTGCATCAGGTCGTCGAACACGGCTGCCCCACCATCGTTTTCAACGGGGCAACGCCGATCACCCCGGCGATTCGTACACAAACCGCTTCCCAAGTGCCCTCCTTGGTCGCTTCCGCCCGTGAGCGCGTCATCCACGCTTTGCGAGCTACCGTCCGAACCGGGGAAACAAGCTTCGTCAACACCGCCCTATACGCCGGTCGGGTAGCCCGAGAACGCGGCCCCCTCAGCAAACCCCACTGGCATGTCTATGTCACCGAAGACGACGCCCTCAGCGATCAAGTCCTGGCCTTATTTGCTGCCGACGCCCTCACCCATCCCGTCGATTATGAACGGAATATCGCCGTATGCGACGTCTGCGGAGCCATTGTCTTTTCCCAATCCCCCTCACGACACGGCTGCGAAGCCCACCCCTTCGGCGCAGTCGAGCCCCGCTCCGGCCATTGGACACACTCGCGCACCAACGCTCGATCTTGACGCGCCATCCCTTGAATACGACGCTGCCTCCGTGACATCCGGTCGCCTGACCCATCCAGAAGAACCCACCTCGACACTCCAAGGCTCGATCGAACGCATCACGTTTGAAAATGAAACGACCGGATTCCGTGTCTTGCAGGTCGCCCCCGAACCCGAAGGCCCCTCCGTCACTGTCGTCGGTCCCATGCAACCCATGTCCCTCGGAAGCCGTGTGCGCATCACCGGACGATGGGAGAACGATGCCCGCCACGGCTTGCAACTGCGCGCCCACACCGTCCTGCTTCTCGAGCCCGACACTCGGGAAGGGTTGATGCGTTACCTGGGCTCAGGGCTCATTCCCGGTATCGGACCAGCCTACGCACAACGAATCGTCGACCGCTTCGGAGAAGATACCCTGCGGGTGCTCGACCAGGAGCCTCATCGACTCGAGGAAGTCCAAGGACTCGGACCACGACGCGCCCTTGCGGTATCCCAAGCTTGGACGGAACGACGAGCGTTGCACGACGCCATGGTCTTTTTGCAAAGCCACGGCGTCACCTCCTCCCTTGCCATCAGGATCTTTCGCAAGTTCGGTGCGGATACCATCCGTGTGGTATCCGAAAACCCATTTCAATTGGCCACCGAAGTGTGGGGGATCGGCTTTCAAAAAGCCGACCAAATCGCCACGATGCTGGGCATCGCCAAACAGGCCCCCCAACGACTCGAAGCAGCCGTGCTATTCGCGCTGCATCAGGCGGAAGAGCGCGGCCACGTCTTTTTACCCCGCCACGAACTCACACGCGCGGCCGCCCAAATCGCTAACGTTCCCGAAGAACATATCCCCATCGCCCTCGAACGAACTCTGCTCACCAACGCCCGTCAAGACACCATCGAACCCACCGGCCCCGTCGTCTACCGTAACCAACGGTTCATCGAAGAGGCCGCCCTTGCTCACGGTTTGGCCCGAATACACGGCGCATCGGTCGCCCCCTTGACCAAAGCCAACGACGCCATCGCCGCGTTCGAACACCACACCGGCATCGAACTGGCCGACGAACAGCGTCAAGCCATACAACAAGCCGCTCAATCCCCGTTGCTCATCATCACAGGAGGCCCTGGCGTCGGGAAAACGACCCTCCTTCGCGCCATTCTCGAACTATTCGAAACCTGTGGCCTGTCCGTTCGTCTTGCCGCACCCACCGGACGAGCGTCTCGTCGCATGAGCGAAACCACTGGAAAAGATGCTTATACGGTGCACCGCCTTCTCGAATTCGACCCTCGTGGCGGACGATTCACTCGCCATGAAAAAAAACCCATCGAAGCGGGAGCCATCATCGTGGACGAGTCTTCCATGCTGGACTTGACCATGAGTTTCGCATTGATTCGGGCCATCGCGACAGGCACTCGCCTCGTGTTGGTGGGTGATGTCGATCAATTGCCATCCATCGGAGCGGGGGCCGTACTTCGCGACATCATCGATTCACGAGCCATCCCTTGCGTTCGATTGCACAAAGTGTTTCGTCAGGCCTCCCAAAGCCGAATCGTTGCCAACGCACACCGAATTCGCGAGGGATTGGAACCCCAAACGCCGGAAAAGGGGGACCTTGCTTCTGACTTTTTCATCGCTCCTGCCAAAGATGCGCACGACGCCGCCAACAAGGTGCTTTTGTTGGTCCAAGAGCGGATTCCGCGCCAATTTCATCTCGATCCCGTCCGCGACGTGCAAGTGCTCACACCCATGCGTCGTGGTCCCGCGGGTATCGAAGCCCTCAATGAACGCTTGCAACACGCGCTCAATCCCCCCCACATCCCCCAGCGCCCGTTTCCCATGAACTTGCGAATGGGCGACAAAGTCATGCAGTTGCGAAACGATTACACACGCGACGTGTTCAACGGGGACCTTGGTTTCGTGACTCATACCGACCCAAACGCCGAACAAGCCGTGGTGGAAATCGATGGCCGACCCATCGTTTACGATCGGCCCCACCTCGATGAGCTAAGACTATCGTACGCATGCAGCATCCATAAAAGCCAAGGCAGTGAGTATCCCGCCGTGGTCATTCCATGGGTAACCGCTCATTTCATCATGTTGTCACGCAACCTATTGTACACCGCCGTTACCCGTGGCCAGCGACTCGTCGTGCTGGTCGCCGAACCGCGTGCCATCCAATTGGCCCTATCCCAAACGCGCCGGGAACAACGCTACAGCAATCTGATGCAAAGACTCGCCGCGGCCGTCCAACAACAACCTCTCGTCTAATCGTCCGAAAGCGGCCGATACAGCTTCAATTGATCGAAAATGACTTATGAACCGTCACAGGGCTTCCATCGAAAGGAGGAACCGTCGCCCTTCGGAACGCGGCCGCAACACATCCACCCACGGAAGTACCGGCAAAAGGCGGACCATTGACGACAGCCGTGGTGACCCTTCCGGAAGGAGCAAACGTTACGGAAACGCGTCCGCGCCCCGTGGGACCATCCGGTTTTTTGCATCCCGAAGCCGCGCCGGCAGCGGCATTCAACGCGGAAACTGCCGCGGAACGGCTAAATTTCCGGTCCGCGGACGCCGCCGGAACATCCGCGGGCTTCGCGTCGTCTTTCTTCGAATCTGCCTTGGGATCGCTCTTGACCGGATCGGCAACCGCTTTCGCCGTGCCCGTACCTACCGGTAAAGGCCCCCCTACTTTCCCCGTCGCATCCGCTTTGGCCGTTGCCTCGTCTTTTTTATCGTCTTTCTTGTCCTTGTCCGCCCCGTCCTCTTTCTTATCCTTCGCGTCTTGCGCTCCATCATCTTTTTTTTCGTTGTCGGTCGTCCGCTCGCTCTTATCATCCGTTTTGTCTTCCGGAGCCGTCACGGCCTCAGCCGTCGGCGTCGTCGTGTTCGCAGCCACGGGCTCTTCCGAGCTTCCAAAAAGGAAATACCCACCCAAACCAAGGGTGACGAGCAGCAACACCACAACCGCCGCACCCAATCCAATGATGAGCCCCTTGTTGCTCTTGGCAGGAGCATCGTAAGGATACATCGCTTCAGGCTCGGCCACGGGCTCAGGCATGGGTTCGGGCTCGATGGATGTGGGAAGCGTTGGGGCGGCAAGCGCGCCCAGCGCAGGCCCTCCGAACGACGGAGGTGACTCGAAGGATGCACCGAAATCTCCGCTATCCATCGGTGGTGGAACGACCGAAGCGAGCTTGCGAAAGTCGATCTTTTCTTCCTCGGGGAACGCCGAAGGTCGTTTCGCGGACTGAGTACCAACCGCCATGATCGTATCGATCGTAAACAGCACGGAGTTTTCCCCACGCTCCGCCGTAAACTTGGGCACGGCCGGCTTCTCCATCGGGTTGACCGGAGCGCTCGTCGATACCTCTTCCTCGACGGGATGCTGAGCCGCGCCGAACAGATCTTGATCTCGGTCACGATGCTCCACGCGCGCTTGCTGCGCCGAACCTCCCCCAAAAAGTCCTCCCCCCAACCGCGCGTCGGCCGTTGCGAGTGCCGAGGAAGGACGAGGCCGAGGAGATCTGGAAGCACTGCTTTTCAACGCGGAGAAAAGCTCCGGCGTATCACGCAACGGCTGCCAATCACTCATCCCCTCACGCCATACATAAGAGTCTGGATGGATCTGACCCTCCTGATACATCTTACGAAGAGCGTCGATCGCCGCCTCTTTCTGGGACCCATCGTCGAGAGTCACCGTCCATTCGTCCGCGCGAGGACTCGCCCCAGCATACCCCATCGCCGCCGCTTGCTCGTCGGCCCCCAATACGTGCGTCGCGTCGTCCTCGTCCTCCTCGGGAGGCTGCTCTTCCCCTTTGACCACGATCGGCGAACTACACTTCTTACAACGGATCCGAACCGTACGTCCTCGAACCTTCTCGTCCGCAACCGTGTACGTGGCACCACAAGACTGACAATTGATCTTCATCGCGAGGCACTATCCTAGCGTAACGGGATTATCATGGTTGCAGCAGCATGCTGCGGGAATCTCGTCGACGGAAAGACGTTGTGGGCAGTCTAGCGTCATGAGAAGTCAGCGATCAAGTTGAGCACCGTACTTTGGACCAACAATTCCATTCGAGCTTGGGTTTCCTGGCCGCCGCTTCATGGTTTTTCCCCGATCACCAATTGCACGATCCGCACCTGAACACCGGCACTCGAGGTATCGAGAATCGCTGCATGAATGACGCCTGGGGTAGGAGACTCTCCCACCGACCCTGCACAGACGATCCGTGTCGATTCCACCTGCCGTTCGAATGGAACATGCCCGCCCCCGCATACCACCACGCTCGCCCCCTCGTCGTCCAACAAGGGCAATATCTCTTCGTCTGTCATGTCATGCGTGATGGCGGTGGATGGATCCGACGGCGACCCATGCACCAACAGCAGTTCCCCACCATCCTCCAACGTCATCCGAAATATCGTCGGTAGACGTTGCAGTCGTTCCAGAATCACATCCCCCAATTCCTGTTGCGTGCGCCGAAGACGTTCGATTCGTTGCTCCTGCTGCGCATCCCACGCGGATAGATCGTCTGGATCCACGACTGCAAGCGCCCGATCCGATACGCCTTGCACACAATGAGCCCGAACCGTCATGAGCGCCTTCCAGGTCTGAAGGGGCTCGGCACCGGGAAAACATAAATCCCCTGCGGCAAGAACCAGCGTACAACCTTGCATCTTTCCAAAAGCAAGCACCTGCTGCAAAGGTGCCAGGTGGCCATGAATATCCGCAATACACAAGATGCGCATGGCACGTATCCTATAGGTTCTTCCCCCTCAAAGCCAACCGGCTCGCGGAACCAATCTCGACACCTCTCATCTTCCACCATGCCCCTACGATCGATCGACTGCCCCCACCCTTCCCTTCGTCAACCCAAAGGAAGATCCACATCGCTGCCCGGTGGCCAATCATGGTATACGTTTGTGTATATAAAACATATAACTATTTAGATTTACAACTATTTTGCAGACGTTATACTATCCAAATATGGTTATGAGCGCCCTGAACTAGCAAGGATGTTCCCACGAAATCGGCTAAGAATCCTCCGTCCGGCTCGACGACGATTTCCTTGGGTGACTTGACTCCTAACACTTCGTTCGGCTTTCCTTGACCCATCTCTCTACACAAGAAACCTGCGATGCCATGACACAACCCACCGTCCTCGTTACGAGAGGCGCCGGGGCTCGTTGAGCGCAAGCAAGACTGGCGATACAGCAGCGCGGGTGACGATGGAGACAATGCGGGCGAGACGCGCGCGGTCCCAGGAGGGGCTCACCGATGCCATCGGGAGCCGCCCCGGATTCGATCTGCGCGAGCACCTCATCGGATTTTCCAAAATACCGGTCTGCTGGAACCAGAAGGCCCCCGAGGGCATGATGGGTGCGTCGTAAGCCGTAAAACGCAACCCACGTCCGCAATCTGGCCGGCGCTTTTTCGGATGACGTGTGCAGGCGGGCGATTTTTTTGCCGGCAGGTCGTTTGGGAGGTTCCGATGCCGTAGGTTGTTGTGGCTCTGGAGATTTCGCGAGTTGTGCTCTTTTTTCCAGGCATTGCTACCCTGTCACAGCCCCTGGGGGCATCCCTTGGCGTTTTGCAGCCTCAAGTGGCCCCACCTCTTGTGCCAAACGCAGAATCTCGGCGTGCTGTTGCGCGGTACACGTTGCGGCCATCTTCCCATCCTCCAAGACGGCATCCTGAACACCCATGTGTCCGCTGTCAAATAGGATGGTCGGTGTATGACAAGGGCAGGCATATCCGCCCTGCGGCGGGAGACTTCGTGTCATTGCCACCATCACCGAGCAGCCAGCGACAACTGGGCTTCGTCCCGTTGCTATCCGTGGCGTAGCTGCTGGTCGCGGAGGGCACCAGGGCGTTCGCTGCGGGTTACGGCGGCGACGCATTAATGCGTCTATCGTACGCGCTCACACCATGAATCCGCCCTGATTCGGTCTTGACTGCCTTTATGCCGCCCCCGCGATGTAACCCGGAAGTTATCTCTTGACTTGCGATAGCCGGTCGATTTGCCTATCCGCCCCCAGAAGTAGGGGCAATCATCTCTTCCGAAACGGGCAATTGGGTAAACGAGGTTGGTGGTCACGCTAACAGTGCGCGTGAAAAGGAAAAGGGCCGCGCGAATCTTCCGCTATTGCATCAAACGATAAATCGTGCAAAATCAATATTATACACTGATAGCAATAATTGCACCTACTTTGGAATAGATGCACCAGATGACGACAGTAGTACCGGATAGGTCACAAGGATACCCAACCAGTTGGTGAGGGAGTCATCATCAGAAGAAAGGACCACAAGATGGCAAGCGACGGCGAAGTATATTATTGCGGAAAGTGCAAGCGGCAACAGGGTACTCATGAGGGCGAGCGTTGCAAGAATTGTGGAAAGATCACGGTTTCGTGGTACACAAATCGCGAAAGCCATGAGGCGGCACAACGCAAATGGGAGAGCATCAACGGAAAGCCGTAGGTGTATCGAAGCTGGCGTCACCCAACACGCCGGGTGATGCCAGTCCGACCGCTGTCGCGGCACGTCGCCGAAGATTTTGCGAAGTATTTTCGCTGCAGGACCCTGGCTTGGGGCTTTGCTCGTGCGTACTGCCGAAGCTGCGGGGCTTCGATGCTCATCGCTTTTGGCTTTGCCGGTACGTGCTCCGTCATCCCATCAGCTTGTCGCGCCTGAGCCTCACGAGCGACGGGCGCGGTAACCGCTTCGCCGACCGCGTTATGGACAATCCTGCCCTCTGCGCCATCCTGACCGGACCAAACCGAAAAGGAGCCTTGGATGACAGAGCACCCTCCCGCAGAAGTCCTGCGCCATCAACTCGTAACCTTTCGT
>MWCO01000135.1 GCA_002070115.1 Deltaproteobacteria bacterium ADurb.Bin207
AGCTGGTTCTTGAGTTCCCGTGGGTTCTTACGCCCCGGTCCTAATGTGGAACGAAGAAAGGATCTGTAGTACTAGAAATTCGAATTAGGGGTGCCAGAAAGACCCCTCCACGACAACCGCCCGGTAAACTGCATCATGACGAAAAGTGTCAGGATGGCTCCGCAGGTGATGGATAGCCCCGTAAAACCCTCCCAGAAGAAGGTAAACGAGAAAAGGACGAGATAGAGGAGCTGGGGAATTCCCATGAACATGGCGGCATATTTCCATCCCACGAACAAGCGCGCGTAGGTAACGACTAGCAAGATGGATACTCCCGAGGCAATGGCGAAGGCGGGGGCAATCGCCACGTGGTCCACCAGATACGCAAATAGCAGGTGGAAGGCGAAAAAGGCGCAACCAAAGTAGAAGTAATGCAGTGGGTGGAGGTTTTTCCCATGCGCAGCGGCGAATACCGCCACCACGAAAAAGAAGAAAAGCAACCCGACAGGCGCAAAAAACGTGATTTTCGAAGCCAAAGGCCCGGGATTGAGCAATTGGGGTAAGGACACACCTATCGGTGCATTCGCCACCAACGTGTTGAATTGCCACGTTCCCTTCCACCCATCCCCCTCCACCCCATGCTCGCTCGGTGATAGCGTTCCCGCCGGGAAATCGATCTCCGAAAAGTTGGTCTGCATCGTCAGCCGAAAGTCATTCACCCGTCCCGTCCCCGCCGTAAGCTGGTAATGCCACGAATTCGTACCCCGGGAACGATACGCAATCTTGTATTCCCTTCGCTGCCCAGGCGCGAAAGAAACGTTCCACCACGCCACCCCTGCCTCGATTTGCACCTCCACGGGCTGACCGTCCCCGGTTTGCACTCCAAACCCCTCGAAAATCGTATTGGTTTGTCCCAGGGGGAAACGTACGATGGTACGACGCTCGGCATCCGTTTCGTTCACGAACGCGTAGCGTGCCGAAAAGTCCACAGTATAGGTGGGAAACCATAACAGCCCCTTACGACGATGTTCCAGGTGGAGCGATGTTTGGATATCCGTCGCCGCCAACGTGAGAGGGAAAGCCTGCTCCACCTGCTTTTCGACGTCCGTCACCACCGCCGTGCCATCCATCCCTGTCGTCGTGCGAGATTCTCGTACCTTTTTCGTTTCCGTATACACCGCCGATGGCGGCTCCTGCTGCAACGCCGGCCCCCAAAGCAACGCCACGTCATCGTAACGATTCATGGAGGATTGGTCCGACCGAAACACAATCGTCGAGCCGAGAATCACCCAGGCAATCAAACAACCAAGCCAAATCACGCCAATCGCAAGCAGCCGTTTCATGGAACACCTTCCTGCCAAATCGTGGAGATAAGCCCCATCGTACAAAAACGATATGACACTTCCGTCGGGACTCCAAGGATAAGGTCGGGAGGAATTGTGGCGAAATGATGGCGTGACCCCTGCCACCGTCGTATCGCCCCCCTCGCCCCGGTCGCGTTTGCCTTGGCCCCACACGGCCCACGGCTCACGGTCACGGCCACGGCCTGCGCGAAACGGTCACGGTCCACGAGAAAGGGTCACCCAAACTTGATGACTCTAGCCGTTCGCTTCCCATGTAGATATTCCTAGGAGGCGCATCACCAAAGCCATCAAAGAAAACCCGCCAGAAATCGGGAGGCCACGCTCCACGTATCGAAAAATGCCGAAGCGCCGAAAGACAAATCCCTCACCGAGCTTCTGGAGAAAGCTTCGTAACCCGCAAGTATCGGCCCGGCGTATTCAACTACATGTATTTACTAATGTTTTTATAAGGGGTGGTCAAAAGGGGCCCAAAGTCAAAGTTCAGGGCATTGTCGCTCGTATGCCTTTCTCATTCAGGGAAAAATGAGGGAATCTATCAGGTTCTACACGCCTTTCTCCCTTCCCCACTACCGATGAACCCATACCACCGTCGCAGACCCCGCATCTTTATCCGAACGCATCCCGTACCACCCCTCCGGTATCATCGGCTCCGTCCAATGAAAGAACCATAACGCATCCTTAGGAGATAAATTGATACACCCCGCACTCCGCTTCTCACCCCAGCCATCATGCCAATAAGCTTGATGTAAAACATGCGGTCCATGAAAATTCTGGGCAAACGGTACATCAGAATGCACAAAAGCCGGGTTGGCCATCGTCGAGGTAAAAAACTTCCCATCGACCCGGAACGTACCCACGGGCGTCGACGCCGTTTGCAGCGGATCCACCCCTTTGGTGGGGATTCCTCCACGCCCCGGCGCAATCAACGTCGCAAAAACCGCTTTCGTATTCTCATACGCCACCATCCATCCCCCCAATACACTGACTTCCACCCAGGTTTTTCGTCCTCCCTCGGGAGCTTTCACCGTTTGCGCATGAGGGTCGCGCGGCGCATCAACCCGAGCCCCCTGTACCGGCGCCCCCCACGGCGTCACCGGCGAAAGCCTCGCCACCGTCGCATCCTCGGTGTCCATCCAATCGTCCGTGGCCTTGACATGATAGTAGGTTTTCCCCTGCACCTCGACCTTATCGTCGTCGATAGGCAAAATCGACATCCGAGGCCACATCTGGTCGGTGGGTTGCATCTGTCCCTCGGCCCCCCGACGATACTTGCGTCGCGCTTCGTAACGCGTGAAAGCAATGGGAAGACGCGTGTTTTCGTCGAGCAATACGCCCCCGAAGTCGGATTTGGGGTAAGGGGTCACCTTGTCTTTGGGCACGAGGGCGAGGTCGGCGGTGACGAGCCAAGTGCGCCCTTCGGCATCGAACTCATGGGACCACGCCACCGTGGACAAGGGTTTGAGATAGTCCCTCGATTCCTGGATACCCCGCGGGAAAAGAGAGAGTTCGGGAGGCGGACCCGAGCCTGCAAGGCTGACATCGACCCCGCGCAACGATTTGGGGATCTCGTTTTCTGGCAATTGCCCCGCGCGCAATTTCTCCACCGCCTGCAGATGCTCTGCCAATTGATATTCCCGCTGGAATTGCTGCTCCCGGGTGGGTATCTCATTGTACCGAGGCGTACCCCGGGATTCACCATATTGGTGCGGAAAGGGACGATCGATCTTCGGGGAATACTTGAGAATTGCTTTATATTCCGCATCGTTAGGGTCGAGCGTGGTCTTGTGGTTCAAGCAAACCCACCCCCTTGGCTCCACCGGATAAAAGGCTTCGCATCCATCACCCACCCGGCTTTTTGTGCTCTTCAACCGGACCGAACTGCCCAAACCAAGAAATCCCGTCCACCCCCCGGAAGCATTGGGCTCGTAAAAAATCCAAACATGCCTTCGTTTGGAGTAAATTCGTGGCTCTTCGGGCCGTGGCTTCGACTCTTGTCCAGGTTGGGCCGAAGCCGATGCAACGGCATCCGCTTGGTCCGTAAGCTGCGCCGCCGACTGCACCGGCTCGGCAGGTGATTCGGCCATAGGCTCGGAGGAACCTTTGCCGTTGCACCCAAGTAAGCAGGGAACCAGAAAAATACCAAACCGCAAAAAGGAAACCACGAGAAGAACCTAGCGAAAAATGTCCGCGGGGGGAATGGCTCCCGACCCGCGCTCGTCATCCCCACCGATCAATCGTCGCGGCCCACCATGTCAGGCCCCACGCTCTCGATGAGACAATCGGATACAGTGCGGAATTCCAAGGAAAAGACGAATCCCTCGGGCCTGTATTTCGCCGGCAGCGGCGCCCCATCCAGACTGATATCATTGCCTTCGTCTTTCCAATTCTGGAATACCGTATCATTCCAGGCGGCCGCGGCCTCAAATTGTCCCCACCACGTCGACACATCGTCGGTAGGCGCGGTCCCCTCAGGCAGGATGTTGGCGAAAACACGACGACGCGCCTCTCGAACCCACGCGGCGTCGAGCACGGCCACGTTCAACTCCCCTTCATACACAAGCCCACGATTGTTTTTGTTGCAGGACCCCACGCTGAGGAATTTATCATCGATAATCATCAGCTTGGAGTGAACATCGAAGTCTCCCCAGCGCACCTCGGTTTCATCCCACCCCCAGCCGACGTCCACATAGTCGAAAGCACGGAGCTGCAACATCATGTAGCGATTAGGGAAATTGGATTTGAAAAGCTGGTGGGAGGCATGCGTCCACGCACATCCAGGGTCGGTCCATTCGCTGACCGGCTTGGTAATCACAATGAGACGAAGATTCGGTTTTGCTTTCATCCGCTCCACGATGAGGTCATTGACCATGGGCATACGGAAGTATTGATCCTCGATATAGATGTAGTTTTCCGCCATCGAAATGGCGTTGAACCAAGACTCCGCGATGGCGTGCTCCCAGAAAGGCTGCGGAAGCGTCGCGGTAATCTGCACCTGATGATCCCCCGCGGGAGCCAGG
The DNA here is from genome assembly GCA_002070115.1 of Deltaproteobacteria bacterium ADurb.Bin207. Taxonomy (GTDB): domain Bacteria; phylum Myxococcota_A; class Polyangia; order Polyangiales; family Polyangiaceae; genus MWCO01. The sequence goes on from MWCO01000135.1 coordinate 4,361, forward strand.
TTTCGCTCCACCGTAAACGGCGTGCTTTTGTCCGCGTACGTCACCCCTTTCGAAAGCTGGTGCGCCCATCGAATCTGAAATACATCCGCCACGTCTTGCGCCGCGGGTCCCTCGATCCGAACCATATAATCCTTGCGAGGCCCCATATCCGGCAGCTTTTTCTTGTTCATCACCTCTTCGCGCTGCTTTTGTGTGGCATCGAACTTCATCCGACGATGGTCGAACACCAGATGCTCGTTCGTATCCCAATCGACCCTTCGCAAGTTCATCCCCCCCACGTACGCCACACTATCGTCCACCACGAGGAACTTCTGGTGATACGAAGCATGCTGCACGTTGACGTTGACAGGCCATTGCGTCAGGTCGACGGGATGGGAAGGAACGTTGGAGGCGATTTCGGTTTCCGGCTCGAAACTGCGAGATTCGGCTTCCGGATGGAGTTCTCGCACGCGCTTCCCAAACGAAAATGGACTGGGCTCGAAAAGGAATTTTCCTTTCGTTTCGTTCGCCATGCCCATGAACTCGAAACCATCCCCAGCCGTTTCCGCATAGCCCTTGAGCTTGGAATCGGTGGTCATGAAATCCAAAATGCTGTCTTGCCCCCAGAATTGACCGACAAGCACCCGTTTATGCGCCGGTGACGACTCGAGCAAACCAAGGATAGTGTTCGGCCATCGCTGGGTCGTACTGAGCGTATGATGGTTGTCCGGCCGGATGAGTTCGAAGTTGGACTCCCACCACCAAGTCGATACCATAATCCTTTTCGAAGCGGCCACGACATCCTCGCGGACTTCACCCCAAGCCTCTTGCCCATCCATGAGCCATTGAATGTCATTGCCACGACGCGCCGGACGCCCCTGAGCCGAGAACCATAAGTGCCGAAGACCAAGGTAAAGAGTATGAAACGGCAAGTTCTTGCCTTCATAAGTCCGCATCTCGTGGCTAAATGACGTGCCCTGATCGGCGGAGCCAGACGACGGCATCAGCGCGGCAGCGGTCAACGCTCCGGTACCATCGAAAGCAACGGTGACCTCCAGCGTACGATGCTCCGGAGCCGAGAGTCGGACGACATAGGAGCCGGGGTCGATGAGCGGGATGGTAATGATGGGGCTGCCGCCGAACGCAACGGGTTTGCCGGATTCGGTAACGCTGAACTGGTATTCCGGCTTGGGGATGAATTGTGCCCAAATATCCATAGGATAGACTTCGAGCACCGCGCGGGTTTCCGCAGGCAAGGGCGGTGCATCTTCCCCCGCATCCACGGTCGAACCACCCGTGCCTCCTTCGGAAGCTCCCGAGCCGCCGGAGTTTCCCATTCCCCCGGTGGCCCCTGCAGCACCTCCCACCGATGCATCCTGTCCCTCCCCTCCCGAGCCTGCCGAGCCTCCCGACGTACCCGAAGACCCAGAGGAAGTATCCCCCTCATCTCCTCCGCACCCGCAAACCATGCCAAGCGCCAGCGATACGCCTAGCCACGAAACCATCATCCTTGTCATCCACCGCATGCTTCACACCTTCTCAGGAAATGTTGGATGAATCGTGCCATCCATTGCGCCGAACCTCCACCGCTAAACACAACGTTGCTTACGGAATGAACGCGCTTCGCAAGTCATTGCCCCGGGCCGTCGGCCAAAGCAGGCAATTATCCGACGATCCAGCCACCGTATAGACGAGTACTTGCTGCTTGCCGCTCTCCCCATCCTTGAGACTGACCACGATTTCGAGCTGCCCATCCCCATCCACGTCCGCGATGGTCGGTACGGGCATGGCTCCCCGCTTAGGAAGTTCGGTTTTATGCAGTTCGTTGCCTGCCGCATCGAGCACGAACAAGTGGCTTTTTCCCTCATCCGGTGAGTAGGTGGAAAAAACGATCTCGGGGGAACCGTCGGCCGAAAGATCCGCCACAACGACCCCAGCGGTAAGGACACGATCGCTGGTGGTGTAGGTCGCTTGCCAAAGCTCGTTTCGCGAGGCATCGACGCAATGGATTTTTCCATCGAAACCCGCGAACAAAAACTCAGGCCCCGGCCGTTGGGAGTCAATGTCGGCCACCGTGACCTGATTGGTCGCCCCCACCACATTCGTTCCCTCAAAATCCCACAATCCGGCAAGATACCCAGGCACGTGAAAAGGCTCAACCCATGGCCCAGGACGAGTTCCATCCGGCTTCAATACCCACAAAGCCACCCCACGAAGCCGATCGTCCTGGGAAGCATTTTGCACGGAAGCGAGCACGATAAGCTCGTGGGTCCCATCCCCATCGATATCCGCCAGCGCCGGCGCACTATTGGTGAAATGCGCTTGATTCGAGGTGGCTTCGTCCTGTGCCCAGCCTTGTTGTGCTTGAGCATAGTCGTGCAAAAAGCGGATCCCAGGGAATTTTTTTCGACCTTTGAAAATGGGCGCCGCATCGAATGCCTCGCCATTTCCACGGTGCAAACTCATGTACGCATTGTCCTGGGGAGCAAGAATATCCGCCTTACCATCCCCATCCACATCCCCTAGCGCAAGATTCTGATCGAACCCCCCGGTCACATAACAAGCATCGTCACAACCCGAAGCCCCGGACGTGTTTGGCGGAAAACCATCCACCACACGGCCATCGGCGTGAATCGCGATGATGATATCGCGCTGTCCATGTTCAGATAGAGGGGAGGTCGTCACGGCCACAAGCTCCAGATCCCCATCGCCATCGATATCCGCTGCCGCAAGGGAACGAAGCTCATCACGCCATACGAAAGGAAATCCCGGAAGGAGCTTGCCCTGCGCATCCCATAGATAAATCGAGTCGCGCGACGCCGCGGCTATCTCGAGCCCCGCACTAGCACCCACCAGATCCGCCACCACCGGAGATGACCAAATGCGCCCCCCTTCGGTCTCGAGCTTTCGCACGAGCTGACCATCCAGATGCCAACCAAGCACCAGGCTGCCGCGCGCGACAACTATCTCTTTGGTACCATCCCCATCCACATCCGCCACCACCGCAGAACCCAACCACGCCTCATGCCAAGAATCGAAAAGAGTGGCAAACAAGGTGGGCTTCTGAACCTGCGTCGACCCGCCCTGCGGCGAAGGCGTACAAGCCGGTTTGATAAGATTGCCGTCTCCCCCCGTATGGCCCCCACTACCGCCGCTGCCACCACCACCACTGTCCTTGCCAACCTCGCGCCCTGCATCCGTCGGTTGGCTCGCTCCATCATCGGATGTTTTTTCGGATGAGCAAGCCGCAAGAAAGCAGACGACAGCACCGATCAATTCCCAACCCATCCCTTTCATGGCTCGCATCGCTCGTCCTTTCGTGGAGGAATATCCGAAAATAGCTTGATATCGATAAGCCTGAACTGCAAGACAGACCGGCAATTCTGGCCGTCGCCCCTCGAAAAAAAACCGAACGAGTATTAATAACAATAAAAACAATATGTTACAACACCAAAGACCGGCAGCCATCCGTTGGGAAAGGCAAAAGGATAAGCGGTAGATTCGACACCTTTGCTTTGCCTGTCGGGCTTGGGGGAGGGCTCGACGTTTCCAGGAGAGGAATCATCCATATCCGGTCGTGGCACTAGTACTACAGCCACGAAGCACGTTCCGCTTATTTATGGAAATAAATTGGTACCCTCAAGCGTTGGGCACGCAT
>MWCO01000136.1 GCA_002070115.1 Deltaproteobacteria bacterium ADurb.Bin207
GGCTTGCGAAAACGCGATCAGCCCGCAACCTGAACCGCCGGGGCGCGGCATCCTATCGATCGATCCAAGCGGTATCCAATCCTGGATCGAACCGGATTCAAAAGGATTTGTTGGACTTCGGGGAGCGCCTGGTTGCGCCAAGCCAGCGGGGGCCACCGTTCGCGCAACTCCCCTTTACACCCCGCAAGACCCAAATCAATCCGTGATTCACGCGGATGGCAGCTTCGAAATCCCGCTCGCGATGGAGCTGGGCGATGAGGTGCGCTTGCAAATCCACACCGATTTCCTGCGCTCCGAGCCTCTGGACCTTCAGGTGGCGGGTCATGGCGTTACCATGAATCCGGTATCCCATCCCCTTGCCTGCCTGACACTCGTCCCCTCGTCGGAACTCGATTTGACTTCCGGTTCCGAAACCGTACTGGCAATCAACGGATGCTCCACCCCGGTGGTCCTCGAAACACCCACATTTCGACGCTCCACCCAGAGCATCCGCATAACCGGCACGTCGTGGCCGGTCACGTTGCAACCTGAAAAAACGTGGGAGATTTCCTTCGAAAGCGACGAATCCCCTTCCGGATTCGAAGAGATCGTGTTTTTGCCCATCGCATCTCCGCAACGAGATCGTCGAGCGATCACACTTTTTGCCAGTCCCAAGTAGGGAATGAAACCCACAAACAAGGTAGCCCACAAGGAGCAAGACAATGGATCGCAAATACAAAATACTTATTGGAATCACATACTTGGCTCTCGCCGGATGCAGTGGCACCACCGATGTTCTGGAAGGTCCGGACTCGAACGAGGGTACGGTCGTGAGTCAGAACAGCGCGGTCAGCGATTGCGGAGGTTTCACCTCATCCGGGCAGCAAGCTTCGAATTATTGCGATGCCGAAAAGTTGCTCTGGTCCTTCGACAAGGCTGCAGGCGTGTTATCCCTCGTCAATACCCGCGTTGTTCTCAATTGCTGCGGCGAGCATTCCTTTGACGTTGTCCGCGGCACCACGGGCGTCTACGACGCGCTCGAGACGGATACGGTCGGCGGCCAGATGGGACGATGCCGGTGCATGTGTAGTCTTGATTTCAGAACTGAGATCAAGGACGTTTCGTCGACATCCATCGATCTGGTGTTGCGGCGCCATATCACCGACGAGGGAGCGGCCAAGGAGATTTGGGCTGGAACGCTCGATTTGCGCACGGCCACGGGGGAGGTCATCATCGACGGTACGCCCGTCGAATTCGGTTGTAAGGACCAAGGTACCGAGCGCTAGGGGATGGAATTGGCTCTAGGGCGGCTGACGAACCGTTCTTTTTCGCTGAAAGGCACTCTTTGACGGCATTTTTGCGTTGTGTGGCGTCTTTGCCATCGATTTCGCCCGTGATGGGGTCTGGTGCGGGGAACCGAAGGAGAGGAATCAGGAATCCGCGATCAGTCGGGTGGATGATGGAGCCCACCGATCACGGAGAAGAGGGAAGCGGGGCCACGTAGATGCCGGCGCGTTCAGCGTCCCCCTGAACGACATACATGAGGCGCCGATTGGAGGGCAAAACGGTTTCCGTAGCGTTTTCATCGATGGGAACGGCCGTCGATGGCTCGGCAAACGTAGTTGTGGAAAGGTTGCCGTGGGCCAGGTCCCAATCATGCAAGTAAGAGAAGCCATGACCATCGGGACAGGGGAAAATACCGAAGAAAGGGGTATCCTTGCCGAGAGTCGTCTTCTCCTGGGTTTGCAAATCGATGACGGTCGGGGTCCCCAGGTCGCCTTTTCCATCGGTAGTACAAGCGAGGTAATTCCAATCCGCATCCACCCACATGCTGTAATAATGCACTTTTTTGCCCAGGGGAATCGGGGTTGGGTCAGCCAATTTCACATAGAAAAGGTCCGCCAGCCAGTTGTCGAAGTTGGTAAGGAATAGGAGCTTATTACCATCGTCGGACAAGACGGGCTCGCCGAACAGGTTGGCGCCAAGCACGACGGTTTCCCGTTTGGAAAGTGACCAATAGCGCAGTGTCATGCTTTCCTGCGTGGCATCGGTACCAAAGAGCAAGCCCTGAGCCGTCATGACCATGTATGGGAAAAAGGCGTTTTTCGCGATCTCGGTTCCGAGCACTTGTCCTTGCCAGGGATCGTTCGCAGCATCCCAAACCCACAAATCACCGGAATAATTGCCGTCCAGGTTGCGAGAAAAGACCACCCACTCCCCCGACAGACCAAAACGCGGCGACTCCACGTGGTACCCGATCCGGCCCAATGACACGGTCTTGCCGTTTTTCAAAGACTTTACGTAACCCACGGCGGTGCTGTAGTCATCGGCGGGTTCGGTAAAATAAGCCATCAAGGGCGATGCTTCGCTCCATCGGATCGAGGGGAGCGCCTTTTCCAGGAGCATTTCGTTGTGATCGTCGGACGTATCGAATAGCCATAAGTCGCCCTTGAAGTCTTTGGTATTGCGTTGATAAGCGATCCACCGGCCCGAGGGGTCAATTTCCAGTCCCCACCGCGACGCCTCCGTTGCGATGGAAGCAAGTTTTTCTGTAGCAAATTCAATAGTTTGCAGCTCACCTAGCTCAGTGGTTTCGTCGGTGTCGGCAAGGAAGACAAGGCGCTGGCTGTTCTCACTGAACAGATAAAAGGACACGATTCCAAGACTATGATTTTTTGAAGTTTGGAAGTCCCATGCCGAAACATTGGGATCAGGAGAAGGGGAAGGCTGTCGATACACAAGGACGGAGCCGTTCGGGGCCAATTCCATCGAGGCGTGGACATGCTGTGCGACGGCGGTGGGATTGGCGGAAGCAGGGGACCAATGCTGCAGCACGCCTTCGTCGGAGTTATCATCGTAGTCTGAGAGAAATAGGACGTTTTTGCTATCGCCACTCACGTGGACCTCGGGGCAAGGCACCTTGGAACCAAGGGTTTTCGAAGGGGAATTTGGCGCCCAGTGGGCCAGGGTGCCCCGGCACTCGGTCCCCGGATTTTTCAAGTACACGATAGAATCGGCATCGCCCACGCTATAGCGCACCCCGAGCGCCACCTTCGAATCGACTTTTTCAGCTTTTTGGCTTCCGAAGGCATAGTGATACAGGTCTGCGGTATAGTCCGTGGACGATGGATTGGAGGCGAACCAGAGGGCGGATTCGTTTTCGGTGAGTTCCACCGAATCGATGACGACGTTTTGACCGAGCACCGTATCTTGCCAGGTCGAGCCATCGACGAGATGCAGGTCTCCTGCCCCACGCATGAGATCCACGTTGGCTAGATAGATGAGTTTTGCGCCGTTTTGGACATATCCGACGGCCCCGCCCCAAGCCTCCTGGGAAATTTCCACGACTTCGTCATCGCCGAAACGCAGCCCCACGAGCGTTCCTGTTCCCGTACCCAGCGCCACATCGTGAACGACCGTCAAATACTTGCCGTCGGGGCTTGGAAAGACGGTTGCGGGAGATACCCCGTCACCCATATCGAACTCCAGGGACGACTCGAGATCCTGCACCCACAGGGAGCCGGACCCCAAAAAGGGCGAGAAATCACTAAAATACAGAGCATAAGCGTCATCCCGGCCATATCCAAAGGGGACCACGCCTTCGCCTGCCCGCATTTTTCTTCCTAATCGAAGCACCACTGGATCCAAAGTGAGAGTCTGATTTTCGGTGATGACGACTCCCTCGACGTGCTCCGGTTGGTAGGACGGAAACGAAAACGAGAGGGATACGGTTGCGGCGGGGACGCCCTCGAGGGAAAAGTCCCCGTCGTTATTGGTCGTGGTGGACAGGGAGGAGCCGTCGACTTGCACCAGGATTCCGCTATGCTCTTGTTTTCCAAAGAGTTTTACGGAGCCCCGCAGGGTCCCGGAGGCCTGCTCATCGTTGTCGATGGTGTTGTCGATGGTTGCATCCGACTCGGATTGTTCCTGCCCAGCATCCGCGGCGGAGCTATTTTGAGGCTGCTGTTCCGAATCCCAGCAACCGATGGGAATAAGGGTCATGCCAAGGATTGCCCAACGTAACGAACGCATCTTGCTTCTCCTCGAAAGAGGCACATTGTGCATTGCAACAAAAAGTGGACACGAACTTGATCATAGAAGTTCGCGCTGTCAAGAAAAATTCCGGAACAATTGGTGATATTTAGAATTCCGAAGCACGATGGTCTTTAGCATTTGTATTGCGCCGCATCGTCAGCATTGCCTCTCCCCGGCTTCGGTCTATCTTGAGCGTTCCATCTCCAATTTTCGAATCGGTGGACTATTCGGAGCGCGTGGGCAGCGGGGGAAATTGTTGCTACGCAACATCGTCTTATCGAAGTTCGACCGCCAACAAGTATTCTCCCGCAAGCGCTTGTCCGTCGCGAACGAAGGTATCCACCACCAGATGGTACGTCCCCTTGGCAAGTTGCTGCTCCACCAAGGTATCTCCCCGCGCCAGGCATCCGCTGGTTCCCACGGATTGTCCGAGCAAATGCAAGTCCACATCGACATCGCCGCGTGTCAATACGACTGCCCGAAGCCGCTTCGTTTCTTGTACTTCGAGCCGATACACGAATTCCGGGCCGGATTCATTCGCGGCGCTGCAATCATAGACATCGAGCCCGTGGTTCGTCGCTTGCAGCGTGCTGCGAACATCCGCAAAAACAGTGTCCGTGATCACGAAAGGCGCGGTGATCGTGCCCTGTCCCCCTAGTTCGACCGCTTCGTCCGGGGCCGTTTCCGAGTCAAACACCGAGCGCCGTATTCGGTCGAGAGCTTGCAACGTGATTGCATTGCGAACGTTATAACCATACGCCAGCCCGGTATCCGTGAGCACGCAGGCGTTGCCGGACATCGCGTTGGGATGCACACCATCGCCAGACAGACCATGCGATGACAACGGCATCAATTCCCGGTGATAGTCCACCAGAGGGACCTGTCGTCCCTGGGCCATGCCTCGAATCACCCCATTGAAAAGCGATACCCAATCATCGTGGCTGGGATTGTCGTCGCGAGGTGGGATCGTCGACAATATCGGAACGACACCGGCTCCCATCAGCTTGTCGACCAGGTCGAACATGGCCGCGGAATACCAGCGCAGCGTCTTGACATGGTCGTCGGCAAACCAGCCGATATCGTTGGTGCCGAACATCACCACCGCGGCAGCAGCCTGCATCACTTCCATTTCCGACTCGACGGGCGAAGGCTTTCCCGACATCGCCCAGGAGGCCGTCTTTCCCCCCATCGCCGCGGTGCTCGTTCGCGCGAATGAATTTTTGCCCTCGACCTTGTTCGACGCAAACGCCTCGAGGGTATCTTGCAGTTCGGCATATTCACCCAGGTCAACCTTGGCATCGGCGAAGCAGTACAAAAAACTAGGCGAGACGGTGATGGAATCGCCTATCTTGAGAAAACGGTCCTTGTGATGCGTGGGATTCTTCGCCACGACATCGCGGAGTCTGTCGGCCACGAAGGGAGTCAACGGTGAATGCGTGCGACCCGTTGGATACAACGTTGGCCCATCGTAGGGAGGAGGCTCCTCGATATCGCTGGTTACGCCATCCTTCGTTACATCCGCCACCGCATCCGAAGATGATGCATCGAGCGCGTCGTCCTGTTGCTGGTCAAGGTCGTGATCACCAGAGCGATCGGCTCCTGCTTCGACGGAGCCATAGGTCCATGAACTCGTTCGAGCGTCGTCACCACATCCCATGCTTAGGAAGGCTGCGACTAGCAAAGAGAGTTGGGAGCGCATGGCCATATCATGGCTGGATGGCAAGCCAGGCGCATCATCCGTCTTGCTCATCGTCATTTTTCAACGAGCGATGAAAAGATAAATGCTTTGATTTCGATGAGATAGCATCTTGACGTCGCTCTTCGAGCTGGAGGTTTTCCTGCTGGAGCCGGTGAAATGCCTCCAACCGTTGTGCATCTAATTCGCCCGTATCGACGGCTCGTTGGACAGCGCATCCTGGCTCATGCTGGTGCGTGCAATCACGAAAGCGGCATGAATTCGCCAAGGAGGCGATATCCCAGAACGTGTCTTGCTGCGGATCCGAACTCCACACTTGCAATTCTCGCATCCCTGGGGAGTCCATCAGCAATCCTCCATCCTCGAGAAGAAATAACTCACGATGGGAAGTCACATGGCGTCCCCGGCCATCCGTTTCGCGTGTCTTTCCAACGCGTTGGACAGGACGTCCGAGCATGGCGTTGACGAGGGTGGACTTTCCGACGCCCGACGAGCCTACCAGCGCCAAGGTTTCGCCCGTGGCGCAGTAGGATCGTAATGCATCGACACCTTGTCCTTCCAGCGCCCGCGTCACGAGGACGGTTGCGCTGGGATCGATCTTTGCGAAAGCTTCGAGATAACCGTCGAGGTCGTTACGCAAGTCCGCTTTGTTCAAGACGAAGAGGACGTTGGCGCCCCCTTGCCGGATAGCTGTCCGGTACCGTTCGAGTCGATTCGGATTGAAGTCATCGTTGGGGCTTGTGACAACCGCGACATGGTTGATATTGGCGGCGAGCACTTGTACCTCGGTGCGTCGTCCCACGACCTTTCGCAGGAATTGGGTTCGGCGCGCGAAGACGTGGATCACGGCGGCGGCATGGCCGTCGGAAGCGGGTGTTGCGGCTACCCAATCGCCGACAGAAGGGAGATCGAGGGGACCCGTGGCTCGATGACGGAGACGCCCACCAAGGCGAGCTTGCAAAGGATTGTGGGTAGTCAGCAGCGTATAGTGCTCACGATGGGAGAGGCAAACGCGCCCCAGGGTCAGATGCGAATCGACATGGGTGCGTTGCTGTTCGAAGAACGCGGACCATCCCAGGTCTTCCAACGATGTCGAAAGCGCGATTTCGTTCGCGGCCATGGGTCCATGGCTACGCTTGCTTGGGCACGGTGGCAAGACCGCGGACAAGTCGTTCGACATCCTCAATGGGGAGCACTAGGGGAAAAACGTCGTGGTGCGGAGCCATGAAAAGAAAATGGTTGCCGACAAGCGCGGTTCGTTGGACCGTGGCTCCATGGTTCATCCTGCACGTTCGAGGTGGAGTCTGACCCCGTTGGCCATCGTGGGCGTTTTGATTGGTTGTGCGAGCACGCCGCCAGCTTCTACGCCGGCCCCTGAACCGTTCGAGCCGGAGCCGGAAGCACCCGTTGCCCCCCCAGAACCGAAGCCGGAGCCCGAAGCCGGACGCGTCGAATTGAGCACCGCCTTTCTCGTGGGAGGAGATATGCCGTCATCGACGCGAGATCAGGTGACGGCACAGGTCGTTCAAGCGATTAACGATGCTTCGTCTTCGTTTCGGAAGTGTTATGCGAAAGCCGTGGCGCGAGGACATTCTCCCAAGGGGGAAATCGATATCGAATTGCTTATCCGGCCGGGGGGAAGCATTGGAGCGCTTCGACCTGGCAAGGGAACACTTACGGAAGAGGAGTTGGTGGCGTGTACGGTTCGCGTATTCGAACGGCTCGAGTGGCCATCACCGCCT
>MWCO01000137.1 GCA_002070115.1 Deltaproteobacteria bacterium ADurb.Bin207
TCCCGCCACTCCACCAAGCCAGGGCAAAAACACGCCCCAGGCCTGTCGTCGGAAACGAAACGCGAGCAATATCACCAGAATCGATCCGGCCGCGGATACCGTAATCGCCTTGGGAGCATCTTCTCCCACCGTTTTTATCATGTCCGCGAAAATAACCGCGCTGCCCGACCCTTTGATCACCTCTCCCGTGGGCAAGGGGGTGGACCGATAGCTATCCGCCCAGCGCATGAGATAATGCGCATCCCACACGCTGAATCCTTCCTTCGGCACAATGAATACGATGCGCCCTCGCGTACCATCGCGTTCGGTGAACGGCCGGGCGACTTGCTCAGGAAGACTCTCCACCGTGATGGGTTGCAAGTCCTCCGCGGGAATATGAGGCTGCAACCGTTCCCAATCGGCGTCGTTGATGAATCCACGGTCTCGCGCTCGTTGAAGACGCTGTCGCATTTCGCTCACGAGCTTGATTTTTTCGGGCTGGTCCTTGGGGATGAGCGAGAAGATGGATACGACCTTTTCAAAGGGTTTCAAGTCCTCCGGCGCTTCTTTCCATCGACGATTGAGTTCCACTTCCAGCATGGGAACTTGATCGAGACGGTCGGTCATGATGGCCATGCCGTCCTGTCCCATTCGTCCCACGACCTTATCGACTCGCACGGACAATAGGCCCGCGGAAGTGCGGTCCTTTCGCTCGTTGCGTACGTTGGCCATATCGTATTCCATCGGATCTTCGATGAGATAGAGAGCCGCGGCGACGACGGCTACCGCGCCCATGATGGCGCCGACGATGGCGATGGGCCGTGGGGCAAAGCGGGCGAGTTTGGCAAAGAGCACGCCATAGTATCCGCGCATGACCGTGGGTTTTTCGGTCTTTCGAAACGAGGGGACGAGACGTTCGCTGACGGCGAGAATGGCGGGTAAAAAGAGATAGGTCGCGAACCAGCACAAGATCATGCCGTAGCCACTGATGACGCCGAAGTGCTTGAATCCGCGGAAATCCGTGATGGCGAGCGAACCATAGGCGAGCATCGCGGTGGCGGAGCCGGCAAGCGTGGGAATCCACGAGTCCCGGTGGGCGACCAGGATGGCGTTTTTCGGATCGGCGGCTTCATCACGACGTGCTTCCAGGTAGCGCGCCATGAACATGATGGAATAGTTGATGCCGTTTCCGGCGATGATGCTGACCAGAAAACCCGTGGAGGAGTTGAGGTGGCCGATGGTCAGCCGCGTGAGACCGAAGGTCCACAATAGGGCGATCATCACGGTCATGCCCATGGCCGCCACGGTTCGAATCCGCATGAAAAACAGCAATACGGCGCCTAATACGCCGGCCAGGCCCCAGCCTCCCACCTGCATGAGGTCACCGATGATCGCATCGTATTCCTCCGCGCTCGTGATGAAATTGCCCGTGTAGTTCACCTCCATCGATGGGTCGAAACGGCTTGGATTCACCGAGGCCACGACATTCTCCACCTCGGATCGAAACTCGGCCTTGGCCTCCTTGCCCGACACGGATGTGCGAATCAAAACCGCGATGAAGTTGCCTTCCGGGTTCATATAGTAGCCGTCGCGATACCGGCCGGTCACCGCGTCTGTGGCAGAACCACTTGATTTTCCACGGATTTTTTCTTCGATGCTATCCGCGGTCAGGGGCGTGGGAACGTCGTCGTCGTCGATGAAGTCACCGCGCGCTTTGGCGACCTCGTAGTCGTAGCGTGAAATGAGTTCGTCGTGGGCTTTTTGGATATCTTCGAGTTGCGCGTACAGAACCTTGTTGTGGTCGAAAAATTCCTGGGTTTTTTTCACGCCGAAGTCGACGGCGCCCACTTTGTCAGGCCCGAGCGCTTCGAGTTTGGGCACGAGCGCATCGACGAATCGTTTGAGCGCCTCGGGGTTTGGATGCGCGCGGGTTTCTGCCACAACGGTCAGGGTCGATGCGCCGGCCAATCGCTCACCGACCCTTCGTGCCTCGATGACGCTGTCTTTATTGTCGGGAAGCAGTTCGTCGAAGGAGGACTTGAAGCCGAGCCCCCCCGCGCCAAAAATGCCGTATAGCGCGGGCAACAAGCTGAGAAAGGCGATGGCGAGGAAGCGCCACGGATGGTCGGCTTGGAGCTGTCCAAGGCGTCGAAGGATAGGGGGAATATTGCGTTCGGACATGTTGATCGATCAAGCAAACAGCAAACTTCGTGCCCAGCAACTTACGGCAACCAAAAGAAATCATCCCTCGGTGGATGCGGCGTGACCATGATGCTTCCCGTTCCTGATTTCGAAAACCAAGAACTTACGAACACAGTGTGAATCCTGCGCTCACCCCGGTAACGAGTCGGCGCAGCCAGACTTTCGCTTGCGTCTCCCGTTGACAGCCGGGGGCAGGGAGCCTCTTATTCATGCCACGTCGACGCCGCGAGGCCAACCGGAAGTCGTCATACCAGGTTTCGTGGAAAAATAGCCCGCCATGGGTGGCTGAACGCGACGTTCGTGGACTGGGAGGAGCAGCATGGCAAAATCGCGCAGACGAAGCATCTACCCGATATTGCTCATTATTTTGGCAAATGGCCTGGTGTTTTCCGGCTCGATGGTTCCCCTTGCGTATTGGGGGTTCGAAGACGGTCCTCCTGTGGATGTGGCGGCGGCGGGCTTTGCCGGTTGGTTGATCATGGCGCTTTCGGTGCTGGGGTTGGCCATCATGATTTTGGGTGGCGTGCTGTTGCGGGCCGTTCCCCGGATTCCTGCTTTCCTGCTCGGTCTTTTCCCCGCGTTTGTCGCCGGCGTCGGTGTGTTGGGAGCGCAAATCGGTCTTGGGAACGTCTTCGAGGCTGTCGGAGTCGCGGGCGCGGACAGGATCCAAGTCGCTGCCCTCGGCGTTTTTGAAGCCCTCAACGCGTCGGTCATCGGTGCGTATGTGGCCGCTGCCTTGATGATGGCGAGCGCGTTGACCATCTCCTTGCGTCACTGGCCTTCCCGCGGGTCGCTGAGTTCCGGCGGAAAAGTCGGCTTGGTCGGTGGTGCTTTCCTGCTAATCGCCATGATCATCGGCTCGCTTTTCTGGACTCCGCTCGGAGGACTCGGTGTGTTGCCCTGGATTACCGCCTTCGCCGGTTTGGTAGCCATCGCGGTCGCGGCTCACGCCATTCGCAATGACCCCACCGATGCCGCCAATGTGCAAGCCGCCGGAGAGTTGTGGGTAACTCTGTTGCTATCGATGGGCGCCATCGTATGGGTCGTCACGGCACGGCATACGAGCGCTTTGATGGAAGGCTCCATGACGCTCTCGGCCTCTTCGCCCCATCTCGATCCTTCAAAGGTGATCGAGTCGTGGACCGCCGCGGGGCCCGCCCTATACGCCAGTGCGCTCTATGTCGTGCCCTTGTTATTCGCGGCCGTGATGTCGATGCTCAGCCGAGAATCACTCGGTTCCTGGGGGCTTCGCAAGGCAGCTTCGAGTTTGCTTTTCGTTCCTCTGTTTTTTGCGGTGCCCGCGGTGCTGCAGCATCTGCAAACCGGATCGGCTGCGAAACGATTGGCTGACGTTCTTTCCTGCGCGCCTGCCTGGTTGCCGCGCGTTCAACAAACCCTGCCCATCACGAAAAACGCCATGGAGTCATCGTGCCCGGAGGCGGTGCTGGAAATCGGACCTTCGGAAATACGGCTTGGAGACAAAAACCTCGGGGCGTTGTCGAAGCTCGATTCCTCCGACGGGTGCGCGGCGGTGTCGTCGCAACTAGTCGAATTTCAAGGATTTTTTGCCGTGTCGAGCACCCTTTCCTATCGTCGGGCCGCCTGTTTGATCGATGCGTTGAGCCAGTCGCCTTCTTTCCGGGGCCGTTCCGATATGTATCGTCAGCGCAATCCGGAATCGTCTGCGGGAAGAGCGGGAGGCGTGGTTTTTTGGTTGCTGCAATCGGAACCGCGGGGAGAAGCATCGGCGCGGCCACCGTTCGATCAATTGGGAACCAGGTTGTGGCAGCTTACGACCTTCGGTCCTTCGGCGGAAGGGTGGGACCCCCGGCTGGTGCATCTGCATGTCATGGAAAATGGGTGGACGTTGAAGCGAGATCCGGCGTCGACGCCGATGCGTTTCGAAGGGTCTGCCGTCGATGGATTGAGCAAACTCCAGAGCGTCCTTGGTTTGAATATGGCCGCGCAGGTAATGGTCCTCAGTGCCGAAGGCGCCGTGAGCATGGGACAATTGCTGCACTATGCGAGTGCATTCCGCGATCCCCAGCTCATGATGCCCGCGGTCGAACCGTCCGACAACGCATTGCCTGACGACAAGGACGCCGGGGTAGGGGATGGGGATAGTCCCGAGGCCATCGCGCCCGAGGCGGCTGCCACGCCTGCGGCTTCGGCATCGAGCGCGGGTTCGGCGTCATCTGCCGTTGGCCCCGACCGATGACTCCGATACGAAGGATTCATCGGTTCCGGCGCATCACGACGAAAGGATTCCATTCATGAAAACGCTCATCATTTTGAACGATCCGCCTTATGGTACGGAGCGAACGTATAACGGTCTTCGTCTTGCGGCGAATATGCTGAAGATGGACGAGCAAGAGCCGGAGATGGTGGTTTTTCTCATGGGGGATGCCGTCAGTTCGGCCAAAAAAGGGCAGAAAACACCGAACGGCTACTACAACCTCGAGCGCATGATCGAACTCGTGCTGAAGCGTGGAGCTGAAGTATGGCTTTGTGGAACGTGCATGGATGCGCGGGGCATTGGGGAGGATGAAGTCGTGCAAGGGGCGCGGCGCAGCACGCTCGATGCGTTGACCCAGGCCACCCTGGAAGCGCAAAAAGTCCTGGTGTTTTGATGGCTTCCATCTATCTGGACCATAACGCGACCACGCCTTTGCATCCCGATGTCGTGGAAGCGATGCTGCCGTATCTCACGACGCACTTCGGCAATCCTTCGAGTGGTCATGAGGTTGGGTTGCGGGCCAGGGCGGCGGTGGAAGCGGCGCGGGAACAGGTGGCCTCGCTGCTGGGATGCTCATCGGAAGAAGTGGTTTTCACATCTGGAGGCACGGAATCCAACAATCTCGCCCTGCGGGGGCTGACGGCGACACATGCTGGCGCCATGCATGTCTTGACCTCCGCGGTCGAGCATCCGGCCATCGAGATGCCTTGCCGGCAGTTGGAGCGGCAAAACGTGCGTGTGACGCGTGTGGCCGTCGATTCTTTCGGTCGGGTCGATCCGGGTGCGGTCGTGCAAGCGTTGGAACGAGATACGGTGTTGGTGACGGTGATGCTTGCGAACAACGAGACGGGGACGTTGATGGGTGTGCGTGAGATCGCGCATGAGGCGCGGGCGCGCGGTGTCATCGTTCATACGGATGCCGCGCAAGCGGTGGGCAAGGTGCCGACGCGGGTTGCGGATCTCGGTGTGGACATGCTATCCATAGCGGGACATAAGTTGTATGCGCCCAAGGGGGTAGGGGCGTTGTATCTTCGCAAGGGAATCAAGATTTCACCGCTATTGTTCGGCGCGGGGCATGAACGGGGCATGCGGCCGGGAACGGAAAATGTGGCCAGTATCGTGGGGCTGGGAGCCGCCTGCGCGCTTGCCGAACGCGATGGCGCGCGGCAAGCCGATCGTCAGAGGGGCCTTCGGGACAAGCTGTGGGAGTTGCTGAAAGAGAAGATTCCCGGTCTATCCCTAAATGGACACCCAAGCGAGCGTCTTCCCAATACGTTGAATGTATCTTTTCCCGGGGTGAAGGGGAGTGAGGTGTTGGCGCGGGCCCAGGATGTGGCGGCGTCCACGGGGTCCGCCTGTCATGCGGGAAGCGAAACGCCCTCGACGATTCTCAAGGCCATGGGGATATCGGATGCGGTGGCGCTCGGCGCCGTTCGTCTTTCGCTCGGGCGTGAAACGAGCGAAGACGACATTGTCCGTGCGGCCGCGAGCTTGGTTCACGCCTACGATGCCGCCGCGAAGGCGTGATCGCGCGCGTGTTTTCACGCGGAAAATAAGCTGATTTTGTGATTATTCCTCGTCGAGAAGACGTTTTTGCCCGGTCAGGGACTGAATATGGGTGATGTCCTGCACGGTTTCGAGGCAGCCCAGATAGGTGCCTTGCTGGTTGCGAACGGGCATGTAGCGGATGTGGATTTTCTTTCCTCCCATGTCGATCCAGAACTCGGCGTCGTCGCGCTTGCCGGCCTTGAAGTCGGCGAGGATTTGATTGACCAGGTGTACGCTTTTTTGCGGATGGCAGTTTTGCACCGTGTTGCCGATGACGCCGCGGGTGCGAGGGAACATTTTCGGAAGGTGTTCGTGGGAGAAGTAGCGAACGACATCGTTTTCGTCCACGAACGATAGTTCGACGGGAAGGGTGTCGAGGATGGCGGCGAGCACGTCGGGATCGAGGGATTTGGACAACGCTTCGATGCCGCCGTGGACCTCGATTTGGTTGGCCATATCGTAATACTTGGCTCGGGTGTCGGGGCCGAAGCTGGCTTCCAACGCCTCGATGCCTTGCACGATGCTGGCGCCATCCTCTTCGGACAGGACTTTTCGCGCCATCGGATACAGGATGTCGTTCTCTTTCCAGAAGTGGTTTTTCAATAACGTGCTGTATTCGGCGAACGCTTGGCGAAGCGGCTCGAGGGTGGATTTGTCACCTTGTTCGTAAGCCTCCATCAGGGGCACCAGGGTGGAGAGCATGGTCTGGCTTTTGCCGTGTTCGCTGATCATGACGGCGAGGGGGCCGCCGCGACGGGGAATGCCGCGTTTTTCGATGAGGGGGAAGAGGTGCTGCTCTTCTTTTTGGTTGTGACAACGATCCACGTATTCGGAAAAGTAGAGCCTTGCCATTCGAACGGCTTTGATACCGGGCCCATCTTCCCGTGCCAACGCGTTGCCGAAGGCTTCGAAAAGCCGCTCGGTGACCTCGTGGTCGCGCATCAACAACTCGTGCCATGTCGTCATGTTCACTCTCCTTGTGTATCTCGTCGACCCGCGCGTTTTCGCACGGTCCGTAAATCCGGTGCTTCTTTTCTGCCGTGCCATTTATGCACGAGGGTGAGCCAGGGATGGCGCCATATCATGCGAGGTCCAGCGTAGCGCATCACCTGACGAATCCGCTCTCTCATCTCTTTTTGGTAGCAATGCACGGGGCATCTTGCGCAAGTCGGTTTTTCGGTGCCGAATGGGCATCGTTCGGTGCGTTCGCGAACGTAGTTCCAGAGCTGTTCGCAGGATTCGCAAAGGCCCGGGTGTTTTCCGTGATGATCGCGGCAGTAAATTCCGATCATCGCGCGAACGGTGGTGAGTTCGCGGGCAAAATGAGCGGGGTAAGGCGTTTCCACCATGGCGGGGGTTGTAGGGCTTTGGGGGGATTAAGGCTATGACGGATGTCAGTTGGGGGGG
>MWCO01000138.1 GCA_002070115.1 Deltaproteobacteria bacterium ADurb.Bin207
AGTACGGTGGCTAGGTCGGAAGAAGACACGCTGCTCGGTTACACCATCACCCGACACGACGGGAAACCGCAGCTCAAGGTCGCAGCCAAGTCGGTGCAGCGGCTGAAAGCCAAGCACGAGCCACTGTTTCGGCAAGGCTGCGGGATGAAACACTCTCCAACGCTACGCTCACCCACATGGGATTCGTGAGCCTTCTGGAGGACCATCAGCGCCTTGCGCGCACCACGTGAACCGCCGTCTGTCGAACGGCATAGCCGGTGGTGTTGGGGCGGGGGGCCGATAACGGTCCCCGGCTGGCCGATCCGATGGTGCCGGGGTGTTACTTGGAGCGCAGACGGATTCTCGCGACGCAACGCCCCTCGTGCGGTTGAGCACATCGGCCAACGTGGCACCACACCGTCCAAGTATCTGCTCTCTCTTATTGAAGCGCCTATGCTCATAACCCGGTGGGCGTGACCGACGCCGCCCAAGACGGCGAATCGTCCTTCCTCGGCGCGTGACCTTGCGTTTGTTCGCCGAGGCCGAAGGCCGCACGCTCCAGTCACGTGCGTGGCGACGATGCCATTGGCCGGGCCAGGAATCGACGGAAATCCCCCGCAGTTGCGGCCCCCCATCCCTGCCCTTCCCCCCGCGGGTGCGCTTAGCATTGGGATCGACATAAATTTACTCTTTTATTCCAGCTTGTTACACGCACTTCATCGGCTAGCTTCCTTCCTTCTGCTACGAGTCGTACTCGTTCGAGCCCTCTGCCGATGGTCGTGCTTCCGGGCGGCCCCCCAGACGACTTGCCGGTGTAACCACCAATCTCGGCGATGTGGGTCACCGCTTGCCCGATGGTAAGGCTCCGAGCCGCGATGCGCACCCGACCGTAGCGTCGCTTCAGGATGCACACCGCCTTGATCTCGTAATCCGATAATTCGGTGCTTGCAGGCCTTTGCGGCTCGGTGCGAGCAAGGGTTTTGAGACGTTCGATGCGTACTGCCACCGCTGCCAGGATGGTGGCCCACAACTTGACGTTGTTTACCGCTCTAGCCGGTTGTCTTCGACCCTGCACGCTGCGCGCTTCCACGTGCGGTGAAACTCTTCGATGCGCCAACGTTGCGTGGAGCTGTAGACCACCAGTGGCAAGTCTTCGTGTTCGACAGGATGATTTGTATACAATACCCAATCGAGCGCAGCTTCGCCGGCGGGGGTGGTTCCAACCTCTCGCACCCAAACGGCATTGACGCTCATCGGGTAACACTTTTTCGACCAGTTATCGCGCAGTTCCAAGGTCACCGGGGCCACGGTGACATGCATTTGCGCCTGTCGCTCCTTACGCTTTTCAGCACCAGGCACCGATAGCAGGAACTTGTAGGCGATGGGCTGGGCAGCAAGGGCGTCGCGAAGACGGGCAAATCCGCCGCTTTGCTTTCTGATAAGCCGACGATTGGTCTTGGACCGGATCGTGAACCACTCGCCATGCTGGGCAGCTTCCTGCATAAGTATCCGTGAATCTGCTTCGCGATCCATGATCCACCAACGCTTGGACATGGGAGCCTCGAGCTGAAATGTGCTTCGTGTGGTCCGAATGGTGTTGAGCCAGAAGCGCGTCTCCTTGGTTTGGATGGAACGCTTGGCGTTGGGGACCCGGCGCTTTGCATCGCCCTGCTTGTTGGGCTTGCCGCTTCTCACCCACCAGCGAAATTCCCCTGGTCCCACTGGAACGCCCTGCGGGTCGACCGCCAGGCAGGTGATGACCTTGATGCCAGTGCCCTGCTTATGTCCTGAGCCCAGTCGTCCCATGCCTTTGGTCTTGCGAGAGTCAGGCAGACTCGAGCTGGAGCCGTCGACAGCCAGCCAAACGAACGGCTCGCGGGCGATTTGCCGTGCCGCGGCTACTGCGGCGGCGTGGCCGACCGCCTCGGCGGAGATACGCTCATTTTCGACGAAATCGTAGGCTGCTTCGCGTTCGCGCGGGTCAGTCATCCCTTGGCTGATGGTTCCTCCGCCGCCGCGCACCACGGTGGCAGCGATTTTCAGGAGCCTCTTATCGTTGCGCAGGTCTCCCAACTTCGCGGTTCCGAACTGTAAAAATGCCCATTCCCTGGCTTGTATGTCGTCCATGCCGTGTCCAACACACGAACAGGGATGGCCATTCCCTAACTTTGTGAAATTGTTCATTAAGTTGAGTATGGAGCCAGATCACAGAAATAAACGGGGGGCAGGGCATGGGGGCAACTAGCAACAGCTCGCTGGCGACGAGGCCACGGCTGCTTCAACCCCGGGCGCCGAATGCTTCCGCCGCTTCGTCCAGACGAACAAATGCATACCCCGATGCCCGAAGCCTCTGAATGACCCCCGCGAATATCAATAGCTTGCGATCCAACGATATGCGGATGTCCGGTTGATGCCCCTCCAGAGCCGACAAACCATCGAACCGATCAAGCCAATCGATTCCATGCAGCTCGAGATTGACCAGCGGCTCGCCAATCACCATGCGCGTCAGCCAGAGAGCACCTTTTTCTCCCGCAAGCGTCAAACTCGTTCCAATATAGGGCAAGCGCAATCCCCGGGTGACTTGAATCGGCAATTCGACCGGCCCCTGCCCCCGACACCGAAACGGACGCCCAAGACGATAAGGGCGCGTGGGCGCGCGTAACGTTCTTGGATGATCCAAAATGGACCGGCTCTCCCTTCCTTGGAAACGAATCCGACCCATCGCCAGCGCCTTGGCCGCGTGGTAAGCCGGACAAGGAAACACGGAAGAGTCGTACTTCACCCCGGCTTCCCGCAACACATCCACGAGTTCATCCGTGATCAGATAACCAGGCGCGCGAAAGCCACCCGGACGAACGCCGGTATGCCGTTCGATCGCCTCCGCCGCATCGATGACCTGCGCCTTCATCTCCTCTTTGCTCCGACGCGTCAGATCATAAAAGTGATCGAAGGAGTGGTTGGCCAGCTCGTGCCCACGGCTCGCAAGTCTTTGTAATATTTGACTATTTTTTGAATGCGCCAGATCCGAAGCGATTACGAATAAGGTGAGAGGGATGTTTTGAGAAGCCGCGAAGGCCTCCAACCGCTCCAGAGCAACCTGGTAGACAACATGAGCCAGGTCCCCCGAAGGCGGTGGAAGGCCGTGGATATCGAAGTAATTCGTTATCTCATCGAGGTCGACGGAGACCGCACAGAGGCGAGGTGCGGGAAGAGGCATCATCGATACGGATCAGGCGCCAGCCATTTTCTTGGCTTCTTCGGCGAAGTCTTCCTCGGCGCGGGACAGTCCCTCACCCAATTGGAAACGAACGAATCCGAGTAGGGTGATGGATCCACCAGCTTGTTGGGCAGCTTCCGCACGAACCTGGTCGACACTCTTTCCGTTTTCGATGACGGAATCCTGGTCGACGACGCATAGTTCGGTGTACCACTTATTGACCTTGCCCTCGATGATTTTGGGCCAGGCAACCTCGGGCTTTCCTTCTTGTTTGAGTTGTTCGGCGAAAATCTCTTTCTGCTTCTCGATGTCCGCCGCGGGCACCTGGTTGCGATCGAGATACAAGGGGCTCATGGCGGCAATTTGCATGGCGGTATCGTCGACGAACTTCAGATAGGCCTCGTGTTTGGCGACCGCGTCGTTTTCGGCGGCGGTGGCAAGCAGAACACCAATTTTTCCGTTCATGTGAACGTAAGAATGCACGTTGCCGGCGGGAGCATCGAGGGTAAGCCGCTGCATCCTTCGCACGTCGATTTTTTCGCCAATCGTCGCGATGAGATCGTCGCGAATTTCGGCCACGGTTTTTCCGGCGGCCATCTTGGAAGCAAGGAGTTCGTCGAGGTTGTTGACGTTTCCAACGAGCTGAGCCACCTCGTCGACGAAGGCTTTGAACTTGTCGTTTCGTGCGGCAAAGTCCGTCTGGATATTGATTTCGACGAGCGTTCCGGCGCGTCCGTCGGTGGCCATGTTGGCGCGGATTTCGCCCTCGGTGGCGGTAGCTGTCGCACGCTTGGCGCTCTTGGCCTTTCCTTTTTTGAGAATGATTTCAACAGCCTTGTCGATGTCGCCTTCGGCTTCTACCAACGCGTTTTTGCAATCGGTCATACCGGCTGCCGTGCGCTCTCGAAGCTCACGGATGAGCTGGGGGGTAACGCTAGCCATGAGTCATACACTCCTTATCACTCGGTCCGCCCGCTGGATGTTGGACGGACCGAACCGAATCAAAGATGGGAAAGGGAAAATCAGTTGCGATGCGCGCCACCGCCCCCCGCACCACGAGGACGTCCTCGATAAATCGAAGGCTCCGGACCGCGTGAACGAGAGGAATGCGCATTATCCCTCGAAGCATCATCTCCACGACCGGCCAGTTCGTCTTTGCGACGCTCCGAGCCTTCCAGACAGGCATCCGCCACGCGCGAGGTGATGAGTTTGATCGAGCGAATGGCGTCATCGTTGCCTGGAATCACCATATCCACCTGGTCCGGATCGCAGTTGGTATCCGTGATTCCCACCACGGGAATATTGAGTTTGCGCGCTTCGTGAACCGCGATTTTTTCCATCGATGGATCGACCACGAACATGACGTGGGGCAGATTTCCCATGTTTTTCAGGCCGCCGAGGTATTTCTCGAGACGAGCCCGCTCTTTCTCGAGCTTGACGACTTCCTTTTTCGGAAACTGCTCATAGCTTCCGTCTTCGGACATGCGCTCGAGAGTGCGCAGACGATCGAGACCTTGCTTGATGGTGCGGAAGTTGGTGAGCGTGCCGCCCAGCCAGCGATTGTTGACGAAAAACATTCCCGCGCGCAGGGCTTCTTCCCGCACGATGTCCTGGGCCTGGCGTTTGGTGCCGACAAAAAGCACGCTGCCACCACGAGAAACGGCTTCTTGAATGAAGTCGTAAGCACGGGTGAAAAGCTTGGCGGTTTGATCGAGATCGATGATGTGGGTGCCGTTGCGCGCGCCATAAATGTACGGGCGCATTTTCGGGTTCCATCGCTTGGTCTGATGGCCGAAATGAACACCGGACTCGAGCAAAGCGCGTACGGACAAGGCTGGCGAGCCCGGTGCGCGCGGCGCAAAGCTGGGCATCTCAGGGGCAGGTTCTTCCGGAGCTTGAACGGGGGTCACTTCTTCTGTCACTTGCGCTCTCCTTTCGGTTGTTTCCTCTGCTTCACCAGCCCGCCAACTCCTGATCGAGCACCGGACGAGCCGTTTGCGCTGTGAAGCGTGTGAGATTCTTTCCCTTCCATGGGGAAGGGCGAGCACTGTAGACGCATCGCAAACGATGTCAAGAGCCAGATGAAGCCGAATCCACCATTTTTCAAGCCTGCATCGACCAGAGCGATTTCAAGGAAAAATCCGCCACTTAGGTGGCCCCCACCACGAAAAACGACTTGCCTTGCCCGCGAATCCAGACAATTGGTGACGTTGGGCACGGTTGACAACGTTCGGGCTTTGCATAGGCTAGGCCTCCGATAGTCAGGTGGCTGACCGGTTCAACCGCGCACTGTTTTCGACTCTGTGCCCCCATTTTTCTAGAATACCTGCTTGAACACCGGACGGCACCACCCTGGCAAGTTGAAAAACCGGAAGGCATAGAAGGATATTCAGGTGATCGACGTGGATTTTTTCAAAAAACTGCCGCGCGCCCTGCCAGGCCTAGCCCTCATCGTCGCCACCATGGTGGTGATCCGATATTGGGTGGAACCCTGGATGAATGATGCCGTCTTATTCGGGCAAAAAGGGTGGTTCGTCAAAGTCGTCCACCTCAATTATATCCTGCTCGGTATCCTGGCCGGCCTGATTTATCGAAACGTGCTATTCGGCGGCAAGATCCCAGCGGTCTTGGAAGACGGATTCAAATTATCTCGCCTTTTCATCAAAACCGGCATCATCCTGCTCGGCTCCTTGTACACGGTCCAAGCTATCGTACAGCTTGGAATCATGGCGGTTTTGCTCATCGGCGGCTTCGTGATCCTCACCATCACCCTGGTGCTGTGGCTCGGTCGGGTTTTCGGATTGGACCGCTCCATGACCGGAGTGTTGGCCAACGCGCTCAGCATCTGCGGGGTAAGCGCCGCCGTGGCTACCTCCCCCGCCGTGGAAGCCAAAGCATCCCATGTCGCCTACTCCATCGCCACCATCCTCGGATTCGGCATCCTCACCATGTTCATCAGCCCCTTCATCGGCCACGCCCTAGACCTGACGGACCTGCAATACGGCGCTTGGATCGGTACCGGTATCCTCAATTCCGGACAGGTCCTCGCCGCCGCCCTCGCCTTCAACCCACAAGTCGCGCCGGGAACCGCCGTATCCATCGCCGAAATCTGGAACATCATGCGCGTCATCTCCATCCCCTTCGCCGTATTCGCCGTCACCCTCTGGTACTGGTCCGGTAAATCGGCCGAAAAAGGCGACTCCACCACCGCCCAACGCAAGGGCCTCGGCTCGCTGCTCGTGGAAAAATTCCCCGTTTTCGTCATCGGCTTCATCGCCATGGTGGTCCTGACCAGCCTGGGCGCCTTCGGCGACGTCGGCATCAAAGGCGGCCCCCCCGCCTCGGAAACCATCAAAATGCTTCGCCTCTGGATGACTTGGATTTTCGGCTTCGGCCTGGTCGGCCTCGGCGCCTATATCGACTTCAAAGAACTCGCCCAGGCCGGTGGTGCCCCGCTCAAAGTCGGCCTGATCGTCGGCATCACCAAATACGTCCTCGCCCTTCTGGTCGTCCTTTTGATCCGCGACTACCTCGTCGCCATCTGAGCAGGAGATAGCATCATGGCGGATTCACAACAAGACGATAAGAACCAAGGCTCCCCGAGCGAAAACAAAATGACCCTGTTCCGGGATGACCGTTCCGAGGATATCGGTGCCATCCTGCTCGCTGCCGTCGTCATCGTGACCATCGTAGTCCTGACCATGGGGAAAAATCCCTCGTCCTCAAACGCACCATCGCCCTCGTCGAGCGCGGCCACAAGCGCCGGCAGCGTCGAAAACCCACCCGCCTCCTCACGCCCCTGAACAAAAAAAACTTATGTTTTTCCAATACATACAGGTTGCCGTGGATGGCAGTGACGCGTCGCAAACAGCCTTGGAACAGGCCGTCTGGCTCGCGCGTCATGCCAACGCGGTCCTGACCGGTTTCTATATCCTGGATACGGGATGGGCCGACTTCATCGGCAATGATTGGCAATCCTCCGACGGAGCCCGACGCGGCTTTCTCGACCATATCGGAAAAGAACAGACCAGCCAGGCCGAATTGGCCCGCCTCCAGTTCGAAACGGCGGTCCAAGGTCTCGCGCAAGCCCAGTTTATCGTGCTGACAGGAGATCCTATCCG
>MWCO01000139.1 GCA_002070115.1 Deltaproteobacteria bacterium ADurb.Bin207
GCACGAGCCACAAGCCATACTCCCGCCACATCCATTGTCGTGGTTTCCGCATTCAAGGCTGAGCGAATCGCAATCCTGGGGAGTACAGCACGTTCCTTGCGGGGTACAAACCTCACCGGCGTTGCAACAGACACCGTTGCATACTTCGTGTGGGCACGATGTGCATACTCCCTGAGCGCATTGCTGCCCCTCGTCACATTGATCGGTCGGGCAAGCATGCCCACAACCATCGTCCGCACCCGCGCACTTACCCACGCACGATGATATGCATCCGTCAACGTCGCCACCGAGATCGCCATGAACATCCACGGGCCAACTGTCCGAAGAGTTCACGTCGGACCCCGAATCGGCAACGTGACCGTCTGGCGCCCTGTCCGCGCTAGCATCGCCTGGCATGGCGGCTGCGAACGGAGCATCGAAATCATACGTGCAGCCAAGGCAAAGAATGGGCCCCAAGACCAAAATGGCAGCCTTATTCCGAGTCATGCCTGACCGTTTCCACATCATCGGTGTATTGTGCGTCGGGCGAAATTCCTTGGCAAGACGAGCTTTGGATCCTGCCGTCCGCAGGCAAGATGGGGAGGGTCAGTCCACGCTTGCCATGCGTGTTGGCGTTCGAGCAAGCAGATACTTCCATGTGAACCACTTTCGAACATGGATATAGTTTCTGAGCCGCGTGTTGACCAGCAAAGCAATGATGCACGTACTGAACAAACACCAAACCGCCGGGCGTTCGTTGACATCGCTGGTGGTCAACGATGCCGCCAAAGGACCGACCACGTAATGATAGAGCGACCACTTCCACGAGCCATACAGCACGGGTAAGGCAAAGGCAGAAACCACGTACCATCGCCATCGTTCGTTGAATCCGTTGAGCAACACATCCCAGCCGATATGCCATTGCCCTCGATAAGCGCAGGTTTGCACGTGGCTACAAAGCGGGCCGCCCGTCTCACAGCGCCCTAACAATTCGTAGGCGGGAATGAGCCGCATCAAGCAGAACACGGCCACGAGCCCACAGAAAGCATATACATACTTTTTGATCCGTCGTTTCACCCCAGGGTCGACGAACTCCATGCCCAACATATTGATGAAGATCGGTTGAAAAGAAATGTGGACCATGGCCAGATGGGTGAACAACGTATTGAAGCGTGTTCCGCATTCTCCCACCACGATATACGTCAACGCCTGAAGGCCTTCCATCAACACGAAATACGCGGTGGGAATGTAGATCTCTTTCGGTTCGCCTTTTCGTTTGAGGATGTAGGCGCTCGTCAATCCTCCCAACGCAATGGCGGCGCTTGCTTCACCACTCCAGCACATGCATCCCTATCCTTTCGACAGCCATGGTTGGATGTCCATTGGTTTCATGGGTGCGCCGGACACTAACACGCGGGCCATGCGAACGGGACGGATTGCTCACATGATTTCGTGAGGCTGCATTCATTCGTTCGGACGGTACAATGAATCGAATGGGTCTATCGCAAGGTGACGGCTTCTTCCGCGAGGCTTGGGTGAATCGCAAGGGTGTCGTCGAATTGTTTTTTGGTCAGCCCCGCGGTGATCGCAACCGAGAAACCCTGAATAATTTCAGCAGCTTCCGGCCCAATCAGATGCAAGCCGACCACCTTTTCTTCGCGGTGGGCGACCACCATTTTTACGAAAGCTCGGACCGGCGAATCGGGCATAAGAGCTTTGCGCATCGGTTTGAATTCGGCGCGATAGACTTTGACGGATTCGCTTCCGAATCGGTCGATGGCTTGCGCTTCCGTGAGTCCCACGACACCGATTTCGACGGGCGTGAAGACAGCGGTGGGGATCGTATCGTACCGCATTTTCTCGGTACTTGCGGTGTACAGACGGTCGGCGAGTCGTCGTCCGGCTTTGATGGCCACGGGAGTCAAAGCGGGGCGTCCGGTCACATCACCCACCGCGTAGATATGGGGAGCGGAAGTCCGTTCTTCGTCATTGACGCGGATGAAGCCTCTATCATCGAGTTGAACACCGGCGCTGTCGAGCCCAAGATTTTCGACGTTGGGGGCGCGTCCCACGGCGGACAAAACCACATCGAAGGACTTCTGATTTACCGAGCCATCGCCGGATTGGATGCTGGTGCTAAACCCGTCGTGAGAGGCTTCGATTCGCTTCACGGACGTTCGCACGTGAACATCGATACCGAGACGCTCATAGAGCGCGTGGGCATGGCTAGAAATCTCGTGGTCGAAGGGAGCGAGCACGCGATCGAGGGTTTCCACGAGCGTGACTTTCGATCCGAAGGAAGACAGGATTCCGGCGAATTCCATGCCGATGTACCCGCCGCCGATGATGAGACAGCGCGAAGGAAGCTCGGTCAATCGAAAGAAATCATCGCTGACGAGGGCTAGATGTCCTCCTTCGATAGGGGGAGATTTGGGGCGGGCGCCCGTGGCAATGACGATGTGTTGTGCTTGAAGGTGGTGGCTTCCCGCCACGACGGTGTGAGGGTCGATGAACCGCGCCTGGCCTTGCACCCGCGTGACTCGATCATTTTCGAGGTTTCGAGCGTATATCCCGTTGAGGTTTTCGATGTATCTATCTATCCGTTCACGGATAGATGCCCAGCTTGGTGGCGAGGCTTGTACAGCAAAACCCATGTGTCGTGCTTCATGAAGGGCTCCCACGATCGCGGCCGTATCGTGCCAAAGCTTTTTGGGTACGCATCCCCGGTTGACGCATGTTCCGCCGAGACGATCGTGCTCGACGAGGGCAACACGCTTTCCGTGAGAGGAAGCTCTTCGTGCCGTGGCAAGTCCACCGCTTCCTCCTCCGATGACAATCAAGTCGTAGATTTCCATGGTATCTTGGGTTCCTGATGAGATGAGGGAAAAACGCTTGCGGCGTGCCGGTGGCAGAATCTATGTCGCACGATGGCGAGTGCAAGCTCCCGAGGGAAAATATCGGCGCGTTGGCGGGTCAATGGTGATTCGTCCAGAACCCTACGCTGTGGACGAAAGCGCCATCGCGGTGTATTCTTCGAATTTATTGGATCGTCGACAAATTCTATTTGCCGCACGGATCCGACACCAACTCGGAACCTGCTTGATACGAGTTTTTTGATCTCGAGGGAGAAGCTGTAATGAGAGTTCAATTGCAAGCCCTTGTTCATGTCCTGGTACTAGGCGGACTTGCCTTGTCATCGATGGGATGTGAACTGATTGCCTCCGTGGATCGAGACAAAATCCGTGAGCCAGGAGCTTCGGTCGATGGTGGGGCGGGGGGTTCTGGAGGCTCGGGAGGCTCAGGAGGCTCAGGGGGTGCAACCGGCGGAACAGGAGGGGCAACCGGCGGAACAGGGGGCAGTACCGTGGAATGTACGGTTGTCGGAGACTGTCCCGATACGGGTAATGAATGCCTCGAGCGAACCTGTGTCGGAGGCACCTGCGGTACCCAGCCCGTGGCGGCAGGAACGCTCGTTTCCAAACAGACCGACGGCGATTGTAAGGTCAATCGCTGTAACGGCAACGGATCGGTCGAAACGGTGACGGACGACACGGATCTTCCCGACGACAACAATGAATGCACGGTGGATACGTGTGAAAACGGTACGCCAACGTTTACCAATGAACCCGAAGGTTCTGCTTGCGGCACGGACTTGGTCTGCGATGGAAAGGGAACTTGCGTGGGATGCACGGATCCTTCCCAATGTCCTGGGGACGATGACAATGAGTGCCTGGTTCCGACGTGCGAAGAGAATCAATGTGGTTTTTCCTTCGTGGAAGAAGGTACGCCACTGAAAAAACAAACCGATGGCGATTGCAAGATCGAGCAATGTGATGGTGCCGGAAAGACCAAAGAAGTCATCGACAATACCGACGTTCCGGTCGACAACAACGACTGCACCGACGACATTTGCACCGCTGGACTACCTTCGAATCCGCCTTTGGCTGCGGGAGAAACGTGTTCTGGCGGGGTCTGTGATGGCGATGGCACCTGTGTCGAATGCCTGGACCCCAAGGATTGTGGCGCCACCACCGAGTGCCGGTGGTTCACCTGCGAAAACAACAAATGCCAACCGGTATTCGCTCCGGAAAACACCGTTCTGACAAACCAAATCGACGGAGACTGTCAACGACTGCAGTGCAACGCGGTTGGAGAGATAGTGAGTGTCAACGACGACAACGATCTTCCTGACGATGACAACCCATGCACCGAAAACAAATGCGAAGACGGCAAATATTCCCATCCGCCCGTCGCTGCAGGAGAGCCCTGCGGCAACAACTTGGTCTGTGATGGAGAAGGCAAATGTGTGGGGTGCAACTCAGCGGACGATTGCGAAGGGAACGAGACTTTTTGCAAACAGAAAGCGTGTGTCGCGGGAGTCTGCGGATTCGAGCCCATCAACGAAGGAACGGAATTGCCTACGGGGCAAGAGGATGGAAACTGCCTGGTTTGGGTCTGTGAAGATGGCGATGCCGTCGAAATTCCGGATGACGCCGATGTCCTTGATGACGGTACGGTATGCACCATCAACACCTGTTCGGACGGTGACCACGTCGTAACCAGTGCCGACGAGCACACGCCCTGTAGTGAGGGAGGTGGCAAGGCTTGCGATGGAAAGGGTCATTGCGCGCAGTGTACGCAGGGCACGCACTGCCCCAGCAGTGTATGCATCGACTATGTCTGCCGATGTGACAATGGCAAAAAAGATGGTGACGAAACGGATATCGATTGCGGCGGAAGTTCATGCGCTCCGTGCAAACCCGAACAAGCCTGCCTTCAGGATACCGATTGCGAAACCGGACAGTGTGTGAGCCAGAAGTGTGGATGGACGACCGTGCTATCCACGATTCCTGCGGATGGCGCGAGCGGCGTGGCGGTGGACACGAACCTTGTGATCACTTTCTCTTCGCCGATGACCCCTGCTTCCCTCACGGCGCAGACTACGGCGGGGGCGTGTTCGGGAACCATTCAAGTGTCTTCCAATAGCTTCGCGGATTGTGTGGCTTTCAAGACCGCGGCGCCTGCCATGAGCGGTCAGGATGCGGTAGCTACCCTCGAACTCGAGACAGCCTTGACTGCCACGGGAGTCTACAAGCTTCGTGTGTTGGGAACCGCGAAAGATGCGCTTGGGAACGATATCGAGCCTTTCCTGATGACCTACGGATTCACGGCGGACATCAATTGTCTCGGACAGGCGATCGTGATCAGCCAGGCGTATGGAGGTGGCGGGAACTCCGGTGCGACCTACACGCACGACTTCATCGAGCTACACAATCGGGGCGCGATGGACGTCGACTTGACGGGCTGGTCCGTGCAATTTGCTTCCGCGACGGGCACCACTTGGCAGGTCACGCCGCTTACGGGAACGATTGCCGCTGGCGGTTATTTCTTGATTCAGCAAGCGAAGGGAACGGGAGGGACGACGTCGCTTCCGGACCCGGACGCGATCGGAACGAGCGCCATGGGTGCTGAGAACTTCAAGATTGCGCTCGTGCGCAATTCGACAGCATTGACGGGGGCATGCCCGAACGATCCGGCCATCGCCGACTTTGTGGGCGTTGGCACGGCCAATTGTTTCGAAGGCACGGTCGGGGCCAAGCTCAGCAACACCACCGCCGCGCTTCGCAAGGATCAGGGATGCACGGAAACCGATGATAATGCAGCGGATTTCGAAGCTCTAGCCCCCACTCCCCGCAACACCAAGTCGCCCATCGTCGCTTGCTCATGCAGTGCCAACGAGACGGATGAGCCTTATGAAATCGATTATTGCGTGTTGCAACACCCGGCATCGGTGACGGTGGTCAAGAACACAACCACGGAATCCATTTATGGCCGGATTTTTGAAACGGGGCTCACCGAGGCCGCGGGATCTGCCGACCGGGTGTTGGCGCAACTGGGATGGGGGCCCACTTCGGTCAATCCGAGCGCGCAGAGCGGTTTTCAATACGTGAACGCCACGTTCAATGTTCAAGCGGGCAACGACGATGAATATGCGGCCACCATCTCGCCCGAGGTGGCGGGGACCTATTCGTACGTGTATCGATTCAGCATCGATGGGGGCGCGCATTGGACGTATTGCGACCTGGACGGAGCGGGTTCGAACGCAAGTCTATCGTTCGACCCGGCGCTGCTTGGTGAACTGACGGTAACGGACTGATCCTTTCCCGATCCCTTCCCACCTTTTTTCCGCCAATCCGCCGCGCTGACTGGACGGCAGGTATCCTTTGGTGTCACGGTAGCTCGTCGATGCTCATGCAAGGAGGTCACCATGCTCCTCGAGGTTCCACGAATTCGTTCGAAAGCAAAAACGGCCCTTGTAGCCGCGGCGGTGCTTGCG
Organism: Deltaproteobacteria bacterium ADurb.Bin207; assembly: GCA_002070115.1. Classification (GTDB taxonomy): domain Bacteria; phylum Myxococcota_A; class Polyangia; order Polyangiales; family Polyangiaceae; genus MWCO01. The sequence continues at coordinate 6,317 of MWCO01000139.1, forward strand.
GCGTGCGGCAGCCCATCGGAACTGGATACGATTGGCCAACGAGTCAGCGCCTTATCTTCGAATCTGGTCATTGCGGAGGTCTATGGTGGAGGGGGGCTCAATACGGGTGGCACGCCTGCGCCCTACTCGCATGACTTCGTCGTGCTATTCAACCGGGATTCGGCACCTGTCAATCTCAAGGACTTCGTGCTGCAATATGCCTCGCCCACCAACAACTTCAGCAACAAGATCGACCTACCGGATCACTCCCTTGACGCGGGGCAATACTTCCTCATCCGATTAGGGACGGATAACGCTGCGGTAGGCAGCCCCGTTCCCAATCCCGATTTGACACCAACAGCCGCGACCAATATCGGAGGAACCAATGGGAAACTCGCGCTTGCCCGTGCGAGCAAGCCCTTGAGCGGCTGCGGGGGTTCCGCGAATCCTTGTCCTGCCGCGGATATCGTTGACCTTCTGGGTTACGGAACGGCATCGCAAGCGGAAGGAACCGTTTTGCCGGCGCTCAATCATACGAGTTCGGCCAAGCGCAAGCTGGCGGGGTGTCAGGAAACCGATGATAATAAAGAAGATTTCGAGATTGGGGCCCCCACTCCGCGAGGCACGACAAGTGATAAAAAGGATTGCGCTGCCTTGCCCGATGGGGGAGCGGCTGGAGCTGGAGGCGGAGGAGGATCGGGAGGTTCGGCGGGCACAGCAGGTTCGGCGGGCACAGCAGGTTCGGCGGGCACAGCAGGTTCGGCGG
>MWCO01000140.1 GCA_002070115.1 Deltaproteobacteria bacterium ADurb.Bin207
TAGCCATCGAAGGCGATACACCGCGATCATGGCATCACCGCCTGCAGACCGAGGATCGCGAGGTAACTTATATAACTCCTGGTTCGCCACGCGCGTGGACGCTGGCCGAGGAAAATCGCGTTGTTGGAAAGATCGTCGTCGAGCAAAATCTTGTGTTCGGGATCCAATACGATATGGCGGACGGGGATAAGCCCCTCCTTATGAAGGGTCGTTTGCACTTCTTTTCCCTCCCAACGAGTCATCACACGCGAACCATCCGTGTGGATCCACAGCACATCGACAGGAAGCTCGAGGTTGCCCCGTCGGCTGACGATCGCTTGGCACGATAGGGAACCACAGAAGGCATCATTGATGGCTACATCGATCCAGCCTCGCTCGAACAAGCTGATGCGAAGAGCGTCCTCAGCCTGCTTACCCGCAACGTCACGCACGGCGGAAAGGAGATGTTCGGGCTCGGGATGGGTGAATCGATAGCGACGCGCGTAACGACCGAGAGCTTGCATGATCGTGCCGTCGAAAACGCGATCGAGCGTTCGCCACAGCAGGGCCGATCGCCAATAAACGAGCCGCGCATAAGCGTGTCCAGAAGAAAATTCGGCAGCGGGTTTTGCGATGATGTCATCCGTTCCCGCGGTCAAACCAAACCAGCGGGCCATCGTTGCCGCGGAAACGCCATAATCGGAAAGCGAGAAGGCTCCGGCGTCTGGCCATCCCGTATCGAGAGCATCAAGCTCGACAAAGCTGGTGATTCCTTCGTCGAGCATCGGCCACGTCGCCTCATTGGTGGCGACCATGCCTTGAAAGTATTGATGCGCGAGTTCATGGAGCGTGACGGAACGAGCCATACCGTTGGGACCACGTTCCCACCACGATCCACCGGTCGTGAATAAGGTGGGGTATTCCATACCGCCCGCTTCCCCGGCTCCCGAAGGAGGATGTACGATCGTCAGCATTGCATAGGGATAGGAGCCGAATCGTTTCCCATAATACCGAAGACCAAACGTGGTCACATCGAGTTGCTCCGTGGCGACACGTTCATATCCCGGCGGAAAAAGCAGTCGCACATCGATGCCATCCACCTGCCGTCGAACCTCCCGAAAGCCATCCCATGCCGCGAACGCAAAGTCGTGGATATCGGCTTGCACGTGACGGACGATCCTGCGATCCCCTTCGATGATGTCGGATACGCAAGGGCCCGTGGCACCAACGAGGAAAGTGGAAGGAACCGAGATGGTGATGTCGTAGGTGCCGAAGTCCGCGTAAAACTCCGAAAGACGATCGAAAGAGAAGTGAGCAAAACGGCCATCGGATTCGTGTTTTGCGATCTTCGGATACCACTGGGCCGCCATGTGAAAGGTATCGTGATATCCCATGCGTTCCACGATGGACGGGAGCTTGGTTCGCCAGGCGACCTCGATGTCGATGGATTCTCCGGCAGCCACGGGTCGCTCGAGTGGCACGAGCATATCCGTGTCGTCCGATGGAAACGCGCTATCTGCCCGGATGGCTTTCGGCCAAAGATTGTCATTGCCGTGGCTGGAAACCACGAAGCTTAGAACGTCGATGAACCCGAAGTCTCGAATGCGTTGGGTGCCACGTCCTCCGGGACGGCGATCGGATAGAAAACGCGATGCTTCATTTCGGAACGCGTTGGCATAAAGGTGAATGGGAAGCTCGGTGATGGACGTTGAGGATCGATTGACCCAGTGAATCGTTCCTTTTCCTTCGATCACGTGGGATCGCGTGTCGAGATTGGCTTGCAACGTATAACTCGCGATGGATACGGCATGAGCGGGAAGGGAAGCATCTTCATCGAAGGATGGGCCGAGCGATGGAATGGAATCGATGGGAGGCGCGGCGATGGCCGACGTTTCGCCGTGATGTTTTTCCAGATGGGGAGACGTGGGAATGGATGGGGTTCGAAAAAGGAAAGCCAATACGGTGAGCGTTCCGATGGAAAATAGAGCGGTCACTATCCATTCGAGAGGAAGCTTCACGGAGGCCTTCAGCGCGATTGCGTAGAGGGGAGGCTACCACGGACGTTGCCGCGAACGAGCATCTCTTCATCACCGTGGGATTGGGTGCCAACCCATGCCGCATCGAGCCCGATCACCGCGGCATCGCCGTTGACCGTGGCTGTTCCTGAGATGGTGAAGGAAAGCTGGACGGTATCCAGGCTGATGGCGGAACTATGACAAGCACCGTTCCAGAGCGAAGAGACGGCGTCATGACAAGCGGATTCGAGGCATTGGGCATCGCACGACGGCGAAAGCGGATAGGTCGAGGACAACAACGCGGGAAGTTGGTTACAGCCGATGAGCGCGACCAAAGCGTCGATGGCATCCGCTGTTCCCACAATATTTTTTGCGCCGACATCGGCTGCCGCACCGACGAAACGAGAGGGGAGCCAGGAGATTTTTCCACCGACCATCATGATGTCCCCGGGTTCGAACCCAACGCTGACGACAATCTCGGTGGGAATGCCCGTCCGTTCGTGTGCAAGTCCATGAAATCGCTCGAGATTTAGTACTCCATGCGTGTTGCTGCCCGCGATGGTGGTCAGTCGGCCTGTCAACCATTCCCCCTGACGAAGTGGCAACAGACCGTCATCGACCCATGCTTGGATATGCTCTCGCAAGGATTGTCCGCTTTTGTCGAGCCAGGCTGCGACCAGGGCATCCCAACCACCAAAAAGTCGGGCTTGATCGAAGTCGACGGAGGCGGGCAATTCGGATTGCATCGCGTCGAGAAGCGTTTTTGCCTCGGAGTTTTTGGAAGGAAACAGCCGTTGCAGAAACGAATCCGTGAGTTCATCGAGCAAAGGAATGGCTTCCAGGGGATCGGAAGCCATGGTGATATCGAGCCTCGTATCATCGGAACGGATCGGCATATCCGATACTTTGACGGAAACTTCTCGACTCTCACCGGGCGCCAGGTTGGTGACTTCCGTACATCCCCCAACCGCTTGCTGAGAGCGGAGCGTGACCGCGATGGTAGGTCCGACGGGTAGTGATTCGAGACGAATCCCTTTAGAAGATCCAACGCCAACGATGGGGCCATCATCGGGAGGTTGTCCGGGAATTTGTGCGCAAGTCCAACCTGCCAGAGCCGATGCCGTCCATTGGGGTGTGCTTCGAATACCCTTGTAGGAAGGGAGCACCAGCACGCTAGCAAAACCCTCGTTGCTCACGGACACTGGGACTTCGGCCACGGCAGTGGGTCCAGCCGAGGCTCGCAATCGAAAAGTCGTGGAAGATTCGGACGCCACCAGCTTGACAGAGGTATGTCCATTCGCAGATGTGTATCGTTTGTCGACGTCGAGGGAGGCATCGAGGGATTCGCCTAGCAGCGCGAATCGAACGACATAGACGTCTGGAGGCTCGACAATGACCGTGATCTCGGTGGTTTGTCCCGGCGCCATCGTGATGGTGGAGGATGGCTCGAGCGAGATGGATGCCGCTGTGGTGGATGCGTCAAGCGTGGAAGGTTCAGGGGTAGGGGAGGGGGAGGATGCCGCATCACCGCAGCCGAGCAGAACAACTGCAAGCCAATAAGCACGGCAAGGGGAAGAAAGGAAAGACATCTATTCCCAAGGATAGCGCGGATCGGGACAGGCGACGAGCATGGTAAGATAGGGAGGCATCGGAGAGAATAAAACTGAATGGACGATAAACAATCGCGGTTGGCTGAGCAACGAAGGGTTTGGTACGCCGTGATTGTGGCCTGGTTGGCAGCGCTGGTGGCGGTGAACCTCGTCGCGTACGTGCCCACCCATGATGGCCCCCAACACATTTACCTCGGTCATCTCCTGAATCACTTTTCCGATCCAGGATCCATCTATCCGTTGTACTTTCGTCCGGCAAGGCCTCTTGCCGCTTTGGGGTTTTCGTCGATTTTCTGCCCCCTCGACGACGTTTTGGGGTGGCAGATCGCTTTTCGGCTCAGTCTTTCGGTGATTGTATCGATGTGGGGGTGGAGCGTATGGGCCCTCGCGCGCACCATTGATCCGCGGCGTGCCATCGTTGGGGTCATGGGATTCGCCACGGCTTTTCAATGGACGTTGTATATGGGGTTTTTCTCCTGGATGATCTCGATGGCCCTGGGGCTGGGAACATTGGCGGTGGCCCTTCGACTGCCTTGGAGTGTCCAACGCCGCGTGTTGATTGCGCTGCTGCTCGCGATCCATGCCGTGGCTCATCCATTTCCGGCGCTCGTTACCTCGCTGGTGCTGGTTACTTTGGTGCTGTTTCATCACGCGACACGACGTTGGTGGCGAGAACTCATCTGGCTAGCCTTGATGGGGATACCGGTAGTTTTGGTAATCGCCTACGCAAACGGTTGGTTTGGCTCCGAGACGGTCTCCTTGCCGGCAGGGGAGCCTTCCCCCGAACGATCGTTTGCCATGGTGATGCGTGATGCTTTGAACCTATTCGTGGGCGGTCCCTATTGGCGAAGTATCCCTGTTTCCTTGGCGACAGCTTTTGCGGTGGGGTGGGGCGCGTGGCGATGGAAGACCCGTCGTTCAGGCGCGACGGATCGAGCCTTATGGTTGGTGGGCTCATTGCTTCTGCTCATCTTTTTTTGGGCACCTCTTCACCTGGGCACATGGGAGTTCTTCTCTCCCCGTTTTTTGGCTCCAGCTTCCTTGCTGCTGTGGGTCGCTCTGCCTTTGGAGACCCTCTCCCGAACAGCGTATCTCGTTGTTTTTTCGCTCGTTTGTGTTCATGGGGGCGCGGCCCTGGCCTGGTCCACTCGGTTCCATCGCGAACTTTTCAACCGTTCCGCCGATATTCTCGCCCTTGCTCGGGAACCGATTCGGCGCCACGGACCACGTCTGCCCATGATTGTCGATACACGACTTGGCTACGGGAACGAAATGGACCGGTGGTATCCGTATTTCGAACCCTCCCTGAATGTGGGGACCCTTTTCGCCATCGAGCAAGGAGGCGTCGTTCCCTACACGTTCACCTCCGTGCCGCAGCTACACGGATTGGTGTTCAGCGAGGAAGGCAAGAGCCGCATGCCGGCTGCCCCATACCGACAGGTTTACGGTCCCGTGTATCGTGCTGCCGTGGCGCAAAGCAATCAGCACGTAGCGTCTGCCGCCATGGTAAGCTGGGCTTCCTTTGGCTCTTCGTTCGAAGATGTCGTGTATATCGGACCCCGTCATGAACTCGAAACGTTGGTTTCGAGAGGGTACCGCGTGGAAAAGCATCGAGGAGATGGGGCGATCCTGAGATTCGAAGGCTGCCCCACCGATGTGGCGGTCATGGTTTCCGGACCACTGCCGCATGCGCTGACGGTCGAATATGGTTGGCTGCCCGTTACGCTCCATTCCTATTCCATGACAGCGCCGACTGGAACGCAACCTATTGAAAATAAAATAAATTTTTCATTTTCGGGCATGCCTTGCGGGCCGGTTTGGGTACGAGCTTGGCTGGATCGAGATGATACGGGAACCCTGACGTCCGCGGATCGAGTTTGTAACGGGACGGACCGTGAGGGTCGAATGCACTTCGAAATCACTCACGAGACCAGACACGTTGTCTGCAGCTTGGATTGAGTTGGTGATGCAGACGGCGCTTTGCAAAGGGAAAACCAGGTAATGGGTGAACGAAGCGTGACCTTCGCGGATTCCGCGAGTAAGATGGTGTGAATGAGCGTATTCCCGGCTAACATTCATCGACGGATCTTGGTGGTCGACGATGAGCCCGCCCTGCGAGACACGCTGAGCATATTATTTCGTCGGGAATCCTACGATGTCGTGACCGCGCCGGGGTGTCGTTCAGCGATCGAGGCGATTCAGCAAGCCGATCCTCCGTTTCCGGTGGTGTTGACGGACCTGAGGATGCCTGATGGCGATGGGTTCGAAGTGCTGGAAGCGGCGAAAGCGCGGAGCGAAGCGACGGAAATCATCGTGATGACCGCGTTTCACGAGCATGCTTTCGATGCGATGCGTCGTGGTGCATACGATTTCGTGTCGAAGCCATTTCCCAGCCTTCGAGAAGTGCTCGAGAGGGTGGGCAAAGCCGCGGAAAAAGCGGGAATTGTCGCGGAAAACGTAGCATTGCGCGCGCAGGTGGAAGCGGCGGGGGACAAGTCCTGGGTGGCTCGAAGTCCGGGGATGCTTCGAGTCATGGAGATAATCGAGAAGGTAGCGGATACGAAGACCACGGTGTTGATTACGGGGGAGAGCGGGACGGGCAAGGAGCGGGTGGCGCGTTTGATCCACGAAAAAGGAGGGCGCGCCCACAAGCCATTTTTGGTAGTCAACTGCGGGGCTTTGCCGGAATCGTTGATGGAAAGCGAGCTTTTCGGTCATGAGCGGGGCGCTTTCACAGGAGCCTCCTCCAAACATCTGGGGATGCTGCGGGCGGCGGATGGGGGAACGCTATTATTGGATGAAGTAGGAGAGTTGCCTACCTCTCTTCAAGTGAAGCTGCTGCGGGTATTACAAGAGAAAAAAGTGCGACCCGTGGGGGGAACCACGGAATCGGAAGTCGATGTCCGAATCCTGGCGGCAACCAATGCGGATATCGAGACGGCGGTATCGGAAGGTCGATTTCGAAAAGACCTATACTATCGACTCAACGTGATTCGCCTGGTTTTGCCCCCGCTGCGGGAGCGTCCGGAGGACCTGGAGCGTCTGGTGGATTCATTTCTCCGACGTTTTTCCGCCGAGATGGGCAAGGGGGTGACCCACATCGGCAAGTCGGCCTTTCGTGCGCTGAAATCCTATGAGTTTCCGGGGAATGTGCGTGAACTGGAGAATATTATGGAGCGGGCGGTGGCGCTTTCCGACGGGGTGAGCCTCGAGCTTTCCGACCTGCCACAAGAAGTCATCGGCGG
>MWCO01000141.1 GCA_002070115.1 Deltaproteobacteria bacterium ADurb.Bin207
GGTGCTGGTGGCGGGCGGGGGCGGCGTGGGTTCGGCCACGGGCCCCGCCACTGGATTGAGGGTAAACGAGACGGTGAATTTTGCCCCGCCGACGGTGACTTCCACGTCTTTTTCGGCAGGTTCGAAGCCATCCGCGGACACTCGGACTTTATGGGTGCCGGGGGTGAGGTTGAGGTCGAGGGGGGTGGCTCCCATTTGAGGCTGCCCATCGACCTGCACTTGCGCCGAGGCGGGTTCAGTGACGATGGCCACGGCGACGGGTGCATTTTTCAGCGCTTCGATTCGGTTTTTGGCGTTGTCTACCTCGGTCTTGAGCTTTTCGTTGTCTTTCGCCTGGTCGACGAAAGTTTGATAGGCCTGGATGGCGTGGGAGACATCGTTCATCCCATCGTAGCAGAGAGCAATTTTTTCCTGCGCTTGGGGCGAAGGGATGAGGTTGTTGGCTGCTTGAAACTCGGTAAGGGCGCCCGCGAAATCTTTGGCGTCGAGTTTGGCCTTGCCCGCCTCGTAGTGGGCACGGGCCGCATCGCGCTTCTGTTTCTCCGCGGCAGCCGCGGGTGCGCTTCCCTTGGGCTGTGCAAACGCGTACGGCGCCATCGCGCTCGTCGCAAGCAGACCGCATAGCACGGCCGCGAGGACACGACCTCCCGGGGCCAGTTGATTTCGGTCACGCATGCTCGTTCGTCCTCCCTGCTGCAAACTGGGATCCTTGATGAATGTATGAAGACTCGACCCAGGCTACCAGCACGCCCCATCCCTTGTCTACCCTGTCGAAGGTAAGACGACAGAAATCCATTCGATATCGAAAACCATCGTCTGCCGCGCTAGAGCCACACATTCGTCCGGGCCTTCGGTACGTCTACCGTTTGAAGCTCCTTGCCCATTTTGCCCATTGTGTCCGAATCGGGATAATCCGTCGACGCCCTTACGGTGGGACCACGAATGTTTGTGTTCGAAAGGAAAGAGACCGGTCCGCTTTTCCGATACGAGCCACAAAAAGTCCCACGAACGATCCAAACAAGGAGTCTCCTGGCGATACCGCCCCGGTGCCCGGTGGTCGACTGACCCATCGACGGATTTGCTCTAGCATTTCTTGGGATACGGGATTGACCTCCACGGTGGCCGCCAAAAAATACTTGCTCCCCGGTGTCAACGTTCCTTGCACAACCAAGGCATGCGCTTCCGTGCATCGTCGCAACACACCCTCGAGGTTGACCGCAATCGCTTTTCGATCTCCTTCCGCTCTCGTGATTTGCAATCGATACACCTCGTTCCACACATCGAACGTCACCCGACAGGATTGCCAAATCCCCGTTCCCGCCACCGGCCTGTCTCCGCCCTCAGCCTCGAATACTCCTCCCGCCAGCGTGATCACCGTCGTAAGCCCGCTTTGTAGTTTGCGACGCGCTTCCCCATCCACCACGTCGCGATAACCGAATGAGGCCGAAAGAGCCTTGCTCGTCGTATCCCGCACGATCACCGCCCGACGTTCGGGCAACTTGCTAGGAACTGTCGGTTGCTCTTGCGCATGGACGACCCAAGCTACCGTCCCCACGGCCATGGCTGCGGTCAGGGCAATGCCACGACGCATCACGGGGTTGCCTCGCTTCGAACGGGGATGAACCCCAAAATGTTCGAGAAAGCAAAGGTGAACCCTCCGGCATTCGTGTCGATCTGCAAGCCAAGGTTGAACGTCAAATCGACAGGAATTCGCGCGAGCCCGGAATAACCGCGCGGTGGGTCACGCAAGTCACGCTCCGAGGCGACCGCGTACACGCCTCCAGCACCAAAAAAATCGATCCCGTATACCGCGCTGGAACCCCGATAAAGCGGAATTCGGTATTCGCCAAGAACCTTCGTCGCATAATCGCCATAACGGACTTCCACGATGGACGTGCCGAGAAAGTTGGGAGGAGGCCTCCGATCCACGTTCAGTCCAAGCATGCGACTGGGCAACAAATCGCTGAAATCCCCTACGTAAAACCGCTCGAAAATCGGTGCCTCCCCCACGACCGCCCCGCCAAATACGCCCACTCGTATCACATGCGCCCACGGAAGCGAAAACCACTTCGAGGTCGATAACGTATACCTCTGAAACGGATAGTCCGACCCCATGGGCGTCAACGATGCTTCCGCCATGAACGTCGTATGGGAACCCCGCGTAGGCAAAATCGGCGAATCCCGCGTGTCATATTGCAATGTCGAACGAACCGTCGACAACACGCTCAACCCACGATGCAAACCAAAATCGATCGGTTCGGTGTCGAGTCCTCGACGATGCGATGCTGCCAACGGAAGTGTCGCATCCAAGCGCTCGAGGCGATAATCCACCCATGCTTGCCACGCCGCGCTCAAGTCCCAGCCCACCCCCACCAAGCCACCAAACCGCTGATACTGAACGACCGCGTGATTGCGCACCTTTTCGATGGCATTCGACGGATCGTCGTAAAGCACATCGCGGTTGCCATAAAATTCCAAAGCATCGTTGTACAGCAGCGAAGCCGTGGCCATCCAGGTGGAACCCATCACCGAAGGATCGAAAAATCGGGTGCGAAGGGCGAGTTGGTCCTGCGCGAATCCCATGCCAGCCCCAAGCGTGATTCCCGTTCCCCCCAAATTCGTTTCGGCAAGATCCGCACCCGCGTATGCGGTCAAAGGTCGCGCATTGCCTTCCGTATCCGCATCGGCGGATAGGCCCATCCACAGATCGCTCACCACCACCGTGTTTCGTTCGACCACGTCGATGATGAGAATGACTTTCCCTCGTTGAGAGCCTTTCCTCAGCGAAAGACTCACCCGTTGAAAAAAACCCGTGCCCAGCAAACGATACCGAAGAAGCTCCCATTCGGGTTGATCCACATCCACGATGTCGCCGGCGCGAAGCTTGACGTAGCGAAGGATGATCCGCTCGCGCGTGCGTGCATTGCCTCGAACCACGATTCTTTCCAGCTCGTAACGAAGATGCACGCTGTCGTCGTAACCCAAGGCCCCAGCGTTCTCGCACGCGGGGCAAGGTTCTTGCTTCGATGGGCGAAGCGTTGCGCTTGGCGTTGAGGAAGAGGCTCCGGATGAATCGGAACCGTTTGAATTCAAAGGAGTTTCCTGTGATTCGGGCTCGGCTTTCGGCTCCGCGGGAACGCTCGTTTCCGCCGTACCCTCAGCCGTATCCTCGGGCACATCCGTCCCTTCCGGCTCCTGGGCCGAAGCCAACGTCGCGACGATCATGAGGGCGACGAAGCCGAACCCGGACGTCGCGATCCTTCTTCTGCTCACCCCAGGAGCCTACCACGATGCCGACCGGGATGCCGAATGCGGAACGCTTTCGGATGACAACAGATGCTTTCTCCCAAGGTCGCACTATGCTTGTGTGTCAAACCACTTCCTGTCTTGGGGAGGGACCTCATGGCTACCCGTTTTTTGCCATCGTCCGGCGGTCGCGCGCGGGCCATCGTTTTTTTCTGCTTCATGGTCGTGGTTTGGATGCTTCCCACCCAAGCCCGGGCGTTGCCCGAACAGTCGTCCACGCCCGACGACATCCCAGGGATGGTGGCCGTTGATTTGGAAGACAGCCTGTCTCAACCCGAATTGGAAGCCTTTGGTTCCGAGTTTGGGGTCTCCCTTTCCCCCTCCAGCATCCTTTCCGCAAGGACTCGGATTCATGCCGTAACGGTTGCGCGGGAGAACGTGCATGCATTGCTCGAACGCTTGCGAAAGGACGGGCGCGTACAGCACGTGGAGCCCGTGGCTAAAGTTCATGCCCGCTGGGTTCCCAATGACCCCCTGTTCCAAGAACAATGGCATATTCAGCGGGTTGGCGCGATCCAAGCATGGCAGGTCAGCACCGGAAGAGGCGTCACCGTTGCCGTCGTCGATACGGGGGTTGCTTGCGAAAACCATGAAGCATTCACGATAAGTAGCGATCTTGCCGATACCTGGTGCAAAACGGGATTCAACTTCGTGGATAACCATCCGCATGCCACCGACGACCACGGACACGGCACGCACGTGGCGGGGACCATCGCCCAATCGACCCACAACGGTATTGGCGGTTCAGGGCTAGCGTTTCACGCGCGGCTTTTGCCCATCAAAGTCCTCAATGCGCAGGGGTGGGGGACGACCCTGGCCGTTGCGGACGGCGTTCGCTATGCGGCCGACGCGGGGGCTCATGTCATCAACCTCAGTTTGGGAGGAGCCCGGGCCAGCCGTATCCTTTTCGATGCCATCCAATACGCCCGGTCCAAAGGGGCTTTGGTGGTAGCGGCGGCGGGAAATAACGGACAATTCGTCGAATACCCGGCAGCTTTCGAGGGCGTGGTGGCCGTAGCCGCGACGGATTCGCAGGATCGTCTTGCTTCGTTTTCCTCCTGGGGGCCTGAGGTGGACTTGGCAGCACCGGGGGAAAACGTGCTTCAACAGACGATTTGCAACGGAGGCAAGGACCGTTGTGAACTTTTTTCAAAGTTTTCCGGTACTTCTATGGCGGCGCCCCATGTATCGGCTGCCGCCGCGTTGCTGATGAGCCTTGGCGTGACCGAACCGGGACGCGTGCAAGCGATGCTCGAAGCTAGCGCGGAAGTTCCCGAAGGGGAAATCAAAGGCGGACCGCGCTTTGGACAAGGAATCGTTCAGGTGGGCAAAGCCGTTCGAGCCACCGTGGGGGTACAGGCTGCCACTCGCCTGGCTCTGGTGTTTGGCCTGACGGCGTATGTGGGGCGGCGTATTCGACGAAAAGGGGGCTTTTCGCGGTTCTGGCGACCGGGGTTCTGGCTGATGGCCCTGGCGTTCGGGCCAGGGCTGCTCGCGTGGGCGCCTATTATCGTGTCCCGTGTTTCCCTGCCTATCGACTTATTGGCGCGTCCTGTGCCCGACTGGGACTTGCTCCTTGGCGTATCGGTGCATCGTTGGCTTCCGTTGGCGCATGTTCTGATCCCCTTTTCGCTATCCGCGGTTGGTTTTGGGATTCGCTGGGCTCGTCCTTTCATCGCGGGAATTGCCGTGGGAATTGCTGCCTATTTGGGGAGCGTTCCCCTTTTGGAACTCACGACGGGAAACCTGATTTCTCGTTTATTATTAGCTACTTGGGCCTTGATTAACATCGCTGGATGCCTTTGGCTCGCGGTGTTGCATCTCGATGAACGAGAAGTATCGTCGTAGTGAAATAATCACGAGTTGCTGCCGGTGTTCGGTGGACCGGTTCGTCCCGGTTCCTCGGTAGCATCACGAAATACCGGCCTTTGGTGCGACAACTTGGATCCAATTTGGTACGGGCCGATGACGGGATGGCGACACCGATGGCGCATGGGCGAACGCCGAAGAGCGGGACTTCAGCCCTGTCGGAAATTTCGTGGAAATGGCATGAAACCCGCTTGATGGCGCCGTAGGCTAGAGACTTACTATTTCCACAAAAGGTAATTGCATGCGCTTCGTATCATCCCTGACCAGTATTTCCTTGGTTGTGCTTCCCTTGCTCACGGGTTCGACCGCTTTCGCTGCCACGCTCCAGGTAGGGCCCGGAAAAACTTTCGGTGCGCCTTGTGACGCCATCAAAGCTGCCTCCGACGGAGACATCATCGAAATCGATGCTTCCGGCACCTACAAGGGCGACGTATGCGCGGTAACTCGAAATAACCTAACCCTACGTGGCGTGGGAGGTCGCGCGACCATCGACGCCAACGGGGCTCATCACGGGGGAAAGGCCATTTGGGTCATCACCGGAGCCAACGTGGTCGTCGAAAACATAGAGTTTTTAGGCGCAAAAGTTCCGGATCGCAATGGGGCCGGCATTCGTCAAGAAGGAAAAAACCTGACCGTTCGAGGGTGCTACTTTCATGACAACGAAAACGGCATCCTGACGAGTGCCGATTCCGAAAGCGAAATTCTCATCGAATCCACGGAGTTTGCCCATAACGGCTACGGTGATGGTCAAAGCCACAACCTTTATATCGGGCACGTGAAACGGCTTACGTTTCAATTCAATTATTCCCACCACGCCAAGATCGGGCACTTGCTCAAGACCCGGGCCGCGGAAAACTACATCCTGTACAATCGTCTCACCGGTGAATCCGGCAATCAGAGCTACGAAATCGACGTGCCCAACGGTGGTTTGACTTACATCATCGGCAACCTCGTGCATCAAGGGCAAAACACCGACAATAGTTCCATGCTTTCGTATCGCCGGGAAGGCGCCCACGCCAATAACCCGAGTCAACAACTCTTCGTCGTCCATAATTCATTCGTAAGTGACCGAAATACCGGAATATTTCTCAATGTCGACCCAGGTGTTTCCCCACCCGCCGTGGTGCGAAACAATATTTTCATGGGCAAGGGCACGATCGTCACGCAAACCAATGCGGACGTTTCCGGCAGTTTTGAAGGCGACCCTGGTTTTGTGGACAAGGATGGCTTCGACTACCGATTGTCACCGGGTTCGCCGGCAGAAAACGCGGGGGTTGCTCCCGGCACGGGAGCGGGATTCGACCTAACCCCGACGCATCATTATGTGCATCCCCTCGGGGCGGAGGGGCGGGTAACGGTTGGCGCTATCGATATCGGCGCGTATGAAATCGGGGAAAGCGCAGGTTCGGGGGGAAGTGCTGGCGCTGGAGGAGGTGCGGGAGCGGGGGGCGACGGGGGCTCGGCTGGAAGCGCGGGTTCCGGGGGGAGTGCGGGTTCCGGTGGCAGCGGGGGCACTGGGGGTAGCGCGGGTTCTGGCGGCGGCGCCGGTTCGGGGGGCACGGCCGGATCTGGCGGTTCGGCTGAGGCGG
>MWCO01000142.1 GCA_002070115.1 Deltaproteobacteria bacterium ADurb.Bin207
AGGGGGCGCGGACACCGCCGCACTCGCGGAACTGGGGGGTTCGCTCCGATTGACGCACTTACCATCCACCGCAAGGCAAAATCCTTTGATCCGACAGAAATCGGATTGTTCGCATTCCGCATCCGTTAGCGCCACGCACCTCTCCTCTTTCAAGGAACACAATCCCGCGCTTTTGCACCCCACGGAAGCCTCGCACTCAGCCTTGGAACCCGCGTAGCACTTGCCGTCCTTTTCCGTGCATTTGCCAACCAACAGACAGAGTTTCCGGCAATTCGACGATACCCCTGCCCCGGCGGATGCAACCGCTACCGAATCGGATGTCGTGTCTTCCACTCCCTTTTTAGATCTTTTTTTACAACCAAGCGACGTTGCCGCCAGAAGCATCACCGCAAAAGCAAACGCAAGTTTCATGGTCGAACCATAACCGAAACCATCGCTCGTCGCACCTGTCACGCCGCGCTTTGACATCGATTGGTGAATCATGTTTCGATGATGGGATGGCGGCAGGCTTTTCTCCCAATTGGTTCATCGCTATCCCCATCGACCCAGAAGGCTGGTTCGCGCCGACCCCCTCCCCTCCCGACGGCATTCGTCTTTTTCATCAGGAGGATCTGCACTTGACGCTTGCTTTTCTCGGCTCCGTGTCGGAGCAACAGGCGCGCGCTGGTTGGGAAGCCCTTCGTTGGAACCTCGCACCGACCACCGTTACCCTTGGTGCCGTCGTCCCGATGGGTGCGCCCGGACGGTATTCCGCGCTGTCCGCGACCTTGGAACAAGGCCGGGCTACGATCGAACAGGCCATCGGAGCCTGTCGTGACGCCATCTGCGATGCCGCTGGTGCCAGGCGAGAAAGCCGTTCTCCCAAAGCGCATATCACCATCGCACGACCTTCCCGCAACGCATCAGACTCGACACGTGCCGGTGGATTGCGCTGGGCGCAGAGAATCGACTACCACCAACCTTCCGTTCCTCTTCATACCATCGCCCTGTACACCTGGGCCAATGATCGCAAAGTTCGCCAGTTTCGTACCGTGCTGCGCGCCTCGTGGCAGGAATTGTCCGGCAACCGCTAAACCACGTTTGCGTGCGCACCAACGTAGTCGTCGACATCTCGATCCCAATCCCGCTCGCAACGCCAACGCCGTACGCAAACGCAATCTACTTGCCCCACTGCCCCCCCGCGGATTCACATCCCGTTCCCCGTTGCCACGTTTGCACGGAGCCTTGATCGTGGCGACGCACTCGTGTGCAAACGTTGCTCCCCGCTTGCTTTACGATCCAAAGCTCCGACCAAGTCGCGGGCTCACAGCCGACTCCCGTCGCCGCCTCGTATCGAACACCACGGGAAGGCCATAAATAAATGCTGGTCCCTACGGACCGGGACTCTCTCAACCATTCGATTATATTCGATTTTCCTTCTTCTCGACGATGCATACGGAGGGTACCGTCAGGCGTTGTCGCCCGTACATCGATTCGCCCCGCTTCTTCGCATCGTTCGAAAAGACCATCGTCGCCCAGGGAACGAACGAGCCAGCGCAAGGGTTTGCCATCCATCGACGGAGCTGGAAACGCGAGTTGATGCATCTCCAGCAGCGCATGTTTTTCGGATAGAAACAGCGTTGTGACGAAAAGCCTTTCTTCTCCTCGTTCTTGCCCGTGCTTTCGCGACTGTAGCAGCACGCCGACGGGACGAGAAAGCTGCGTTTCTCCACCTGCGACCTCTGCGAAAACCCGCGCGGCATCACAAAGGTCCATCGGCGAGGGTGGGTCTTCCTCACAACGAGGATTTTCATCGAACGGGTCCCGGTTATCGTGGGCGCGGATGAGGTCCATGAGTTCACGACATCGCGATGGTGTGATTTCCGAAGACATCTCTCGAAAGTAGGGTTGAAGCGCCGACGCCCTCGCCAACAAGCCTCGATGCTTTGCCAACGACGCTGCCAGCGGGGTATGTTGTTCCGAAAACTCACGCTCTCGCTGGTCCGTGGCATAGGATCGGAACCCCAAGACAATCATTGCCACGACAACTACCGCAGCAACCGCCGACCAAGCTGCTTTTCGACCCGAAAAAGGGGATAAGACCATAGCTACCAAGCTCTACCTTGGCACGAACGATTGCCGATGCAGCAAAACCATGCAAGGGCTGCTCAACAAGATCGTCTGGAAGAACCCGATCCGGAGTCCGCATGAATTGCGTCGATCTGTTTGTCCAACAAGCCAAGCGCAAACCCAACACCGTCGCTTTGTGGAGCCCTGACGGGACCCGAATGACGTTTGAAGAATTGCTGGCGATGGCCGGGCGAACCCAGCGAGCGCTTCGCGACGCCGGGGTGAAACCTGGTTCGAGCGTGCTGGTCGTGGAACTGCCAGGGCCCCGCCTATACGCTATCGTCCTTGCGGTTTTCGCCATGGGAGCCACGGTGATTGCCGTCGAACCTTGGCTGCCGGTGGGGGAGGTCGATCGTGTCATCCGGTTCATGCGACCCACACTATTCATCGGTGGAGCCCTTGGTATGGCCTGGGGAGCCCGGGTTCCCGCCGTTCGCGCCATTTCTCGGTGGAAAGCTTCGAGCCGCGTCCTTTCCGCCCGCGGGGCACCCCTTTCTATCGAAGACACGAGTCCCGAGACGCCCGCGCTGGTGGCCTTCACCTCCGGCACCACGGGCCAACCCAAAGGTGTCGTTCGCCCACAAGGGTATTTAATTCACCAACACGACATTTACACACGGTCGCTGGGGCTCACGCATCATGAGGGCCCAGATCTATGCATTTTCGCGAATTTCGTTTTAGCGAATCTGGCCTCGGGTCGTCCATCGTTGCTGGTGTCACCGCGGTGGAGTTTCAAGCAATTGCGGGCCATCGATGATTTGCCAGACGAGCTGCAACCGCGGACGTTGAGTTGTGGGCCGGCATTTCTCGCGCAGATCCTGCGAAACGCCCGGTTGGATAAGCTGGCGTCCGTGCATGTGGGCGGAGCGCTTTCCGACGTTTCCTTATGGGAAAATGCCTTTGATAAGTGGCCTGACACGCATTTTCTGCATGTGTATGGGAGTTCCGAGGCGGAACCGGTGGCGGTGCTCGATGCTCGAAAGGCCGTGGCCGTCAGCCGAGCGCGAGGATTTCATCAAGTGCTTTGCGTGGGCAAGCCGGTCGATGCCATCCGCTCGCGCCTCGAACCCAACTCCCTATGGGTTACCGGCCCCCATGTTTGCCGATGGTATGTGGGCAATGATAGGGAAAACCTCGTCCACAAAAGAGTCGATGAACACGGAAACGTCTGGCATGACATGGGCGACCGCATCGAGGTCCGCGACGATCTATGGTGGTACGCTGGGCGCGCCAGCCAGCCTGCGGAGGATTTTTCGTGGGAGCAATCCGTATACCACGAGCTTGGACATAGCCGCGCTTTCATCCATCGGACCAACCCGGGGAGTGTCTATCTCGTCGGCGAAGGGCTACGCCAAAACGCGGAACGAATTAAGCAACAATATCGAGGGATCGATCGATTGATCTGCTGCCCGATTTATCGCGATCGACGTCATAGGGCGCGTATTGATCGCCGTACCACGCTTCGAAAGGGAGCACCATGGCTGCCTGGTTAACCTATATCAAAGAACGTTTTCCCATTCCGGTGTATCTTCTGCTCGCGGGCGGCATGACCACGACGGGAGTGCTGGCGGGGCAAGCGCCGCTTTCGTGGCTCGCGGTTGCGGTGGGCCTTGTAGGAAACCTTTTATTTCTCGCTCTTTTGCGGCTCATGGATGAGTATAAAGATTACGATAAAGACCGAGTGGCTCATCCCGAGCGTCCCCTGCCCCGCGGTTTGCTCGAAGTCGCTACTGTTCGACGCGTCATCCACGCGGGCGCGCTGGTGATGCTTGGTTATTCTGGTGTTGCTTATTTTTACGCGGGATTTCCCGCCGCGAGTCTGTACCTTATCAGCACCGTGTTTCTGTGGTTGATGTTCAAGGAGTTTTATATCGGTTCCTGGCTCGCCCGAATTCCCATTCTCTATGCCATAACCCACCAAGTGGTCATGTTACCGCTCGTGGCGTTCTGCACCACGCTGGGCCGTCCTGAATCCATCGGTGATCCGATGACGTGGATCACGGCAAGTATGGCTCTGGGCTCGTTTTTTACGTACGAGATCTGCCGAAAACTCGATCCGGAGGCGCCGAGAATCCTGGACACCTATCTTATTCATCACGGGCGTATCGCCACGAGCTTTTTCGTCGTTTGTACCTGCGCGCTCGCTGCCTGGGCGTCTTATCGCGTGGGGATGCACAAGCTGCTATGGCCCGCCAATGCCATCGTCCTGGCGAGCCTATCGCTGCTTTTTGTAGCGCCGCGAAAGTACAAGGTTGTGGAAGCGATTGCCACGCTCTCTCTCGTTTTGCATCTATGGGGGCATACGCTTCGATACTTCATCGGATGCTGAAAGATCCTTGAAGTCTGTTCGAAGCACAAACGCGGTAAACCACGGACAATTTACCAGGTTCGTCGTCCGGGCCACGACTCCGGCCGCTCCCAGAACCGATCCTGTCGGCCTCCATAATAGCCGTCGAGAACCGTATCCATCACCAGCGACGTTCGAGCCGCCGTCGTCCCCGTGCTCGGACACGTCCCTCGTCCAAGCAAATCATCGACGATGCTTTCAATCAAAGGCTGCTGGATGTGGGGCGGATTGGCGATCCGAAGATCCCTATGCTCTTTTCCTCGCGTCAAACGAATCGGTGAATCGCCGAAGACAGAAAGACGTAGGTGCCCGTCGGTTCCCTCGATATCCAGGCAATCTTCGTGCTGTTGCTGCGCGAAGTTCCAGGAGGCAACACCCGGAATGGCTTTTCCCACTTGAAATGTCATGAGCACGACATCTTCCACATCATACGTTGACGCAACATTATAAGCAGACCCTTGGATATGGTGGACAGGCCCCAAGAGAAAGTCGAGAATATCGAGGACGTGGCAGCCCAGATCCAGAAAGAGTCCTGCTCCCGCGCGGGCGGCGTCCAGACGCCAGGGCAGCGGAGAAAGCGGTTTACGATGGGAAGCAGAACCGTAATGGTAGCGGATCGCGGTGATGGTTCCGAGGGCGCCTTGTTCGAGCAGGGCGGCGACGGTCAAGAATCGGGGCAGTTTACGGCGATAGTATGCGACAAATAGAGGGAGGCGGGCGTGGGTGAAGGCTTCGAGCATGGCCTGGCATTCGGGAAAGTGACGGGCCATGGGTTTTTCGACATACGCGGGTTTGTTGGCTTTGGCGACCTGAAGCGCGAGGTTGGCGTGGTTATCGACGGGGGTAGCGATATAGACCGCATCGACTTCGGGGTCGTGGATTAGGGCTTCGGCGTTGTCGTACCATCGCGGCACCCCGTGGCGCTGCGCAAATTGTTGGGCGAGGTCGCCTTGGCGTCTCATGACGGCCACGAGTTGGCTATGGGGTGTTTTTTGAAAAGCGGGGCCGCTTTTGACCTCGGCGACGTTGCCGCATCCAAGGATACCCCAGCGAATGACCGATTTTTCCGTTTTCATAGGGAAGCTTAGGGCAACACGGGTGAAACGGGGTTGGTGTCGAGGATAAAGAGTGTACCATCTGTTTTTTGGACGACAAACGGGGTCTGGGCGAAGGTGGAACCTCGGGGCAGGGAGAGTTCTTCGACAGTAGCGGTGCGCAAGGAATCTGGGCTCACGCGCCAGGCCGCGAGGGTTCGGGCAGCCACGGGGCGGAGCAGGCCGGAATCCACGATCGCATAAGACGTTGCGTGTTCATAGGAAGTCGGCAAGCGAATCCAAAGCGGGCTTTCGGGCAGAGCTGGGCCTTCGACATATTGGGAAAACTCCGAGGGTGTCATCAGGGCGAGGTCTTGTCCGAGGCTGAGCTGCCAAGCGTTTAGGCTATCGAGGGACTGGACGGGACGAAGCAGGCCGTCTTCTGGAAACACGAAGGGAGCGGGCGGCTCACAGCGAAAAACGGAAGTCTTGCTTTCCAGCATCGCATCGACCCCTGCCCGCGAATCCAAGGCAACGACTTGAAATCCATGGGCTTTCCCATCACGCAGACGGTAGGGAATGGGTATGGAAAACGCTTTGGGGCAGGGAGGGTCGGAATCGCATCGGGGCGGAGTGGTGCTTACGGACACGACCTGAATGGCCTGGGAGGAACCTGTAGAACCGCCAAAAAAGCCATGCACGCGCAAGGCAACTTCCGGTTCATCCGGGTCTTGTACCCATCCGGTGATAGCTTCGCAGTCGATGTGAACGACGCGCCCGACAGGGGGACGGTTGCTATCGCCCACGCACGGGCCCGAGGCTTTTTCCAGAACGATATCCGCACCGTAATAAAATTTGAGGATATCGAGGTAGGACCAGCCCATGGTAGCAAGGCAGCGGGAGCCCCATTGCGACAAGCATCCGCGGTTTTGGTGATTCGAGGGATGCACGAGGCCGAGGGGAGATTGACGAACTTCCGTGCCGGAAACACCCCAATTGATAGTCACGTAGCGTTCCGTATCGTGTTCGATATTTCCTCGACAGGCGGGGGGCG
>MWCO01000143.1 GCA_002070115.1 Deltaproteobacteria bacterium ADurb.Bin207
GGACCTCTGAAAACCTGTACGACGATTGACCAACGGCGATGGTCAAACCCCTTACGCCGTCAGGCCGCTTGCGGCCGTCCGGAGATTGTTGGTCGGATGGTGCTTGACAAGCGCACGTAGATGAAGATCCCGCATGCTGCGGCGAGCGGCCATGCGAGACTACGGCTAGCGAGAAAGACAGCGATGCTACCGGCCCCAAGGAGTGTGAGCAGAACGATGTCGATGGCCGAGACTGGATCGTTCGGAATAGGTCCGGGTGACATCGTTTGCGATGCGCCGATCGGATGCCCGACAGCTTGCTGTTGCTTCTGAGGCCAGCAGTTGGAAAACGCGGGCACGTCGTATATCCGCACCCATGTCTGCTCACCGACACGGCGAACCCACGCAGTCGTATGAACCTGCCCGGCCGCGATCGAGCGGATCAATTCGGGTTCGGGGATTGGCCCCACCGGCTCCACGCCTTCGTAGCGGAGATGCCAGCTTGATACGGGTGCAGCTTCCATCTTCAGTTGATCGGCGTGAACGGTCGGATTCAGCGCTTGATCCATGACGGCTGCGAATCGGCCCACCCTCTTGAGCGGCAACCAGTCCTGGTCACCCTCCCGGCACACCGATGCCGAAAGCGGCACCTTGCCGTTCTTGATGCCAAGTTCCAGCAGATCGCTCGTCACGGGGCCAACCACGTCCCCCCCCTCGTTGCACACGTACCAATTGGACATGACCAGCACAGACTACCCCCGTCACGTCGAGCTTGCAAATCCCGACGCGGTTGCGCAGGCGATCCGCAAAAGTTCCTGATCTACGTGATGCCGGACAAGGGGGCGGCCGGGCCACCGGGGCACAAGTTCATGGCCCTGCGACAAACCACCAAGAACGGAAAGGGCCGCTACGTGACCGGCGCTCAAGTCTGCGGCTGGGGTCTCGACTGGGGCAAGACCGGGTTTCCGCCGACACGAGATGACCTCGCCCTGATCATCGGCAGAAAGATCCTCGACGAAGCGGGCGTCTAGTCCGCCAGAACGCTGTGGCGCACGACCTGCCAGGGTTTAGAGTTCGGAAGCAACGTCTGAGGTTTGTGGGCAGCGAAGCCATTGAAGGCAAAGCCAGTTTCGGATCGACTGAAGCGCGGACATGACCGTGATGGGTCGTTGGAAGCCCTGCATCGTCCACCGAGGCCACCCGATGTGTGGCCCTGTATGTAGGGAGCCGTCACGGCCGCTGGCTTCCCCCGCCCTCATCGTGGCGTGGAAGCACGGCGGCTTGATACCGGCGACGACGGTGGGGGTTCGGATGCTGGCGGCGACGAAGCGGTAGACGGTCTTCACCGCCGACCCGGCCGTGAAGCTACTCTCCCGCTCGATGAAGCCCACCGACCCCAATGACGACAACGTAGCCGTCACCATCCGCATCCCCAAGTCCTTGTTCGTGATGGTCGCGCCGCCTCCGGCCACGGTTACCCAGAAGACGGCGGAGCAACACTTCGGCATCACTCCCAGGAGCTACAAAGCAATGGTGCGCGACGGCTTCTTTCCCGTGAAGAAGATCGGCAAGACCATCTTCGCCTCCTACGACGACGTGAAGCGAGTGGTTACCGAAGGCGCTGTTGCCCGCTCGAAGGTGGACAAGGCGTTGGCCCATGATGCTGCCGCCCCCGAGGCGTTGCCCATGGGGCCGGAAGAGGTCACCCAGTACATCGAGGCCGCCCGCACGCCGAAGGAGGCCAAGGAACGCAGCGACGAGGTCTGGAAGATGTTCCGCGAGCTGCACGTCAAGTACGGCGAGACCCTTGATGACGGCTCACCGAACCCCAACCACAACGAGCGGATGCTGGAGCTGGTGCCGGAGCTTCGGATCGCTTCGTGGACTGCCACGTCCGTCCCACGGCCCCCGCGCACTCGACGTTCGCGGAAGGCGTCACGGTGACGAAGGGGCCGGTCATCCCGAACGTCCGCGCCGAGCAGGCTGCTGCCACCGCCCTACAAGAACTGACGGACGACCTCTTCATGCGCGTGGTGAAGGCCGGGGCAGATCGTCGGAAAAGTGCGAGGAGAGCCGAACTGACGGCCCCGAGCATTCCGTTTCGTTTGTTTCGCCTATTGCGTTCGCTTCGTTCGAGCCCTACACTTGATCCATGTCCAACACGGCCCTCCGTCTTCCGTCCCCCGTCGAAGCCCAGCAGGCCCAGGAAGCCTTGCGCCTCCTGTCGTCCGTGAAGCAGCGGGGGCCACGTTCCCTCCAGGTCGCCAAGAACAAGAACGAGAACGTCGCGGTCACCGTGCCCAAGGAAGCGTTCGATCTGTTCCTGGAGATCCTCGGGCACCTTGCCAACGGCACCGCCGTGAGCATCGTCCCCGTTCACGCGGAGCTGACCACCCAGCAGGCGGCGGACATGCTGAACGTGTCGAGACCCTTCTTGGTGAAGCTCCTGGAGTCCGGAGCGATCCCCCACCGAAAGGTCGGAGCCCACCGACGTGTCCTGATGGCGGACATCATGGCCTACAAGCAGGGCGATGATGACAAGCGCAAGGCCGTCCTCGACGAGCTTGCCGCAGAGGCCCAGCACCACGACCTCGGGTACTGACCCATGGCGTTCGTGGTCATCTACGACGCCTGCGTGCTGTACCCCGCACCGCTTCGGGACTTCCTACTGCGGCTCGCCCGGACAGGGATCGTTCAAGCCAGATGGTCCGATGAGATCCTCGACGAGTGCTTCGACGCCATCCTGCGCGAGCGTCCCGATCTCAGGCCCAAAGCCCTGGAACGTACGCGGCAGCTCATGCAGCAAGCCATCCCCGACTGCATGGTGTCCGGCTACCAAGACCTCGTGGACGGGTTGACCCTGCCGGACCGGGACGACCGGCATGTCCTTGCTGCTGCCATCCGTTCGGGTGCGCAGACCATTGTCACGTTCAATCTGAAGGACTTCCCCCACGACGCTCTTGATCCGTTCGGCATCGAGGGCAGGCACCCGGACGACTTCGTCATGGACCAGCTCGGCCTTGCCGCCGGTCTTGTCGTTGGTGCTCTCATCGAACAGGTGGCCGCCTTGAAGAACCCGCCGATGACGAGGGAGCAGGTCTTGGATCGGCTTCGAGACTGTGGCCTCGTGCAGAGCATGGCGAAGTTACGGGAGCTTCTGGGAGGGCGTTAGACCCCACCGGAATGGACAGGGCCATGGACGGGGTTTTGGAGCGGATTGTGGCAGGCTAACTGATTGAAATATAACGATTTTACTAAGAACCGCAAATTTGACACGGTAGGGGTCGGTGGTTCAAATCCACTCGCGCCTACGAAGACTTGAAACTTCGCCCTCCTGAAAAGTAGCAGGCTGTAACTTCTCGGGGGGCAAGTTCGACAAGATTTCCGGCAGTGCAAGCGATGACACCCAACTCCTTGTTTGCTTTCGTCGGCGCACTGATGATTCTGAGCATGGCGTGCGGTGGGACCCAAGCGCGCGAGAAATCTCCGCCGAATCGATGCACTGCAACTATGGCCTCTCTTCAGGCGCTTGAACCGACATGCTGGCAGAATACTCAAGCGGACGGTGGTCCGAATGATGCGGGCACTGGTCAAGGGGCGCAGAACCAACAGCGAGACAATGTGGGACCGTCGGGATCACACCCACGGTGGGTTTGTTGGCCCGAATTTCCGGGATCGACGGAAGAGCTGAATCGAGCACGTTGCGTCCAAGTTCTTCGGCGATGTAGCGCATGTGCACCTTCGGGTCGGCATGGTGCGTGAGCGCCATCGCGGTCTGCACGTTGACGCCAGTGCGAGCAAGCACGGACACGAAGGCGCATCGGCACGAATGGAAGTCGACGGGCAGCGTGGTCGCTGTCTGGTTGTAGAGCGGGTCGGCTGGATTGGGCTTCATCCGGTTGCCCTGTCTTGACTGCCTTTACGCCGCCCCCGCGACGTGACCCGGAACTTGTCTTGGCTTGCAAAAGCTGATCGATTTATCTATCGGCTCAGTCACAACAAATTCGGGGACTGCGCCACAAACATCCAACCGATCATGGTTGGGGTTCCTCTCCATGGTTGCATACCGTAGAGGCGCTAGCCCACGTTCGGCTGGTGTTGTACCGCTTGCGCATGGTTTTGCCCGTGCGTAACACATTTCGATCTTGCTTCTTTTCCCTTCCACCCACGGCGTGAAGGGCAGGGATGGGGGGCAGAAGCATAAGCAGGGCCAGGGGCCGCTCATCCCAGCGACGCGTCTCGGCCCCCGTCGTGGACGAGAGCACACCCAACAGCGAACGCCTTGCCCGCATCCTGACCGAGTGGAACGACCATCCCGGCCTCGAGGACAGTCCGATCCACAACCAACTCCACAGCCGAAAGGCGCAAACCCATCGCCGCAAAGCGAAAAGCCATCGCCGGAAGGCAACAGGCCACCGTTGCGGAGCGTCATGCCTCCGCGATTCTGCGAAACCCCTCCCCGTTCGGGCGAAACCCCTCCGTGTTTGAGCAAAAACCCACCTTATGATTGCACGATTCCCCTCCGTGTTTCGAGAAATCCCCTCCGTGTCGGAGCGATTCCCCTAAATGTCGGAGCGAAGACCAGGGTTGCGGTCGTTTTTGGCAGGGGTCTGGTCGGCGAGGGGGTCGGAGACGTGCTTTTGCTGCATGGCTTTTTCATGGATGCGAGTCCATTCGTACACATAAAAGCTATAAATACCTGTTTTCTATGTATTTCGATTATCGCTAGCTGCTGCACCAACTCCAAAGCCGCCGCTTTTTCGGATGGCGTGTACAGGCGGCAGCTTTTTTGCCAGCAAGTCGTTTGGGAGGTTCCGATGCCGCGGGTTTTTGTGGCTCTGGGAGCTTGGCGAGTTTTGCTCTTTTTTTCCAGACATCGCCATGCGGTCACAGTCCCCGGGGTCACCCCTTTGCGCTTGGCAGCCTCGAGTGGCCCCACCTCTTGTGCCAAACACGGAATCTCGGCGCATTGTTGCGCGGTACACTTTGCGGCCATCTTCCCATCCTCCAAGACGGCATTCTGAACACCCCATGTTTCCGGTCCTATTGCCGTCAAATGGGATGGTCAGTGTGTGACAAGGGCACGTAGAGCCTCAACGACCATGGGTTCCGCGTTCCACCAGCATGTCAGGCAAGTGGACGAGAGTATAACACATCACGGACACGTCAGACTGATCCGAACACCTGCAAATTCGCCCCATTGACGCGCCACCACAATCTCCCCCTCTCCGATCGGCAAGACTCGCAAGCTCTCGGGCGGACGAAAACCATTGAACTCGTGGCTGATCACGCCCGGCTCCAGAAGATTGGCCTGCGCCGGCAGGAACAGCGCTCGGGCTGCTTCCACATCGCCCACCACCGGATGCACCCTCGCGCTTTGCGTTGCCAGATCGAGGGTGCCGACAATCACGCTCCCTTCATCGAAGCGAAGCTTCCAGATCCGGGAACCGTCGTGAGCGAGCAGGTCCTGCTCGATATTCGGGATACCCGGACGGGGAAGGCCGCTGGCATCGAAGAGCGTGGCGCTCGCGGTGGCCGGATCGATGCGTGCGAGCACGGGCGAGTTCGATTCATCCACGCCGTGCAGCCAGACTTCGTGGTCGCGCACGGCCACGGCACCATAGCCGTCGATGGCCGGGACCCCGTCGACGGCCTTCATCTGCAACGCGTCGAGATCGATGACTGCGACCTTCGTGAGCCTTCCCGAACGCACGTGCCAGCGGCCAACCGCAGTGTAACGCAGGTACCACAGCTCGTCATCGTGGATCCAGCCTTGGAGCTGGAAAGTCTCTCCCGTACTCGAGTCCGTGAGTCGAGGTGACTCATCGTACCTTCCGAATGACAGGATTCGATACTTGTCTCCGCCTGGATAGACCAGGATGGCCTGCAGTCGTCTTTGTGCACAGCCACCGTTGTTGCCAATCCAAGGCATGCCGAGACTCTCCGCGAGAAACCAGCTCGAGCAGAAATTCAAAGCAGATATGTCTTCGTGAAACGGGCGTTCCGTGGTGTTGCCGAACGCGGGCGCGTCATCGAGCGTTGCCAGCGCCGTAACACCTGAAAACGCCCATATGGGGGCGCTGCTTGGTAAGGACACAAACTCCCAACCCGTCTGCTCGGTCCACACGAACGTACCTCCTTCGTTGAAAGGAGTGGTCCCGCTTACGGACCATAGCTCGCCCGGACCGGAGAAGAACATTCGGCCGTAGGGAAGCTCTCCGACAGGGTTCGGGAGTGTCGATACCTTCACGCACGGTCCGTTCGCGGGTGGATCGACGAGCACAGGAGCATCGGATTCGGTCTCGGTGTCGGTGTCGGTAGTCGGCACATCGGCCAGCCCATCCGAATCACCATCCAGGCCGGCGTCCAGCGACACGAGTACTGCTTGCGACTCACCCCCGCAGCCGGACGAAACCGTGCCGAGCGTCCAGGCCACGAGCAGG
>MWCO01000144.1 GCA_002070115.1 Deltaproteobacteria bacterium ADurb.Bin207
GTGACGTTCCGAGGGTGTGCTCGTCTTTTGGGCTTTGACATTGCGGTGGGAATCCGCGCTCCCACCAAGGTCTGGTTGGTCGGGGCTGATAACCAGGTCAAGGGCCAGGCCGTCAGCGCCCAACAGCTCGGAATGCAACTCGGAGCCAAGGCATTCCGTCGCTGCTCGTGGCGTGAGGGGACGAACGGAAAGATGCTCTCAAGCCGCTTTTGCTTTCGTCGTGTCAAGGTTGCTGCCGATGACGGCAGCCCCATCGATGAGCGCGAAGAACTGTGGCTAATGATGGAGTGGCCGAAAGGCGAACCGAAGCCGACGAAGTTTGTGCTGACCAGTCTGCCGCGACGCATGCCCAAGAAGCAAATCGTGCGAACTGTCAAAGAACGCTGGAAAACCGAACGAGTGTACCAGGAGATGAAGGGCGAGCTTGGGCTCGACCACTATGAGGGCAGATCGTATCCAGGCTGGCACCACCATGTCACGGTAGCCATCTGCTGCTACGCTTTCATCGTCTCCGAGCGAATGAAAGCTTTTCCCCCCTGTGGACGAAGGCAAAGTGCCAATAGTACGTTCCCACGCGCGGCCTGAGCGACACTTCGCCAACTCGTTTGCCACCCTTCGTCTCGCCATTGCCCGATATCTTGCAACCTGGCTTCCGCGTTGCCCGTGTTGTCACCGTCTCAACCCCATGATTCGACCTCTGTATCCCCTGGCACCTGGTCGGTTGCGAGTCGGTAGGATGCGATCGTCGGGTGTATTGTGTTGAGTTTACGTGAGTGCCGGAGTCGATTGGGTGTAATTTCCCGCAGTAGTACTAGCGACGGCGGGCCACTTCCTATCCGTCTTCCTGGTCGCCACCATGGCGGACCTGCTCTCATTATTAATCCAAGCTGGCTTGTGGAAAAAATTTCTGTCGACGGGTCCCGACCACACGGTCCCCTTGCCTTTGGATTGAGGGGCCCGTTGGGGGGTGGATCTGAAGCAGCGCATGGTAACTCGGTCACGACGCGTTGGGAAGAATGCAGCACCCGTTCTTCCACGGCAGAAGGCGTTGGGCAGAAGGCAGCACCCGTTCTGCCACGGCAGAAGGCGTTGGTCAGAATGCACGACACGTTCTGCCACGGCAGAAGGCGTTGGGCAGAAAGCAACCCTCGTGCTGCCACGGCAGAACGGGCCAGGCACTGCGTGAACGAAAGATCAAACTGGCGTAGGATCGCCTTCCAGCGGTTCGTCCGTGCGCCCGGGCTTCCGACGTGAGGGTCGAACCTTTCCCGCGAGATCATCCATGCCCGCCAGCGAGAAGATCGCGGACAAAACGCTGGCCCCCCCGGAAAAAGCCTTGTCGTACTCCGCCACGGCCACGTTCTTGCCGCGCAACGTGGCGTCCGCCTCTTTCTGCTCGCGCGCGACGTCTTGCAACGCGTCCCGCAATGCGGGAAGGGTCGACTCCATTTCCTTGGCATACGCCGCCAAGTTGAGCTGCAGCCCGTCCTTGCGGCGCGGCGACGGCAACGTAATCCCGCCCCCCTTGACCTTCGCGCATACGGACTCCGCCAGCACGGCAATCACGCTCGGATCGACCGGTAACTTGCCGTCGAGCCCGTAGAGCTTGACCGCCTCCGGCCCGTACCCCGCGGAGAGGGCGTCACGCAGATCGGCCAGCACCGTCGCCAGGTCATCCGCCGCCCGGTCCCGTGCGGCCCGGGGCCCTTGATCGTCTCCCAGTTCCTGCTCGTGGGAGCGATCCGCGGCCACCATCGCGGCAGCCTTCGCCTCGACCAGCCGAGAAACCAGCCGGCACAAGAGCGCCAGGTCCGGCAGGCTCTCTCCCGCTTGCAGGTGCGGCGTCAACAAGCCCGCGAGAGCGGGCACCACTTTGTCTGCGTGGGTGGTCCCCGAGGACGCGACGAAACGTGCAGACTTCTCCTTGTCGGTGACGATCTTCGACGGCATGAACCGAGCCCTCCTTGCGTGGACAACGCCCCGAACACCGAGGGGTCCACGTTCTCACAAACGAGATGCGTCGCATCAACGTCTCAATATCACCCTGGATATCGTCGAGCCGATGCAGCTTCTGAGCAAACCAGTCCTCATCGATGATTTGTTTCGGACCACAAAGCTGCTTGAAAATCTCCTCAAGTAACCACAGGTGACTATCCAGGAGCAATTGTCGAAAGTCAGGGATTTGGCAAACAGCCCAGAGCAAAGCCACACGTTCAGGGCTGGAGGCAAGGCGACGCACCTCGGGATTGGAAGATAATTCTTGCAGTGCAACACCGTCTTCCGCTCCTTCGACCATTCGCAAACACGCTTTGTGGGGTCGCTTTCTCAACGATGTGAGCAAAGCATCGAGACTCGACATATCAAGGTCACTGTTGTGCCACTGGACACGTCGAACAGGCGCAAAACTATGATTCTCGAGAGCAAAGACCACGTCATCGTCGAGAGCCGGAAGAGGAGCAAGAGTCACGAACGCGCCATCGTTCCGATATCGACCTGCTCTTCCGGCCATCAATCCGAGTTGCTGATCAATCTGCCGTAAGACCAGCAAGCCACCATCGGAACTGGCCATCTGTGCATCAAAGGCGCCCACCACTTCACGTCGGCCATGGGGGTGAAAACTCAACCGTTTCGGGGTACACTCTGTCTGCATCGCATCGTGCTCCTTTATGTGTTTCAACTGGAGAAACACGGTGCGATGCGCAAAAATTCCCTAAAGATGTGAGAAATCCGGGCTAATGGCAAAAAGCGCTTGCGCCATCTTCTTTAACTGGTATCCTAATTAAATCAGCCGGTTGAGCCAGAGAGGGGACAATGTCTAATTCTCACTGCTATCCGATGTCCGTTCAAGCCTTGCAGGTGACCGGGGCATTAGCGGTGCTCCTATCGTTTCTCGTACTGGGATGCGGTACCGAGGCACAAGAAGCTTCTCGTGACGCGGCAAACTCCAAAACGCGACTGGAATCCGCGCAGTTAGATAATGAACTACACTTTACCTTCGTTGACGAGGGGGACGGGCCGGTCTCAGTTCCGAACACGGGTATGCGCAGCACCCTCAGCCGCGACCAACGGGACGCGATCCTGTCGCTCAAGCCGTCGGCTGTCTCGGGTGATCCCCCAACCCGTAACTGGAGAGATCGGCTGCGCAAGCAGCTAAATGGGCTCACAGGTCAGGATGCCGTCGACCTGTTCATCGTCTTGCCCGACATTCCGTTCGACTGGGCTCAGTTGCAATCAAGCACGCTGTCCGATTCACAGCGCGCGGACATCGTCTCTGCTAGAACCGAAAACGTCGATTACGTTCTCCAGCCCGTCCTTCAGAAACTCGACGGCATCGCGATTGAGCCCGCTAGCACGTTCTGGGTCATCCCCGGTATCCGCGCCGTAGTCCCGTTGGACCGCGTTGAACAGATCCTTGAGTGGACCGAGCCAGAAGAGATCGTGCGGAACGGACCTTACGAAGTGGGGCCATCCGCTTACTACTCAGGCTACGAGACTAGGGCAGGGCTTCGGGCTTCGGACTTTCTTAATTACGGGTATACGGGTAACACTGGGGGCCAATCTTCCGGCCGCGTGCGCGTGGGCATCTACGACTCGAACGTCCTTGCATCCGGGCATCCAGGCTTCAAACGATGGCACCTCTTTGGCTGGATATCTAGATTCCAGGCGATCTGGAACTGCGAACATTCAGCGTGTTCGAGCTATTCGCCTCCTCAAGGGACCTCGCATGGTTCCGCGGTCACAAGCGTAGCTGTTGGTTCGATCGAAGCTGGTCAGGATCCGTCGATAAGCGATCCGACTGAGCGTGTCAAACACAGCGGAATATCTAGTGGAGCCGACATATACTACTACACTAGCGTCGGTTCACCGGGCTACGTGGACACGAATATAGCCGTCGCTCAAAGGGCGATTGAGGACGGTATTGATGTTTTCAACCGTAGCGGATGGTGGGGCATATGCACAAACTGTGATCCCCAATGCACGGGTGGCGGATACACGGCAACCATGCGGAACATGGCAAACGCGGGCATACTCTATGTGACAGCGATCGGGAACAGCGGCGATCCTGGTGGGTGTACTGCCGACTACCCTGCAACCGTTCGCCACGGGTTGGCGATCGGTGCGCTTGGATCCCACAACGACACGAGTGCCTACGATGACCTTTCCGTGGCATCGTTCACCGCTCGTGGCGGCATGGACATCTACTCGAATGGTGCTTGGCGCTACAACGCCCTCGCGATTGCGGACTTGGTTGCGCCCGGCTGCATACGGAACCTCAACAACTTCACCGGAACGTGGATCGGTATCTACGGGTACGACACGACGGGTCTGTGTGGCACGTCGCTGGCCGCGCCGGTCGTGACCGGTTCAGTCGCGCTTGTGAAGGATGCCCTGTACCAGTCAGGATATGCTGTAAACGACGTTGACATCTTGCTGGCGCATATGCTCTTGATGGGCGACGGTTATAAAAGCGACTCGGGACAAATCATGAACCTTGGAGTCGATCAGCGTTCCGGCGCGGGCCGCGTTCATCTCTGGTATCCGTCTTCTCAGAATCTCACGCCGCCGGCTGGATGGGGGTGTCATAAGTTCGCAATCACGCACAACCAAACCGTCTCGTTCTGGGTTGGACCGCCGGGACCCGAGAGCACAAGCATCACCCAATGGAAGGCGGCTTTGACGTTCAATGAACCGGATCTTATGAACGCCGCGGACATTGACTTACAGGTGTGGAATACCTGTCCGGAAGGCGGTGGAGAGGTGCTAATCATGGCGGATCTGTCAACCGATATCCGATCGCGGATTCGGCTCCTAGGTCATCAGATAGGTGATAGGTGCCTTCAGTACCGGGTTCACGGCTGGTATGTACCGCAAGGGCAGAGTCGTACTGTATCGGTGTGCGATTACTACCATTCCGGTGATCCTAATGACCACTGAGTATGCGGACATAAGTAGAGGCTCAAAAGGGAATGTACTTTCTAGAAAGGTGACGCAATGAAAACATACAACAGAACGAAGCTCACCGGTCGTCATCATGGATGGTTCGCCTCGCTGGCGATCGCTTTTGCTGTTGTTGGCTGTAGCGAATCGGCAGGTGATGCAGATGCTAGCGATTCAGTGGATACCGGTGATTCTGTGGATGCCGACTCAGGCGAATCCGGCAAGTTGAGTGGCTCTTTGGATGCTGCCGTCGAAGCCACGGATGAAGCGGGTGAAGAGTCATCATCGAAATCGTGTCAACTTACGACGTCGGGTACATGTTCCCCAGCTCCGGATCCAGAGGCACCCGGCTGCAGCGGTTGCTACGAGGTTCGCGGGCAGGTGTTCGACACGGAACTCGGGTGCCTGGTACAGGCGAAGCCGATCGTGGTTGCATGCACGACGATTTGTACAGCAGGAGCGGGTTTCGAGTGCTACGTCCGCAAAAACGGCGAATCGATTGAAGTCGTCCTGAGCACATACACGTACGAGGACACGGTGTTCGAGGCCGACACTGGATTTGTCGCTTGTGATCCGGATCTGAGGAGTGAGGTCGTGACCGCCATACCATGCGAAAAACCTTGATGCCTTTTGGAGGAAACACCACAATTCATCGCAGACATCAAGGAAATCGCCGAGTTCTTCGCTCATACGGACCCGGCCACAGTTCGAAAACTGCTGCTTGCGTCTTTGAAGACTACGAAGAAGAGCCAGGAAGAACCTGGAAGAAGAGCTATGGAAAGTGATTCCGCATCGTAAACCACGGGCTATGGCGTCGAGCGGTCCGTCGTGTACAAAAGAGTAAGTTCTCCAACTGAGAACAAGAGCAGCTCGATGTTGGTCAAGGCGATCTTGACCTGAAATACACCTGGTCCTGGAGGGGCCTTCCACACGCCTACGCCCCCGACGGGGGGCCTTGCTGAAGCCATGTCCTACGGGCGTGGTTTCTCACTGAGCGGAAGTGTCGAAGATCACGATCATTGAGGTCGTGATTCCGAAGATCGCCGAGTTGCATGACGTGATTGCCCATGCCCTTGTCTCGAAGAAGAACCGACTTGCATCGTCTGAGGTAAGGTTTCTCCGAAGCCGATAGGAAATTCGAACGCCTCTCGCAAGTCAAGTCGAACCTCGACGACGTCGGTCGCCAGCGCGATCGCGCACAGAGGACGGAACCAGCAGCAATCCATGGGGCGAAGGGGATCTCAAGGCACACCGATGCGTCGCCGCGGTTACCCGCGGCACATAACCCACTGCCCTGCGCGCCCAGCCAGCAGCTAGGCATTGTGAATTCATGATTCAAATTCACTGCGAGGCAACCCAGACTAGTACTACAGCCACGAAGCACGTTCCGCTTATTTATGGAAATAAATTGGTACCCTCAAGCGTTGGGCACGCAT
>MWCO01000145.1 GCA_002070115.1 Deltaproteobacteria bacterium ADurb.Bin207
CGCCAGGATCACGAAAAGTGCGGGTCACACCACCGAAACCGTTCCCCAAAACGGCCTTTCTGGGATGGGAACGAATTAGGCAAGGCGTATCGAAGGATCGGAAAGGGGAGTGGCTCATGAATGCGATGCTGGGTATCGGGTGTATGTTCATGTCGGTCGTTGCGTTGAGCGCATGCGGAACGGATGACGCCCAACCAAATCATGGTGCCGATAGCGGAAATGTTGCTGGATCCGCGGGAAATGGTGGAAGCGGGGCAAGTGGTGGAAGCGGGGCAAGTGGTGGAAGCGGGGCAAGTGGTGGAAGCGGGGCAAGTGGCGGAAGCGGGGCAAGTGGCGGAAGCGGAGCAAGTGGCGGCGGAGCAGGAGAGGCTGGGATGGGGGGCAGCGCCGGGTCCTCAGGAGCGGGGGGAGAACCATTTCCCACGGCAGGCTGGGAGCTTTCGGCATCGAGTGTGGGGCTCGCGCGACTTGGCCTGTCCTGTGATTCCTTGCCAGAGTACACGGGGCCGAAAAAACCGTCGGCCGGCTCGACCATTAGCGAACAGAAAATAACCCTCGAGGAACTCGATCTGTCCGAGGGCAATATCACGCTCGATCGGGTATGCGTGCGGCCCGTCGACATTGGGAACCGTTCGAGCTTGATATTCGGGTATAATCCGGATCTCGGAGAGGGGCAGAAGGGACCGGTGACGATCAAGGATAGCGATATCGATGGATCGTCGGTTTCCAATCCGCTCATTTTTGCGACCTGCGCCTTTCGGGGGGCGGCCAACCTATACCGTAATCA
The DNA here is from genome assembly GCA_002070115.1 of Deltaproteobacteria bacterium ADurb.Bin207. Taxonomy (GTDB): domain Bacteria; phylum Myxococcota_A; class Polyangia; order Polyangiales; family Polyangiaceae; genus MWCO01. The sequence continues at coordinate 788 of MWCO01000145.1, forward strand.
CATTTGGGGAATGGGCAGTGGAATCTGTTTTTTTGGTTCATCGAGCATGACTTCCGCGGAAGTGGAGCAGAACTACGTGCATGATCTTCGTGCCGGTATGTTCGGCAATCCTCCGCAACCATCGCATAATGAATCCGCGACGATCCGCTCTTTTGGAGGAACGAGTTTGTTGTGGAAAAATAATAGGTTGGAGAGTTTCAGCGGTTCCGATTCCGGAGCATTGTTCATCCAAGCCTACGCCGGAGAGATAAGAAATGTCGTGATAGAGGGGAACTTCATGGACACATACGGTTATGATTTACCCTTGGAAACGCACGGGCAAAACGGCTATTCGAATATGAAAGCCATCGACAATCGATTCGGTTTGTCCGGCTATGGCGTGGGATATGTAACAGGGGGCCCCGGCTGGGATGTATGGGCGGACAATTATATTTATGAGAAAAATGCTGCCGACGGTAAAGGGAAGGAGGCGTCGTGTCCTGGCGGCACGTGTGGGTCAGTGCCTTGATGCAGGGCAGGCAAAATCGCCACCCTCAAAAGCTCGAATCCGGTTGTGTGAGAAACTCCAACTCTTCGGCGCTGGACTCACGACCCAGGATAGGATTGCGGTGAGGATAACGGCCGAATCTATCGATGATCCTCTTGTGTTTATACTCGAATTCGAGGCTATGGGCATTGCCCAGGGATTCAAAAAGCTTGACGGCTTGCTCGTGAATGAGACGCGATTCGCTGTGCATGAATGGCATGTAGAGAAAACCCCGTTCTGTCGGCGGAAGCGCCCTGTCAAACTCTTTCGCGATAGCACATTGCGCGAGAGCCAGAGCCATGGGGTCACTGAGGAAAGACTCGGGCTTTCCCCGGTAAATATTCCGGGAGAATTGGTCCAGGATGATGACTTCCGCGAGGCTTCCGGCAGCCGATTCGCGCCATGCACACCATTCGCCAGCCATGGCTTGCTCGTGCCAGTGTCCGAAGCGCCGGCGAATCAAAGCGTCGAGCTGCTCGTCCTTTTGCCACCATTGCGTAGGCTCGAGTTCGCGGAACCAGAAGTCGAGGATTTCTTGGTACATAGTTTCCTTGGGCTGTCGGCTGAATGAAACGATAGGGTATCGAACGGGTACCACAATTTCTCATGGAATGCTTGCCCACCACATCGCTCGCTTGTGAGGATGCCTTTTCGCCAGAACAAGGACCCCTCCCGCGGCGGCGCGACTCAACGTAGATTTTGCAAACGGGAGAGGAACAAACGTCAGATTGCGTTGCAATCGATAAAATATGGAATACTCGGATTGCGTCATAACATTTTTCGCTATTGCATATACACGACCCCCTTTCCCTCACCAACCCATGCCACTGGCGCCGCCCTCATTCGCGTTGCAGCAACTCCAGCGCCGGACGTGGCTGCATTCGGAGCCAAAGACTCCGAACCGTGCGCATAAGACGCCCTGGCACCACCAATAACGTGCGTCGCACCCACGACGTTCTCCAGCCTCGCAGCTTGGGTACTCGCTCGGTAACGTAACGACGCACCAGATTGTGCGACAGTAGCTCGAGGATTAGCGTCGCGGCGTTCGCAGCAAAACTGCTGCACGAAAACTTGCCGATGCCCCAGGCCGTCTTCCTTTCAGCGATGAGCGGCTCGATTCCCGCTCGACCATCGTAATCCCACGCAAGATCGTCGGGGTCCGAATATAGCTTAAGAACCGACGGAAACGCAATGACCTGATTCCAGGCCTTGCGCATGCTATTCACAAGTTCGCTTATGCTGTAGTTTTGCCTGCAACAAATCAGGGGAGGGAGCAGCAACGAATCCCAGCGCTGGGCAAGAAGCTTTCGCTACCGCCCCGGACGTAGCGCCCGTCGTTGCCGCAACCAAGGTAGTTGCCGTAGAAGTCGAAAGCGCCTCCGCGCACGCGACAATAGTCTGATATTCCATTCGTTCCATTACACGAGTCTTCCCATTCCCAAACATTACCGCTCAAATCGTATACCCCCTCATACCCTGAAGCAGACGACTGACAACTCGAAAGGCTCCCCACCTCCGACGTCGTTCCAAGTTCCTTGTGAGAGCTGTTGCACGCTTGTCCATCATAGGTGGCCCCATAGGGGAATTCGTATTTCCCTCCTGAAGAACATGCCGCGTACCATTGGCTTTTCGATACATCGGTAAAATCACCGTAGTCGTTTGCTCCCCCGCCTATCTTGCCGCACAAGCGTTTGCCTACGCCCTTGCAATATGCGTAAGCGTCGCACCAATCCACGCACACCACCGGGTGATTGCCGCTGTTTGGCCCTTTGTAAACACGGTCCGAGTTCATGCAAGCCAGATCAGGTTGATAGGTCTTGTTCCAACTGCTACACGCTGCTGGTTGCCCCGCTGTCGAGGGATTCGTCAAAAACCACGCTTCGTACTGACTGCGCGTCACTTCGGTGGCATCGATGGAATAACCTCCGGGCATTGGTACCGACTTCGCCACGCAATATCCGTGGATACCACATTCTTCCAACTTCGCATCACATTCGGGTGAGCAGCCTCCTGAGCCGCCCGTACCACCGGTCGTACCTCCGGTTCCGCCGGTCTCTCCGCCCGTGCCGCCAGTTTCCCCTCCCCCACTGCCTCCCTGTCCGGATATACACCGTAACGCGCCAGTGTTGGCATCGTAACCGCACCCAGCGTTGCTCCCGCAATCCTTCGAGCGAAGCCTCCAGTCTCCCTGCACCCGCTCGCACCACCAATGCGTATTATCTTCGCAGCAGCCCATAAGACGTGCTGAATCACCAGCAAACTCATCGCAGCGCACAGGGTACTTCTCGCACTGGATTCCGCCATCCGTACTTTCCCCGCCGTAACCTCCCCCGCCGAAACCTGCCGTTGGGCCCCCTCGGGAGAAATCATCCAGCGAGTCGCTCAACCGACACTCCACAGCAAGGAGCATGCCAGATACCGCAGTACAAACCAACAACAATTCCTGCACCGTTCGGGGGGGGCGACTCATGTTGAGGTTTTGGTCCATCACGGCTCCTCGCAATCGATTCCTGTGAAATCTGTCAAAATACAACAAATGCTCAAGGCTCGCCGAGAAGAGTGTTGAGTATAGCAATTGCGCGCCAGACGCACAATTCCCAATTCGTAACCATCCAAGCAAGACCGCTTGTTCGTCCGGTTACCCTCGTTTTTCCCGAATTGGAAAGGGATAGGAGCTGCATATTCCTGGGTCTTGATTTGGGCTCGGTCCTTGACCCCCCTTGAGCCACCGCCAACCTGAGCCATCCCCTCCTATTGTCCCGAGTATTTCCCGGGTATGATCCATGACCCGGTCAGACAACACCTCGATGGGAAGAGGCTTGGAACGCAGTTACGAGGCGGTTTGCGAGGGCAGGTTGATCCCAGAATTCGCCCCACCGTCCGACGAGGGTCAGCATGCGAAGGTTGAAGACGGTCTGAGCCGTTTCAGCGTAGGTTTCGCGCCCCTTCCATTCGTTAAGTGGCAGTCCAGCGCGACTCCCGCGTAGATAACTCCAGCTCGCGAAATCAGTCGAGGGGGAGTGGACGGAACCTGGATCGAGCCTCCGACCCCGGCCCTGGATACCATGCCCATAGATATATAATGTTTTTATTTTCGATAGGTTACCACATTTATGGGCCTGCTCGATGAACGGTGATGTCCATGGGCGCGCTGCTGCCTGCGCCCGTGATTACGCCGTATTGTTTACCCGCGGTCACAGGGAAGCTCACGGACGCTGGATTCGTCTGCGATGCTGAATACGACATGCATGCCAGGTCTTGTTGAGATTGCGATGGGCATTGCCCTTCGAAAGCTCGCAAGGAAGCCCCCACCGTTTTCAGCGTCAGCACGACGGTGCCGTCTTTTTCCGCGGTAAAAGTGGCGAGGCGACGGTTATGGTAGGGCGCTTCGCAAAGGTTGAATGACGGTTTCAAGAAGATATTGCTATCTGACGGCCCGGTCATCACCGTATCTCCGACTGGTAGCGGAATGCCCACGCAAGAGTAGGGTTTGAATGTGACCTTGACCGTCCCGGTGGGCTTACGACCGCGGACGGCGAACCATAGTTCCTGGTTGGGAGAGTAGGCGGTGAAGGACTTGCCGCTCCAGGTGCTGGTGCCGGAAGAGCCCACGGTGCCCGAGCAGTAACGGATGGTGCCAGGACAACCCACGAGATCGGCAAGCTGGGGATAGTCCGTGCTGGATGAACCCTGATGCGTGAACCTGATGTCCCCTGTGCCCGCTGCCGGAGCCACGAATCGAATGGTGGCGCCGTAGTCGTTGGTTCCACCCGAGCTGCTGCAATTCATGGTCAACGGGCCTGGTGTCAAGGCGATCGACTGTGTTCCCTCGATGACGGTGGCAGCGTCCGTGCAGTCGGAGTTTTGGGCAGCTTCCTTTTTGCAATAACGATTACAGCCGTCGCCATCGGTCTGATTGTGATCGTCGCATTTTTCCTCATAGGGCGCGTTGGGGTCGACGACGCCATCGCCGCATTTCGTGGGAGTGCAGATTTTCTCATAGGTATCGCAAATCTCGTTGGCGGCGCAGTCGGCGTTTTTGGCACATCGCAATTTGCAGATGCCGGCACGGCAGATTCCCACGAGATTCTCGCCGCTTGGAGCACATGGGTCCCCACTATTGGAACAAGGTGCGCCGAGGGCAGCGAAGTCCGACGCGGCTTTGCAGACGGTCGAGAGGCAGACTTCGCCCGCGGGACAGTGCGGACCAGGCTCCCCCTCGAGACAAGCCCATCGGCAAATTCCTTGGTCGCACAACGCGCCAGCCTCACAGCCACTATCGCTCAGCGTTCGGGTGCAGCTAGCGCCCACGAGCGCCCCGCCCGGTGGAACACAGGTGCCGCCGTCGCAGATTCTACCGATGGAACAAGAGCCATTGACGAGTTCATAGCTTATGCACCACTCATCCGCGCAAACGCCTCCGACGTTGCCCAAGGTGCGGCAAAGATGGTTCTCGTAGGAAGTTCCTCCGTAACAACTCGTGTAGAATTGTCCCCAGAGCATGGGCTCACCGATACACTCCGGCTTGACGCATGCTCCACCCTCGCACAAGTCCGTGATCGGGTTGTTGCAGTCGGAGGCCGTCGAGCAACTCATGTCGACATGGGTGAAGTCGATGGGAACCGATAGCTCGTACGAGCAACCGTTCCTTGTGGCCGATACATCGATCTTTCCGCTGAAATAGGCCCACGTATCCTGGTTATCGTAGGTGGTGGTCAGTGTGGCGTTGGTGATCTCGGCTCCCCAGGAGGGAGTCCATTTTGGATCAATTTTCACGCTCTTTTTCTTGATGTCGAAGGACTGCACCTTGAAGGAAAGCTCCGTGGGCAAGTCGGTTTCTCCGGTGCCGCTCAATGGTACCTTGATTGTAACCACTTGTTGTGCGATTCCCGACAGGCGGGCTGGGCCCGCGGCTGCCAATTGCCCGCATGTTCCCCCCGCGCCACCATCGCCCGCAACCCCGGCGTTTGCTCCCATGCCCGCGGAACCCGCGGCGCCGCTGTCTCCCCCCGAACCACTGTCTCCCGCTGAACCACTGTCTCCCGCTGAACCGCTGTCTC
>MWCO01000146.1 GCA_002070115.1 Deltaproteobacteria bacterium ADurb.Bin207
ATCGCGGCCTGGGCGTACACCGCAGGCAGTTGCGCGAAAGCGACAATGTATACGTTAAAGGACGCCCCCATGGTGGAGGTAGGGGGAATCTAGCTTGGAGTGTATTTTCGGCAATAGCAATCGGGTCGAGTATCGGCGGCGACGTCGATATCGCTGACCGGAAACATGAATGGTGCAGTGGGCATGAACCGTGCGCACCGGGAAGAAGTCGTACTCACCCAACGTAACAATATGCTGGCAAACGAGAGGTTCCCATGGCGGCGGCGGTCTGATCCAATCGGCAGAAAGATTGCATGTCTTGTCTTCACGATGAAAGCTTTGATCCCCGTCCTCGCCACCGCCATCGTCATATTGTTCTTTGCACCACGGGCCGAGGCCCTTGAAACGCTGACGGCGCAAGATGTGGTGAGTTGGGCTCAGTATGGAATGGGGTATTCCTACTGGTGGGGAAACGGTCGCTGGCGAACGGATAAGGCCTCACCGGGGAGTTGTTCCGGGTCCTGTCCCAAATGCAAACACAGCGGGTCTTATGGGGCGGATTGTTCCGGATTCGTTGCCAAAGTGTGGCGAGTACCATCGTCTACGCCCTTGACCACGAACGCTCATCCCTATTCGACCGCGAATTTTTACAATAACAGCGCGCATTGGTCACGAGTCAATCGTTCGAACGCGAAACAAGCGGATGCGATGGTGTACCGCACCAAGAAAAGCGGGCATATTTTCTTATATGACAGCAAAGACCCCTGGGGGACGATGTGGAGCTATGAGTGCAAGGGATGCAGTGCGGGCTGCGTCCACAACTTGCGAACCGCGACGTCTTCATACGTGGCGATCCGTCGCAAATCGATGGTGGAAACGCCTAAATCCTGTGTGAATCACAACGAGTGTTCCTCGGGACTTTGTGCCTGGAACGGTGATATTTATTGCTGCCGTTCCCCGGGATTTTCGGGCAAGGATTGTTTCTCGGACAACGAATGTCCAAGCGGCAATGTTTGCGCCTACAACGGAAAAAAATTCGTATGCACCAACAAAATCAATTGTGGTGGCTCTAGTCCCACGGGTTCAGCGGGATCGGGCGGGTCGAGTTCCAGTGGATCGAGCGGATCGAGCGGATTCAGTGGAAGCAGCGGTGCGGGTGGACTAGGCACCGGCGGCGGAGCGGGATGTTATGCGCCGACCACCGATCCCTGGCGATACGCTTCGCTCGGCCCCTCATTCCTCCTTGTCGGGCTTGCGGGAGTCTGGCGTCGCCGACGTCGCAATAATTCCAATTCCGAGCGGTAGAGTGCTCCCCATCCCCTGTCGTTTCATCCAACCGGCACGAACGCAAACGAGTCATAACACCGTGAAAACACTACACAAATTCTCCTTCTATCCCCTTCTCCCCGGCTTGATGGCGTTCGTGGTTGCGGCCGTGGGCTGTTCGTCCGGCTCGTCGTCACCCTCCCGTGACAACGGAGGCAATGTGGGAGGGAAAGGCGGTAGTGGTGGTTCGGGGGCCGGTGGAGCGACGGGAGGAACCGGAGGCGTAGCCGATGCTGGTGGTGAGGATGTCGAAGGCGTTCTCGAGGCGGGGCCTGACCGCGAAATGCCGAAGGATTGTATTCCCAACGACATGAAGGTGGTTTGCAATCCGTTGACGAATGAGGGCTGCGATACGGCCGCGGGAGAGGCTTGTGAATTTGGTGTGGAAGAAATTTTCGTTTGTTTTCCTCCTCCCAACGATGTGCAGGAAGGGGGAGCCTGCAATTGGGAAGAGGGTCCTTGGTGTATGCCTACATTGATCTGCGATTACGAAAACGAAGAGGATCCGACGGGAGTATGTCGGAAGCCTTGTTGTTCGAATGACGATTGTGGTTCGAAGTCCTGTGTGCCCATGGATCCGGAATTTGGTTCGTTCGGCACGTGTCAATAGTCCCGGCCGTTCCCGCCCTTCGATCATCCGTTCGACGTTCGACCTCCCTCTTGTTTCGTCGCATCTGTGGCTTGACCCATCCGCGCTTAGCGAGTCTTCTAGCGCCATGAAGACATCGATGCGTGGGTTCGTTTGCGTGGGACTGATGTTCCTTGGGATTGGAACCGTGTTGGGGTGTGGTCCTCGGCCCCAGGAGTCTTTCGTTGCCTCATCGGCGAGCCAGGCGGTGTACGCGGTTCGTTTTCCTGACACCCTCGAATCGACGCGCAACGATTTCAATCAACAGGAGCAAGAAGCCAACGCGGTATTGTCGGAAGTATCGTCGTATCCTCGTGCGTTGGAGCAGCCCAAATGGCAACAGGTCCTGGAGATCGTGGATGCTGCGCTCACGGCGGGACAGTCCCAAGCCTACTCGGATCAGATGCATGAGGTGCGGCACGTGCGCACGTTTTTTGAGCAGGAAAAAGATGAGTTGAGTCGTCGAGCGGGGGGCGCGGCCCAGTACGCCGCGCAGCAAGGAGGATGCACCGTTCAGGTTGGAGGAGCGGTGGGCATGGCGCTCCACAAGGCCGTGGACAAGCAACTCGAAACGCGGTTGCAAGAACGCAATGAAGCCCATTTGCTGGTCCATCGTTATTCCGCATCCATGGGCGACAAGAACGCCGCCAGGCTTTCCGAGCAAGTCGATCGGTTGTCCTATCTTTCTTTTTTAGTCCATATCGGGATACCGGAAACGAAGCGTCAGATCGACGCCATGCTCGCGGAAGCAGAGCAGATTGAAAAAACGGCCGACGATTTCATTGCCAAGGAGACGAGTTACCAACAAGAAGCGGGGCGTACGGACAAGGAAAAAGAAGCATCGGTGGGACGCGTGAAGCTCATGCAAGAGGCGAAGGCCAAGATTGCTTCGAAGGTCGAGGCATCACGCACGGCCGCGCAGCAGATGACGGAGCGTATGGAACGACTGCGCAAGACTTACGAAGAGCGTGTGGAGGCGTTGCGAAACGACATAAGGCAGCGAGGGGCGAAATAAGGATCCAGGCGTCTGATTCCGCATCGTCATCGAAGCATGCTAGCTGTCGCATTCATGTGGGATCCAGCGCTACCGCCAGCGAATCCGCAACGAGCATCCCGCGTTCCGTGGGCGACACTCTATCCCGAGTCACGATCAGCAATCCCAATTCTTGCAGCTCTTTCAGCCGACGACCCTCCACGATCGATCGCGCTACGCCGTCGGAAGTGCGCAATCCAAGAACGACACGTTCCGATATTTTTTGTTCGTTCGACAACACCTCTTCGAAGGTCACAGCGCGCTGTCCGGCTCGAATTCGATTTACGTAGTCCGACACGGACGAGACATTGGCCCAGCGGCGCGATCCATCGAAGGAATGGGCGGCTGGTCCCAGTCCAAGAACGGGCGTGTGGTACCAGTACTTCGTGTTGTGGCGCGAACGATAGGCAGGCGAGCGTGCGAAGTTCGAGACTTCATAATGGTCATATCCGGCTTGGGATAGTCGCGCCCACAGCCTCATGGCTTCTTCCGCCAAAGCCTCATCGTCTTTCATCCGGACCACGCCGGAAGATACGTCTTTGTGCAGGGGGGTGGCGGATTCGACCGTGAGCGAATAACACGAAAGATGTTCTGGATCGAAGGATAGGGCAGATTCGACGGAAGCCAGGGTTCGGTCGACAGGTAGATGGGGGATACCCCAAATCAAGTCGAGTCCGATGTGATCGAACCGGGCGTGGCGCAGTTGTTCGACGGCGATTTGCGCGCATCGAGCGTCATGACGACGTCCCAAGAATCGCAAGGTGGCGTCATCGAAGGATTGAACACCGAGGCTAACTCGGCTGATTCCCATGGTATGCAAGCGAGAGGCGCGAGCGAAGTCGAGGTCGCCCGGATTGCATTCCATGGTTATTTCGAGATGACGATCGAAGTGCAATACATTTCGAAGTCTTTCGAGGAGGTTTTCGATCAACCGATCGGGCAGGACACTTGGCGTACCTCCGCCGAGATAGAGCGTATCGAAGGTTGAGAACGAGTCTTTCAGCGATCGAGCCTCGGAGATGACGGCCTCGAGCCAGTCATGCATGAGGGCTGTCGAGGTCTCGGAAAAAAAGGCGCAATAGCGGCATTTGCTCACGCAAAACGGGACATGGACATAACAACCGGCTTGGGAAGCTGATGTCAAAGCCTGTTCAGTCTTTTTTGCTGGTGAGCACGGCGACGTACGCATTTTGGGGAATCTCGACGTTGCCGACCATTTTCATGCGTCTTTTACCGGCTTTTTGCTTCTCGAGGAGCTTACGTTTTCGGGAGATATCGCCACCGTAGCACTTGGCGGTCACATCTTTTCGAAATGCGGGGATGGTTTCGCGAGCGATGATTTTCCCTCCGATGGCGCCCTGGATGGGCACTTTGAACATGTGTCGAGGGATGACATCTTTGAGTCGTTCGCAGGCGTGAACCGCACGTTCGCGCGAACGTTCGCGATGAACGATCATCGACAGGGCATCGACTTTCTCGCCGTTCACGAGGATATCGAGTTTGACCAGGTCGCTTTCGCGGTAATCGATGAGCGTATAGTCGAAGGAACCATATCCTTGGGTCATGCTCTTGAGCTGATCGTAGAAGTCGAACAGGACTTCCGCGAGTGGCATATCGAAGAGCATTTCTACACGGCCTGGTCCTGGATAGCGGAGTTCCGAATTCTCGCCGCGGCGTTCGATACACAATTTCATGATCGCGCCCATGTACCGGTCCGGGGTAAGGATACTTGCGCGGATATAAGGTTCTTCGGCCAGAGCGATCGTCGTGGGGTCCGGATAGTATGTCGGATTATCGACCGATATCTTGGAACCATCGTTGAGGGTGAAGTGGTATTCGACACTGGGCGCGGTCAGGATCAGGGATTGATTGAATTCGCGTTCGAGTCTTTCTTGCGCGATTTCGAGATGAAGCAGTCCGAGGAATCCCGCGCGAAATCCTTGTCCAAGAGCCGCGGAGGAGTCCTTGGTATACACGAGGGAAGCATCGTTGAGCGTGTATTTCTGGAGAGCATCGACCAGGCTCGGGTAATCGTCGGAAGCTACCGGATAGATTGATGAAAACACCACGGGTTTGGGCTCTCGAAAGCCCGTCATGGGTTTGTCCACCGGATCGTCGGCAAGCGTGATGGTGTCCCCGACTCGGGTATCGGCAATCGTTTTGATACCGGCGATGATATAGCCTACGGAGCCTGCCGACAGGGATTTGGTGGGAGTGCGCACCAGCCGATGTTCCCCCACCTCCTCGACCCTTCGAGTCAGGCCGTTGGACATGAGCAACAACGTATCGCCTTGCTTGATGCTTCCTGAAAAAACACGGCACGAGATGACGGAACCGCGAAAAGGATCGTAGGCAGCGTCGAAAATCACGGCACGCAAGCGATCGTCTTGTGGCGTTTTGGGAGGCGGGATGCGTTCGACAATCGCTTCGCGGAGCGCATCGAGCCCTTCACCGGTTTTCGCGGATACGGGAACGGCGAGGCTACCATCGAGCCCCAATTCCTTATCGATCTGGGAGCGTGCGGCATCGATATCGGCGGAGGGGAGGTCGATTTTGTTGATGACGGGGATGACTTCGAGGTCATATTCCATCGCGAGATAAAGGTTAGCGACGGTTTGCGCTTGCACGCCCTGGGTTGCATCGACGAGCAGCAGGATACCTTCGCAGGAGGCCAGAGCGCGGGATACTTCGTAGGTGAAGTCGACGTGTCCAGGGGTATCGATCAAGTTGAGGATGTAGTCGTGTCCATCGTTGGCGCGGTAGGGCAACGAGACCGTTTGGCTTTTGATCGTAATGCCGCGTTCGCGCTCGATATCGAGGTTATCGAGTATCTGTTCGCGAAAGTTTCGTTCGGAGACGAGGTCTGCGCCGACGATGAGCCGGTCGGCCAGGGTTGATTTGCCGTGGTCGATATGCGCAACGATGCTGAAGTTTCGAATGAAGTTCATGGGAGTCGGCAACGAAGGAGGGAGAGCCTGCCAGGGTTCGGCCGTGGGTCAAGGCCAATCAACAGCGAGGGAAAGGAAGGAGAACAGGAGTAGGCAGAGGCTATTGATGGTGTTTTTATGGCGCGGCGGGCTTTGCCGCGGGCTTTTCCGCTGGTTTTTCTGTCTTTTTCGCGGGTTCGGCAGGCTTGGCCGAAGGCGGCTGGGCCGGAGTCGGGCGCGCGGGTTGCGAGGGCTTTTCCGCGGGCTTTTCCGCGGGTTTATCCGCTGGTTTTTCTGTCTTTTTCGCGGGCTCGGCAGGCTTGGCCGAAGGCGATTCCGGCGGAGTCGGGCGCGCGGGTTGCGTGGGCTTTTCCGCGGGCTTTGCCGCGGGCTTTTCCGCTGGTTTTTCTGTCTTTTTCGCGGGTTCGGCAGGCTTGGCCGAAGGCGGC
>MWCO01000147.1 GCA_002070115.1 Deltaproteobacteria bacterium ADurb.Bin207
CCGCCGCTCATGGGGCTTTGATTCTGCCGCCTGTTGGCTTCCCGCATCCAAAGCGCTACGAGAACATCGAAGGAACACCGATGACCTCAGATTCTCAAAAACAACCACCCTCCTGCACGGTGTGTGGTGCATCGATAGACCCACAGGAAGAGCAATGCCCCTCGTGCGGCGCCACCCGTGATAAACGGCATACATGCCCGTTCTGCGGTGTGGTGGCCGTTCCCACGGCTCATCCGGAGTTCCGGCTCGCATGCCCCTCGTGCGGCGGTCCACGTATTCCCATGCCCTCCGGAACCAAACTGAACAAGGCCTCCCTCGCCGCGCTACAAGCGTCCCGACGCGCCTATTCCTCTCGCGCCGCTTGGCGCGTGGCCAGTGGACTCACCGCCGCTTTCGGACTGCTGGCGGTGATGTTGCTGATAGGCGTTTTTTTCATCGCCAAGCTGTCTTTTTTCCCGCTGCTCATGGCCTCTATCATCGCCGCCGCTCCCCTTGTCTTCGCCGCCCTGGCCTTCAGAAAAAGTAAACAAACTCAATCGCTTATACAGTCTTCCCTCGATCGGGCCTGGCTCGAATCCACCAAACAACTCGCCGCCCACCAGGGCCCCATCCAAGCCGAAACACTCATGCAGGCTTATGGCATCGACGCCGACCAGGCATCTTCCCTTCTTGTCAGACTCGGAGCCAACGAAGAGGTCGTTACCCAAATCACCGACGATGGACAGCTTGCGCTTTCCGTTCACCCTCCTTTTCGGGTTGCGGTTCCCGACGTCCAGAAAGAGCCGGAACAAGTCGAGGTGCTTGCGGACTCACAACAAGAATCAGCGAACAAGGCATCTTGGTGAAACCGCGTCATTCTTCCAGAACACGACGAGCCCTCGGACATCTCGAAGGTCCCGTGGTGACCCAAGGCCGTGAGGATATCGCCCAACGGCTCGCTACCATCATGGGCGGCGACATGGACGAGTCCATGGCGCGGGCTCATGTCCACGGGTTTCACGCTTACCCCGCCCGCATGCATCCCACGCTCGCGCGGCGCGCCATCGAATTGCTTTGCCCAAAGCACGGCGTGGTCCTCGACCCGTTCTGCGGAAGCGGAACCGTGCTCGTCGAATCTCGACTCGCTGCACGACACGGCTTCGGCACGGACCTCAATCCCCTCGCCGTGCTTCTCGCTCGCCTCAAGTCACGATCGGCTTCTGCCCAACAGCTCCAAAAACTCTTGTCCACCGCCGAAAAAACCGTCCGACACGCGGATTCACGACGACGGGAAAAGCGTGGGGCTACGCAACGTTATGGCACCGAAGACGTGCAATGCTTCGAACCTCACGTGCTGCTCGAACTCGATGGCCTGCGCGACGGCATCAAGCAGGTCCACGACGAATTCGTCGCCGATGCCCTTCGCCTCGTGCTCTCCTCGATCCTTGTCAAAGTCAGCAAACAATCGGCCGATACATCGTCGGTGCTCGTACCTCGACGACTGGCCGCGGGATTCACCATATCGCTGTTTGCAAAGAAAACCGAAGAACTCGCTCATCGATTGGATTCGTTTCGACGAATGCTACCGCCTCACGCTCCCATCGCAACGGTCGTGCAAGGAGATGCGCGACGACGCGAGGGTGTTTCGGAGGCTTCGGTTCATCTGGTTTTGTCTTCCCCGCCCTACGCGGGCACGTACGACTATCTCGAGCACCATCGCCTGCGTCTTCGTTGGCTTGGACTGCCCATGGATGGCTTGATGCAAGACGAAATCGGCGCACGCAGACATGCCGCGCCGATGAGCTTTTCGGATGCTTTGCGGCGGTATTACGACGATTTGTCTCAGGTGCTCGCGGCAACCGCGGCCAAGCTCGTGAGCGGAGGGATGATGGCATGGCTCGTGGCCGATTCGGTGATTGGAACTCGACCCGTATGGGCCGAATCTTTGGTGCGACGCTGTGCCGAACGGACAGCCCTCACTTGGCTTGCCAGCGCCTCCCAACGCCGGCCACACTTCCATGGCCCCTCTCAACGCGCCTTCGCCAAACAACCACGACAAGAGCATATCGTCGTACTCGGTAAACCTTGATGCCACCCATCGTGATTTCATCCCCCACCGGACAATGCTGGCGCATCGAGGCCAACGGGGGCGAACGGCTCATGGACGTATGCGATGAGGCCATGATTCCCATCCCGTTTTCGTGTCGTGCGACGACTTGCGGAGCGTGCGCCGTGGTCGTTGTCCGCGGGCCATCCGGGTTCGAACCGCCAGAGAAAAAAGAAAAGGAACTTCTTTCACGATTTCCCATTGCTGGCATGCGCTTTGCGTGTGCGCTTCGCATTCGGTCGGTACCACAAACCCTCCACTTGCGTATTCATGATCCCACGGCCCGCCAATGATTCCGCCGGGGTATTCATTGCGTATAGTTTTTCTCGTTACGGAAGGTTTGTGCGTACATCATTTCGCATTTCGTGACCTATATCGAGCCAGTTCTCGAGATCCTCGTTCAAGGTTTTCACGATGAGCGGTTCTGGTAGACAGATATTCCTAGAGCGTTGGTTGACCAACGGGGGCCCCCCCAAAGGCATCGACCTGTCTTCCGCGCGCCACTGGGCAAAACGGCTAATCGCGCAGTTCGCCGTCCAGGATTGGCTCGTCACCGTCTATACCCTCATCCTTCTGGGTGCCGTGTGGATGGCCCCCCACTCCGCCGAACGCACCATGAACCTTCACCGTCTATTCGGCCTCAGTGCCCTGCTTGTCGTCACGGTGCTCGGGGTTCGCGCCGGATTGCTCGGTAAAGGATTGTTTGCAGCGATTATTTATCGGGCCGGAATGCTGAGCGTCGTATTGGTTTCCTACTTCATGCTCCAAGGCCTTTTGCCCGTGGTCAGCACGAAAGCCTACGATGCCCAACTCTACGCCCTCGATTTGCGGCTATTCGGCTTCGAGCCCGCGCTCGCCTTCGACCAATTCGTCACCCCCCACACCACGGAATGGTTCGCCTTCTTTTATTATAGTTATTTTTTCCTTATATCCATTTATACCGTGTTTTTGCTTTTTGAACGCCGCTTGCGTTTGCTCGCCGACTACGCCATCGCGTTCATGGGCGTGTATTGCGTAGCCCATATTTTATACATGGTCGTGCCCGGCTACGGCCCCTTCAAGTTCCTTTCCGCGGAATTCCAAAATCCCCTCCCCTTGGGCTTCTGGTATCAACACGTGCTCGATGCCGTCAACAGCGCGGGGGCGCAAAAAGATATCTTCCCCTCCCTGCATACCGCCGGGCCTTTCACCTGTTTTCTTTTCGCTTTCCGACATCGCAAACTCAGCCCTTATAAATACGCCTGGATACCCACTGCGTTTTTCTCCGCCAACATCATCATCGCCACCATGTTTCTTCGATGGCATTACGTCATCGATATCATCGCCGGCATAGGCCTGTCCTTGCTCTTCGCTTTCGCCGCCGTCCGCATCACCGCATGGGAAGAGCAATACCGAAAACGACGGAGCTTGCAGCCTGTCTGGGCACCCCTTTGGCCCAAACGCGATGTTCCCACGCATGTTCCCGACCAATCTCCCCTCGCGGATTGAAGCAGGTGTAACGTCGGTTCGTGCCGATGACACGCCTGCGCACCCCTATCCACGCCTTCTCCCGCTCGTAGGGAAAATGAGTTTTCTACTTATATTATCAATACTTACATCCTGCTCCCCCACCCTGGGCTCGATGGGTGCCGTACTCGCCAAAAACAATGACACCGGACAGGTCACCGTTCGCGACGCTCCACCGGACATGGCAGCAGCCACCGCCGGCATTCGACCGGGTGACACCATTTTGCTCATCGATGGAAGGGACGTTCGCCCCATGACGCCCGAGCAAGTCCACGAACAGCTCATCGGTCCGGTGGGAACTACGGTGGCCGTCACGGTCGAACGGGAGGGTCGGATCGTACGGCTTCAAGTCCGTCGAGGCCCCTTGCGCAAAAGCGCAACCTCGACCCCATAACCCCAATCATTTCAATATATTCTTGTAAACCGCCTCCACGCGTCCGGCGATTTCAGAAGGGTCATGCTGCCGTAGCACCGCTTTTCGTAGTCCTGCCCCCCGCTGACGTCGCGCCTCCCCGTCGCGCACCATTTCCACGCAAAACTTCGCCAACGCTTGACGATCCCCCTCCGCCATCGTGGCGATATCCCCAATTTCTCCCATGGGACCGTCTTTCGGCACGATGACCGGGGTTTCGAGCAAAGCTGCCTCCAGCACCACGTACGGGTGATCCACCTTACCGTAGAGGTCATCGACAGGAAAAGGCAGAGCCGAGGCGGACGCTATCAAAGCGGGGAGATCGTCGACTTCTCCGAGGAAGCGCACGCGGCCCGCGAACGGCTCGAGGTGGCGTTCGAGCCGTTGTCGCTGCTCCTGGGCTTTCGGCGTTTTCGTACGGCAGGCGAAGGCTATTACCGTTTCTGGTGCCTCCCGCAGGATAAGGGGGATAGCTTCGGCCATGCGTCGCACGCCATGGGAAAACTCCAGGTCACCCGCGTACAGCAAGAGGGGCGCTTCGGCCTCGATTCCGGCTTGCTGGCGTGCCTTTCGTCTCGCGTTTTCGCTTCGGGTCAGGTCCGCGACAGCAGGAGGAATGACCGAGATGCGGTGGGCTGGAGCGCCGTGACGAATCAGCCGGTCCGCCGTATGCGTGGACAAAGCGATCACGTGGTCACCAAACAGCAAGGAAGGGGTGGCCTCGAAGCGCAGGGGCCGGGAGGCGACCGTTTGCACGACGGCAAGGCGACGGATTTTTCGCAACAATCTTGCCGCCTGGGAGGTGCGCGGATTGGGGGCAAAGACAAAATGCCAGATATCGTGTTCGAAATCGCGCAGTAGGTGCAAAAGGACTCGGACGTTATCGATAGCCGCGGGGGCGTAACGGCTCGGTTTGCGATAAAAGGGGATGGCTCGAACACGAGGTCCGAGCGGTGGAGCTTGGGGGACTGTCAGCACCGATGGTGTAACATATTGAAAATGTTGAGAAAGATCACGAACCAAACAGGTAGCGCCATCGCGAAAGGGCGGTGCCACGGCTTTGGAAACGAAAAGAATGCGAGAGCGGGAACCCGCATCCGCGAGGGGAACCGTGGAAAACATGGTGGGTAATTCCTGATGAGAGGATTAAAACAGGGTGCCCATGACTTGCAAGCCAGCGCCTCCTTGCGTGGGCATGAGGCCAAAGCCGGTGATTTCCGCGATCTTGGGCCCCTGGTCGAGGGTGGATTCACTATATCCATCCGAGATGTGGGAGGAGAAGATGCCTCCGACCACAATGCCGAGGCCGGTGGTGATACCCTGGATGATGAGTCCTCGTTTGGCGGGTTTATCGCTGCCGGCATAAGCGAGATAGATGGGCAAGCCGGCTGCTGCGCCAATCCCACCGCCAATCCACATCCAGCCAATGCTTTCCCAGGCGGGGACATAGACGGCGGACAAGCCTGCGGCAGCGCCTAAGCCCACGTTATACCCGATGAGCCCGCCCAAAGCGGCACCATCGTTGGCCTCCCCGTAATCGAGACCAGCTTCCGTGGAGCCATATCCAACCATGCTTCCGATGACCGAGCCCCACACGACAGCGCTTCCCAAAAGCAGGGAGGATTTGGGCGAAGGTTCTTGGAAGTAGGCCATGGCGAAACCTGCTCCTCCTCCGACGGCGCCGCCCAAGGTCATGGCTCGTGAAAGCCCACGAAATCCCCATGCATCATCCTCCGGCATGGTCGTGAATTGATAGGACCAGATGCCGAGACCTTCCCCTGCGCCCACGATCATTCCCGAGGCAATCGCCGCGGGCATACCCCGGGGCATGGGGGGATTATCGAGGAAATACACGCCAACGGGAGCCGCGAGCCCAAGCACGATCGGCGGTACGAATCGCAAACCGGGGTCATCGATTCCAGTTTCCGCATCGATCCAAATACCCATTCCCACCCCATACGTTGCGGCTACCCCGTACAGGGTACCGATTTCCAGGTCGCTCGATTGATTCGATCGCGACGATGGGGGTGCCATCACTGGCGGTGTTGTGTATCCGGGCCCGTAGGTATTGCCTTGTGCTCCTCCGTCCGTGCCCCAGCCCCAAG
>MWCO01000148.1 GCA_002070115.1 Deltaproteobacteria bacterium ADurb.Bin207
CCCGCCAGGCTGTCCGTATCCGGGTTGTGGCTGACCATATCCGGGCTGACCATAGCCAGGCTGTGGCTGACCATATCCGGGCTGACCATAGCCAGGCTGGGGCTGCCCGTAGCCAGGAGGGGGAGGCTGACCATAGCCCGGTTGCGGTTGACCATAACCGGGTTGCGGCTGCCCATAGCCGGGAGGAGGAGGCTGGTATTGCGCAAATGCAACCGTTCCAGCGAATAACAAAGAACAACCCAGGCCCGCGGCCAATAAGCGCATCGAAAAGTCCATGACTGGAGCATAAATGGCCGAGAGCCTTTGCGCTAGTGTTGCCGCGTGATTGATCCTGCCGGCCCGCTTTGCGGGCTTCGTCCAAACAAGATCACCGATCCCCGTTTCCCGCTTTGTGTTCGTCTTTCGAACCCACGCACAACCGCTTTCGATCTGTCCGGGTTGCCCATCCCTTCTCAACCACGGTACACTAGATCGATTGTCCTGGCATGCCGATTGGCTCAGCGCCGGGACGCGGAGGTCCGATGCGCATCCCCTTCGGTTTTCGAATTGGCCTTGCGGGAGCGATCCCCATCGCCCTTATCGCGTTGTCGTTCGTGTCATGCAGCGCAAATTCTGAAAGCAACACCTTCAATCAAGGCGGCGGTGGAGGCGGTAACGAAGAAGGTGGCACCGCGACCGACGGAAGCGCCGCAAACAGCGGTGGACCCCTGTTCGAAGCTTCCACGGGCGATGGCCAGCTCGATGAGGAAAGTGCCTGCGTGGGACAATCCTTCCCGGGAAAGCTGGCTCCCCTCGACGTTTACATTCTGCTCGATGCTACCGGTTCGATGCAGGGCTCCAACAATTCTCCCGTGGTCTGGCCGAGTGTCGTGGCCGCCCTCAAAGACATCATCTCGGACCCGTTGTCGTCGGGTATCGGTGTGGGTCTGACCTACCTTCCCAACCAACCTCCACCAACTACCGTCATCCCCGGCTCGTGTAAGCCCGGCGGAGACTGCGGCGCCCTGGGATTATGTGAATTCATAGGAATCGCCTTTGCCTGCACCAGCGCCTGCACCAAAAACGAAGACTGCGGATTGTATGGCCCGTGTATGCCCTGGATGACGCCTAAAACGCCAAATGCAAGAGTCTGCAACGGTGCCCTCGTTCCCAAAGTCTCCTGCGATCCCCTGGATTATGGGCAACCCGTCGTCCCCATCGCGCCCTTGCCTGGCAACAAAGACGCTTTGGTCCAGGCCATCAACGACAAAGACCCCGATGGCGATGCCACGCCCACCCAGCCTTCCCTCGAAGGTACCCTCATCTACGCCAAACAATACGCCAAAGACAACCCAACTCACCTCGTCCACGTCTTGTTCGCCACCGATGGAGAACCCAACAACTGCACCTTCAACACCATCGACGGCGCTGCCGTGGCCGCCGCCACCGCTTTTTCCAATCCCCCTTCCGTTCCCACCTTCGTGCTCGGTATCGGTGACTTGAAGGACCTCAACGCGATCGCGAAAGCTGGCGGAACTGGCGACGCCTATCTCGCCAATGGCTCCACCGTCGCCTCACAACTCGTCACCGTCTTCAACGAAATCCGCGCCAGCGGCGCTTGCCAATTCCAGATCCCCGAGCCCGAGTCCGGCCAAACCCTCGACTTCGATCGCGTCAACGTCTACTACACACCCCTGGCTTCCTCCGAAAAAGTGCCCGTCAAATACGTGAATGACGCCGCCTCCTGCGATCCCAAAGAAGGCGGATGGTATTACGACGATCCTTCCAAAACGAATCCCACCAAAATCCTGCTTTGCCCCGCCACCTGTGAAGGCGTCAAACTCAGCGAAGAAGGCGTCGAAGTGCTGCTCGGTTGCAAAACAATCCTCAAGTAATAGGAGGGACCAAAAGCGCCGTCGCGGCATCCAACCGACTCCATGCATACCTCTGTCCAGGCCATCGTCTTTTTCCTTGTCGCTTTCCTTGTCGTGATGGGTTGGCACGCGTATCTGTGGAACCGGCTCTTGCGTGATACACAGCCTCCCCCGCGGTGGAAAGTGGCCGGAAAGATAGCCCTGCTGACCCTCGTCACCCTTTTTCTTTTCGCCATGATCGGTGGACGCTCCTGGCCTTTCGACTCCCTTCGACCCCTGTACGCCATCGGGTACGGTTGGCTCGGAACCTCTTTTTTGCTCGTCGTGATGCTCCTGCTCACCGATCTTGGAAAACTTTCCGCGCGGGGTGTTCGACGGCTCATGAAACGTGCTCCCACCAACCCGGAACGACGTCTCACTCTGGCTCGCATCCTTGCGGGAAGCGTTGCTTTCACCGGTTTTTCCAGCACGGCAAAAGGAGCTGCGTCCGCCTTGGGAACCATTCCCATCCGACGCATCCGTGTCTCCTTGCCACGTTTGTCTTCCTCGATGAACGGGACCCGTATCGTTCAGATTTCCGACTTGCATATCGGTCCGATTCTCAAACGCTCCTGGGTCGAAAGCGTCGTTGCCCAGGTGATGTCCCTCGAGCCGGACCTCATCGTGATCACTGGGGATCTGGTGGATGGTACGGTCGAAAACCTGCGTGATGACGTGGCACCGTTGGCAAAACTCAAAGCCAAAGCTGGCGTGTTCTTCGTCACGGGAAACCACGAGTATTACAGCGGCGCTCCGGCATGGGTCGAGCATGTCCAACAACTCGGGATCCGCGTGCTGCAAAATGAAAATGTGCCCATCGGAAAAGGGGATGACGCGTTTTATCTCGCCGGAGTCAACGACTTCGAATCCGCTCGACATAAGGTGGGACACGCCCATGACGTCGCGGCTTCCGTGCGAGGAATCCCTCCGAACCGCGAAATCCTGTTGTTGGCTCACCAACCTCGAAGCGTATGGGATGCAGCCAAACACGGTGTCGGATTGCAGCTTTCTGGTCACACCCATGGTGGACAGATTTTCCCCTGGACCTGTTTCGTAACCTTGCAACAACCCTTCGTATCCGGGCTGCATCAGGTGCAAAACACATGGCTGTATATCAGTCGTGGCACGGGCTTTTGGGGACCTCCCATGCGAATTGGCGCGCCCCCGGAGATCTCGCTCATCGAAATCTATCGCGCATGAACCGGGACTTCCCCCAGATGGTTGTGTCTCGCGTCAATGATGTAACTATTTGAAATATAACGATATATTTAGAATTTTCGCGGTGGATGCCCCCTCGATTCGAATCCCCCCTGTTGCGTTCAACCCACCATGCGAACTCCCGTGATCGACGCGCGATTCTTCCCGCTCGTCTTACTCGAATAAAGTTCTTCGTCCGCTCGACGGACGATCGAGAATTCGTCGTCGCTCGGTTGAGCCATGGTGGCTCCTACCGACACTGTCGTTCGCAATTCGATGCTGTGGTATGGCACGGCGGTGGCTTCGATCAACGCGCGAAACCTCTCGGCAGTTTGCGCCAATCCCACGGAATTCACATTCGATACGATGGCGATATATTCATCGCCTCCCCACCGACCCTTGACATCGAACGGACGTGACGTTTCGAGCAACGTTTTGGCCACCGCCTTGAGGACCATGTCCCCGGCTTCGTGGCCATGATGATCGTTGATGGTTTTCAGATCGTCGATGTCTAGCAACACCACACCAAACGGTATGCCTCCATGTTTGAGTTGGCTGCACATCGATCGCAGGGTGATGTCCACATAGCGACGATTGGCCAGGTTTGTGAGTGGATCGAGGAAAGACAACCGTTCGAGTTCACGAACACGCTGTGCCAAAGCCAGGCTTGCGGTGCCTTCGCGAAACACTTGTAGTGCGCCGATGACGTCCTGTTGCTGATTCAAAAGCGGTGCGAAACGAACGTGAACAGGGACTCGATGCCCATTTTTGTGTCGAATGAACAAATCCGCATCGTTCGTTCGACGATCTCGCAAGGCTTGTCCTAGCATGCATCCCGATTGACACGTGGGACGTCCACGATCATCGACATGAATCAGAATCCCCGCGCTGCATTTTTTCCCCAGCACTTCCTGCGCAGCAAACCCCGTCAACTCCTCTGCTCCATGATTCCAGTACGTGATTCGACGTTGGAGATCGAAGGCGCACACCGCTTCCGATAAGTTATCCAAAATGGCTTGCACTACGTTCGGATCGAGGAGGCTCTCCATGGGTCATGCTGTATCGTGCGTTTCAACGTTTGAACATGCACGAACCAGCGCCGTTCGTCGAGCCCAGGAGCGATGCAATTTGCATGTTCATCCTTTCGAAATCGCTCGTTGCTTGCGACACTATCCGTGGCACAAGCTTTGGCCGCGTCGCTGCTCACTCGCTTACGACACGTGCCTCATCGCCCTGGATGACAAGCGCTTGCGCGGCACCTCCCCCATAATAGGAAGCGAGTCCCACATCGATTCTCCACACGCGATCGTCGCAAGCCGATGTAATTCCACCTTTTTGGGGTGTGTGGCCGACGACCATGCGTTTGGCTTCCAGATGCTTCAACGCCGTCGCAAGCACCCGGCAATCCCGCGCATCCACATGGGCGGTCGAATACCGACGATTCCACGTGGGCGCATCTTCGCTGAGCATGAGGGCAGGAAGACGAGGGCGCTCGGCGCGCATCCAGGCTTTCACCTCTTCATTGATTCTTCCAAGCCCGTAACGGATATGTTTGGATAATATCCCGCCATGCACGAATAGCGTATCGTTGACCATCACGACGGTATTGTGACGAGCAAGGCGCAATGCATAGGGGCCTCCTGGTGCGAAAGCCAGCGCTCGAGCACGCTCCTGAGGTTTGAATGGCGCGGCGAATGCGGGATTGTCCGGCGATGTCACCGACTCGAAGGTCGTGAAGCCCGCTCGCGTCACATAACGCAAATCACCAGCCACATTCATCACCTCATGGTTCCCCTGCAGCCGAAGGACGAGCCCTCCAGCCGCCTTCGCTTCCTGCTCCAGACGATCCAACAAATCCAATATCGCGCGTTCGTCATCGCCTCGATCCAGGACGTCCCCCGTCTGCACCAATACGGTATTCCCTCCACTCCAGCTATCCTTGTCGCTCATCACCCCCGCAACCCGTAGCGCCTTTCGGGTTGCCGCGAGATCTCCGTGCAGATCACCGATTGCCACGATCCGTCCGGCTGCCACGAACCGATAGGATCTGTCCGTATCCGTGACGTCTGCCTCGGTGGAAACCGCGGGAGCTGCAGCCGAAGAGACGTATTTGGGTTCGGAAGGGGTGCGCTCACACCCGGCAACCAAGGGAACCAGGCCGAAAAAAACATAGCGAAACCAAAGCGCCATGGCCTGTCACGCTAGGAGCAACCGACGAACAGCGCAACGCTCCAGTCGAATTGATACGTTGCCGCACCAAACTGCGACCCTGCACTTCGCGTTCGGTTGGCCGAGTGTTGTTTTCGGTTCCCCAATTGCCGACATGCGCCCTTGTCACCGACGGCGAGCCATCAGTTACAAATGCAATCAATCAACTCTTTGCGCTCTTTGCAGGCCGTGGGGTACTTCGTACAGCAAGTCGCCTGACAAGACGAGACCCCTTGGCACTGCGATCGGCAATTAGAGTAGTCTTGGGCATCCGTGGCGTATTGGTAGTCGTAGTATTCCGTGGCGCACGGTGAGCTATTCGCGCACTGTTGACAATCGTAACTCATGCCTCCCCCCGCACAGGCGCTCGAGCACTGCGTTATACAGGAAGCGTTATCATATCCGCAAACGCAGTCCCAGTAGATCAACGCTGCATCGCACGCCTGTCTGTACGAACTACAGCATTGGTTGCGACACGATTGGTCACTGCAGTCATTTACGCAATTTGTGAACTGGCTAGCCTGTGGTGCTGAGAGCGCCTTGCTTCGAACGGTACCGCAAACAGATGTTTCGCACGCAAAGCATTCTGCGGTGGCGCTGCCACCAGCGCACGCACTCGCACAAGATGCGGAACAATCGATCGGCGCGGAGCCACCAGTGCCGCCGTATCCGCCTCCGCCGGTGCCGCCAGAGCCGCC
>MWCO01000149.1 GCA_002070115.1 Deltaproteobacteria bacterium ADurb.Bin207
GCCGTCTTCAACCTTCGCATGCTGGCCCTGGTCGGACGGTGGGACGAATTCTGGAACCAACCTGCCCTTGCTGACTGCCTCGTAACTGCGTTCCAAGCCTCTTCCCATTGAGGTGCTGTCTGACCGGGTAATGGATCATACCCAATCAGAAGGGGACATTTGTTTTGCAAGCTTTGCAATCCGACTGCACCCTAGCGTTTCACTTCTGGTCGTGCCGAGCCTTGGATGCCATTGGGGGTATTGCTTGGGCTGAAGTCAGAGCCGTATGCACCCATTTGCGGCGTAGGATAGGGGCATCGTTTCAAGTTGATATCAAACGGCGCTAGCGTTTTCTGGCGGAGCTGATGGCTGCGGCTGTGCCGGTGGCTGGGTGATTGGGCAGAGCGGTTGCGGCCACGCTTGCGCACAGCCATGGTCATTGCCGGTTTTACAAAAATGGGTACGGCGATTGATCTGTGACCGTGGTGTCAAGCCGCCTGCGGCTGTCCGGAGATTATTGGTTGGATGGTGCTTGACAAGCGCATTCGGTTGGAGAGTGCTTCGATGGGCGTCATCGTGCCGACCGTGCTTTCTTCATGCCGATGGGCCCCGGGTTGTCCGCGCCGGTTCTCGCGAGGCGGAAGCCGATTCCGGGATCTCTGAGCGTCCACGACTCGGAGTAGGGGGCAGCCGCGCGCAGGAGGGTAGGCCACCCGTTGCACAGGCCGCCTCGGATAACCCGGTTGGGTTTCGGAATGATTTCGCCTTCGGGGTCCGTCAAAGGGGCCTCGCCCTTGCCGTTGACCTTCTCGTGATCATGCACCCATTCGCGAATATTGCCCAAGGCGTCGTGGATGCCCCAGGCGTTTGCCATCTTCTGCCCCACGGGGTGTTGACGATTTCCAGCGTTCTTGCAGTACCAGGCAATGGGCTCCAGGGTCTTTTCTCCCTCCTCGCAGTTGCAAACCTGGGAGTAGGTGGTCCCCGGCAAAAAACCGCCGTTGTAGTTCGCCGTGCGGGTGCCCGCGCGCACCGCATACTCCCACTCCGCTTCCGTGGGCAGGCGAAATCCGCTGCACTCGTAGACCGTCGGTGAGGTCAGCTTCACCGTGTTGCACACCATCCCCTCACCGGGTTTTCCCGTGCAATCGCTCAAGTCGTAGCATGGGGGCAAGGGAGGGTCGTGCTTCTCCGATGCGAGGTTCGCAAACGCGAGCGCTTCGAACCAGTTGACGTGGGACACGGGGCAGGTGGGTTCGAGACAGGGAGAACAGTATTCGTTCTCTGCCGTGGGATTCGGCAAGCCGAGGGACGTCCAGAGTTCCTGCGTCACCTCGAACTGCCCGAAGTGAAAGGGTCTGGTGATGGTGACTGGAACCTGTCCTTCCATGTAGGGAGCCCGGCCAAGTTCGTCTTCCGGGGAGCCGATGACGAAGCACCCCGACGGGATAGCGCACCAACCGTGCTCGCAGCGCTTTTCCACGAGGGGGTGCGAGCAATCTCCCTCGCGCCAAAGCACATTCGGGTCGTCAGGTTCTTTATCGACGTCGAGGTGGGCCTCCGCGCTTGCTTCCACTGGAGCAGCAGGCGGTGTGGCGTCAGCTCGGTGAATCGGGTTGGGTGCCGTCACCGTAGGCTCGTTCGAGCAACCCATGATGACCAGCGAGCAGAGGATAACGAGATGACTCCTCATGATGCTTGCCTCAGTATCGATTCACGCCGTGCAGGTATCCCATGTCCCGCACATGTTGGAACTTGAGGTTGGATGATGATCCGAAGTAGTCGAGAGCACCGACCCTCCATGTCTCAAAGTCGAGCTGATGAGCGCTCGAGCAGAGGCTCCCTGTGCTTCCCGTACAGGACTTCCTCTTGATCAGATGGTACTCCTGCATCGAGATTCGTTTGTTCCCGTACTCTTGGGGCGCATGCACGTTCCAGAAGTACGTCATCCAGTCCATCTCCACGCCGCCGCTCTGAGCGGAGTAGTCGCAGTGGTTCTTCATCCATCGGTGGTTGGTTCGACAGCTCATCGCCACGGGTGGCATCAGTACCACGCCGTTGTCCTGTCGGAACTCTTTATAGTAGGCGAAGACGCAGTCCGTGTGGCGCCATTCGTTGAAGACCTTCGCGGCATAGAACTGGGCGAACCCTTCGATGAAGGCACCACCCGCCTGCTCCCAGGATTGGATGCAATGAAGCTGGTTCGCGGTGAGAACGTGGTCACAGCGACAAGCGGGCACACCAGTCAGCTCCCAGTAGTAGGTATTGTAGGGTGTTCCGGAGCCGGAGGCGTCAAGGCTGTGTGCTATCTCGTGCGCGATGACAATCTTCGAAATCGTGGTGTGCGGACCACCACCGGGATCGAAGCCGTAGCAAACGTACTCTCCGCGCGAAAAGGCGCCTGTTTGCTCGCAATCGGTCGTCGACGCAACCAGCCGGTAGTTCTTGTTCGACACCACCGCCACGCCCGGATCCCAGTTGCTCAGCAGCGTGGAGACCACCGCACCAATGCGGCTCGCTTCGTGGTTCGCCGTGGAAAGCGCCAGGACCGGAGGGAGTGAACCGATGGTGAAGGGAAGCCACCACGCCCAGAACTGCGACGCGTTATCTCCCGTCACTCGAAACTTGGTGTTGTTGGTCGTCGTGAAATTCGGCTCCACGTACAGGTAGTACTGCGCGTACGGGAGGAACATCGTGGGGGCGCATCCATCGAAGTCGAATTGCCCAGCCCAGAAGTCCTGCACGTTCGGCGTAAGGCGACGGATCTGTCCCTTGGCGAAGCGAGCCGGATAGAGCTGGTGCCCCACCCCGTTGAGGTAGTCTTCACCCAGACCGGAATCGTTGTACTGGACGCCCCACTTCGCGCACATGCGAACGGTACGGCCAATCACCGGAAAGTCGAGGGGCGCGGGGTTGGTGGGAACCGCCGGCGCGGCGTGAATGAGCACGGTCTCCAACAGAGCTGCTTGCTCGCGCGTCACGGGCAACATCCCTCCCCCAGTTCGCGGCTCGATGAGATCGACCAGCGTGCCCGTATCGTCGACGTACCGGCCCACAGGCTCGAGCACAGGTCGAACCAAAGACTCATAGAGACTTTTCGCTCGCTCCAGGTCCACTGCGTCGGGGTCACCGCCTCCTTTCGAAGCGTCCGCCCTGACGGCGCTCATGGGATCCTGGAGCAACGTCTGGAACGCCTTGCTCGACACGTCCCCTCCCGACAAGCCCAATGCCACAGGTGCCCATGTGCTCGTCGTCGACGCATGGACTTTGGAGAAGTCCGGAGTGAACTGGACATACACTCGTTCGGCAGGCAACTCGAGCATCCACCCGGCACCCGAGCAGGTTGCCGTGAGTTCGATTTGAGCCGGCGCTCCGACGCTCTGAATCGGAAGGCTCTCTATGGGAATATCGATCTGATGGGATTCGAGATCCTTGAGGTGGAAGGTACCAACGTCCACCTTGACCATGCGTTGATCCAATCCCGTCCCGACCATCGACAGGGCGACCTCGACCTTCTCCATCCGCTCGTTCCGGAGGGTGACCCGGAAAGGGTCGAACTTCCCTGCGACATGGGAACCGTCGGTCATGCCCCAGCTCATCGCGACGGGAGGCCGACTTGGGATATCCCCATCGCCTATTAGCGGTTCGGATTCCACGCTGGCAGCCATTGTCACGGTTTCGTCAACGGAGGGCTCCTCGGTCGTTCCGCAGCTCAGGAGCAAACCAGCCGCGAACAACCCACACGCCGCGCGGAAATTACAGGAAACAGGAAACAGGAAACGGGAAACGGGAAACGGTAGTGACATTTCTTTCCTCCTTTGCGAGCAGAAACATTTTACTTCCAACACAGGGCCCACTTTCGCGTATTATGTAGCAATAACAAATTCAATGCATCTAGCAAATAACACACACCAAAAGACCGTAATCTGAAAAGTTTTCATTTGAACATGGAACACAAGCGCTCTGCATCCTCCTCGAACCACCCTTTGGAATCGTTGTTACTTTATTTTAGTGCTCCGTTTCCATCGATTTGATGGCGTATTCGCTTTCCATTCCGCCTGATGTGTGTTCCATGTTGGGGATGGCGACACGGTACATCATCAACCTCACAGAGGAAGAACGGCTTGGCTTGGAAGACTTGGCATCAGGGAAGCGAGTCTCGAAGCTCAAGGTGCAGCGGGCGCAGATCCTGCCGAAGGCCGACGAGGGATTGCGCTTGTCAAGCACCATCCAACCAATAATCTCCGGACATCCGCAGGCGACCTGACGCCACGGCCACAGATCAATCGCCGTACCCACTTTCATATAATCGGCAATGAGCATTGCTGCGCGCAAGCGTAGCGGCAACCGCGCGGTCCAATCACCCGGCGACTGGTACAGCCGCGGCCATCACCTCAGCCAGAAAGCGCTCGCGCGGTTTGATATCGACTCGAAAAGATGCCCCTATCCTACGCCGCCAATGGGTACATACGGCCCTGAATTCGGCCCAAGCAATACCCCAAGGGCATCCAACGCTTGGGGCGACCAGAAGCGAAACGCTATGGTGGAGTCGGCTTGCAAAGCTTGCAAAACAGATTCTTCGTTCCGCTGCACGGCACCAGTGGCCACCGCTTCGATGTCGGAGGCTCGCGCGCAAGGCTTTCGGCGCGCTGTTGCGCGGAATACTTTGCGGCCATCTTCCCATCCTCCAAGACGGCAACCTGAACACCTCATGTGCCCGGTCATATTGCTGTCAAACGGGATGGTCGGTGTAGGACAAGGGCAACTACATCGAGTCCAATCCGGTCCAGGCGGGGCTCGTTGCGCACAAACAACACTGGCGATACGGCAGCGCGGGTGACGATGGAGACCATGCGGGCGAGACGCCCGCGTCCCAGGAGGGGCTCATCGATGCCATCGGGGACCGTTGTGTTGGTCGCATTCCGGTCCATTCGAGCGAGCCCCAGTCCTCTAACGCCAAACGCCCCGCCCCCAATGTCGTGGAGACATGGTGAAGACGGGGCGTGCGGCAACCGCAACTACTTGAAATTACAGTGGAGGCGCCGGGAATCGAACCGCTCATTGGCAATTAGCGGAACATCATAGAAGACAGGCACTTGGCGATTTTTATCGAAGATTCCCGCGAAAGCCTCATCCCACTACATCCCATCCCGTTCCCTCCAACTCCCCCGTAAGCAGCTGAGTCACGGCAAATAGACGGCAAATGGATCGTGGCGTTCTTGGAAAGCTTACGCGGGAGTGTGGGCCGGGGTGATATCATCGTGTTGACGGGACAGAGGGCGGTGGCGGGGAGGCGGGGACGGCGCGGCGGGCGTCACCCGCGGATCCCCAATGGCCCTCGGTCAGGGCACTACCTCGGGGCTTTGCCGACGTTGCCAGCGCGCAGGGCTCCCTCCATCATCCGCGCGCATCTCCTGGCGCGCAGGATGATCTCGTCCACAAGCGTCCCGACGACCGGGTGGGACAGACCCTTCTGCTGCTCTCTTTCCCGCAGCGCCGATGCCTGATCTTGATTGCCCCCGGCTCCGACGACGACCGAGTAGTTCTTGGCGTGGGCGTCCGTCCCCGCGATGATTCGGTTGAACGCGAGCGCGTCAATGAACGCCAATCCTCACGACATCCCGGCGAACGTGACTGTCACAGCGTGGCTTCGACACCTGGGGCACGGCATCTTCTTCGTCCCAACGGAGTGGATTGCTGTCCGACGCATCGAGCCACAACTCGGACATGGTCCCCGTCGCAGCGACTCTCGCCGCTTCTTGTGCAGAACGCGCACCACGATCGATCCGATGAAAGGGACCAAACCCAGGGCGACCGCGGGACCAACCACTAGAAGCGCCACAATGGCAGCGCCCCGATGCCCGAACAGAAAGGCAACAGCAACAGCCCCGATCGCAGCCAGACATCCCGGCCCGTACGATGCAAAGATCAAGCTTCAGATCCACCCCCCAACGGACCCCTCAATCCAAAGGCAAGGGGACCGTGTGGTCGGGACCCGTCGACAGA
>MWCO01000150.1 GCA_002070115.1 Deltaproteobacteria bacterium ADurb.Bin207
AATGGCGCGACGGGGGGAAGTGGGGGTCAAACGGGGATTGGTTCGGATGGTGGACCCATTTTTATGGATGGTTCTACCGAAGCGGAGCAGCCGATCAAGGAATGCGCGAAAAGCACGGCGAAGGCGTCGCTGTTGCCGACGTATTTGCAGTTTCTCGTGGACGTGAGTGGGTCAATGAATTGCAAGCCCACGGATCCCCCCTCGAAGGGCTGTCAACCCGGCGATCCTGGGTCGAAGTGGATGCTCACGCGCTCGGCTCTCGGAAGCGCCATCGATCTATTGCCGGTATCGTCGAGCGCAGGTGCCATTCTCTTTCCCGATGTCGATCCGAGTGGTTGGAACCAGCTATGTTTTTCGAATAAATCCGCTGTACCGATGGCTCCCTTGACCGATGGTCACAAGACCTTGTTCAAGCAGGTTTTGAATTCCACGATGGCGATGGGGGCCACGCCGACGGAAGACGCGTATTTGTTCGCCGTACAGAGTTTCGGGGCCATTACCGAGGAGTCGAATAAGTTCATCGTGTTGATCACCGATGGGGTCCCATCCGTATCGAAGGGGTGCCAAGGCGATGGGATGACACCGGTGCCTACCGCGCCGTTGGTACAAGCTGCCGCGGGCGCAAAGGCGATGGGGATCAAGACATTCGTGATTGGATCGCCGGGCAGTGAAGCGGTGCGCACGCCGCTATCGGAAATGGCGAGCCAGGGAGGAACGGCGACTCCAGGGTGCTCGGATTCCGGCCCGAACTACTGCCATCTGGACATGACCACCCAATCGAATTTTGGTCAGGCGATCACGGATGCGCTTTTGGAAGTAGCCGGAAAAACGATCGCCTGTTCTTTCGCGCTGCCCGAAGAAGATGGTGATGCGGGCAAGGTCGACCCCAACCTGGTCAACGTCATGTATACGCCCGGCGGTGGAGAGCCCGAACTCATCGGGCAGAATCCGCAGACGCCCTGCACCGGTGTGGGATGGCATTATTCAGACGACAAATCACATATTATTCTATGTGAGCAGACCTGCAAAACCGTCCAGGCGGATCCGCAAGCCGAGATAACCATCGTGCTCGGGTGTGCGACGGAACAAGTCAAGTAGACGCGTCATCACGGATTTTTCGACTCGATCGCGAGGCGAGGACGACGGGTATGGCCACGATCGAGCCCGGATCAAGGGTCAATCAATATATCCTAATACGGATAGAACGATCCAGCCTGCCCAAAGCACGATACCCACGAGCCAGGAGATGCGATGGCGAGCCGATAGCTTGTCCAGCCATGGAATCGTGATCAGGAGGGCGATGCTTGCGGTGGGTACGATGAGCCAGGTCGAAGCGCGAAGGTGCTGAGCCAAGTAGAAAAACGCCATCAAACACCAGGCGGGGCGAGGCGGTAGGGCCGGTTCGGGCTCGGCAGCGAAAGGTGCAGGGCAAAGGGCGGCCACGATGAGGATGACGTTGATGGTGAGCAGCCACAATAGGGCGGCTCGGGGAAAGAACTCGAGCCAGCCGATGGAGCGAGAAGGCCGTCGAGGGGGCGCAAGGCCGTGGATATGAACGAGAAAAACATGCACCGACGAAGCGAGGAGCAAAAGGCAGGGAAGGACGAACGTGTGAAGAAGAAAAAACCGGTGAGTTGTCGTGGCCCCCTTGGCGGAATCGTCGTAAACGAGACTTGTTCCCATTTCTCCAAGCCATGGAATTGATTGAAGAATTGTCTTTCCTACCCGGGCTGCGTACGCGGCGTTGGTATCCCAGGGGAGAATGGTGCCGGTGGTGAGCAAGGCGACGACTACGAGGCCGAGCAGGATGCCTGTCCACCAGGTTACTTCCCGGGGGGGGCGGAAAGAGCCTTGAAACAAGCTGATGGACGCATGAAAAGCGGCGATGAGAACGATGGCCTGGGCGCCCCAATGGTGCAGGCCGCGCAACAGCCAGCCATAGGCAACGACGTTTTGGATGGTGGAAATGGAGGCGACTGCGCTTTGCGGGGTGGGATGATAATACGCAAGCAGCAGCAATCCGGTGACGGCTTCGAAGGCGAGCAGGACCACGAGGGCACCACCGAAGGCGTAGAGAATCGAGCCATGGTTGGGCACGGCAACGTTGTGTAGAAGCTGTCGAAGGGCGGGGATTCCGAGGCGTTCGTCGAACCAGGATGGCTGGCGCGAGGCAGCAGGAGGGCCAGGGGCTTCAGGTTCCGACGATGATGGTGTCATGGCGAACCTGCAGGGGGATGGGGCGCAGAGGGGCGGTGGTGGGACCGTGCTGGGCGGCGCCGGTGTCGGGATGAAAGGCGGCCCCGTGGCAAGGGCACTGCAAAAGGCGATTTTCGGGGTCGAAACTGATCTCGCAGCCCAGATGCGGACAGGTGGCGTCGAAGGCTCGCAAGGACCCATCCTCGAGCCGGAGCACGATGATGGGAATCGAGCCCAAGGTGGCGGAACGGGCTTGGCGAGGCAGCAGTTGCCGCGACGGCCCCAAGGCGAGGGATGTGGCAGTATCCGGTGGGTCCAACGGGGGAGGCAAGAGGTAGCGATAAACAGGCCAAGCGATCACACAAGTACCCAAGGCTATCGAGCCCTGGGCGCAACGCTCCAAAAAGCGTCGACGTGGGGAGCTGTGGTCATTTTCGCTCATGACTGGTGGTTCGGCCAGTACCGTGAGGGTGTCAACGAGAAATCGGTCCATGAAGGGAGCGAAAGGGCTTGGGGCAACATAATGCAGGGAGGCGTGGGAAAGGATGGGGTAGCGCTTGACTGAAGCAGGATGCGCGCGTAGGTCCCGGTCCGGTCGAAAGACTTCCCACGATCGGAGTCCCGCATGCCTGGTTGGCTGAGCGAACTTCTCCCCATTTCGATTCTCCTGGTGGTCGTGGCGCTCGTTCTGGCGCGGCTTCCCAAGGTCAAAGAGGTGGAACACAGCGCGGCGTTTCGTCGTCGCCGTGTGTTGAATTGGCTCCCGCTGGGGTTGGCATACGCGTTTCTTTATATGGGGCGGTACAACCTCAAGGTGAGTCAACACGTATTCGAGCAGATGACCAATGCCGATGGGCAGCAATTGATGACGAACGCTGGTTTTGCGACCATTTTTGGGGTGGGCACGGCGGTATACGGAATTTCTTTTTTGTTGAATGGGCCGCTGACCGATCGGTTTGGGGGGCGAAAGGCGATTCTCACGGGGATGGGAGGAGCGGCCGCGGCCAATGGGTTGATGGCTCTGACCATGGTGATTTTCCAGCGTGGCGGACCGATGGCAGACTCGGTGGGAAGGAATTTTTTGCTTTTATTTTCAATACTTTATGCAGCCAATATGTACTTTCAGAGTTTCGGGGCCGTGGCGATCGTGAAGGTGAATGCTCCCTGGTTTCATCTTCGAGAGCGCGGCGTGTTTGGGGCCATCTTTGGAATTCTGATAGCCCTGGGAATCTATTTCGCGTTCGACTGGAGTTATAAAATCATTAGTTTTTTCGGGCAGGATCCGCATCTTGAACAGGCTTCTTCCCGGCTCACCTGGGTCTTTGCCGCTCCCGCAACGATTCTCGCGGCCTTGTGGGTTGTCGTGGGAATATGGGTCAAAAATACACCGGGGGATGCGGGCCATGAGGATTTCGATACGGCGGATGCGTCCAGCGAAGAGCAGGGCAAGAACCTGGGGGCAGGACAGGTCATCAAGTTGATGCTGCGCAACCCCGTGGTCATGACCATTGCAAGTGTCGAATTTTGTAACGGATTTCTCCGTCAAGCCATCATGCAATGGTATCCGACGTTCGCAAAACATACGAATGGCGAACTTGGGCATATGGATGGTTTCGTGTTCAAAAACTGGGGATTGCTTCTTTGTATCGCGGGGATCGTGGGGGGCATGGTGGCGGGCGTGATCTCCGACCACCTTTTTCAATCGCGACGCGGTCCCGTCGTATCCATCCTGTATGGCGGCATGATCGTGGGGAGTATCGTCCTATTTTTCGCGTATCAGACATCCATGGTTGGCTGGATCGCGGTGCTGATGTCGGTGCTCGTCATCGGCGTGCATGGCATGCTTTCGGGCACGGCGAGCATGGATTTTGGAGGGAAAAAGAACGTCGGGATCGTCGTGGGGATCATCGATGGGTTCGTGTATGCGGGGACAGCCATGATGGCGTTGACCTATGGGCTGTTATTGCCCGACGAGCAGCTCAACGAGGCGGGGAAGATCGTGGGGCCATCGACGCAAGCGTCGAACTGGTTTGCATGGCCGGCGGCGATGATTCCGTTTGCGATCGTGGGTTTCGTGTTGGCGCTGCGGGTCTGGAATGCCAAGCCACAATCGAAGGCGGCGTCGGTGTCCTGACGTTCGGATTTTGAAAATCGGTGCCGCGAAGGCATCGAAGCATTGGGGTGGAGATACCCGGTCAAGGACTCAAGGTTGGCTTCGGGCGCAACGGAAACCCATGTGGGTGAGACGGTGAGAGGGGTTGGCGCTTTCGCGCGAGCCGTTGCGCAGTCGATTGGGATTCATCTCGTTCCACGCGCCGCCACGTCGCATACGGCCGGAGCCGAACTGGACGGCCGCGCAGTTGGAGCAGGGCATGGGATAGGGGTCGACGAATCGATCCAGCACCCATTCGGACATGCTTCCAGCCAAGTCCGCATGTCCCCAGAGGCCATCGCCAAGGGGTGAGCGGGAACCCACGTCGACGATGTCAGCGGCGACGCAACCGGGGGAGCCATCGGTTTCACAACCCCAGACGGCGTGATCGTGGTCGAGGGTATCGCCCCATGGGTACGTTCGGTGTTGGCTACCGCCGGAGGCGGCGAAATTCCATTCGGCTTCCGTGGGCAATCTACCGCCGGCCCACGCGCAATAGGCAAATGCTTCGTACCAGGTCACGCAATTGATGGGTCGTTTTTCTTTGGGGCCGGGGGTATCGGTCCAAGTTTGGTAGGTCACATCGCAATTCAAGCTGGTGGTCAACGCTCCCTTGTCGGCAACGAGTTCAGCGTTCCATTCGGCGTTCCACCCTGAATTCGCAATCAACGGATGCGCCCCCGCGCCAGGAGAGGGCGGGTTTTTTTGGGTTCCCCAACCTGCTTCGATGAATTCCCGAAAGCGCCCCACGGTGACTTCGAAAGTATCCAACGCGAAGTCGGCGACCGTGGCCACGTAGGTATCATCCATATAATA
Organism: Deltaproteobacteria bacterium ADurb.Bin207; assembly: GCA_002070115.1. GTDB lineage: Bacteria > Myxococcota_A > Polyangia > Polyangiales > Polyangiaceae > MWCO01. The sequence continues at coordinate 5,165 of MWCO01000150.1, forward strand.
CACGCCATCGTAAGAACGGCTGAACGAGCCGCCTTGGACATCCGAGCTTGCGCAGCAATCTTGGGTCGAGGCATTCCCGCAATTGTTTCCCGCCCCCGTGGCTCCGCTATCGCAAGCCGGATCGCATCGTCCGCTGAGCGCGTTGCAACGCTGGGGCGATGAACACGTTTGGGAAAGGGATTCTTGCTGACCGTCCTCGGAACATAGCCACAGCTTGGGGCCGTCACATCGATAGGATTTGGCAAGGCAAATGTCGCATTGGGAGCCTGCTTCGTCGCAAAGCGCTTCGCTCACGCAAGTCTCGAGCGTATGCCAATCGGTGAGCGTGAAGTTACAAACGCGAAGCTTCGCCCCATCGCAGGATACTTGTCCTGGAGCACAAGCCGAAGGCGTGCATGTTTTCGCGACCGAATCGCAAAGCGTGGAAGACTTGCAGTCTTGTACGTCGTCCCAACCGGTCCCGTTACAAACCTGAAGCACGCTTCCACTGCACTGCATGGTGTTGGGAGAACAAGGAGTGGCGGCGCAGGTTTGGTATTCCGCACGACAATGGGCTGCCGATTCACACA
>MWCO01000151.1 GCA_002070115.1 Deltaproteobacteria bacterium ADurb.Bin207
ATTGCTCCGCCATATCGGCGGAACCCTCATCATCCAACACAAAATGGTGGGACGCGTCCGTGTCGAGGAAAGTCCGGAATTGTTGTGGGAATTCCCACACTTAGAGCGACTCTACCGGCGCCTTTTCGAAGAATACGAACTGCGGGAACGACACTCCGCCCTCGAACGAAAACTCGCCCTCATCTCCCGCACCGCCGAAACCCTCCTCGGTTTACTTCACCACCGCTCTTCCATGCGCGTCGAATGGTATATCGTCATCCTCATCGTCGCCGAAATCCTCATCATGGTCGGCGAAATCCTCTTCCTGAAATAATCCGCCCACCGCCGTCAAACCCATCACATCAAACGCTGCACCCGATTTCGCAAATCATCGGCATCTTTCCCCGTCGGAATCGCACTTTCCAACTGCATACGCGCTTTCGCTTCTTTTCCTGTCGTTTGATCTTTCGCTCGAACGTTGAGAATACCATCCGCATCGATCTCGAACGTCACCGCGATCGATACCTCACCACGTCCCGCTGCACGCAAGCCCGTCAACTCGACCTGCCCAAGCGTCGTGTTTTGCGAAAAATACTTGGATTCCCCTTGCGCCACGGATACCCGCACCATCGTCTGATTGTCCGTCGCCGTCGTGAACAACCGCGTGCGTTCACAAGGAATGGGCGTGTTACGCTCGATCACGACATCGCAAAAATCGCCTACCGTATGCACGACCAAGGACAAGGGCGTGACATCGATGAGCAACGGCACCGTGGGTTTTGGCGGCTTGGGAGACGCTTGCGGCGCCGCCAGACTCGGCGCTTTCTCCGCCTCTAGGCTCGGAATGACAGGCGCCCGTGGAGGCGAAAAAGGTTGCGTCGACGGCGAAGGTTGCGCGGCGGATAGGGCCGTGCCAACGGCCGCGGCGGCCACACCCAAACGCTCAGCGTTTTTTTCAAGCGCCGCCGGCGGAGGCTGCGGAGGCGCGGAAGGCATTCGCGCGGTCGTTATCCCTACCGGTGGCGGCAATACGGGTGCGGAAGGCATTCGCGCGGTCGCGATTCCCACCGGTGGTGGCGGAGGCTGAGGAGGCGCGGAAGGCATTCGCGCGGTCGTGATTCCTACCGGTGGCGGCGGAGGCTGAGGAGGCGCGGAAGGCATTCGCGCGGTCGTCATCCCCACAGGCTTTTCCTCGCCGATTTTGTTTTTTTTCGGCACCCGAATCTCCGTGGGATCTTCATCGGAGGTCGAGAATCCAGGCCGATCGGGCTCAATCAAAGGAAGGGGAACCGGTCCAGGATCGATGGGCGCTGGCGCCAACCCCGGAGCCGTGCTGCCCTTATGCCCAGCCGCTTGCCCATGCCGCGTGACCAGTTTTCCCTCGGGCGCACGAAAAACCACAGCCGTATCGATATCATCGTCGGGCACAAGCGGTTGTGTCGAAGGCGAAGGCACAACCACGGGGGCGGCAATCATCCCCACGCCAGAGGATCGTTGCCCCCCCAATCCCGGATCTGTGATTTTTTGTCGGGATTTTAGCGGAACCGTACCGCCACGACGTTGCCCTGAAAGCGCCAACGCTTGAATGGCCGCTCCCAACGCCACCACCTCGTCGGCGCTCAACCGGTCGAGCGGTGAACGTCCAAAAAACTCGCCCACTTTGCGACGAACCAGCGGAAGACGTGTCGTTCCCCCGACCACGATGACTTGATCGAAGGATTGGGGCGTGAGCCTTGCTATTCCCATCGCTTCCCGACACACCCCCAGCGCTCGATCCACAAGCGGCGCCGCGAGTTGTTCGAGTTCCAATCGCGTCATCGAAAACGGCATGTCCAGCGATTTGCCACCGACCCCAAACGCGATTTCCTGAAGCTGAACCGTGGCCACATCCGAAGCAGATAGACGGATTTTGATTTCTTCCGCCGACGCGAGAAGCCGCTCGAAGACCTGACGGTCCGCCCGAGCATCGTAGCGATGGGTTTTTAGATAACGTTCCGCCATTCGCTCAGCGATGGCCAGATCGATGTCGTCTCCGCCCAAAAACGTATCGCCGGCGGTCGCCAACACCTCGAATACACTGCCCGCCAGATCGAGCAGCGTGACATCGAACGTACCACCCCCAAAGTCGAATACCGCAATACGCTCCTGGTTGCCTTTCCCATAACCATACGCAAGCGCCGCCGCCGTCGGCTCGTTGAGTATCCGCTGAACCTCGAGCCCCGCGATATGACCAGCCACTTTCGTTGCGGCACGCTGCAAATCATTGAAGTTGGCAGGAACCGTGATGACCGCCCTATCCACCACCTCGCCCGTCGATTCGGCAATTCGCTTCGCCTCTTTCAGAACGAACGCGCTGATCTCCGATAATGTATACGTTTCCCCCCGCGCCTCCACGAGCACTCCACGCCCCGGCCCTTCCTGAATCACAAACGCCGAGCGCGACCGTGCCTTGCGCACCTCCTCCGAATCATAAGACCGTCCAATCAACCGCTTGGTCGAATATACCGTATTCGCCGCATCCTGAAGCCGACGACGCTTCGCTTCCCGACCCACCAGGACCGAACCGTTCGGATGAAACGATACGACCGACGGAAACAAACGCTCCCCCGTCTCCGTCGGCAACGCCATCGCTCGCCCGTCGCGAACCGCAGCCACTACGGTATTCGTTGTTCCTAAGTCGATCCCAATTACTGCACTCATTCTTCCCCCATCGCGGGATTGCTTCTCTTACCGCCGAGACACTTGCCTGTCCAGTTTCGCCAACACCTCATCATACCAAGCGTCCACCTGTCGCCGAAACGGCCACATCCATCCATACGCCCCACTCGTAAACTGCCGCACCACGTACTCACGCATCGACGCCGAACGCGCCGTCTCCACGCCTTTCAACTCCGCCGTCGCCAACACAGTCTCCGCATACGCCTCCCACTCGATTCGCGCCCTGCCATACGCAAGACCCAAGGGGAAAAACGGAATGAGATAAAGAAACGCCATCCCTATCCCCCCGTAACGACGTCGCTGACGCAAATGCACCCGCTCGTGCCGAAGCGTGATGATCCGATCCAAATACGGCGTACTATCCCAACCGTCCGGTACGTAAAGCGTGTTGCCCAATACCGTGTGATACCTCGTCAAATACTCGCGCTGCCCCCCCAACGTCACCCAACACAATAGCCGGTCGATCCGATGAGAAAGACGATCCGTTCGCTTGTGGACGATCTTGAAATCATTGAATTCATTACGAATTTCGTCAAGCAGCGCTTCGTAGGGGACGCGGTAGTCCTCCATCATCCTGCTCCCACGGCCCCGAGCTTGTCGCCCGCCCGAAGCTTGCGTCCGGCCACCAGGGCCGTCGCTGGCATCGCCTTTTTTCCTGGCAATTGGACCTGCAATAGCTCGAGCAAACCGGCTTCGCATGCCACCAGAACATGCTTCGAATCGGCTATCACCACGGTCCCGGACGGACCAGCCTGTCCATCGTGATGCCGCGCCCGATGCACCTTCAACCATTGCCCGCCCAATTCCGTAAAAGCGCCCGGCCAAGGCGTCATCCCTCGAATATGCGCATGAATCGCTCGCGCGGAATGCGACCAATCGATCTTGCCGTCTTCCTTGCGAATGATTGGCGCATACGTGGCCTGCGCCTCCTTTTGGGGTTGAGGAATGAGCTGTCCCGATACGGACTTTTCCAGGTCTTCCCGCACGACCCGAGCGGCCAATTGCGCAAGACGTTCCGCCAGTTCTCCCGCGGTTTCTTCCGGTCCTATCGGCAAACGATGCGAGGATAAGATATCCCCTGTATCCATTCCGGCATCCATTTGCATCAGACAAATTCCGGTTTCGGTTTCTTGTCGTACGATCGCCCATTGAATCGGAGCAGCGCCTCGATACTTGGGAAGAAGAGAGGCATGCAGATTCATGCAGCCGCGCACCGGGGCATCGAGAACCTCTTGCGGTAAAATTCGGCCATAAGCCATGACCAGCGCCACATCCACCCGCTGCTGCTCGACCCATTCGGCGAGCGGAGGACGTTTGATTTTGCTTGGCTGATGGACGGGCAACCCAAGACGTTGCGCAGCGATTTTGACGGCAGGCGCCTGCATCGTCATGCCACGTCCCGCGGGACGATCCGGCTGGCAGACCACCGCCACCACCTGCGCCATTTCATGCAACGCTTCCAGCGCTGGCACGGCAATTTCCGGCGTTCCAAAAAATAGCGCGCGCATTCTCAGCCGTCTCCTTTGCAGGCTGACCCAACAAGGATACCAACTTCGATTCTCATTGCGATGAGCCTATCAGAACTCACGAACGGAGCCATCTTCGGCGCTAACCATCCTGCACTTCCTCCGAACGTGCAACGCCTTGCCTCTCGCTATTCGCCTTCCAGGGCTTTGGATGCGTGCAACGGGCGAATCCGGCTAGTCTTTGCCCCATTTTTCCCATGACGCGTGTCGCGCCGGATAGTCTTCGTGGAACATATTTTCATGGGGCATTCACGGCAAGGCATCTTTGCAGCACCGAAATCCCACCTCATAAAAGGTGAAACGCGGCTCATGGGCATCGTTCGTGCCACGGCAACCCGTCCACGGTTTCGCCCAAAAACCGCCCATCAACGCGCCAGGCCAACGCCGCCCCGAACGCGACGTCACCCATTCCTCGACATTGCCCAGAAGGTCGTAAATCCCATCTCGTGTCATGCAGCGAGGCATCGAACCCGAAGGGGTTCCTTGCCAAAGCCGTTCGACTTCTTTTTGCGCCTCGATTCCGCCAGACGCGAGTTTGGCCGCGTCGAACGCTTTCCACGGCTTGTTGGAGTTGCATACGGACGTGTCCACGGACCAGCCATAAAAATAGGGTTCGCGCAGAGGTCCTTCGCAAGCCGTCTCGAATTCTTGTTCGGAACACAACCGTTTCCCCCGTGCTTCACACCATGCCTGGGCTTGAAAAAAATCTTTCATCACGAACGGCCGCGCCCCCCGCTCATTCGGCGCTTCATAAATATCCATGCAAAACCGCATGTTTTTCCGAACGCCTTCCGTCGCTACCGCATGAGGCTCGTAAGACCAGCAGCGGCTATTTTTTTCTCGCAGACACAACCGCTCCATGTCGTCATCGTGTACCCCTTGCACGAGACGCATGTCCTGAGGACAGGCTGGGTGTGGACCCGGATCCGAAGGCGGATGGTATCCCTCCGCCATCGCCGCCGATAGCGCTGGAAACGCGAGCAACAACACGTAAAATACCGTGTCCACCATGGGTTCGAACAATCCTTGTAGCCCAGACGGCCCAACAAGTCTTGTTTCACCTGTATTGGCTTGTCATTCAAACGTATCATCCATCCTTGGAACCCATCGAGACCTGTTTTCCATGCCCAATCGGTTAGTTGCCACCTTTTCGCTGTTCGGAATCCTGGCCCTATTGCCGAACTGCCAACTTTTCGTGCAGTCGGACCTCGACAAGGTGTACTGCGAACAGGAGGGAGTCATTGGCCCTCCCGCATGTCCCTCGGGTGCCTCTTGTCAGCGTGGGCAGTGCGTGATGTGCTCGAACGCGGAAACCTGCGGTGATGGAATCGATAATAATTGCAATGGGTTACGCGATGAGGGGTGTGAGGATGCGGGCAGCGGCGATGGTGATGCGCCGTGGG
>MWCO01000152.1 GCA_002070115.1 Deltaproteobacteria bacterium ADurb.Bin207
TCCAAGACGGCATCCTGAACACCCCATGTGTCCGGTGATATTGCCGTCGAATTGGATGGTCGGTGTATGACAAGGGCACCTACGAACAACAAGCGACTTCAGGCGCTGGAATGGGACACGCGCGATGCTAGGTCGGACGCTTTTTTTCAGACCTTTTCAAGGGCTCGCTCGGCACGACGCGTCTGGTGCCTCGCACCAGAAGGTCCCTTCGCTTCCGCCGGCGAAACCATGCATGGCGGCGCTTGCCATCCGACGTCCCTTGTCGGGTGTTTCCTGCGGTAAGTATAAGACAGAGCGACCGTGAATCTCGAAGCATAACCCCACCTCGACCCCGGACGGGCCTACTGCATTTGAGAGCTGCGGCGCTGGAGCGCGAGCCCCACGCGCCTGGCACGACGTCTCGTTCGCGAAGGAAAGCTGCGGGAGGCGGCACACGGGTTGTTCTACGCCCCCGTGGAGAGTCGCTTCGGCAAGGCTCCGGCTAGCGACGCTGAGCTTCTGCGAGCCTTTCTGGGCGGCGAGCGGTTCGTCATCACCGGCCCCCCGCCGCGCTGGAATGCGCTGGGCCTCGGCTCGACCGCGATGTTTGCCGCAACGCTGGCGTACAACACGCGGCGCACGGGCGACTTCACGTTCGATGGGCGGCGCTTCACGCTCCGTCGTGTGCTTTTTCCCGACGAGCCGACCCCCGAGTGGTATGTGGTCGACCTCCTGCAACATCACGACATGGCGGGGGCTTCGCTGGTGGACCTGGAACACAGCCTCACAGCCGCGCTGCGCGCAGGGCGGTGGAGCACCGAACGCTTGCGCGAAATGGCCTCGAGGTACGGCACCAAGGCGACGCTGGCGCTGGTTGACCGGAGCATCGCTGCGTCGGGCGTGACGACATGACCTTCATGCACGAAGACCGCGAGTTCCAAGACCTTCTCGGCATCGTTGCGCGCGAGACGGGGATCGCCTCCGCGCTTGTCGAGAAGGACTATTGGGTAACGCACACACTCTGGGCTCTGCATCAGACGGGGCTCGAGATCTGGTTCAAGGGAGACACGTCGCTATCCAAGGGCTTCAAGCTCATCCAGCGGTTTTCCGAGGACCTCGACCTGATGATCTTGCGCGGGACGATTCGGGACCTGCCGGGGGTCACGAACTGGACGAGCACGAACAAGGGACCGACGCGGCAGCGCGCGGCGTTCTACGAGGCGCTGACCGGCGTTCTTGCTGTTCCAGGCGTCCGCATGTCGCGCGACGGCGAACGGATCGACAGGCAAGCTCGGAGCGCGGACTACCTCGGGCGCTATCCGGGGGCGTTGCTCGACCAACTTGATCCAGCGATGAGCCCGTTCGTGCGCTTGGAGGTCGGCCGGGCGAGGGTGGTGCCGCACGTCGCCCGCCCGCTCAGTTCATTCGTCCACGACTACCTTGAAGCCAACGGGATGCTTGCTGACTTCGAGGACAACCGGCCGCTTCCGTGCGCTGCATGCACCCGCTCGTGACGCTTTTCGACAAGCTCGATGCCATGGCTCGCCGCTACGCTCGCGATGTGATCGACGCCGACGCTTTCGTTCGTCACTACGAGGACGCTGCGCAGATCGTCCGCGCTGCCAAGGACCTCCCTGATGCTGGCATGACTGCAGCCGAACTCGCGCACGACATGCTGCGAGAGGGTGACATCACCACGGTGCCGACTTCCGACGAACCTGCGCTCAGACTTCTCGATGCGGGGAAACGGGCAGCAGTGGAAGCGGCGTACGAGAAGATCGCACCGATGTTTTGGGGGCGCAGGATCGCTCTCGACGATGCGTGTGCTGTTTTCCGGGACTGGTTGGCCGAGCTTGACCAAGGCTAATCGCCTTGTTACCTGGGAGCACGCGATGACCGAGATCCCTTCCGAGTACCGAGGCTGGTGGCGTATCGTCGAAACGTCGCAGTGGGCAAGAGACAGGCTCGACATACTGGGTCCCGCCGTGCTCTCGCTGACCGGGCACGCCGACCGGCTGCGGATGTACTGCCTGCTTGCGTACGTCAACTGCAAGCCGATCAAGACGGGCGTGTATTTCACGTGGAAAGGCGCGTGGGAGTTCGATCGGATGTCCGGTTCCGGCCGGGTCACGCTCTGCGCAGACGATCGGCTCACCGGAGTCCTCAGGATCAGGAATGGCGAATCGAGCACCTTCGTTGGCATACGCACAGCGAAGCCTTGCGGGCGGATTCCGCCTCCTTTGAGCTACCGAGACAAGTGGGGATCGCGACGGTGAAGCGCAAGGGATCAGCACACAGCAGAGACGAGCAGCGGTCGTATCGTGAGCGGTGCAATGAGCACGCCTTCCTCTTCGGTCCCGACGAGCGATGCCTCGGGATGGTGGAACGCAACGAGTGGGACCTCGCGTTCTCTCTTTGTCCCTCCGGAGAGAGAAAAACAAAGAGTGGTTAACCCCGACTTCCGCAAGACTTACGGATTTCAAAATCCAGAAACACGCAAATTCGCATAGTTATGGATCGCCTCGGCATAAATCGGCGATGTAGTGCCTAGTAACAATATATTAATTGTCTGGACTTCTCTCCCTCCCGGTGCTCAAAACCCAAAACCGTGTTCGTACGAGTCAAGGCAACCCAAAATTCCCCCCGACGCTCCGTGCAAATTTGCCAGTCGAAACGCGTCGGAAAAAAAGTAAGCCAAACCATCGTTCGCCACGTCGGCATCGCCATGGACGACAAAGAGCAAGAGCAACTCGTTCAGCTTGCCCATGTCATTCGAGCCAAACTCGAAGTCGAGCACAGCGAGGCGTTACCCCTATTTTCCCCAGAGCAAATCGCAGGACAACCCATGCGAAAAGGCCCCAAACCAGGCCACAAAGGAAAGCCCATCGACGAGGTCCTGCTACGCGATTGCGTCGAGCAAGCTCGCGTTGTCGAAGGGATTCACGACGTGTTCGGTGCGCTATTCGATGAACTGGGCTTCCACAAAATCGTTGAAGGTCAAAACGCCGACATCCTCAAAAGTGTCGTGTTGGCAAGGGTGGCAAACCCTCAAAGCAAACACCGTACAGCGGCTCTGCTCGAAGAAGACTTCGCCATCAAACTGCCTCTCGACCGCATCTATCGAATGATGGATGCGCTGTATGACAAGCGAGATGAGCTGCAGCCTATCGTTCATGCAGCCACCGCTTCGCTTTTCGATGAGAAACTTGATGTGTGTTTCTTTGATGTCACCACGCTGTATTTTGAAAGCATCCAAGAGGACGACTTGCGAGGCTTCGGCTACAGCAAAGACCAGAAGTTTCATCAAGGGCAGGTTGTGCTGGCCCTGGCTACCACCGAGCATGGGCTTCCCGTGGGATACCGGCTCTTTCATGGAGCCACGGCAGAGATAAGTACGCTGCTCGAATGCGTGCAATCATGGCGCAGTCGTTTTCGTCTTGGGCACGTGGTTTTCGTGGCTGATCGAGGAATGATGAGTCAAAAAAACCTTGCTGCTCTGGAAGCTGCCAAGTGCCAATACATTGTCGGTGCGAGTCTTCATAAGCTATCCGCAGCGTGGAAACGCAAGGTGCTTGACGCGCAAGGGTATCGTTTGGGCGCCGTAGAAAGCGATGCAGTTTGGGTCAAACAATTCGAGCTTCAGCCCGGTCAACGGCTCATCACAAGCTACAGTGCCAAACGAGCCCACAAGGATGCGAAAGATAGGGAAAGGCTATTGAAAGCGCTCGCTTCTCGTCTTGGCAAAGAGCGCAAATACACCACGCACGAGGGCAAGGCGGTAGCGAGCATCCACGATGACAAGGTGAAAAGCGATGCGCAGTGGGACGGGATGTACGGCATTCTCACCAACGCCGACAGCAGCCTGGAGCCGCTTGAGATTCTGGCTCGATATCGTCGTCTTTGGACTGTGGAAGAGGCGTTTCGCATCTCGAAACATGACCTGAAGATGCGGCCCATTTTCCACTTCAAAAAAGAACGAATCGAGGCGCACATTGCCATTTGCTTTTTGGCCTACGCGCTTTTACGTCATGCCCAGCATCGTGTGCGTTTGCGCAAGGTCCACATCAGCGTGGAGGTGTTACGAAACGAGCTATTGCGCGTGCAAGCCAGCGTGCTTCGAGACCAGCGATTCAAAGGGGTTTATCGAGTTCCTTCGAGCATGTCACAACTTGCTCGTGACATTTATGGGGCTTTCGATCTGAAACGTTCCCTGACTCCCACGGCTTTGACATGAACCCTGTCTGTGAGAGCGGCTGAGCTTATCGGAGGGATGAAATGTAGTGCCTTGACATTCTTGCAACTTATTGAATTTACTTGTTTTCAATAAGAAAAGTGCGGAAGTCGGGATTACACCGCGCGTCGCCGATCGCTGCCCGCGCATTCCCCTGGATTCCGGCGGATCGTGGCGATCGGAGACAAGGGGTCGCGACGGGCTGCGCTTCCTGCCCGCTAGGCAATTCGTAGGCCTTGATGAAAGGAAGATCGGCCTTCGTTCCCTTCGTCGCTGAACTTCAATTCGTTCTCGAACAGAGAACCCCGTCACCCATCGAGATGGACGACAGCAGTACTCCTCGAACCCACGCCACTTGGGGGGCGAGGAAACCCATTGGACACAGCGCTGACGTCGCCTACTTCGGGGGGCCAACGAGGTCCTCCGCACAGCCCCGCACTGCGTTCAGTTTCTCTCGACAAATGGGCGGAGTCGGATCGGTGCAGGAGTAAGCTGGCTGCTCCGCGAAGCAATCAACAGCTTCCTGCCAACCCGCACAGCTTCGCCAAGAGGCCATACAGTCCTCTGAGCAGGATGCTTGACTCGAGATGCAACCTCCGGCGAAGAGTGCATCGCAAACCGCTGAGCAGTCTTCAGTTGTTACTGGCGATGTGGCCGCGGCAGCCTCTTCCTCCGAACTCTTATCCCCGCAAGCAGTAGCGAGCAGTGCAGCTACGACTGCGGAAACCAAGCTGGCCGTAGTGTTCCTCATGGCAACCTCTCCAGATTCACTTCGATTTTCACTTCGATCGGGTGGTCGCACGAGTCCTTTTCGTAGGTCGTCGCGACGTTCAACGTTGTCGGCTTGTATCCCTCGTGGCTGACTCGAACCTCAGCGGAATCGCCTGGCGGGATCTCCATCACGTAGGTGCAGTCCGTAGTTGATCGCCTGGTGGCGTACTCATTGACGGACACATCGGCGTCGCAAATCGGAGTACGGGAACCGGCATCGAACACAGCAATCCGATACGATGGCGGTTCGTAGTAGTCGTCGCATTCCTGACACCCGCTATTCATAACCAGAATGAGAGTGGGCGTCCAGAGCGACGATGTCACGAGCATGGTAGGGTTGCGCAGACGCATCGCTACGGCCTCCACCCCGTACCATCCCACCAACGATGGCGCGCCGCAAGGTCATTTCGTGCCCGCATCACCACGTCCAATCGGCTGCTGCCGGAAGCTACCGCCGATACATCGATGGCATCTCCTCTGCGCTTGTCAAGCACCATCCGACCAACAATCTCCGGACGGCCGCAAGCGGCCTGACGGCGTAAGGGGTTTGACC
>MWCO01000153.1 GCA_002070115.1 Deltaproteobacteria bacterium ADurb.Bin207
GCCGTCTTCAACCTTCGCATGCTGGCCCTGGTCGGACGGTGGGACGAATTCTGGAACCAACCTGCCCTTGCTGACTGCCTCGTAACTGCGTTCCAAGCCTCTTCCCATTGAGGTGCTGTCTGACCGGGTAATGGATCATACCCTCTTTCAGGTTGCAGCGGCCTTGACGAAGCTACGTTTGACTTTCGTATGAATGGAAACCGAGGAGCCGAAATACGGCCAACCGATCAGAAGCAAAGGCTCCGTGGTGGTGTAACATATTGAATTTATGTTTTATTTCTTGGTTTCAGGCCGTCGGATTCGTCTCGGAAGCGGGATAGCTGCCTGCGGCAGCCCTGAACGGCCCCCAAACCAATTGGAGAAGTAGTCCGCGACAGGCAGCGATAAGGTGGCTTGGGGTGCCCCACCTTGGATCGTCCGGGGTTACTGGTCCTGATAGCGAACGGTTGATGTGTGTGTTTGGCCCACATTTACCCTTGTCGATGTGCTTTCCACGGCATCGACGCTACCGACACCAGTCCCGTGATGGTGGAGGAGCGCACAAAAAGGAACAAGGCATCCTTGTGGATGCCTTGTGTTTTTGTAGGCGCGAGTGGAATCGAACCACCGACCCCTACCGTGTCAAGGTAGTGCTCTAAACCCCTGAGCTACGCGCCTGGGACCGGAACAACCGCACCGGATTGGGTGCTCGCATCTACCTAACGCCTTGCGATTTGTCAAGCTATCTTATTCACGGGCCGATGAGAATCGGTGACTCACTGTTCAAGCTGGTTTCCGCGCGGGTCGAACGAGGCATCCTCGCTACCCATGCGCCTTGTCTTTCGGGAACACTTCACCGGCCCCCTGGACGATAGTCGAAACGTTCGCCTCGGGTAGTCGATGGGGTGCGTTTGTGAGAATGAAGACGCCTCGTCTGACGAGGTGACGTCCGGCAGATCTTCGGACGTGTCAGTGACGATGAACCAAATCTTCGTTCGCTCGTCCTGGGGCAGGGTTTGATCCGGGCATGAGCAGGATGGGGAAACATCCGTGCGTGGAAGCGTTTCCACCGCTTGCAACAGGGCGATCCGTGTCACGGAACGCAGTTAGATCATCATGCGTTTTTCGAACCCGGGCACGGAAGCTTCAGCACGCTGCGAAAGCTCATCACTTCCGTTGCCATCCTCGCGGGCGGCTGTTGGTGTTCCTTACCGCACCTCTCGAAGAGGGGAAGACGTACGTTTCCTTGCCGCGGCGGACCTCATCGTCGATGCGGGTTATCGATTGGTTCCGCGGTATGGTGTTCCACTGAAAAACAAGCGGAATTGACAAGAAGCAGTCGGGGAGGGGGGATTCGAACCCCCGACATCAAGCACCCAAAGCTTGTGCACTACCAGGCTGTGCTACTCCCCGTTCCTTTCGGTTTCTACCGAAAAGACCGTCCGCTGGAACCCCAGCGCGGCTGAGCCTTTAGCACAATCGCGTCGACAACGGAAATCGAGATTCGCATTCCGTTTTTTTTCTCTATACCTTGCGACGTCGGTCGTCGCATCGAACGATCCTCACCCTTTCGCATTGCCAAAGGAATTTCCATGACCCGCGCTTCCTGGGACGAGTATTTCATGCGCATTGCCTTGCAAGTGGCCACTCGCGCCACCTGCGATCGAAAACACGTCGGTGCCGTTATCGTTCGGGATCGATTCATCCTGTCCACGGGCTACAACGGCTCCATCCCGGGCCTTGCGCATTGTGATGACGTCGGCCACTTGATGGAAGACGGGCATTGTGTTCGGACCGTGCATGCCGAAGCCAACGCCATCTGCCAATCCGCTCGCAATGGCGCGCGCATCGAAGGCGCCACCTTGTACGTTACCGCCTCTCCTTGCTTCAATTGCTTCAAATTATGCGCAAGCGCCGGCATTAGCACCATCGTCTACGGCGAATTCTATCGAGACCCACGGATCTTCGAATTTGCCCAAGAAGCTGGCATCACGCTGCGTCATGTCGACGTGGCATCTTTAGCGCCCACGCCACAGGAGCCATCATGAAAATCGCGGTGATTCAAGGAGGCCCTTCGACAGAGGCCGAGGTATCTCGCACCTCCGCGGCGGCGGTCGCCTCTGCCCTCCTCCAAGCAGGACATGAGGTCGATCGTCTCGAACTCATCCCCACACTCGGCCGCTCCCTGCTCGATGGAGCCTATGACGCGGTTTTTCCCGTAACCCACGGAAAACTCGGGGAAGATGGGGCATTGCAAGGTTTGCTCGAGGTGCTCGCGTTGCCCTACGTGGGTTCCGGTGTGCTCGCCTGCGGGTTGGCAAGTGACAAAGTGCAGGCAAAACACGCGTTTCGCGCACACAAGCTTCCGGTGGCCGACCAACTCGTGCTGCGTCGAGGCGACGATTATCAGGCCAGCATCGGCCCCCTTGTCGAGCAATTCCCCTCGGGAATTGCAGTCAAACCAGCCACCCAGGGATCTGCCATTGGAATATCCCTCGTGCGTGATCTCAACGACGAAACCGCGATTCATCACGCATTCGAAAAGGCTTTTCGTTTCGACGAGGTGGTGTTGTGTGAACGTCTCGTGGTAGGACGCGAAGTGACGTGTGGGGTGTTGGATGCTTGCGAATTCGGGGCGCTTCGCGCGCTGCCCGTGACGGAGATTTTTTCAAAAGCAGCGTCGTGGTACGATTTTCAATCGCGATATGCGACGGGAGGCAGCGTGCATGCATGCCCCGCCGCCTTGCCGGAAGAAGTGGCTCGACGCGTGCAGTGGATCGCTTGCGCGGCCCATCGGGCTTTGGGATGTCGCGACTTGTCTCGCGTGGACTTCGTGGTAGGCGATGGAGATGATGCGTCGGCCATCACCTTGCTCGAAGTCAATGTGATTCCAGGGATGACCGCGACGAGTCTGTATCCGGAAGCCGCGGCCGCGGCGGGTATTCCATTTTCCGCACTCTGCGATGGGCTCGTGCGCTCAGCCGTTCGGCGTGGTGTTTGGAGTGCGGTCGAAGCGCAACCCATGCCTGCTTGATGCAAGGTTTCGCGTTTGCGCGCACCCTTCGATTGTTCTCGCTTCGACCTTGTTCCAAGGCGATGATAAGGATCGATCGCGCCCCCCGGGGGCCATCGATGTCGCGGCAAATCTCTGAGGCTTACCCATGGCAGCACAAGGTCAATGTCCTGGATGCGGCGCTCCCATCGAGTTTCGAATGGGGGCTTCCGTATCCGCTGTATGCCCTTACTGCACGACAACCGTGCGACGCACGGACCGGGGTCTTGAAAACCTGGGGAAAGTCGCGGCGTTAGCTGATTCTCCCGCCATCGTTGCCGTCGGAGATTCGGGCGCCATCGGTGATCAGCGCTTTCACGTGCTGGGAAAAGTCCAACTGCAGCACGACATGGGAGGCGTTTGGGAGGAATGGTATCTCGGCTTCGACAACGGCCAATGGGGTTGGCTCGCGTATGCCCAGGGGCTGTTCATGGTCACCTGGAAGGTGCAGCCCTCCCCATCCGTGCCTCCCATGAATCAAGTCAGCCTCGAGATGCCCATCAACTTCGGCCCGCGAGGCATCTTTCGCATCGTCGAATACAAAAACGCCACCATTGCCTCGGCACAAGGTGAATTGCCCTTCGCTCCCAAGGCCGGTGACATCCGCTATTACGCGGATTTGCACGGACCACAACAGGGGTTTGCCACGATCGATTGGGGGCAAGGCACGGAACCGGTCGAGGTATTCATCGGATATCAACTGCTCGAATCACAACTGCGCATCACCGAACAAGTCGAGCGTCCCCACCAATCCGTTCATCTCGAAGGTCTTCAATGTCCCGGTTGCGGCGCCCCTCTGAAAGTGCATGGGGGAAACCGCATCGAACGCATCGCTTGCGTGTATTGCGGCACGATCTCGGAGACCGCATCGCAACAAATCATCGCTCGACAAGAAGCGGCGAGAACCCAACCCCTCATTCCCATCGGCGCCTCGGGAACGCTTGCGGAACAGAACTACACGGTGATTGGCTACATGCTCAAATCCACCGTTTTCGAAGAAGAAGTCTTCACCTGGAGCGAGTATCTTCTCTACGGTCCGGGCGTGGGGTTTCGCTGGCTCGTGGACGACGAAGGCACCTGGCGATTCGTGTCCCCATTGAATGCGTCGGACATCGATCTATCCGGCTTTCCTTCCTCCATCGGCTATGGAGGAAAGGTTTTTCGAATGCGCAACCAGAACGAGGGCTTCACGGACTACGTGCTCGGCGAATTTTATTGGAAGGTTCAGGTCGGCGAATCCACCCAAAACATGGACTTTTCCAACGGTTCCGACGTCGTCTCGCGCGAAGCCGGTTCCAACGAGGTTCACTATTCCCACGCCCCCGCTATTCCATGGTCGGTCATCGCACAGGCCTTCGGCCTTCCCAACACCGCAGCTTCCTCTCCCACTTCATCGGCGTCGTGCCGAGGCTGCGTGACCGCGGTCGCATGGGTGATCGTTATCCTCGTTGTCCTTGCGCTCCTCGGCATATTCGTGTGTGTGGGGGAGTCGGGTGACTCGTCGCCTGGCGTTCGCGGTTCGCCCGCCTACGGTGGTGGCTGGAGCAGTGGAAAATAGGGCCCGCGAAACATCCCATCGCCTCACATCATGTTGCCGTTTCTCACATACCTGACCGTCCTGTTGGTGGCTCTTTGCGGTCTGGTGTATCAATTCATCGCCGGCACCATTTCGAGCTACCTGCTCGGAGGTGGAATCACACAGTATTCCTTGGTGATCGGCGTGTTTCTCACCGCCCTGGGTGTGGGAGCCTATCTGTCCAAACTCGTCGAACAGCAGGTCGCCCGACGATTCATCGAAGTCGAGCTTGCGCTTGCGATTGTCGGAGGACTCGCCGCTCCATCGTTTTTTCTCGCGTTTTCGAAAGCAGGTTATTTTCGTGTCGTTCTTTACTCCATCGTCTTTCTCGAAGGCGCTCTCATTGGTCTGGAAATCCCGCTGCTCGTCCGATTGCTGCGACGTCGTGTGCAATTCAAAGATCTGGTCGCTCGCGCGCTGGCCTTCGACTATATCGGCTCCTTTCTCGCTGGAATTCTGTTTGTATTCGTTTTTTTGCCCACCCTTGGCATGATCCACACCGGAATTGCTTTCGGCATTCTCAATGCGATCGTTGCCTTGTTCGGAACTTGGCTTTTTGCTCCTTCCCTGTCCAATCCCCCTCGCCTTCGTATACAGTCCCTTGCAGTGCTTGCGGTGCTCGCTGGCGTATTTATCGGCGCCAATCGAATGACCACCACTTTCGAATCCCTCCTGTATTCCGACCCCATCGTGCTCGCCCATCAATCGAGATTCCAACGCATCGTCGTGACGGCGGGACGGGGCGGCCACCATCTATTTCTCGAT
>MWCO01000154.1 GCA_002070115.1 Deltaproteobacteria bacterium ADurb.Bin207
TATGTACTGATTGTGCTGAGGGCTCTTTCAGCACAACTCAAAATGCTGCCAGTTGCACCCCATGGACCACCTGCATCGCGAGCCAATACGTTTACGCCACAGGCTCCACCACTGCCAATCGGGTATGTACTGATTGTGCTGAGGGCTCTTTCAGCACAACTCAAAATGCTGCCAGTTGCACCCCATGGACCACCTGCAACGCGGGCCAATACGTTTCCGCAGCAGGCTCTGCCACTACCGATCGGGTGTGTGCTGCTTGTGCTACTGGCTCTTACAGCACCACGACCAATGCTGGCGGTTGCTCCGAATGGAGCATTTGTGGCGACGATGAATATGTATCCACCCCTCCAAGCTCTACCAACGACCGCCAATGCACGCCATGCCCCGCAGGTATGACAAGCGAAGGGGACAATGCCCCTGCCTGTTTGCTTCCGTTCGAGTCAATTGCGGTCGGAGCCGAACACGGTTGCGGTATTCGGCTTCTCGACCGCGTCACCCAATGCTGGGGAGACAACACGTATGGTCAAGCTTCTCCGCCGTCTGGAGTCGAATTTTCTCAAATTACCGCGGGATATTATCATACGTGCGGCATTCGACGCACCGACGGGAAAGCACAGTGTTGGGGGCTTGACGACGATGAGCAATCAACACCGCCAGACGAGGTTTTCGAGAGCCTTAGTGCGGGACACCGGCATACCTGTGGAATCCTCGCTGGCTCCCACGAGGCGGAATGCTGGGGAACCATGGATAGGACCGAGTTTCCCGTTGAGGTCGAGTTTTCGATGCTGGCGTCGGGCGCCGGACACACCTGTGGAATGCGGTTGGGCGAGCCAGAAGTCATTTGCTGGGGCGACGACAGCGCGGGGCAAGCTACCGGTTTCTTACGAGAGCTGCAATGGATCAGTGCGTTCGAGAACTACACCTGCGGCGTGGAAATGGACGACACCATCTTCTGCTGGGGCAATATGCCTAGCGGCGCTCCGACGGCAGCGACCTTCTCGAGCGTGAGTGCGGGTGGCACGCATGCTTGTGGACTATTAAAATCCGACTCCACGGCACAGTGTTGGGGAACGAACACTAACGGCCAGGCAAGCCCGCCCGCTGTAGTTTCCTTTGAGGAAATTCAACTTGGGCTCGCGCATTCTTGTGGGATCCGCGAGACCGATGGCGAGATTCAGTGCTGGGGGGCCAACAACAAGGGCCAATCCTCGCCTCCCCACCACGTTCCATAAACACCTACGGAAAAAATCCAATATCTTGGGATGACTCGGCTTGCGCAATGACGTTTTCGCTGCCATAACGTTTGCGCAACGTGGGTGCTCGTTGCCTCCACAAGGGGAGCAAGGGGCGTCAATAACAGGAGAGACAGATGATTCGTCATATTTCTTTGTTGAGCTTGGGATTGGTCGGCGCATTGTTCGCGATGGGATGCAGCGGCGCGGATGGTGAAGACGGCAAGACGGGTCCGGCAGGAAAAGAGGGGCCGGCGGGACAGGCGGGGCCAGCGGGACAAGATGGGCTGCCCGGACCAGCCGGAGAGCAAGGACCTGAAGGACCTGCAGGACAAGATGCCGTGGGCACCGTCAGCATCAGCGGCGTTACCCCCGCCTTTGCTTTCCTCGACCGCTCCAAAACCGTCACCATCAGTGGATTCGGCACCGACTGGTCCTCCACGACTCCCCCCACCGTCTCCTTCGGACCAGATGTCGATGTAGATACGGTTTCTGTGGCTAGCCCCACGGCGCTCATCGCCGCCATCACGATCAAGCCAGACGCCGAAACTGGCCCGCGGAACGTCACGGTTACCAACGGTGCGGAGACATTGACATATTCGGCGGGATTCACGCTCGAATCACCCGCGAAGTTCGACATTGTGGGTACCCCCGCGCAGGGCTCGATCATGATCGCCTCCGTGGTCAATCGGGACTTCGAAACGCCTTTCGATACAACCTACACGGGAGACGGCTTCTTCACTCCCATCGTGTACACGAATATTCAGATGTCAGCACTCCCGGGAGTTTTGGCTGATCCCCAAAACGTGCAGCCTTACACGATGGAATGGCTGATGCTGGTCGACGTCGATGCGACAGCAGGGGACAAAGACCTGGACATCCTCAGCGGTCCCGCGGGACAGCAAGTCCATTTCCCTGCCCCGAAGGCTTTCAGCCTTGCCGAACGCGAAGCAGAAACGATCACCCTAGGCACCCCGAAAACAGACAAGGTCACCTCCGTGTATGGAACCCAACTGTATAAAATCGAGGGTTCAAAGACGGAAGGCCAGATCGTCAATATCGCTGTCAGTTCGACCAAAGCAGACTCACAGCCGGCTTTTGCTTTGCTGCCGGAAAGCGGAAAATTCAATGATCTCATAGCGTATACGAACGACAGCACGCTCGTCACCACACCGACTAGTTCCGTGTATTACCTGGTCTTCTGGGATAGTACGGGTGCTTTCAACTATGATTTCACGTTCACGACATCGGCCACCGGACCGGTCACCCTTCTCGAGGATAAGGAACCCAATAACACGATCGCGCAAGCCTTGGTGGCTGCTGCCATGCCCGCGTACATGGCCAACGCTACCTTGAGCAGCGAAGCCGATGTGGATTGGGTCAAGTACGAAGCGAAAGCGGCCGATGTTGGGAAGAAATTCCGGATGACGACCACAGCGGGCGATGCCTATTGTGACACGGTGGTAGCAGCGTATGGCAGCGATGGAACCACGCTATTGGGAACCGAGAGTTCGGACTCCAACTACCACGAGAATCATTTGAGCGCGGCAATTCCCGCGGCAGGCACCTATTACATTCGCGTGAGCGCCAGTCATCAGGGTTACTTCGATGTGAGCGACAACCGCTACAACCTGATGATCACCTTGGAGTAGCGTAAGAAATGAGGGCGCGGGTACAACAACCCGCGCCTTGTCTAAAGCTCGTTCAACTCCCGTATCGCTCTTCCAGCATTCGGTTCAGCCGCATCGAGCAGAACCGAGGCCCGCACATCGAGCAAAAGTCCTCAGAAATATAACAATCCTCGGACTTGGTTTCGAGATGGTAGCTGCGCGCGGTTTCTGGATCGAGCGCCAACTCGAATTGCCGTTCCCAATCGAAAGCGTATCTCGCTTTGGACATTTCGTCATCGCGCGTTCTCGCCCCGGGCCTATGACGAGCGATATCCGCGGCATGAGCCGCTATTTTATGAGCCACCAACCCTTGTCTCACATCCTCCAAGTTCGGCAAACCCAGGTGCTCCTTCGGTGTGACATAACAAATCATCGCGGCCCCCGCATACGCCGCCGCCGTGGCACCAATCGCGCTGGTAATATGATCGTAGCCCGGTGCGACGTCCGTGACGATGGGTCCCAAAACATAGAACGGAGCCCCTTTGCAAGCCTGAATCTGACGTTTGACATTCATCTCGATCTGATCGAACGGCACATGCCCCGGCCCTTCGATCATGATCTGCACGTCCTTGTCCCAAGCTCGGTCCGCGAGCTGCCCAAGAACGGTAAGCTCCGCGAATTGTGCTTCATCCGAAGCATCATGCTGGCTACCGGGACGCAATCCATCGCCCGCGGAAATCGTCACATCATATCTCGCACAAATCTCCAGAATATCAGACCAATGCGTATACAAGGGGTTCTGCGCATCGTGCTCCAACATCCATTGCGCCATGATCGCTCCGCCTCGGGATACGATCCCCGTGAGTCGTCGTCGCACGAGGGGCAAGTGCTCCCGCAGCAGCCCACAATGCAGGGTCATGTAATCGACGCCTTGTTTGGCCTGGTGTTCTATCATGCCCAAAATCTTGTCCACCGTAAGCTCGCGAATGGAAGAAACGCTTTCCAACGCGTGGTAAATCGGCACGGTGCCAATGGGAACCGTCGAGTTCGCGATGATGCCTTCCCGAATGGCATCGATATCTCCACCCGTCGATAAATCCATCACCGTATCAGCCCCGTAACGCACGGAGATGCGGAGCTTATCGAGTTCTGTCTCGATGGTGCCCGTCAGCTCGCTATTGCCGATATTTGCATTGACTTTGCACCGCAGCGCCATCCCGATCCCCACGGGCTGCAACGAGAGATGATGGATGTTGGCGGGAATGACCAGGCGTCCGGCAGCAACTTCGTCACGAACCATGGCCGGATCGATGCTTTCATCGTTGGCGACATGGGCCATCTCCTCAGTGATGATTCCCTTGCGGGCGAAGTGCATTTGACTTTGGTTCGGACTATTTTTTCGTCGTGCGATCGCTTCTGCTCGGTTCATGGCTCCTCACGGTGGTCGCCCAGACGACCTTCCAATCAAGGTAGGTTCTTGTAAGCAGCCCGTTCGCAGAGGGCAACCCTGATCGCCGAAAGCGATGGAGATTCGAAGTCGCGAAACGCGCCATGTCCAATTGCGCTCGTTTTTTTGTAACACGATTGCTGCTAGGGTCATGATTTCGATGTCTCCACCCAAAACGTTGGTGCTTCAGCGAACCAAAGAGCGGGAGAAGGTAGCCTTTTGGCTCGGTACTTGGTTTGGATGTGGGCTGTCGCCCCGG
This sequence comes from Deltaproteobacteria bacterium ADurb.Bin207, assembly GCA_002070115.1. GTDB lineage: Bacteria > Myxococcota_A > Polyangia > Polyangiales > Polyangiaceae > MWCO01. The sequence continues at coordinate 4,549 of MWCO01000154.1, forward strand.
AGCCCAGGCACGGTTGGTTCGCTTGGTGCCTTGCCTCTTTACTTTTTGGTCGTGCGTTTTGGCCCTGTTGGCATAGGCATCACCGCGCTTGTCATCACGTTGCTCGGAATTGTTGTGAGCACGCGTCTGGCACGAGCCTCAGGTTGCAATGATCCACAATTCGTCGTGATCGATGAGGTTGCTGGCATGCTTTTTACCCTTGCCTTCGTTCCCGCAAGGTGGGATGGCCTGCTCGCGGCTCTCGTGCTTTTCCGGCTCTTCGACATCCTCAAACCTCCCCCCTGCCGATGGATCGAAAAGCATCTGCCCCCTGGTCCAGGCATCATGCTCGATGACGTCTTCGCCGCAATATGGGCCATCGGTATGATTTTAATATTCAATAAAATTGGATGGTTATAAATTTTCCGTTGTCGAAGAGCAGCGAGCATCCCATGAACACGCTCGACATTGGGCAGACTCTCATCCACTCTTTCAACCTTTGGAAATCATCTCATGAACCATTCCCGAATCGCCATCGCCACCGTTTTTGTCGCAGGCCTGCTTGCTGTTGGATGCTGCAAAAAGAAGCCGGGGGATTCTTGCTCGGGCACTTCGCCCTCCTGCTTGGACGAAAACAATTTGTTGGTATGTGAGAAGGGCACGCTCATCAGCACGGGTATGATCCATTACCCGGTCAGACAGCACCTCAATGGGAAGAGGCTTGGAACGCAGTTACGAGGCAGTCAGCAAGGGCAGGTTGGTTCCAGAATTCGTCCCACCGTCCGACCAGGGCCAGCATGCGAAGGTTGAAGACGGC
>MWCO01000155.1 GCA_002070115.1 Deltaproteobacteria bacterium ADurb.Bin207
TAATCCAATTATTACATATATTGTCGATTACAACGTAATCTGGCGCTTGTTCCTCTCCCGTTTGCGAAATCTACGCTAAGCCACCCCCTCATTTTTCCCTGGGACTTTCCTTCATGATCACGGTCACGGCCCACGGCACACAAGACATCTTACTTGCAACCCGTGAGCATCTTCGACCGCTTCGCCGAAAATACATAGCGCTTGCCCGGATGCTCCGTCTGTGACCAGAGACTGTCCGAAAGCGGCGCATAATGAAGATCCTCTGGACCATACGGCCACGCACGCTTCACCATACTTTGGCCAACAGCACCGATGTGCAATCCCAAATAATCCCCACTGCAAGAGACGAAATACGTACCATTCCAAGAGATAGCCCCTTGCATATTCTCGATGCCCGGGAAAATCGCTTCTGTCGACTGAACCCTTCCCGAAGTCTCGAGCATCTTGCCCGTACTTTCATTCAACGGCCACCGATGGATTCGAGCCGTTACCTCATCCGGTGTGTACTCCCCAGCAATCAGCGTGTGCGGTTTGGTAGACCGATCGAGGCCCATAAACGAAAACCGAGCGCAACATGAAGACGAACAACGCTTGTATCGCGTGACCTCGGGAATCGCATAAAGATAACCAAATGCATGATATCCTTCCGATTCCGATACTTTCCCAATCCACTCCTTGTTGCCCGTCTTGACCTGCATGATGCGCGTCAGATCGAAAACACGAAAACCTTGCGACGTATCCGCCACATAAAGATAATTACGATACCAAACGATTCCCCCCGCATGCACCTTGACGGGCTCAAACGTAGCCGTAGAGCCGCTTTTCACAGGCTTCACGAGCAAAGCGAGCCTGTACTTGATGTCATTCATGTTGGTCACGTCGTAGATGGCGACCCGTGAGCCCTTGTTGAGATTCTTATTCGAATCGTTCTCCGGTTTGTGGTACCAGCTTACAATTCCGATTCTCTTCCCCTGATACTCGCCACTGTCATACGCATCACCCGTTCCCGAAATCCCTTGAGGATACCAGTAAGTAACGTTGTTATCCCCAGATTCCCACGTGAAACCCGTGTTGAAACACTCCATACCGGAAATACCGGTGATTCGCTCGCCTTGGCGATTCAGATTGTTCAGCACCGTAGCCAAAGAAACGGCTTTGACACTCGCATGCGACGTGATCTCCGACACGAGACTGCCGGCGACAGACCAGTGATTCTCATCATAAAGACGAAATGAGCGAGCTTCCGTTTTGACGACTTTCCCCTTGGTGGGGCCGCCTGAACCGCCCGTTTGATTGCATTCCGGAGGAGCTTTGGGACAAGGAGGAAATGTCTCGCTGACACATTGGCCCGTAGAAGAATTACAGGTCTCCATGCCGTTGCATGGATCACCATCGTCACAACCCAATGCGCATTCGTTTGGTGGATTTCCTGTATCCAATGCCGCATCAGCTCCTGTTCCCGAGTCAGTCGAAGCATCGATGGGAGAGGGTTCGCCGCCGCTTCCAGCGTCCCCCGCCTCGGCAGCACTTCCTCCATGACCACTGTCCCCGGTGCCCGACGAACCACCCGTGGCTCCTTGGCCCCCCGTCGCATGGGAACCACCTGTGGAACTGCCGCCGACCGCCTCGTTGCCGCCAGCCGCGCTGCTCCCACCAGATGCACCGTCGCCACCGGCCCCAGCCAGCGATGCGCCCCCTTCTCCCGTGGCGGAGTCCATTTCACCACCCTCCGAAGAACAAGCACCCAGCCCCACGATCACCAGAAAAGGGAAAAAACGCTTCATGGCGGAGATACTATCATATTTCTGAAACAAAACGACAGGCGCCAAAGACGTATTCGTCGATCACCGACGAAACCTTCTTCAAGTCTCGCGCGCGTTGAAAAAAGTTTCCCGATTTCCTTTGGGCCCAAGCAATGAGCTGAACCCAATGCCTTGAACGACCAAGCCCCCATTTGCTATTAGAACCGCCGATCACCAAGATCCTCGATAGCCTCGGCATGCTTCGAGCCCACCGTTGCCTCATGCGTGCGCTCGGGACCCACAACTGGCCTTCGACCTGCTCCTGTCCGTGGCGTAGCTGCTGGCCGCAAAACGGCAGTGGGTTGTACGCTGCGGGTCACGGCGGCAACGAATCGATCTCTCTCGAGGTCCCCTTCGCTCCACGGATGACTGCTGGTTTCGTGCTCCGTGCTCGATCGCGCGGACAGCGTACCGCGTTGAGGTTCGACTCTGACTTGCGAAAAGCTGGGGTAGACACACGCGATACACGGAAAATCGTGCATGCAACATCACTCCAAAGCCATTGACATGCAACTGCGAAACTCAACGACCGAATCGGACCGAAACCTCAAAGACGCCTTGCCTCATCCCCCCCTTTGCGATACCACAAAGCTCATGAGGGCTCATCCCTGGCTTGCGGTTGTGGTTTTCTGGGCTTGCAGCCCCGCCGTGCCAAAACAGCCCATGAAAAGCAGCACAATGACGGGCGTAAACACCGCTACGGTAGCGTCTGCGCCCGTACCCGCGCAAACTGAACCGGGACCATCACCACAACCGACACAGCCGACGTCCCCACCCGTGCAAGACACGAGCTGTCCAAGTGGGATGCAATGGATTGCGGGAGGTTCTTTCTTGATGGGGTCAGAGCAGGGCGATGGTGATGAAAAACCCGTACATCGGGTGGAACTCGACGGGTTTTGTCTCGATGAAACACCGGTAACCGTGGGAGAATACGCACGTTGCAGCGGCTGCACGAAGCCAAACACCGGCAAAGACTGCAACTGGGGGATCCTTGGGCGAGGGAACCATCCGGTCAATTGCGTGGATTGGAATCAAGCAACGGCGTATTGCCGATTGGTGGGTAAGCAATTGCCGACGGAAGCGCAGTGGGAGTATGCCGCTCGGGGTGGTGCAAGGCAGCTCGAGTATCCATGGGGGTCCGAGCAGCCGCAGGGGCGTGCTTGCTGGAGCCGCACGGAGGGAACGTGTGCCGTAGGGACCTATCCCTCGGGAGCGTTTACCTTGAAGGATATGGCCGGAAACGTGTGGGAATGGCTACAAGACTGGTATGGCCCGTATCCACGATCTGCCACCAAAAACCATGTCCATGAATCCTACGGCTCGAGCCGTGTGTGCCGCGGCGGCAGTTGGAACTACCATTTTCCATCGGGATTACGCGGATCAGACCGAATCTTCGTCACGCCCGTCAGCCGCTACAATAGTCTCGGATTCAGATGCGCCAAGGCCAAGTAGCCCATTTTGATCGTCACAGTGCGTCAATGCCTCTATCAATAGCCATTGTTTGTCATCTTGCAGTTACTAATAGATCTTTCTCACGGGAAATATATGCGTCATTCTATTCTTTGAATTATGTTTTTTCTCTTTTCATCCAGCGAAATAGTAGATACTCTATAAAACATGCACATCCGAATCCACCGCAGCAAAACCCCCAGCGGTAAGCTGCGCCAATACGCCCAGCTTGTCCATAGCTACCGACGCCCCGATGGCATGCCGGCTCATCGCGTCCTCGCCACGCTGGGGGACCCGGACTCGCTGCTCGTCCAAAACATGCGCAAGGCTCTGGCCGATGCTCGAATGGGAAAACGATCCGATTCAGATCCGCCGCGCTCCGCTTTGCCAACACGACCCGTACGCAACCTGCGCTACCTCGATGCGGCCGTCTTGCTCGAGCTTTGGAAACGACTCGGGCTCGACGCTTTGCTCGAAAAACTTATGCCTCAGGGGCAGGCCGACCTGGCCCCCAGCAACCTTGTCGCCTGCCTGGTGATTCAGCGCTGCTTAGAGCCCGACTCCAAACTTTTCGCTTGCCGCTGGGTTCCCAATACCGCCCTGCCACAACTTTTGGGCTTTGACCCAGACTCGTTCCACAACACTCATATCCACAGGGTTTTGGAGCAACTCGACGAAGCCACTCCCTCGCTGATGGCCCAATTACCCAAGCTGATTCAACAGCACTCCGGCGCCTTTAGATGCCTTTTTCTCGGCGTTTCCGACACGTGGTTTGTCGGCCAGGATCCTTCCTATGCCCAGTATGCCAAGACCAAGGAGGGAATGAGCAAGCGCAAGATCGGCATCGTGCTTTTGTGCAACGAGGACCACTTGCCCCTTCACTGGCAAGTGGTCGAAGGCAAGTACTGTGAGGCTGTAGCCATGACAGATATGCTGCGCGCGGTCTCCGCACTGAGCTGGGCCGATGCGCTGCCGGTTGTCATGGATAGAGCCGTGGAACAATCGACGCGCTTGCAGCAACTGCAGGCTCTCGACGTACGCTTTGTGACCGCCTTGTGCAAAGCTGAATTCAATTCCTATGCGACCCAGGTTCCCTACGACTGCACCCGTGCGTTGCAGGTCGACGACTCCAACCGCCAACAGATCGAATCGATGGCTGCGCAGTGTGTAGAGCAAGCAGGATTGACCCGCGTTGACGACGACCTTTTTGTTTTGGACTTGGGCATCGTGCAGCGAGAGGAGATTGACCAAGTCGCAACGACAATGGTGCAAGAATCAGATACGCTGCTTCATGCGATGCGAGTCTGCCAGCAACTGCAGCAAACCGGGGTGGACCAACGATATCCTTCGCAGGCCGCCTGTTGCCGAGCCCTTGGGATAAACAAAAGCTTGGGAAGTCTGTACAAGCGTCTGCACACGCTGCTCCCGGACATTCAGCAGGATATTCTGGCGGGCAGAGCCGAGGGCTATAGCTTCGAGTCGTTGTGCCAGATAGCCAAACTACCCAACGACAAGCAACGGGATGCCTTCGATGCGCTGTTGGCACGGGCTCCAGCCCGTAAAAAAACCAAACGCACCCAGCTCGTGCCCAAACAACCGGACACGCCAGGAAAAGGGCGAGCTGTCGCTTACTTCAATCCCCAACTGTTCGTGGACAAGCGTGTTCGCGCCCATCGAAAGCGCGAGCGCGTGCATAGCAAAATCCAAGACATCGTGCGCAAAGCCAACGACAACCCCAACCGATACACGGTGGGTAGCCTGCGATTGCCATGGGGGCGTCCTTTAACGTATACATTGTCGCTTTCGCGCAACTGCCTGCGGTGTACGCCCAGGCCGCGATGG
>MWCO01000156.1 GCA_002070115.1 Deltaproteobacteria bacterium ADurb.Bin207
CCCCAAAGCCCCCCCCCCGAATCGTCAGAGCCACGTATTGAGGCGGGAGATGTCTCTGGATACCGTAATACGTGCTGCCATCTATCTGAAGGGAAAACGGTTCAACCCACTCATTCCAATGCTTCAACGTCACGTGATAAGACGTCGACTTGCTTCTCGTCGCCCAGGCTTTTTCAACTTGCAATTGCTTGACGACCGCTGGCGAGCCATCGAGCAGTCCATTGAGCCCAAGGCCCAACCCATACATCGTGGTCGGCAGTCCCAGCGCCAGAAGCAGCGAACAAGTTCCAAACACACGCAAAGAATCCGAGCGACCCCGAAAGGCAAGTGCCAACAAGGGAACCGCCGCCAGCCACCCCACGACCCCAAGACCAATGCATACCTCGAAAGGGCGCCAAAATAACGGCGGATACGCTTCCCGGGCGACAACCGTGGCGGTTACTCCCAGCACCGCCAACCCAGCCGAAATCGTCTTCGCCCAATCCCGTCGCGTCCAGGGTGCCATCCGAATATGCTCGTAACGAACCTGGGGAAGCCGACGAGAGACGGACGATAGCTCCCGCATCCATTGTTGGCAGCGCGGATCGAGCGCTTGGGGTTTTGCCACTCCCCGTTTTTCGAGCCCCACCGACGTTCCCATCCCGAAAAACACCACCTTTTCCCAACCGTCATCAAGCCATTGATGCACCTGAGATCGCACCTTCTCATCATCCAAGATCTTGCGAACCAAAGGAGCTGGAGCGTCGGTTTCGATGTATACCGCACGGTCGAAAGAGGCTTCCCGCGTTTGGACCTCCCGGTTGAGACCTAACGCCTTTCCCAACCGATCCCATTTCGTCTCCTTGCGCAGCACGAGGGGAGAGACATATGTCAATATTTCCGGCCCCTTGGGCCCGGAGCGATAGGGAACCATCCCCTTTCCGGCTGTCGGATCCCTTCGCTGCGAGTCTTTGATCGAAAAGGTGAGCCGCGACGGCGTCTTTTTCGAACCTGGCTGGTACTCCACCAAGTAGCCTTCTTCCTCGAGCGACATTTCGTAAGTGGCCGGACGAAACTTATTCTTCGATAACCAACGAAGAACCAGCACTACCGCAAGCCCGATGACGAAAGGAATCAACCTCTGCCATAAGGAATTCATCGAATACCCTTGAGATTGGTTTTCACAAACACCTGCCCCGAAATCGTATCACCGGAATCACTAAACCAGTTGAATGGGGGCTTTCTCATAACAGCCTTGCATAAGGTTGTAAATGCGTCCATGACCAATGGGGCGCGCACCTGCCGTTATCGAAATAAGAACGTCGTCTCGCTTTCCCTTTTTTCGATAAGGTTGAGTTTAAACAACTCTCCAGCAGGACAGTCGCGTGTCGTGCCTCGTCAACCTTGACGGCAGGTATGATTCCCAGCCACTTTGAAATGACGTCCTCATCAGACGATAGGAACGACGGACCGAGGAATATTTTCTCCTCGCTTCTCCAACTCGCATGCTATCATGCTACTCATTCGGAGTTCGAGGCTGTGGTTTGGGGGAGAACCTGAGTTCTCCCCTTGACAGGGAGGAAACAGGCCATGCGGTTCTCTTCTAGGTTTGTCCCCGTTTTGGTGGTGGTATTGGGGTCGATCGTAGGCTGCGCGGGCTCGGATGATGCGACTGCGGAGCCTTCGGAAATGGACTCTTCCACGGATTCTCATGAACAAGACGAGAATACGACAGAAGAGGGAGGACAGGAAAACCCTGATTCGGGCACCTCCCTTACGGATTCCGGCTCCCTCGAAGCAGACAGCGCCGATTGCGTCGATGAGTGTGAAATAGACGGAGAACGAGCGTGTCATGAAGACGGGATTCGAACGTGTGGCCACTACGATACCGACTCATGCTTGGAATGGTCTCCGGTAGAGGCTTGTCCGGAACAGCAAACGTGCGATCCTTCGACCGTTACCTGCCAGGAAGACGAAGGGGAACCGCTCGCTCCATTTTCGATCATCCTCATACCCGATCCCCAAAACTACACCGGACTCAAGAATGACGCAAACAATCCCTATCGTAAACAGACCCAGTGGATAGCCGACCATTGGGTGAGTGACCGCATCCAGACGGTCATTCATCTTGGAGACAACACGAACAACAACAAGAAGAGCGAATGGGCCGTCGGAGACGCCGCATTTGATACGCTCGACAAGGCGGGACGCCGTTATAGCATGACGACCGGCAATCATGATTATCGCGTCGATGGCGTGTTCAAACGAAATGGCAGCCTATTTGACAATTACTTTGGGAAGAGCCGTTTCGAAGGCAAACCCTGGTATGGCGACAGCTACGGAAATAGCAACATCAATAATTACACCAAATTCGAAGTGGGAACGATGAAGTTTTTGGTCCTAAGCCTGGAGTTCGCGCCTCGCAAAGAGGTACTCGAGTGGGGCAGCAAAGTCATTGGTAACCACCCGGATCATCATGTCATCATCGCCACCCATTGCTATTTGACACATGACGGGAAGTACAGCAGTTGCAAAGCGAGTGACAAGGTTGTCGGCTCGTCCGGAGACACGACATTCAAAGAGCTAGCCGCTCGGCATAGCAATGTATTTCTCGTTGTTTCCGGGCATATCAACGATTCGGAATACCGTATGGCCAAAGGCAATAATGGCAACCCGGTCCATCAAATGGTCGTCGATTACCAAATGGAGAAACCCTGCGCGGAAGCGAAGGCAGCGAATTGTAAAAATCATTGTCGCTCGGGAGGGCACACCGGCAACGGCTGGCTGCGCAAACTCATCTTCGACCCGGTCAATCATTCCGTACAAGCAGAAACGTTCAGCGTCGAGGAGGGAAATCACAAAGTCTTCCCCGGAGGAAAACCCACGCTATTTTGCAGCGAACTTTTCAAACCTCCGAGCGCCGACGCCAAGGGTGACAACTGGTACGCGAGTAACCCCCACCACGCCGACCACCAATTCCATTTCGATTTCGACATGACCGCCCCTATCCAGTATTCCTACAAGTAAAGCCCTAGGATCGCCTCTCCTCCGGATCAAAGAAAATTCTTTTTTAATTTCAACACTTACTATCAAATAGGTGCGGATCGCCTCCGACAAGATAGTTCATCCAACCACTCGCCCTTTTCACACACAGTGTCCTTTGCATCGATTCGAATCTGACCATCCCTACGCGAGCCGCCAAAGACGGAATCGGCTGGACCATACTCAAAACGCACCAAAAGCAGATTGCCCGTTCGAAGGCAACCATCCCCACGGCTACTGCCCTCATCGCTACCGTCCGTCCTTTTGCCGCGCTTGAAAACCCTCAAGCTTCCATCCTCGCGCCAAACGGTTGATCCTGCGGCCATGATCACCATCGATGAATTGCTACACCTGATGCGAACTCGACGCAGTACACGACGATTGTCCCGTCAGCCTCTCACCCCACAACAGGAACACTCCCTGCTCGAAGCTTTCATTTCCGCGCCTTCCAGCGGCAACAGCCAACCCTGGCACGTGCGCATCATCCGCGACTCCCCCCTCAAACAACGCCTTCGACAGGCCGCGTTGAACCAGTCCTTCGTCGAACACGCTGCGGCCGTTTTCGTCATCTGCGCCGACACCGACCGCGCTTTCAAAGCCTATCACCGCCGGGGTGTCGAGTTGTACTGTCTCCAGGACACAGCCGCGGCCACACAGAATTTGTTGCTCGCCGCGCACGCCATGGGACTTGCGGCATGTTGGGTCGGTGCCTTTCGAGAATCATCCGTTCGTGATGTGCTCAGCCTGCCCGAGAGCCTGCGCCCGGTCGCCATCATCGCGGTAGGCACCGCCGAACAGCAGCCTGACACGCCCGCGCGACGTCCCATCCACGAGATTTGCCCCGACCTTGGAGGATGATCACCCTGAAGCCACGCCCGGGGAGGGATGTCGTCCGGCCAGCGCCGAGGCCCTATCGGCGGCGTGATGCCACCCGCCTCGTTCCAGCCTCCACCAGAACAAAACCGCACCCACCATGATTTCCAGACACAACCCAATCCACCCCCCCGCTGCTCCCATCCCATGGCGATACCCCAACAGCCACATCAACGGCGGAGTACATACCCACGAAAGAACAACCCCCAACACCGCTGGATATCGAACGTCACCCGTTCCCTGAAGCGCCCCCCGCGCCACGATATTGGCCGCATCGAAAACTTGAAACACCACCGCTACCCATATCAACGCTTGGGCCGCCCCTTGTACCGCAACGTCATCGGTGAACGCACGGACCACCACCATGCCAAACACGGCCATCGCCACCGCAAACAATCCCATGTACGTTATCGCCAACATCAGCGCTTGCCGCGCCACCAGCTTCACGAGCTGCCTTCGCCCCGCTCCCACACTCTGCCCACACAACACGGATACCGCGCTTTGTACGGCCACCGCTGGCAAAAATCCAAAATGAATGATCTGCAACACAATCTGATGTGCCGCCATCTGCACCTCGTCGAACATCGAGATCATGACGGCCAATACCGAAAACGCTCCCGTTTCCATGGCCCACTGCAGCCCCGAAGGCCACCCGAGCTGCCATACCGCTCGAATATGACGCCAGCGCGCCGTTAATACAGGCAACCGATCCTTCCCCTGCACGCCCACCAACACCAACGTCTCCACCACCTGCGCTATCACCGTCGCCAACGCCGCCCCCCCTACCCCCATCCCCAACGGAAAAATAAAAAGATAATCGAGAACGATATTCAACCCGTTCGACAGCACCGACGCCACCATGGGCGAGCGTGAATCACCCAGCCCATATCGCGTCTCTCGAATCGCAACTCCCAGTAAAAAAACAGGAATTCCCAAAGCCCGCAGGGCGAAATACGACACCGACGCCTGCCCGGACTCCGCGGTCGACGACAACGTCCGAAGCATATCGGCCGCCGCTAAACCACCTCCCATGATGACAAGCCCCAGCACGCTCGCCAGCAGCAATGCCGCACCCAAATATGGCCCCGCTTCCTTCCGCCGACCCGCCCCCACGGCTTGCGATACCAATACCTT
>MWCO01000157.1 GCA_002070115.1 Deltaproteobacteria bacterium ADurb.Bin207
CGTCAAAAAACCGGCCGACAAGCCCATCAAGAAGCTCGTCAAAAAACCGGCCGACAAGCCCATCAAGAAGCTCACCAAGAAGCTCGTCAAAAAACCGGTCGATAAGCCCCTTAAGAAGCTCGTCAAAAAACCGGTCGATAAGCCCCTTAAGAAGCTCTCGAAAAAGCTTGTCAAAAAGCCGGCCGACAAGCCCCTCAAGAAGCTCACCCAAGAGCTCGTCAAAAAGTCGGCCGACAAGCCTCTCAAGAAGCTCGTCAAAAAAACCGCCGATGAGCCCGTCAAGAAACTCGTCAAAGCGGCAACAACCGGGATCATCTCGAAGAAGGCTGAAAAGAAACTCGTCGATTCGAAGACAGGCAAGAAGAGCAAGGACACGCTTGTCGTCAAGGCTGACAAAAAAGCCAAGCCCCTTTCCGAAATCGGTACGGCCCACGGCAAGTCTTCCGGTCTCGCAGCTTCCCAAACCAAGCCCGCGAAAGTCGTCGAAGCACGGACTTCTCCTCGGCCCACCGAAAAATCGCTCGAACCGCCTCAGAAGCCGTCGAAGCCAACCAAAGCCTCCAAAGCGCTCCCCTCGGCAGCTACTGCTGCTGGACGCCCGGACTCAGCGCCTCCCAAAACACCGGCAGCTCCCGTTCGTCGCTCACCGTTGATGCGGCCACCCCTTCCGGCAATTCCAGTCGAACCGCCTCGGCCTTCGCTCGAAGATCGCGCCGAACGTGTCAAAACCCGATTGGAGCAACAACCCATCGAAGTGCGACGAGAATACGAAGAGCATTTGAATATGTCATGGATTCACCATGACAGCGCACTTGAAGGAGTCGTTTACTCCTTCCAAGAATTGCAGCTCGCCATCGATCCCACCGTCACGGTCGTCCCTGATACGAGCATTCAACCCATCTGCGACGAAATTCGTCGTCACAAAGCCGCGATCGATTTCATCTTGGAAATGGCTGATGCCAAGAAACGACAGCCTGTGACAACGGATCTCATCAAACGAATCTTTTTGTATCTCCACCCCGAGGAGGGAGACCTAAAAACACTGAAATACCGCAAAGATGTGCCGCAGCATCGGCTGTACTTTCATGAGTATGCACCGCCGGACAAGATCGCCTACGCGGTTCGCCAAGTGGTGGAATGGATAAACGATCCAGAAACGCGACGAACACGGACGACGCTTCGTATTGCGGCGCGAGCGCATTACGATCTTTTGCGGATTTTCCCCTTCAGCCAGGACAGCGGCAAGGTGTCGAGACTGCTGATGAACTTCCTGCTGCTTCGCGCTGGTTATCCGCCCGCGATCATTCATTCCACGGAACGACAGCGTTATTACGAAGCGCTCAAAGGGGCACCTCTATCCATTACCCACATGGTGGAAGAAGCGCTGGAGAACTCGATTGCAAGCATCGAGAAGTACCTTGACGAGCGCACGACCCGAATTCGCTCCTTCGTATCCTGACTTTTCACCCCATGAGAATCGACTGAACCCCTTGACAGGTGCGCCCCCATGCGTCAGGGTGCCGCCTCTTGGAATTGTACGGGGCATCGTCCCACCCACGAGGATTCGCAGTCATGGCACGGAGCCAGATCACCGGTAAACGCCGGATGCTCGCAAACAACGTTTCGCACTCCAACATCAAGACCAAACGATGGCAACTCGTCAACGTCCAGCGTCGTCGTATCTGGGTCCCTGAACTCAATCGGTTCGTACGCCTCGATCTCACGACCCGCGACCTTCGGACCATCGATCGCATCGGCCTTGTGGCATTCGCCAAAAAGCACGGCTACAAGCTCTGATCGATCACAACAACCCGAGCTTTTCGGTGTCCTCTATTTGATCTCGCTCGCTCGCGGAGCCCCAGAGCCTGTCGCTCGAACGATGGCGAAGACACGTCGTTCAGGGTGATTGTCAACAAGAGCGGCTCGCAGCGATTGTTCGAGCGATAGATCGGCTTTCACACGGTCCATCACGATCTGCCAATCCACCGCTTCGACTTTGTGGATTCCCACGGCAGCCCAAGGTGTTCGACCCTCCATCAATAAAGCGATGGGAATGGGCAATCGAATGGGCGAACCAGGACGAACCCGCGGGATGCCTCGACGTACGGGCACGGCGAGCCTCGACACGGTGACTTGATGGGGAGCGACTTCCGGACCTTGTGGATCGAACGCACAATGCATCACGGCCAGCACACCACGCGGATCGCTCGCCATCATCATCAAGCACGTCAGCTCGGGAACATCACCCGCAAAAGGTTCGGCTGACGCATGGATGACACCTTGCATTCGACAAGGCTCGAGAATGCTTGCCTGCACGTCGGCTAGATCTTGTTGTGTAACGTTTCCCCCCTCATGCCTTCCACCGATTTCGAGCAGTGCCCGAACGAAAGACGATTCGCGCAACGCGACGGGACCAGCATCACCGACCCGTCGAAGCAAATGCGCTCGACCCGCCGCGCGAGCCGCTTGCGCAAGGCGTACGCCCGGCGTGGCAAGTTCCGACATCGGGATGGAGCCACCATAGGCGTGGACGGCTGAAAGCATGGCCCCTGTTGCCGCAACAGGGATGCGAGCGGATACAGGGATGAGGTCATCTTGCTGAAAGCCGCGAGGGCGTGGCGCGCCAACGCCGGGCTGAACGACCGAGCCATCGAAAAGATGTTCGCCCACTCCCGTGCCTGCAACCAACAGCGAAACACAGCCGAGAAGCACACCTGGATGTGCCCCCGCGGCAGTAAAAAATCCGGTTATGCAAGCATCGACCGACGTTCCCCCTTTGGCGAGAACCATGCGCGCAGACTCGGTCATGCTTGGCTCCGAACCCAGCGCAATGGCAGCCCGTGATGTCATTCCTGCTCCTCGTCTTCCGCATGCAAAGCATACTCGACATGCCGAGTTCTCGAGATGCGAGGTTCCGCTCCCCTCCCCTCTGATGCATGGATGGCTTTGGCCACTGCCAACGGCGAATCGGTTTCGACGATCACAAAAGCTTCGCGAAACGCTTGTAATCGCTCAATGGTTTTGTCGATTCGTGTTTGCGACAGACGACGGGAGTCTCCCAAACCACGCAAACGCGTGTAAGCGACGGAACCAGGCGCGAGGGGCTCTCGAGCGGCATCTCGTACCAATACCAGTCCCAAGCGTGATGCCACGTTCCGCGCTTCTTCTTCTTCCCAAAGTCCTGGCGGTTCCCAAGCTAGTCGAACGACATCGTGAGGAATTCGCTGCACGAGTTCTTCCAACCGCTTTCGATTCGCAGCGGTCGGTGTAACAGATACCGGATGGCTGATGAGCATCACCGGAGACTCGAGGATTGTCGCGATTTCGAGCGTTTGTTGCAGAGCGCGATCGGCGGCAGCGCTGGGACGGAGTTCGGTGACGACATTCGGCAACACGACACTGAACACGAAAGAAGGCGGAACAGATTTTCGCCATCGCCGTAGCGTCCTGCTCGCCAAAGGCACCTCAGGCTCCGTTCGGACCTCGAGGAGGTTGAATTTTTTTGCGTAGCGCTCGAGCGCACCTTGCAGGGTCCTGGTTCCAATATATACGCGCTGCATGAGGAAGGCGGGTTGTGCCACCGCATCGCCACGAGGGGAAGGGTGAATAAGGGAAAATCATGCTTGGTTTGGGGATCCCCCCACGGTCATCGTTCGATCAAAACGTGCCTGGGGAAGCGGGATACACGTTCCAGACCCAATTATCCAACAAGACGAGAGAGTCCCACACACCATCGGACGTATCCCACAGTGCGATACGGATCTCCATGATTTGTCCCGGCGCAACGTTTCCGACGGTGGTGAGCCAGCCCGTTCCTCCTCCCACCATATTGCTGCTCCCGCATCCACCTAGGCTGGTATCATCGAATCCGGTGCCCTGTAAGAACGTTGGACCGCTCAAGCACGGGGCAAATCCAGATGTCGACCCGGAGCATCCAATGGGCCCTGCCTTGCATACGCTAAACAGGTTTTGCGCCTGTGGATCGTTGGCAAGGTTCACTCCAATTGGGAAAACCTTCGGCGGCGACGTGACGCGGTAGACCGCCAAGTTCTTGTCCGCCGGATTGGGCCACTCTGGCTGTGGTGAATCGATAAGCACCACGAAAAAGTCGTTGAAGGCAGAACATACGTACTCGGGGAACTCTGCGGAGAAGAACCAGGAAGCAAAGGAAAATGACCTAGCATTCGTGGGAACACGGATTCGCAAACGAAGCATGATCGGGTCATTCGCATGATCGCCACTCGGTTCAGGACACCCCGGCGCATTCGGAAGCCGATAGCCGTTGGCAGCATACCAATCCTGCGGGAATGGACTCTTTTTGCCAAAGTCCTGTCCGGGCTGGAACGGAGCATAATTCGGGTTCGCTTGGTTTACGGAAGCCGCATGCCCCGTGGATAGTATCGCAAGCCGCCCACCGTTCAACGATGTGATCAAATTGCCGAAACCACTTCGTATCGCACGCGATTGGCTTGCGGGTACCCCCGTCCCATTCGCTAACGAAAACTCACCGGAGATGACCCCCCACCGACGGAAAGGCGGCGGGTCCGTTTCCTTCGTTTGCTGGCACAACCCGATCGCTTTCGCATAATCCATAGGATCGGACGAGTTCGTGTTGTTCAACATCCCGTCGCAAGGAGGCTGTATGTTGTCGATGAGACCATCGCAGTCATCATCGACGCCGTTGCCGATGTATTCAAATGCTCCTGGATTCACGAGAGCCGGCGTGGTCGAACAGAATCCCGGTTTGTCACAGCAATCTCCCTCCGCTACCGTCCAACCGTCGCCATCGCAATCATCGTGGGGACCACCCTCGCAGACAGGACCCGTCCCACCCGTTCCGCCATAGCCGCCTGTTGCACCCGTGCCACCAGCACCACCTATGCCACCAGCACCACCTGTGCCACCTGTGCCGCCCGAACCACCGTAGCCGCCACCTCCGTAGCCACCCGTGCCCCCATAACCGCCCGAACCACCGTAGCCGCCACCTCCGTAGCCACCCG
>MWCO01000158.1 GCA_002070115.1 Deltaproteobacteria bacterium ADurb.Bin207
CCCGCCACGACGAGACCGACGTCGCATCGCATGATTTCAGGTAGAGCATCGAGAAGAAGATCGATTCCATTCTGTTCGTGGAGAGTCCCGGCGAAGGCGAGCAACGGTCGCTGCGCGCGAAGTGCCAGCCCAAGTTCTTGAAGCAATCTGCCTTTGCATTGCGTTTTTTGGGAAGGATCTTGTCCACTGAAGCGAGAGGGAAGATGCGGATCGATGGTGGGATTCCAGATGCTGTAATCGATCCCGTTGATGATTCCGGTCAGTTTATTTTTGTGTGCGGAAAGTACCCCTTCGAGCCCGCGGCCATGAGGGGACTTCAAGATTTCGCGCGCATAGGTTTCGGAGACCGTGGTCATGGCGTCCGAAAATAAAATCCCAGCTTTGAGGATGTTGATCTTGCCGTAAAACTCGACACCATCAGGATGAAATAGATCCCCACCAATCCCGAGCTGATCGAGTTTGGAAGCGTCGGACAATCCCTGGTGCGTGAGATCATGCAAGGTAAGCACGAATTTCGTGCATTCTTCCAGGTCTTGGTTCCCGAGTCGTTTGCCAAACAAAGGCACCAACGACGTTGGCCAATCGTGCAGATGGACGATGCCGAAAGGTGAACCCGCGCGCATTCGGGAAAGCAACAAGGCAACGACCGCTCGGCTGAACAGAGCGAAACGCATATCGTTGTCGGGGTAGTCTTCGTCACCGGCGCCATAGATACCTTCGCGATCGAAACATCCAGGCACTTCGAGCAAGGTGATATCGACACCGGAAGGCAAACGTCCATCGAAGACGGTGACTTCGAAAGAGTCGGTGCCGAGTTGAAAAGCAAGAGGCGTAAGACGTCTCGCCACGAGCAATCCGGCGCGTTCGAAGTGAGGGAACCTGGGCAAGGCGATGGTGACGTGATGACCGAGTTGTCGCAACGTTTTGGAAAGGGAGGCAACGAACTCGGCGAGCCCAGCGACTTTGGCGTAAGGAGCAAGCTCAGTGGCGGCGAAGAGAATATCCATAGGCGGGCTTGTGTACCACGGATCGATGGAGAATCGACTGGAGAATCTCCATCGCGCGCAAGGGATTGGAATATCGTAATGGGATTACTTGGCGACCACGGAGACCTTGAAAGTCGCGGTGACGGAACTTCCCAGTTTGGCGCTAACCTCGTAGTTTCCGAGGCGTTTGATGGGTTCCGGCAATTGCAACGTCTTGTGGTTCACGATCAGGCCGTGGTTCTCGATATGTTGAGCGATATCGCGAGTGGTCACGGCGCCGTAGAGGCGTTCGTCTTGTCCCGCGACCGCGGGGATGGTGATTTCCAGTTCCGCGAGGCGCTTGGCGATGGCTTCCGCGGAGGCTTGCAGTTTGGCGGCTCGCGCGATAGCCGCCTTTTTTTGGTGCTCGATCTGCGCGCGATTGCGAGCCGTGGCCGCTACAGCCATTTTTTGTGGAATGAGATAATTGCGGGCATAGCCCGGCCGGACTTTGACGAGCTCGCCGCTGGTGCCGAGGCTCGGAACGTCCTGCTGAAGAATCACTTCGAAACGCGAGTGACCCATGACTGCCTCCTCAGGTGCCCGTGGCGGTGAAAGGCAAGAGCGCGATATTGCGCGCCTGCTTGATGGCTTTGTTCAATTTGCGTTGATGCAACGCGCACGTGCCCGAAATGCGACGAGGCACAATTTTCCCGCGTTCGGTCACGAAATACCGAAGCGATTGCGGATCCTTATAATCGATGACCGCCTCGCGATCGGCGCAGAACCGGCAAAAACGCCTCTTTCCACGACGACGAGGTCCATCCATCTCCCCACGGCCATCCATATCTTTTTGCATGTTATCGATGCCCATCATCGTGTCTCCTCATCGTCGTCAAGACCTTCGTCCATCTCGTCGTCCAGGTCTTCATCCATACGAGCCCCCATTCCTCGATCATCGCGAGAATACCGGTCGTGAGATTCCACAAGACCGAGCAACTTCTCACGGGACTCGTCCATTTCCTCTTCGGTCATGGGTTCAACGGCCGCGAATTGAATATCCTCTGGACTGATCTCGACAGACTCATCGATCGCTGCGTCGCCGACCTTGATGGTCATGAACTTGAGCACGGCGTCTTTTTGCAAACGAAGGTTGCGCTCGAACTCCGCCACGAGCGATGTTTTCCCCAAAAATCGAAGAAAAACATAGATGCCGCGACGGTATTTGCGCACCGGGTAGGCGAGCTTTCGACGACCCCAGGACTCGACCTTGATGAGTTTGGCGTTGTCTCGTGCAAGCACCTCGGTGACGCGATTGGACACACGGGTTGCCGTGTCCGGATCGATATCCGGTCGTAGTATGTAGATTGCTTCGTATTCTTTGGCGCCTGTTTGCGCCATGTTGACTTCGGCCATGATGACTCCTTTCGGCCTGTGGCCTCCCACGGATATGGGAAGCAAGGAGATGGGTGCAATCACCCAGGTGTCGGGGCGGTGCTTCTAGCTCCTTTTCGAATTCGGCGCCAGCCCTTCCTGTGGGATTTCTCGTTGATCGGCTTGTCCTGGCTCGGCATCATGCTCCACCGGGATTGGGTCGGGGGATGGTTTTGGAGGTTTTGGACGCGTATTGAGAGCTTTGGAGGCTTCTCCCAGCCCTCGCTTCAATACCATGCGCAGCGCTTTAACCGCACGGTCCACCACGTCGGCCAGGGCATCCCTTTCGTTTGCATCGAAGTCCGACAAGACGTAATCCGCCACTTCGCCACGAAAACCGGCGGGAGGTTTGCCGATCCCACAGCGCAAACGCGCGAAATCCGAGCCTAGATGCTGGATGATCGAACGCAAACCATTATGTCCCGCATGCCCTCCGCCGGGTTTCAAACGTAAGGTGCCGAACGGCAAGTCGAGTTCATCATGAACCACGAGCAAGTCCGATGGCGGGATTCGAAAAAAACTCGTTACCGCTTGCAAACACTCGCCCGAACGATTCATGAACGTCATGGGTCGAACGAGCAGCACATCGGTTTGACCGACATGACAGCGAGCGATCTCGCCTTGGAACTTGCTTCGCCAAGGATCGGCACCCACCACCTCGGCAAAGGCCTGCACGACCTCGAAACCGATATTATGGCGATTGCGGGCATACCGAGGTTCGGGATTGCCAAGTCCTGCAATGACAAGCATGAGGGATGCCCGTACGAAGAAAAAGGCATTGCTTCATCGCATGAAACGATGAAGCTACTTCTTGTCGGCTTTCTTTTCCGGAGCTTTCTTCTCTGCCTCGGCAGGAGCCGCCGCAGGAGCTGCCCCTTCGCCTTCCGCTGCCGCTTCCACTTCTTCTTGTACGGCCGCATCCACA
Organism: Deltaproteobacteria bacterium ADurb.Bin207; assembly: GCA_002070115.1. Classification (GTDB taxonomy): domain Bacteria; phylum Myxococcota_A; class Polyangia; order Polyangiales; family Polyangiaceae; genus MWCO01. The sequence continues at coordinate 3,325 of MWCO01000158.1, forward strand.
GCCACAACCGTCTGTTCGATGGGAAGACGAATCGTTACCCCTTCGGGCACCGTAAGATCACTCACCTTGCGCACATCGTTTTGCTTCATCTCCGTCACATCGAATTCGATGAATTGCGGAATCGCAGAAGGCAAACATGAGATGGGCAGCTTGCGGAAAATCTGACGAAGGGTTCCCCCCTCAATCACTCCAGCCGCCTTGCCCGTCGTCGTCAACGGCACATCGACTTCCACCGGCTTCGACAAGTCGATCCGAAGGAAGTCCGCATGCACCAAATCACGACTGACGGGATGATAGGCGTGATCCGCCAACAAGGCCGGGAACGGCTCTGCACCGTCGACAGCCACCTGAAGAACCGTATTGCGACCCCAGGGTCCCGTCACCGCCGCCAAAAGCTCTTTGGGATTCACGGTGATAGCCGTGGCCTCATGCCCCGAACCATAAGCAATGGCCGGGATCACACCTTCGCGACGAAGGCGGGCCGAAGGCCCCTTTCCCCGTTGTGCGCGAAGCGAAGCGTCGATCTTATGAAACTCCATCTTGCCTGTCTCTTCCTAGCTAATGTCTTGCGCATCTACCATGCGCTAGCCGTCTTGAGCCGCTCTCATGCGAAGAGCGAGCTAATCGAATCACTATGGTGGATGCGTCGAATCGCCTCGCCCAACAATCGAGCGATGGAAACGACGCGGATTTTGCCGCATTGCGCTGCCTCCTCGGACAGCGGTATGGTGTTGGTAACCACGACCTCCGACAGAGGTGAATCCATGATCCGCGCTACGGCAGGTCCCGAAAGAACCGCATGCGTCGCACAAGCCACCACTTTTCGGGCCCCTGCTTGCTGAAGCGCTCTGGCGGAATTGCAAAGCGTCCCCGCCGTGTCGATCATGTCATCCACGATGATGCAATCACGCCCCGACACCTCACCGATGATATGCATGACTTCGGAGATATTTGCGCGTTCTCGACGTTTGTCGATGATGGCAAGCGATGCGCCGAAGCGTTTGGCGTAGGCACGCGCACGCTCGACTCCGCCTGCATCCGGTGAAACCACCACCGCGCTGCTGTCATAATGCCGTTTGATGTAGTTCTCGAGCATGACCGGCATCGAGAAAAGATGATCGAACGGGATGTTGAAAAAGCCTTGAATCTGCCCCGCGTGCAAGTCGACACATAAAACACGATTCACGCCCGCGGATACCATCAGGTCCGCACAAAGCTTCGAGGTAATCGGTGTACGCGGCGCGACCTTGCGGTCCTGCCTCGCATAACCATAGTACGGAACGACTGCGGTGATGGATCCCGCGGAAGCACGACGCAACGCATCGGCGATGATGAGCAACTCCATGAAGTTCTCGTTCACGGGAGAACTCGTGGGTTGGATCACATACGAATCGACACCGCGAACGTTTTCCTGGACTTCGCAGAACGTTTCCCCATCAGAAAAGCGCGAAACACGAATCTGGCCGAGAGGAATCTCGAGAAACTTGACGATTTCCTGCGTTAAAGCCGGATTCGCGTTGCCAGAAAAGATGCATACCTTCCTGAACACGTCGCGCCTGCCTTCGTGGATGGGTCTTGCCGTGAAACCGACGCGCCAAGCCGCGCCGGAAGGACCCGTGGCGGGGGCCC
>MWCO01000159.1 GCA_002070115.1 Deltaproteobacteria bacterium ADurb.Bin207
GTTTTTCTGTCCCGGTAAGTATACTCGATCCGTTTCCGTTTCCCCCGTGACGGTTTCTCTCTCTTTCGCCAACCCAACGATGGGTAAATCATGAAGCTCCAAATCCCTGGCGGCTGCTAAGGCCACATTGAGCTGACCCCGCCCGCCATCCACCACCAACAAGTCCGGACTCTCCCAGGGCATACGCTCACTCGGATCAACGTGCCGCGACTCCTCATCCGATCGCTCTTGCTCCTGCTGCATGGCGCGGCTCATCGACCTGGTGATCGACACGCTGCTCAAGGCCCGCAGCGAACTCATGCACCTGCAGCAGCAGATGCAGCAGATCCTCGGGGTCATCGATCGGGCCACGGACCTCGACGACGCGGGGCTCATGGCCATCGCCCAGTGCGCGCAGGCCAACGTCGCCCAGGAGGCCGCGAACGTGGGCAAGAGCCTGGCAGCGCTCGGCAAGCTCATCGGCCTCATCAACCTGTTCATGGGCATGGTGGGCGGGCCCGAGATCCCGGGCCCGTCGAACCTCACGGGCCGGCCGCTCGACGACGTGGTCCCGCCCCTCGACGCGATCGTGGACGCGCTCAAGACCGCCCGCGATGCGGTGCCGGTGCCGTAGGAGGAAAGCGATGAACAACGGAGAAAGCCAAGCGCGGGGCCTCTTGGTCCCATTCCGGAGGGACAAGAAGCGGGACTTCGCTTCCGACACCGGCGCGGACCTGCTCGTTTCGAAGGTGCTCCAGGCGCTCATGACCTGCGGGGCCACGTCGCGTTCATCGGGCGAGCTGCCCTGGCGGACGGCCTTCAGCGCCGGCCTGGACCTCCTGCGCCACCAGCGTAACGACACGGCCCTGGCCGAACTCGCTCGCGTTCGGGTCCGGGACGTGCTCAAGCGCTGGGTGCCCGAAGCCGAGCTGGTGGAGGTCTCGGTCAGCCGCGAGGACGCCTCGCTGCTCCTGCGGGTGCGGTTCCGGGCGGCGGAGCGGGCCGGACGCGGGGAGGAGCAGCCCGGCGAGGTGACGATTGACCTGGCCGGGTAGGGTTTCAGCCGAGCGCGCACTCAGTCGCCAGCATCGTCTTCTTCCAGAAGTTCAACGTCATCGACGGCGGCGGCGGTCGGGATGGGCACATCCCATCGCTTTGCTGCCCACACAACTACTTCCTGTCGCCTCTTTGAACAGTCGGTCGGAGTCCAGTCGGAGTAGCGAGCGAGATCGCGCTCCATGAACAGGTTGGAGTTGGCGTAGCACGCGCCCTGTCCTGGAGCGCCAAGCTTCTCAGGGAACGACTTGTTTGAGTAGACGCTGTTGTCGAATGTCAGAACGAGGTTCCCGATGTCATGCAAGCATCGGCGCAAGTCCTCGTTTGGCCATCGCTGCGTCCAGTATTCGGTAGGCGTCTGTGGAAGAATGTGCTCGATCGTGTCCTTCTTGTCGGCACGAGCGAGTTTGTCCCAGGGAAGTTGGACCGTCTTGCCCGCGGCCAAGTGCTCCTCGTACTCGTAAAGGAAGTACTTCAACCCATGCCAGCCGTTGTACCAATCCTCAGGTGTATCGAGTTCTCGACGGAAGTCATCGGCAGGTGCGTAGTACAAGAGATAGGCAGCGATCCGTTCGAGCGCCTCCTTGGGCTGGATGGTTTGGTGGTAGAGTTCATGGCCGATCTTGAACAGGCTCGTCTGCCCGGCGTTCGACCTCCTGCCCGCCCACCGATAGACGCGGAAGGCGTACTTCTCGCACAGCGCGAGAGTGTCCATGAGGAGATTCGCTTGCCCCGGATAAACGAGACGGACGGCTCCGAGTAGAGGGATAAAAGTCGCGAGAGCATCCAGCCGCGTTAGCTTCTCCGCGGCGCGTTGGATCGAACGCTGCACCTGCGGTTGGTCTCGGTATTCTGTGAAGGCATCCGATCTGCTGGGAGCGATCAGATCGCAGTAGGCGACGGCGAATTCGCGAAGGCTATCGACATACGCGCCGAGATCGGCAATCAGCCGATCCGGATCTCCCTGATACTTCTTCAGGCTGAAACGCTGCTTGATTGAGTCGTTACCAGCCCACGTCTTCGGCCGATGGTCGTAGACGGTTAACCAATGTGAACGCAGGAGTTGATCTTCGTATCGTGAGCTGCTGGCGCCGCAGGCCATTAGCCCTTCGAAGATGTTTCGCCAGGCTTCGTTGACCCGGACTCCAAGCTCCTGCGCGGGGGTTGTGTTGGTCTTCGACGCCAGATACAAGAGGTAGTTCTTGACCTTCTCCATCTCCGAGAGCGGCTTACCCCGGTTGTTCATGACCTCGAAGATCACACCGACCTCGCTTGCCCGCGGAACCTCGTAGACGGTGAGCTTCAGGCTGTTCGTGACCTTTCTGTAGAGGCTGACCAGCCAGGCGCCATCGTCTCCGTGCGTCTTCCTTCCCTCTCGAACGTAGGTCTGCAAGTGAAGCTGTGCGTTGCGCAGAAGCTGGTGCGAGCGGATCTGGGGACCTTCGATTCCTGGCTTGTCCGCCAGGATGTTCCTCTCAAAGTAGAGGTACGTGTCCCGGTTGAGCCGCAACTTTGGTCGCGGCTGCCCGTCCAAATCACGAGTCAGGATGTATGTCTTCTTGATGCCGTCAGCGAGGATGGCGTTCGACGTCAACTCGCGACGGATCGCGTCGAGCAAGATGACGATCGTCGTGATCCGCTGCTGGCCGTCGACCACGTCATAGCAGCCATGTTCGCGTCCCTCCTCGTCGGTGATCCTGACGGTGTCGTTTGCGTGAAGGACGAGAGTACCCGTGTAGTGTTCGGCTCCGACATCCAGCAGCTCAAGGTCTTCCAGCAGATCATCCCAATGCCTGCGTTCCCATGCGTAGCCTCGCTGGTAGTCGGGGACAGTCAGAAAACGGGCTGTGAAGATTTGCTGGATGGTCTGCAGATGCTCCATGACGAACGACCTCCCTGGGGCGTGCATACCCTGTGCGGTCGTCGACGTGGATGAGGAGGGGTCGCAGCTCCCACATGCACTTTACACAATTTCGCGCGGGAATTGAAAGGGTCCGTGATCCCGACTTCCGCAAGACTTACGGATTTCAAAATCCAGAAACACGCAAATTCGCATAGTTATGGATCGCCTCGGCATAAATCGGCGATGTAGTGCCTAGTAACAATATATTAATTGTCTGGACTTCTCTCCCTCCCGGTGCTCAAAACCCAAAACCGTGTTCGTACGAGTCAAGGCAACCCAAAATTCCCCCCGACGCTCCGTGCAAATTTGCCAGTCGAAACGCGTCGGAAAAAAAGTAAGCCAAACCATCGTTCGCCACGTCGGCATCGCCATGGACGACAAAGAGCAAGAGCAACTCGTTCAGCTTGCCCATGTCATTCGAGCCAAACTCGAAGTCGAGCACAGCGAGGCGTTACCCCTATTTTCCCTTGTCATACACCGACCATCCAATTTGACGGCAATATGACCGGACACATGGGGTGTTCAGAATGCCGTCTTGGAGGATGGGAAGATGGCCGCAAAGTGTACCGCACAACAACGCACCGAGATTCTGCGTTTGGCACAAGAGCTGGGGCCACTCGAGGCTGCAAAACGCAAAGGGGAGCCCCCGGGGACTGTGACGGCATGGCGATGTCTGGAAAATAAAAGAGCAAAACTCGCTAAGCTCCCAGTGCCCCCAGAGCTACAAAAACCCTCGACTTCGGAGCCCCCAAAACGACTTACCGGCAAAAAAGTCGCACGCCTGTACACACCATCCGAAAAAGCGGCCGCTTTGGCGTTGGTGCAGCAGCTTGGGGTAGCCGAAACGCATAGAAAAACGGGTGTCTCCCGCTTTTCCTTGTACGAATGGGCTCGCATCCACGAAAAGGCCATGCAGCAAAAGCACCTCTCGGACCCCCTCGCCGACCAGACCCCCGCCAAAAACAACCGCGATGCCCTGGTCTTGGCCGAGTGGAACAAGCATCCCGGATTGGGACCCAGCCAGATCCGCAACCAGCTTCGACGCACCGGCACCAAGATATCCGTGCGCAAAGTGCGCATGGTGATGGAAAATAACGGCTACGTGTTGCCCAAGGTCCACCGCAAACAGGCTCATGACCAGCGTTACAAGGCCATTCGTCCTAACCAATTATGGCATATGGATTTTCTGCAAAGACATATTCATAAACAGAAGATCAGCGTGCTTTTTATTGTCGATGACGAATCTCGCTTCCATGTCCAGGTCGTCGGGCTGCACGCAGCCGTGCTCATCTACGCGCCCGAGCTTGCCGAGGCGCAGACTCAACTGGGCGCAGCCGATCATCGGCTCGTTCTCGGCCTCGTTTCTCGCATCGTTCGGGCCACGCAGCATGCCTCGTCGCTTCAGCTCTCGCAGCCCCCGAGCTTGCACGCGACGGGTCAGCTCCGTGATCTGGCTCTGCGTGGGAGCCCGCGTCTCGGTAAAGACGGCTCGGTGACCGTCGTTGTGGGAAGAAAGCCTTCGGGTCTTGCAGGGGTTCGATGCCGGGAGCGCGATGGGCGAGGCCGCGGCGTCGTCCGGCGCTGACGCTGCCGAGGTCGAACATGTCGAGCATGGTTCGCGGGTCGAGGACGTCGGCACGCACGGACAGGAGATCGCCGAAGGGGGGCAGCACGGTCATCCCATCCTTCAAGGAGTTCGGGATGGGTCTTACCATGGTGTTGGGTGGGACGGAACCTGGTGAGTGGTGAGATTGCACGCGCATTGCTCGCGCGTGTTGTGCGCGGACGCCACCGCGATCACTCGCGCAACGCAATGTCGTCTGGTCCGACCCACTTGCAGCGGACGACCGTGGTCTGCACGGGACGATCCCCGCAAAGGCGCCCTCTTACGACAAGGGCATCGTTGCGGATGATGCCCA
>MWCO01000160.1 GCA_002070115.1 Deltaproteobacteria bacterium ADurb.Bin207
TGGCTGGCCTTGCCATGGGGGCATCGTAGGTATGGGGCCTCGTGGTGGGAAGAACGCGGTTGGCGGAGCGGATACGTTTCCGGCGCTGAAGCCATACGCGGCCGAGGCAGCTACCGCCAACAACGGCAGCGCGCACACGAGCGTTCCGATGAGGCGACGGAAGTGCGCTGGTCTCGTTGGCATGCTCATCCGCCTTGATGTCAGCCTGTTCCGGCAACGTCAAGCTGGAGCATGTCGAAGCCCACGTCATTTCTTCGAAGCATTGCGGAAACTATGGTCAGCGACGGTGTACTTTTGCTTCGCACCACCGTGCGCGAGGGAGGGGAGCAACGAAGTCATTGGGTGGAACGGTGGATGGTTCGTCTTCGAGGTCAGAAAACCATTCGGTTTTACGAAGAACCGGAGGTGAAAAGGCTTTTATTTGAATCCGGATTTCGTTTGGTTCATATCGAAGGAAAGGCAGGAACCGCCGAGACTCTCTTCGTGGCTCGTCGCGCGGAAACCAGAGGAAACCCTCGGTAGGGGTTTGGGGTTTGATGATGAATTTGTAGACAAAAACGATGCTGGCGTGGATCTGGACGATGAATTCGGATCGGCGGACGAGTTTGATGAGCGTGAGAGGCGGCGTGTGTCGCGCGTCCCAGTCGACTTGCCCGAGCCAAGCCATGACTTGGTCACACCTGGCATCATGCTCTCCTTTCATCAGTGGAAGGGAACGGAAATCCGCTCATATAAGGGGCATTGGGGGCTCGGATGAGCAAAGTTCTGTCGGGAATAGGGTGTTCACCGGGCTTTTCGAACTGAGTTCCGTTTGGCACGGGTTCGACCGAGCCGTCGGGAACGCTGCCCCGCTCTGGAAGGCTGTGGGAAGGCTGTCCAGAGCGAATTTCCGTTTGTGGAAGGCGATGATCTCCTCCCAAGAACGGCCCTTTGGATTGAGGGGCGATTGAGGGGTCCCTTCGGTGGATCTGGTGGATCTGCCTGGCTGCTTGACTTCCATGATTTCACCGATCATGCTATGGAATGATGACAATTGTTAAATCGCTCCGCTGCATGCCCGCTCCACGTCGCCCAACCCTTCAAACTCACGGTTTAATAAGGCGCGGGTTGCCCGTTGCCTCTCTTGGGTGTCTTTTGGCCTTGGCCTGCTCTGCGGAAGACGAAGAAAACGAAACGAAAAGTGGGTTTTCAGAGGCAGTCCAGAGCCACCACCTGACTCAGTCAGAAGCCGCTGAGGACGGTGTTGACGTCACTACGAAGGCGTTTCAAGCGAGCTTGGTAGCTGGTCTCGAGCCGGTCGTGCCAAGGGTGGTCGGCCTGGAGCCAATCAACGTACGTTCGGAACCAGACTTTTCTCGAATGGCAAGCTTGGAACGTGAAGAGTATTCGGATCCTGACGATGCTGCGCCAACGCACAGGTTGGTGGCTTATGTCGAGGCGGGTAAAAGTGAGGTTCAGCTCCTTGAGTACGATGAGAAAGAGCTACGAAGCTTGGCAAACACGCTTGCGTCCAGGGGGATCGCAGAACCGGCTGTCCCTTCCGATGCGCAGGTCGGCACCCAAGTTATGGGCTGGTCCAGCCCCAATGCATTTAGTAACGGCGTCGATAACAGAATTGACTTGTCCAGCGCATTGAATTGGGAGTACAGGACGACCGGAAGGCTTTGGGCCGCAGGTGGGTGTACTGCCACACTTTTTGGTCGCCGATTGGCTATCACGGCCGCACATTGTGTGGTCGATGCGCAAGGCAACTATGTCGCTGGTCAACTGTCACTTCATCAGAACGGAACGACTAGGCCCTACGGTACGCAAAACGTTCTGGGAGCCTGGTTTGGTGGAAAATTTGGAGCCAATTGTACCAACGGCGCGCCGGGGTTCTGGAGTGAGTGTATGCCAGAGGAGTGGGCTCTTCTGCTGCTGGAAGATAGATTTACGTCAGGACACCCAGGGTGGATGGGGTTCGCGTACCCAAGCGAAAACTACGTAGCACCGCTGACAAAGCGCAGTGTCGGCTACCCTGGTTGCGGGTTTCCCGAGTCACCAGCGAGCTGCGTATCGGATAGACTATATGGCCAAACGGGGAGTTGTGTCATAAACCAGTTCATGTATCCGTTTTCGAATGGCTTCAATAGCACTTTTTCACATAGTTGTGATACAAGTCCCGGCCAGTCCGGATCGGCCCACTACTATAACGATGGGGGGAATCTGTACATTTTTGGGGTATCTGCGGTCCAACGATGTACGACGTGTACTATTGCTGAGGAGCCCAATAGCACGATCCGCCGCTATCCCAATCTAGATAAGCGGATTGATGATTACATTTACAATCTGATGGTAAACCTTCGTGCACAGTATCCGTAGAACCTGAAGGCGAAAGGAGCAAAGAGAATGCAACGGTTGACACTTGCTGTTTGGGGCGTTGGCAGTTTCTTGCTGCTAAGCGTATTCGGGTGTTCTTCGGACTCTGGCGCGGGCAGCGATTTGGTCGACGACCGCCAATCCCGGTCTTCCGAATCGTGTGAGAGTCCGAACGTTGGCCCCGAATGCACGGTCGACTTGTGTAAAAAGAACGACTGTGGAGCGGCGACTTCCATCTTCGACGAAAACGGCTGTTATCGCAAGTCTTGCCAAAATGACAAGGATTGTGGGTCTCAAGAACAATGCGTGGAAGTGGAATACGCTCCAGTTTCCTGCAGCGGCGCGGATCCGGAAACCGGAGAGTGCAGTTGTGGTTGGCTCACCGTAGCGAGAACGAGTCTCTTCTGCATGCCGCGCCCGGTCGACCAGGTTACGCCAGGCGGCGTTGCATGTGAGAGTCCGAACGTTGGCCCCGAATGCACGGTCGACTTGTGTAAAAAGAACGACTGTGGAGCGGCGACTTCCATCTTCGACGAAAACGGCTGTTATCGCAAGTCTTGCCAAAATGACAAGGATTGTGGGTCTCAAGAACAATGCGTGGAAGTGGACTACGCTCCAGTTTCCTGCAGCGGCGCGGATCCGGAAACCGGAGAGTGCATTTGTGGTTGGCTCGGCGTAGCGAGAACGAGTCTCTTCTGCATGCCTCTGTCGTAGACTCCACACACAGCCGAAACAGCCGTCTTCACCAAGTCGAACCACCCCCCAAATCCCCCTCCTCTGCCTCTGCTCTATGTCCTCTGTGTCTCTGTGGTGAACCCTCTGCTCGTCATCGTTGGCGCGTAGGATGCTTCAGTGAAAAGACCCACGAAGCAAAAGTCCATTGGGAGCAACAGCCACATCGACGGAGCGTTCTTGGGAATCCGAGGATTGGAGAAAGCAAAGTCTGACTGCGGAAGCCCCCTGTGTGTCAACCTGGGGCCACCAACCACCAGGCCGATGTTGGCGATGGTCTGATTACGTTTTCCCTCATCTGCCGTACTTCGTAGGGATTCAGGGCAATGGGGTAAGCATTCATCCAATTCGTTGGCCTTGCTTTTTGCGATGCTTCCGAAAACGGCAAAGGTGGCAACCCCTGCGAGTCCAACCCCACCCGTTATCCACGAACCCATGGGAATCGACTTTTTGGAGACATCTTTCAAGTCGACGTCCGATTGCGTAACAACGACCGGCTCCGTCGGCGTGTAACTCGCGCAAACGCCGCCGTCCCCCGAGCCCTCCCTGCATCACGCCCGCTCTCGCGCCGCATCAGCGCTCGCACGGCTGGAATCACGCCTCCCAAGCGTCCTTCAGGCAGCCCTCGGCGCGGTCGCGCCCGTCGCCGCGCAGCCAGTCCCGATCTCCGCGGCTCCGCGTTCACATCTCCGGAGCCGGAGGATCGACCAGGTCCCAGTCCGTCGGTGGCCCGCGTTCCTCCGGGTCTGGATCCACGCCGATGACCCACGATGGCACCGCCTCGCCCGTCACGTCGTAGTACAGCGCAGGGTCGGTCGCGATCGGCTCGCGAGCCACCTTCACGTGCGACAGGATCCGGTCGATCACCTCGCGCTTCGTGACCACCGCCAGCAGCAGCATCGCCGCCTGGCACGCCGGACACTGCAGCACGTTGATCCCCAGCGTGCGCCTCATCAGCTCCGCCCACGGGATGTACGATGTGCTCGTTCGCGAACGAGGCTTCGGCGGCTCGAGCGCCGGGCCATCGGCTTTCGCAGCGACAGCAGGCTGCGCCACCGACTTCGACGGCTCCCCTTCGGCCTCGATGCCGACAACCCTTGCAGCAGCGGGCTCCGTTGCCTTCGGCGTCGCACGCTGCCGCTCGGTTCAAGACCAAGTCAAACGCAAGGTTTTGGGTCAAAGTTAACGTTCAACTTCATGTCAAGCCCATTTTGATCGCCACAGTGCGTCAATGTCTTTATTTGTAGCGTTTTGTATCGTCGTATAGATACTCATACAGCTTTCTCACGGAAAATATGCGCGTCATTCAATTCTTATATGTCTATCATTTTTCTCTTTCCATCCAGTTAAAGAGTAGATACTATAATAAATATGCACGACCGAATCCACCGCAGCAAAACCCCCACCGGCAAGCAGCGCCAATACGCGCAACTTGTTCATCGCTACCGACGCCCCGATGGCATGCCGGCTCACCGCGTCATCGCCAACTGGACGCCTCCTGTTCTTCGTTCCTGCTTGGGCTGAAAATGACGCACCTCGCGCAGAACGAATACCTCGCCGAGCTTCTGGAGAAGGGCTCGTAGCCCGCAAGTATCTACGCGTCACGATCAAATATCGGTATTTGCTCATGTTTAAATAAGGGGTGCTCAAAATGGGGTCAAGGACTAGTACTACAGATCCTTTCTTCGTTCCACATTAGGACCGGGGCGTAAGAACCCACGGGAACTCAAGAACCAGCT
>MWCO01000161.1 GCA_002070115.1 Deltaproteobacteria bacterium ADurb.Bin207
CGAAAAGCAACTGGACACGTCCCCCACACGCCATACCAAGATCTTTGGCCAGTGCGTAGGATTGCACTTCCGGCATCGCAGCCCGTGCGTCGAGAATAGCTCGCATGCGGTCGACGGCTTCACGCTCCACGGCCCCTCCCCCAACCGTCCCCAGCATCGTTCCGTCTTTGCCCAAAAGCATTTTCTGCCCAGGCGTTGCCGGACTCGATCCTTGGGCTTCGATGACCGTCGTCATACAAACGTCCACGTTTTCGGCGAGCAAGCGAACGGCAGCAGCCAATACGTCAACAGGGGAAGCGTCTTTGGACAAACGTCGAGTCGAATCCGCGGTCATCATGACTTCCTGGGTAATGGAATTGAAATACCGTGTATGGTTCACGGCCTTGCCACGGTCAATGACTCTAAGACATCAGCGCCTCCCGGTCGAGTGTCCCACGCTCGCCAGCCAGGGCGAAAAGGCTGCACTCGGCATCCGGGCCTTCCTCCCCGCTACATCATAAAATACAATAAATTCAATAGATTACACTATCGCCGGGATAGGATTGTTCCCGCGACTGCCAGGTTACGAATTCACCACCAAGGGCATTTAGCTTCTGTTTTTTTCTCTCCATCCATAAATACCATGTTTACCATAATAAATATTAGGCGAAGATTATCGTCAAATTCATTTCATCGAGCGCCAACCCGCCGTTTGCCGACTGGGCGTTTCACCGAGTCTGTCCACATAGAAAACCAATGTGACTTGTGGATGGAAACCTTTTGGCAAGGTGCAGGGCTTTCGCAGGAACTCGCCTGCATCGTTCCGGAGGCAAATCATGCAACTATTGGGTTTGAAAACCAGTTTGTTCGCGTCCGCGCTTGTATTGTTCATGGGTTGTTCGAGCAATGATTCAGCACAGAGCGATGGTGGCAAGAAGAAGCCTGATGAGCAGACGCCGAATGCGGAAAAAATCATGACGGTCGATGAAACGTTGGGGGCTGATGCCGCGACGTTTCCGCCGTTCGCATCGGGAACTGGCGTGCGGCATGCTGCAACCGTAGTGGGACCGACTGGAAATCGTTTCCGGCTCATCGAAAAGGAGCTGCTTGTCGCGACTTCGGATTCCGCACAGCTCGAAGGCGTGCTGGCTCGAACGGGCGGCACCCTGCTCGAAACTTGGGATTTTTCCACGGCGGGGGATTCATCCGGTCTTCGTTTTCATGCTATCCAGATCGATCCCAGCCGCACTTCCGCCGATGATCTCGAGCAAGCCTTGTCGAAGATAGAGTCATTGCAGGGACGGATTCGCGTTTCAAGCACCGCTGCCCTCGCGACCTTCGCGGCCTACGCTTCCGAAGCGAAACAAGGAACCCACGTTTTCCCCAATTTTTTGATGGATAACACGACCATCATGGATCGGGTGACGCAGGAAGGCCCTGGGGTCACCTGGTTCTCTTCCGACTATTCGAGAAATCCCTTCGAATGGCCTTATATGAAGCGGGGGGGAGCGTTGGATATCGGGGTAGCGGAAGCCTGGCGCATCGTGGAAGCCAACGTGCCGACTGGCACCCGGGTGCCGGTCGTGGTTCTCGATGGCGGCTTCAAAAACACCGGTGACCTGCCTGCGGATACCCAACTGGCTCCCAGTACGACGTGGGATACTCCGAATCCGGGACAATGCTGTGAGGGGACGTGTTCCTGCTCGTGGCATGGGACAGGAACCGCGCGAATTCTAGCGGCCAAGGCCGACGATGGAGCGGGTAGCGTGGGTATTGGCGCACCCGTCATTCAACCGATCCTTGCCCAATCCCCGGCCAACGATTTCATTAGCTACTTACATTACCTCGGGGACCTTGATTTCGGTTTGCGCATGGCCCGAATCATCAATATCAGCGCATCGACCACCATCGATCAATGGGTATGCGATGCAAGCGGCTTTTTCATGGGCCCCGCGGGTGTCTGCTCCGTTCCCCATCACCTCGGTGCAGCGTTGCGCGCGGTAGGATACCTGCTCATCGCAAGCGCCGGAAACGATGGGAGTCGTGACATCGATGCTGAATTTGGTGGGTTCACGATCCCTTGTGAAATGTTCGGGACCGTATGCGTGGGGGGCTTCGACTGGAACAGACCCGTTCGTTCCCCGTATTCGACGTGGGCAAGCCGTAGGGAGCAAGGCGGCATTGATATTTGGGCTCCTTTCGACTTGTGGGTCGGCCCGGACCCCACGGCACCGGGAGCGGTCGACAATGAAGTCATCAGCGGAACGAGCGTCTCCGCGCCTTTCGTCTCCGGGGTCGCTGCCCTGATTGAAGCTGTCAACCCCAGCATGAGCGCCGATGAGATCGAACATACCCTGATTTCTACCGCCCATGTCGGATCCTCCAGCCAGGTGCATCGATGGATCGATGCCTATTCCGCAGTAAAACAAGCAGCCGGAGGCAAAGCCCCCCCCTTCATACGGATCACTCGACCCATCGCGGATAGTTCCGACCTGCACCGTCCCTTCGATGAGCCATTTCAAGCCGAAGTCACGGATGCAGACTCCGACTTGACCGTCACATGGGCTGACAGTGTCGATGGCCCCCTCGGAACGGGTATCAGCATCACCCACCCGAGTTTATCCTATGGAACCCACGTCATCACGGCGACAGCCACGTCACGAGGTGTGTCCCATTCGACATCCATTACCGTAACGCGAACCAACGTCACTCCGACGATGACGATTCTCGCTCCGCAAGCGGGGACGCCGCTGTACACGGGTCAAATCATCTCGCTTTTGGCTTCGAGCAGCGATCCCAACGAACTGGGGGGCACGCTTTCGGATTCGCAGGTAAGTTGGTTTGCGGGAACCCAACTGCTCGGAACGGGCCATGCTCGTGACATTCCTGGCAACACGTTGGCACCTGGTTCGTATGTCCTTCGCGTCGTCGGCACCGACGGTATCGATAGCACCGAAGCCACCAAAAACATCGAAGTCAGCGCCGATCCCACCAATCTTCCCCCCGTCATTGGCGCGATCAGCCCGCCCAACAACACGGACCTCGGTTATGCGGACATTAATATGAGTGATGGTTGGTATAAAGCAGTCACGCTTTCGGTAACCGCCACCGATCCTGATGGCCCCGCACTGCCGAATTCGGCATTCACGTGGACCACGAAATATACCGAGCCGAATACTGGCACCACGAAAACCGTGACTCTGGGATCCGGAAAGAGTCTGAACACGCATCTCATCGGTTTGTGTGCGGTGGTCGACCACCTGGTGACGGTAACCGTGACCGATGGTGTGAATTCGGTATCCAAGTCTGTGGTGTTGCGGGTTCAGCTATTGTGCTGACGCGGAACAAATTATTTTCTAATATAGTCCAATAGTTACACCATGAACCCCGGCGTTTTCGTGGGCCATTGTCGACCTGCCCGCCGAGGGGGCGCATGCTCGACGGCGGGTACGAATCACCGAACTCACCGCGGTCAGATGCTGAGCCCCCGTGGGGTAGCCGTCAAAACTAGACAGTCCGCATGCTACGGTTGAATCCATGGCATCTGGTCTCCATCCCGTCGTGCGGCGGCTCTGTCTCGTCGTAGCGATACCGGCGTCGGTTGGCTGCGCGACGCCTTTTTCGCAAGCCATGAACCGCGGAGACGAATTCGCTCGGGCCTCGATGTGGAACGATGCCGTGCAAGCCTATCAGGAAGCGAATCGTCTCGACCCCACCGATCCACGCGCCGTGGTGAAACTACGGCATGCCAAGTTCGAACTTGCCGAAAACCGCATGGCGCAAGCACGCCTTCTGCTCGAACGACAGGACTTCGTTCAGGCCCTTCGCCTTGCGCACGAGGCTCTGTCGCTCGTGCCCGATCATCTCTCTTTTCAGCAGAACCTCAACGCGATCATCGATGCTGGTTTGCGGCGCGTTTCCGAGATGGCCGACCAAGGTGAGGCAGCGCAGGCGCTCGAGCTTGCCAATGCCGTTCTCGCCGTGGTTCCTCATCATGGGCAAGCGCGTCTGGTGGCAGACCGAACCCGCCAGGCGATTGCCAAGCAGCACTCCCAGAACGCTCAACTTTTTATTGAAAAACAACTACTTGGAAATGCAGCCCTGGAATGGGCCGCTTGTCTCGCCGCCGTCGATTCTTTTCCCCAAGCCCGCCAGCAACTCGCAGAAGCTTTCCGTGCCCTTCGAAAGCAGGTCACCATTCACACCGAGATCGTACCTCCGGACAATCCTGGTAGCGAAGTCGTATTGACCGCACAACGTCTGGCTCAGGTCATCGCTCCTGCCATGGCCATCGAGTTTGTCGGATCGACGGATCCAGGCAGTACGTTGCAACTATCTGCCTCCGATGTGCGAATGACCTATCGTCGGGACCGCCACACTACCGTGCAGTCTTGTGATTATGTCTGCGGAGTCGACCACAGGCCGAACCCTGAGCATGGACAAGCAGAACTGGCGGTGGCGGAAAGTGAGCGACACCTTTCCACCATCGAGCAGGAACGTGCCCGAATCGAGGTCGACGTACACGATGGTCAGCGACAGGTCGACGATGCGCAGCTTCGGGTATCGCAGGAGGAATCGCAGTTGGATCGAGAGCGTCACGCGTTGGAAGTCTGTCGAGCGCGTCAACCATCCGCTTCGAACTCCTGTGGGTCGGAACAGAGTCGCGTGGAAAGTCAAGAACGACGGCTCCGGAGCGAGCGTCAAAAACATGAGTCGGCGCTACGTGCGCTTGTCAAGCACCATCCGACCAACAATCTCCGGACGGCCGCAAGCGGCCTGACGGCGTAAGGGGTTTGACCATCGCCGTTGGTCAATCGTCGTACAGGTTTTCAGAGGTCC
>MWCO01000162.1 GCA_002070115.1 Deltaproteobacteria bacterium ADurb.Bin207
CCCGCCGCACCCCCAGTACCCCCGGTTGTTCCAGTCCCACCCGTTCCCCCAACCCCTCCCGTTTCTCCACCCGCACCTCCCGAGCCACCGGTTTGCACACCACCCGAACCACTAACGTCTGCTCCACTATCGATAATGGCTCCTCCACTGCCCGCCGCACCACCCGTTCCCCCCGATGCGCCTGTCTCTCCCCCATCATGGCCGATATTCACCGCCACCACACACGTCCCCTTCACACACGTCTGCCCTTTCGCGCAGGCCGGCGGCCCCATCGCTCCCTCATCCTGACAACGAACCGTCCCCAGCCCCGTTTCACCCACCACCAATTGGCAGGCCCCTACCCCTATCATCACTCCGAGCCCAAGTAGCCAATGCCGGTTCATTGCCATTCCCGATCCCAACGAAAAAGCCTTGATGCCTTGCTCATCGTAGCGCAAGTGCAGCTCGCTCGCCGTTCCATTAGAACCCCAATTTCATCGATGCCGCCATTCCTCCCGGCACGACGGCAACACCTGGTTCCCACGCGCCCACGGCGGCCTGCTCTGGTTCCCCATCTCGCATAAAGTACAATAACATCGCGGCAGTACCCGCTACGACTCCCACTCCGAACCCAATATCCGCAAACAAGGCCATCTGTTTGGCACGGTCCGCGTTATCCTCCAAATCCGCATAGGAAGTCCCTTTTCCGGTCGTGGGCGGGTCCTCGTTTCGACTCTTCAACGCCTCGAGCCCGAAATAGGTTCCTCCTGCCACACCAACTGCCGCCAGGATCCCGGTGCCGATGACCCAACCGTCGAACCGGCCTTTGGTTCGCTCCGGTTCTTTCACAGGAATAGGTTTTTCCTCGGCGAACTCCGGTTGTTCCTTGTCGTTGCCAAGCTCGTCTCTGGCTTTCTCGAGCCTCGCAATAATTGTCTTGACCCGCTGCTGCTCTTCGGGATCTCCCACCATCAACACATATCGCTTGTAATAATCGATGGCTGGATCGAGTTCCTGCAGCTTCTCGTGAATGACCCCGAGGTTGTAGAGCAACTCCGCCCCTTTTGGATCGATTCGCAATGCGATCTCGAGTTGCTCGATCGCCTCCCGATAGCGGCCATTGGCGTAATACTCCCGAGCCTTGCCAAAGTGCTGCTCCGCGCTCGCCTGCGAGGTTTGCCCAATCGCCGTCCTCGATAGTTTCGAGGGCTGCGCCAAGACGAGCGATGTCGCCAGCGAAGTTGCCATCACCAGCATCCACGAACCAACCCAAGACACCGTTTTGAACATCACAGGACATCATAGCGTAAGGTGAGGCGGGGCTGTGGCGTTCCGTGCAAAAGAAGGAGTCACCATGCGACGCTCAGCTTGGAAATTCTACTTATTCACCTTTTTTTCCGCCATGCCAGCGTGGGCACAGACCTATGCGGCCCCACCCTATCCCGTCCGAGAGCCGGAACCGAGGTATTCCCAAGTTGCCGATCCTCCGGACGATCCGTACGAGATGCAAAGCTGGCGAAAAAGCGAGCTTTCCACCTTTCGCTTCCACATTGGTGGGGCGGGCAGAATCCGAGAGGATGAGGTTACCCCCGGATTGTGGACGGCGTTGGACGTGGGCCGGGGACCGGCGGGATTCCGTTTTTCAGGCTCTTGGCTTCGCGTGGGCTCCAACCACGGCGTGGCCCATTATACTGGCGAATTGACGCTCGATCTGGGTGGTCGCCACAGTTGGCGACCGGTGCTGGGGGCCGGGGCGGGTCTTTCGCGAGTGTATGAAAAACAATCCGAGGAAACAGGCGTTGTCGCCCAATCCCTGGGCATTGGCTTGGTACGCGCCGGCATCGAATACCGCATTCCCGTGGAATCCACCGATACTCGCGCCGGAATCAGCGCCATCGGCATGCTTCCGGCCATCCGAAGCGACAATGCTCCCGACCTCAAACCATGGCTGGTCCTTGCCGCCACGGTGGGTGTCGGCTTCTGAGAGTTGCTCGCAACTTGGCTCCCTCCATCCATTTCTGGCACGACAGAACCAGTCGTCCCATCATGCCACCTTCCGTAACCCGTCGAATCGGTATCGCTTCCCTGATCTGGGGTGCTTCCATTTTCCTTTCTCGCATCATCGGATTGGTTCGCGAAGCCGTCCTCGGTCGCATTCTCGGAGGCGGAAAAGAAGCCGATGTCTTTCTCGCCTCGTTCATCGTCCCGGATTTCTTGAACTACCTGCTCGCAGGCGGCGCCTTGTCGATCGTGTTCATCCCGATCTTCAGCGGTTACCTTGCCAAAGGCGAGGAAAAGCGTGGTTGGGAAACCTTCAGCATCATCGCCAACTTCCTTCTCGCCTTGCTTGGAATTGCCACCGTAGCCCTGTGGATTGCCGTACCGTGGCTCGTCTCGCTCGTGGCTCCAGGATTCGATGAGTACCAACGAAGCGAATTGGTCAACCTCACCCGCATCATTTTACCCGCTCAAGTATTCCATCTGGTGGGCGGACTGTTGAGCGCCGCACTCCAAGCCCGCGACAAACACAGTCTTCCAGCACTCGCTCCCCTGCTTTATACAAGCGCTATCGTCGTAGGAGGCCTCGTCGGCGGAACCGAAGCGGGAGCGTATGGATTTGCATGGGGCGTTCTAGTGGGAAGCATCCTCGGCCCGTTCGCCCTTCCCCTCATCGGCTGCTTGCACGTTGGCTTGAGCTGGCGACCCATTTTCCAAATCAAACACCCGGATCTTCGCACCTATCTATTCCGCTCCCTACCCATCATGCTCGGTTGGTCCATCGTCGTCGTGGATGATTGGCTCCTGGGACGCTTCGGTTCGATCGTGGGAGCCAGCACCATCGCCACCTTGCACTACAGCAAGACGCTGCTGAAAGTGCCGATGGGCGTATTTGGCCTGGCGGCTGGGGTAGCCGCTTTCCCCACCCTTAGCCGATTGGTAGCCGAAAACTCTCACGCCGAAGCCTACACAACGTTGTCGACTGCCGTGCGCCGCATGCTCGTCCTTGCCCTGGCAGCACAAGTCGTATTGACCACGGCAGGACAAGAAATCGCAACCGTCATTTATGGAAGAAAAATCCCCCATGACCAATACGTGACGATGGGGTGGGTGCTGGGCATCATGTCCGTGGGATTGTGGGCCTGGGCGGCACAAACCGTATTGTCCCGAGGGTATTATGCGCTTGGAAAAACGTGGGAACCGACGCTTCTTGGCACGTCGATCGTCGTGTTGGCATACCCGATGTACTGGGCCATGGCGGGCTATGGCGCCATCGGTCTTGCGGCTTCGAGCGCCATCGCGATCAGCGTATATACGGTGGTGCTTGCTATTCGTTTGCGCGCCTACTTTCCCAACGTGGCCGATCATTACGGACGTTTTTTGCTTCGCTTCTGTCCTGCGGTATTCGCGGGTATCGCTTGCGGATTAGCGGCTCGCACGCTGTTGACCGATACTCACCTGCTCATCCGTGGCAGCATCGCCGCAACCGCGGGGGTAGCGGTGTTCGGCATCGTTGCTTACGCATTACGTGCCGAAGAGTTGCGTGATGTGGTGGCGTGGGGGATGCAAAAAGCAAGGCGTCGGTCTGTCAAACAGATATGAGCATCGACACTAGCGAGGCAGGCCTCCCCACGGTCTTCCGAAAAAACGTTCGAGCCCCAGCGCATCATTGGCATCTTTTCACACGAACGACCGTCAAACCGTAACCGTCCGTGGATCCCCAGCCCACATCGCCATTGGGAAACGTCACCATATCCGCGCCCGTGGGAAGCGGTACATCCAACGGCACAGGTCCTTCCGTTACGGTTGCCGAAGCGTCGAGAACGACGAATTGGCGTTGTCCCCCGGACTCGAAAGCCGCGAGCAAGCCCGAACCGTAACGTGCGAGGTAGGCGAATTTTTCTTGCTCCGAATCCGTGTTAGTAAGCCATTGAGGGGGAGACACCGCCCCTGCATCGTCGATATGCACGAGGGCGATATCACTGGAAGCGCGTCCTTCGGAAGACGAATAGGTCAACCAGAATCCACCATCCACGGCGGCCAGTCCCCCCAATCGAGCGTTGCTGCCACCGATGCAATTGCCGGAGGGTTCATCGCTTACGAGGGTGTGGTGGTCGAAGTAGATGCCCTTTCCTGGGTAACAATCGGACAGGCATACGGGGCCGAAACGCTGGATATTGTGGGCAATTCGGACATCGAGGCTGTGGCTGCATCCCCAACCCCATCCTCCCCCTCCTCCATTTCCGGTGGCGTCGATGATTTCGAGACGGTCCCCTTGATGATTTCCTTGGGAGCCCCAGTTGCCGGTATGTCCGAAGTAGGCGGCGTATTCGGAACCTGACCAGGCCAAGCGCCCTTCATGGGGCCAATTGTCGATCCATCGGTCTCCTTCGGCCTGATGGGAATTGCCGCCTACGATGATGTTTTCGAATTGGGCTAGGCCGTTGGCCGCCAATCGGACGAGCACCATTTTATCGTCTCGAACCACCAAGACGGCGGAACCGTCGTCGTGAGCAACGAGGCCGCGGATTTGGGAGCCTTGGGTGCTCGCAACCTGGGAGAAGGGTTGGTCCGCACCGTCCAGGGGAGTCACCTGAATGGTTCCGTTGGAGAGCCAGGCCATTTTCGAGCAACCGGAAGGTTGCGGGGACAAGAAGACCTCGCTGTAGGCGGCACCTGGAATAGAGGTTCGGCGAATTCGGTCGGCAAGGGGGGTGGAGCAGGGCAAGGGCGATTCGGGGACGGCCACACAGCCGGCACCTCCACCGTTTCCTGCCGGTCCGCCCGCGGAACCGGCGG
>MWCO01000163.1 GCA_002070115.1 Deltaproteobacteria bacterium ADurb.Bin207
GCCGTCTTCAACCTTCGCATGCTGGCCCTGGTCGGACGGTGGGACGAATTCTGGAACCAACCTGCCCTTGCTGACTGCCTCGTAACTGCGTTCCAAGCCTCTTCCCATTGAGGTGCTGTCTGACCGGGTAATGGATCATACCCCACCGGAACATTCGATCTCACGCTTTCGGTAGATTGATCAGAGTCATTGTCAGGGGATCTCACTCCTCCTTACAGCGTCGCAAACATGACGGCCAAAGCCCGCGGGCATGAACGTTTCTCCCCATACCCATAAGCATCCACCCTCGAGTGAAAATGGCCCATACACCTGATGAACAGGGTGTGAGGGGACGAAAGAAACCAGGGTATCGAGCTGTCCACGACAAAACACGGTTGCCGTTTCCCATTTCATCGTGCAAACTTTGTCTCCACAACGCTGGCGGGAGGTTGGGCTGCCAGGCGCGAAAGGAGTTCCCATGCGTTTCAAGAGCCTTTTCAACGATCTTGCCCTGACCGCCATGCTCGTTTCTTGCGGTGCGGAGGAAGGAAAGGACAACGGAAGTGGCGCGCCCCCCAATACCCATCCGGACGATGCGTCGGTGGCGCAGGACTCTGCGGGTGATGGTTCCATATCCGATGCGGGAAAGGATTCTCCTTCCTCGGATGTCGTATCGGAGAGCGACACGGAAGCCGCCCTTGCGGTTTGTGGAAATGGAAAATGCGAGCCTGGCGAAAACTGCGACAATTGCCCTGACGATTGCGGGCCTTGCCCACAGATGCTTGCCCAGGTATCTCAATACGATATCACATGGAATTTCGACAAAGCCTACCCCTGCGGCCAATATCTGACGGGTGATTGGTGGTGCTTGGGTCCGGTCACGGTATCGAGCGTTTCGCCATCCCCAACCGGGGCAAGAAATGGTTCCATGCTCAATCCGGTGGGAAGCCAGGCCTACGATGCTCGCGCTGGCGAATACGATGCGAGCAAAGGACTTTCCTTTCCCCTCGCCATCAAACCCGGACAATCTCTGGTGTCTTCGGTGAGTCATCCAGACGAGCCTGCCTGTTCCCAGGGAGGATCCGACGGATGGTTCACGTACGATGGCACGTGTCAGCGTGGTCCGATTGCCACACAGGCCATTCTCACGGTGGTCGAGACGGACTCTGATTTGTCCCAGGCGTTTCGCCCTCCTTACGCGGGAGACGAAAAACCCCACTACCGTCTTGGGGATGTTCTATGGTCCGTCTTGCCTGGCTATCCGGCGCCTTCGAGCGCTCCGGACGGTGCCCAGGTTTTTCGACATGTGCAGAGGCCCTGGATCGATCACCTCGATAGCTGGACGATGCAACACGGCTGTGCGACGCTGAATATGTATTGCTATGGTCGAGAAATTGGCGATATCGTATCCACGGTGGCGCAATTCGCGCTGCTGGATACCCCTTATCGGGATGACGTGGCCCTTCGGCTCATCCAACTGGGCATCGACAATTTTGGGGTGCTTCAGGCTGGCGGGGGCTGGGGTGCCAACGGCGGTCACTTCAACGGTCGCAAGTGGCCCATCGTATTTGCTGGCCTGATGCTTGGCGACCCTGGTATGAAGAGCCCGGGGACCCATATCGGCAATGAGGACCGAATGACCTATTATGGAGTCAATGGTAAGGCGTTATGGGGACGAGACTGCAACGATTGCTATTTTTCGAACGGATGCACCTATTCCGGTTCTTGTCAGAGCGGGGCGAAAGACTGTCGAGATCCCGCCCATCTCGTGGATGGTTGCAGTGGTTATCGCAATTGCTGCACATCCCATACCTGGGTTGGAGTGGCGTTGGCGGCGCAACTCCTGGGTGCCCGTGATGCTTGGGGCAATGATGCTTTTTTCGATTATGTGGACCGTTGGATGAGTGGCGACGTCCCGGAAGGAGGCGAAACGACATCCTCGTTCGTGACGGATATGTGGAAGACTTATCGCGACAAAATACCCTAAGCTCATAGCCATGACGGGGGCAGAGTATGCCCCTATATTCAAGATTCTACGTCATGAGGGTGAGCCGCGGCAATCCCATGGGCGCTTTGACAAGCAAGTGCGACGCCTGGCTCCCCTACCATCAACCGCTCCGGAGGCAAAGAAAGCAAAATGAACCTGCGAACAAGGTATATGCGAAGCATAGGGGTCGGTATGTTTCTATTTTCGGTCAGCGCGGGTCTGCCCCTGTCGTGTTCGAGTTCTTCTACCTCGGATGACATGAACAGTTCCGATGCTTCCGTACAAGATTCCAGCGCCGAAGCCGACGCTCAAAACGGCGATGGGGACCGAAAAGACGCCAACGATGGTGAAGTCGGCCCTCTTATCGACGGCGGCCAGGATTCCGGCATGGAAGGCGGAAAAGATGCGGGTTTGGAGAAGGACGGTGATCCTGACGACGATGGTAGCATCCTCGATGTCGCTGAAGAACCGGAAGAGACGATTCGGTGCCCGAAGGGCAGCACGGAGGTTTTTCGCGATGATTTCGATGGCAGTGAGGTGGACGAATCGAAATGGAATGTCGTCGATCAGGGGATCGGAGGCGGGACATTTACGCAAAAGACCTATATGCGTCGAGAAAACGTGAAGGTTCAGGATGGGAATCTGGTGGTTTCGTCGTGGCGGCATTGCGAGAATCCCCGTTCGAATCGGAATGCCCCGATTCACGAAAGCCGTTGTCCTGGCACGGGAGACAACTATTATTCTGGAGCGTGGCTCAAGGTGAAAGGGGGGTATGCGGCCGGGGGAAAGGGGTCCGTAGGGTTCCGAGCCAAGATGCCCAAGCCGGTGCCAGGTTCGTTTCCGGCGCTATGGGCACGAAATACGGAAGGAGGGGATCTGTATACCGAGCTTGATTTGATCGAAATGACGTGGGATCGGCCGAAAAACGTCCCCGCGGCCCCGGATACCTTCGTGGTCACGACGCATTTTGGAGCAGGGGCCAAATACCACGCCAAAGGTCCCGCTGTCGGACCTTTCCAGGGACTTACGGATAGTTTTCACGTCTGGGAAGTGCAATGGGATGCTGGTACCAGCCCCGCTATCGTTCGGTAT
Organism: Deltaproteobacteria bacterium ADurb.Bin207; assembly: GCA_002070115.1. Classification (GTDB taxonomy): domain Bacteria; phylum Myxococcota_A; class Polyangia; order Polyangiales; family Polyangiaceae; genus MWCO01. The sequence goes on from MWCO01000163.1 coordinate 3,059, forward strand.
TATTATCGTGATACCGCGGATAGCCCTCCTCAGTTGTTGCGGGAAACGACGGTTGCCTCCTCGGGTTTTGCGGGCAACGTGAAAGAAACCGACTTCGCCGAGGCGTTGCGCAAAGCGTTTCGTCCCTATGTGGACTTCGCGGTGTTGCCGGAAACGACCTGGTCGGTAAGCCCTGATGCCGCGGAAATCTATGCTCCCGACGATTTGCTGGTCGATTGCGTCATCGTTTGTCAATACTGAAGGACAGGGCTAATTATCTTGTTCTAACTGCTCCTTATCCATGGCATCCAGGCGGACTCTGGGCCTTTCGAATTCGAAGACCAGAAGAAGGTGCCGCATGTCGTCATTTCACGGTTCGATGTTCGGCCTGGGGCGCAGTTCGCACAAGTCGGCCCAATTCGTGGGGAATCGATGACGATCGTGGCGGGAAACGAGTCACTTCCCAAGGGTGACGAAAGTCCGATTCACGACACGGTTACGAAAAATATCAAGGAATGGACAGGTATCGACAACCACAGGTATCCTGTAGGCTCCGATTTCATTATCCATGGAAAGGGCTTTGAAGGATGAAAACCCAATTCGTCGGACTCACGGTCGTTGGCATTCTATCCCTTTGTCTGGGCGCTTGTGACGAGAAAAAAGCTCCCGCCTCGGCGACCTCAGCGGACAAGCCCGCTGTGGAAGCTCCAGAAAAGGCGAAAGAAGAATCCCCAAAACCGGCTGCGGTCCCAGGGGATATGAAAGCGTCTAAAGTAGAAAAAGCTGTCGCGGAATGGGGAAAAGATGACGTCAAATCGGCTTTCGAAAAAAGTGGTTGGATGGTGGGCTCCGCCGTTGAAACCACGTCCTCGAATCTTGTCAGCATTACGGTCGTCGCTACCAAAGGGGAAGCCAAAGCCACGGTGAGCTATTTCCGCGGCGGTAGCGACTTCTGGAAAAAGAGCCTCGAAAAAGATGGCGCTTCGATTCATGAAGAAGAAGGCATTCTGCTCGGGGTGCTGATCAAAAACGATAAAGAGGGCTCCCAAACCCTTCTCAACTCCCTTTTAGGGAAATGATCGATTCGTATTCCCGCTAGAGGACGCACCTTTTTCCAACCAAGTCGTTCCTACCAAGCCTCCGGCTGCTCTCTGTCCGGCTGCGCCTATCCCATGAGAATCACTCGGGAAAAAGCCAACGAGGGTCCAGACCCAATCCAACGTCAGGCATCGAGGAGCGCATGTTGGCAATTCCCGGGTCTTGCCATCGATTCCCAGGAATCGGCAACTCACGAACAAACACCGATAATTCATATAGTTAGCTATCAATTATCCGCGAATGACTCCTTGAATCGCCTGCACGTCAGTCTTCGGGAAATGGCGTACAGCGTGGTGGTTTCTCTCGACACTCCTCGATATCCATGAACGGATCTTTCAACCTATTCACCTTGACAGATAAACCGCAGTGCCGTACCAAAGATGGTATGAAGATCGCGTGGATTGGCGTGGGGCTGATGCTGGTGGCTTGCAGTTCCGACGAGACGGCGGATTCTGGCGGCGGGGGTGACCAAGGTGGCAGCGCTGCCGTAGGGGGAAGCGGTGGCGCGG
>MWCO01000164.1 GCA_002070115.1 Deltaproteobacteria bacterium ADurb.Bin207
TACACGATTGTAATAACTGGTTTCATCACGCTGGATACACACTTCCATGATCCGTGCTTATGAAAACCGCTCTAATATATTGTAGCCTTATCGGGTTAATCGCGACTCCTTCTCATCGATAGGCATATTTTAGCGTTGCCTTGGGCTCGAGACCCTTGCTTTTCGGCTTTCTCTCGCGCTATTCTCACGGCATGAAGCTCGCGCGTCTGCTTACGCTGGTGGTCGCAACTGCGTGTACTCCTCCGAACGTGGGTTCGCGTCCTTTGGATAGGGTCGAGGAAAAGCCGAAGGAACAATGTACGCTTTTCGAACGGGATCCGACCAAAGAGCCGGACTTGATGGCGTGGGATCCGACCCAGCGTCAGAAGATCCATGCAAAGCGGACGCGAGGGGTGGTGGTGGTACATATCGACTTGAATGGCTGCGATGTGACGGCGCGGGTATTGGATTGCGTGGGCAAGGTGGAGGCAAGCAGCGAGCCCTACGAATTTAGCTGGTATTACGCGAATGACACGGTGGTGGCCCATTCTCAGCGCGAGGCGTATATGAAGCTACCGTTGGGTGCGGCGTCGGTGGGGGCGCAGCTTGGGTCGGGTCAATCGCTTCGTGTGGATTATGTGATGGCAGGCTCGTATGTATTGCCGGATGATGCGCAGATAAGCGAATGGGTGGGCAGCGAATGCAGTGAAGGGACGCATTATGTTACGGCCGTGGTGGTGGGAGGGTTTGCGCGGGCGGTGGGGCGACGGCAGGAGGTGGAGGGTAGCGCTGGTCTGTTTGGGATTGGGGCGGGAGCCGGTGAGACGACGAGCCAGCTCAATTGGCGAACGGAGGGCAGCCCATCGGCGTGCAGGGAGGCGGAGCAGAAAAAGAGCGTGAATACGGGTTGTGATATGCCGCTTCGTTTGGAACTGAGGCCGCTTCGCACGGCGTCTGCGCCAGTGCCCACGCCGCCTCAGCCAGCCAAGCCGGAACCAACTCCCACCGCGGTCGCGCCCACGCCGCCACCTACACAGCAGCCAGCCAAGCCGGAACCAGTTCGCACGGCGGCAGTTCCCACGGCGACACCGCCGGTTTCTCCGGCGTCGCAAGGGGGAAATTGCCCGAGTGGCATGGCGTGGATCCCCGGAGGCTCGTTCATGATGGGGTCCAACAAGGGTGATAATGACGAAAAACCGGTCCATCGTGTGGAGTTGGACGGATTTTGTCTGGACATCACGCCTGTGACGGTGGATGCGTACGCGCGTTGCAGTGGGTGTTCGAAGCCGAACACCAACAACGAATTCTGCAACTGGGGGAAGTCGGGAAAGGGGAATCATCCGATCAATTGCGTGGATTGGGGACAGGCGAGTGCCTATTGTCGTTCGGTGGGCAAGCAATTGCCCACGGAGGCGCAGTGGGAGTATGCGGCGCGGGGCGGGTCGAGGCAGCTCGAGTATCCGTGGGGTTCGGAGGGATCCAACGGGCGGGCGTGTTGGAATCGGTGGGATTCTTGGGAAGGGACGTGTGCGGTGGGAAGCTATGCCTCGGGGGCGTTTGGATTGAAGGATATGGCTGGGAACGTCTGGGAGTGGGTGCAAGACTGGTATGGGGCCTATCCAAGCTCTACAAGCAAGAATCATGCCGGACCTTCTTCCGGCTCTTCCCGCGTGTGCCGCGGCGGCTGTTGGAACTACGATGGCCCGTCGTGGCTGCGCGGTGCCTACCGCAGCTACATCTCGCCCGGCCTTCGGATCTTCAACCTCGGGTTTCGTTGCGCCAGGACCAGGTAGGACGGTGGCATAAGTCTTGCATATAACCTGTAGGGCATCATCACCCTCAATACTTGATCCCTCATTCCCTCAAAAACAATGACAGATAAGAAGACGTCCCCACCGGAGAACGAACCCGAAATGGGGACCAGGGGCGAAGCCCCTGGCCGACAAAAAATTCCGCCAAGCTTGCCTCCCGTCGTGCTGCAAATGGAAGATCTGACCCTCTGGATCATGCTGCGCGTCGCCAAGTTTCCCCGCGATCACCGTTTCACCCTCGGTGATAGGCTCATCGAAGCTTGCCTTTCGGTGCTCGATGACCTGGTTCATGCCGCGTTCAGCCGCGACAAGGTCGCCTTGCTCACCCATGCTTCCCGTACGTTGACCCGAGCCCGCACCCTCGTGCGCCTTGCCAACCGCGCCCATCTCCTTGCGGAAAAACAGCGCACCTATTTCGCTGAGCAATCCGACGAAATCGGAAAGAAGATTTCTGGCTGGACACGCCATGCTCGCACGCGATAAACTCGCCAACGCGTGCGGGGTTCCGCATGCGCGTCGGCTGGGGAAGCTCTAACCGCGTGTGCCGCGGCGGCAGTTGGAACAACAATGACCCGTCGAGGCTGCGCGGTGCCAACCGCAACAACAACACGCCCGACAATCGGAACAACAACCTCGGGTTTCGTTGCGCCAGCACCAGGAATCTCCCCGCCTTTCGGCCCAAAACGCCATCAGGCGAGCCAGAGCAGACGCGATGCCCCAACGTCGCGCCTGGCGTGCTTGTCCTGGTCCACCCGTTGCCGACGCGGGTCCCCCAAGACCCGATGAGCATCGTTGGTCTCCGCCAACGATCCCCCGCTCGCCGAGTCGCCTCCACCTCATACGAGCGCGCGCGGACGACGGGCGGGATTTATCCATCCTCAAAACACGATGTCCTCCATCACAGCTTCGACCAATCGTCGCGTGTGTCCATGCCTCGCATGCGCAAGCCACGCTTGCACCCGCGACCGAACCTCCGATGCCTCGATCGCTCCCGCCTGAAACAGCGAGCGCATCAACCGCACCCTTTGTCGAAATCGACGCAAGCTATCTTTGCGCAGATGCACGATGACGCCATCGCCACGACGTCGCAACACGAATCCCACGAAGGATACTGGGTCCGTGGTGCGATACAACCGTGTTTTCGATGGATGCAGTCGCAAGCGCAGGCGCTGTGCTGCTTGCTGCATCTGCGCCAGCGCGTTTCGAAGCACCTGCGGATCGTCATGCCACACGAGCCAATCGTCGCAGTAACGAACGAAGCTTCCGATGCCGAGACCTGCGGCCAGCAGATGATCCAAGGCCGACACATAAAAATTCGCCCATATCTGGGAAGTCAGCGAGCCGATGGCAAGTCCATGGGGCCGTTCGACCGGAGTCCATAAGGTATCACCGGGAAACCATAGATGTACTTGCTCACCTTCATAAGGCGCATCGATGAATCGGTCCGAAAGCCATCTCCAACTCACAGGAGTCACCGAATGCAGCCGACGTCGCAGGAGTTCATGGTCGATACTCGGAAAAAACTTTCGAATATCCACCTTCAACACCCAGCGACGCGCGCGAGTCCAACCCATGGCTTCCCGCAGGGCGCGATGGGTCCCATGTCCTTTTCGGCAGGCATGGGATTGGGGTGCCATTCGTCGTTCGATGGCTTGCAGTGTCGTGTCGATGAGCAGATGCTGCACGACCCGGTCGCGAAACGGAATGACGCTGATCAGCCGACGCTTCGGATCTTGGATCCACATCGGGCGAACGGGGCCGGGTTCGTAGGTTTGGGCTGCCAATTCCGTTCGTAAGTGCAGCAGTTCCGTGTCCTCATCGAGCAGAAAGCGCGCAACCTGGGGGCTTCGTCGCTTTCCTCGGGCCGCGCGCGTCACCATTTCCCGAAGCCGCCCCATCGCAACCCCTTTCCACCCGTCTTTCTTCATGATACCACGCCTATCATGCTTCGCCCCGCCCTGCTCGCCCTACTCACCCTGGTCCCCCTGGTCACGGCATGCGAATCCTCGACCCAATCCTCCCCGGCTTCGGCTTCAGCCCCGATCCGCTGCGAAAGCGGCACCGGCTTTTCCGCACCCAATGACAAGGGCGACCTGGTCGATGTGCCCGGTTCCGCAGGAAAACCCGTGGTCGTGGAATTGTGGGCACGGTGGTGCGAGCCTTGCCAAGCCTCGGTTCGCGACCTTCTCGACCACCGAAACGACCTGAAAGACGCCGAAGTCGTCTTGCTCGGGGTGCTCGAAGAGGGGGAAACCATCGACGACGCCCGCGGCACCCTCGCTTCCTGGGGTGTCGACTCGCCTTTCCTCATCGACCGGGGCGGAGCCCTGATGCGAAGATTCGGCTTTGCGGACCTGCCCGCTGCTGTGGTGCTGGATGCCGCAGGCAATATCCGCTGGACCAGCAGCCAAAAACCGACCCTCAGCGAGATCAAAAACGCCGTGAAAGCCGTGTCGGAGCCTTGCCCCTGACCCCTGCCCCTCCCCTGCCCCAGCCGAAGTCCGCAGCCGATGAAGTGATCGAGTTTACTTTTGCTCTATGCCAAGGGCACGGACGGCTGGTGATGAGGACCGTTTAAGGTGCTACGACGAAACGAATGACGAATGACCGACTTGGCACCTACCCCTTCGGTTCCCCCCTCCAGCGGGTCATCCAGGCTGATCGGACGCCCAAAAGGGTATTCGTCCTCGGGGTCTACGCTTCCGCCGTCCACGCACGGTGGCTCGGCCCCGAAGTATCCGCTCCGCCAACCGCGTTCTTCCCACCACGAGGCCCCATACCTACGATGCCCCCATGGCAAGGCCAGCCA
>MWCO01000165.1 GCA_002070115.1 Deltaproteobacteria bacterium ADurb.Bin207
CAAGGATTCCCCAACCCTTATTACGCTCCGGCGCCCGTTTCGGCCCCAAGTGCTGCTGTTTATCCGGGGTTCTTGCCGCCTGGGGTGTCGGCTCCACCGCCTTCCTATGCCTTCGCACCAGGTGCTTTCCCGATTCGCCCAGACGAAACCGCCCAACTGCCCTCGGTCCAAAACAAGAACTTGCTCGTCTACGTGGCCGCGGCCCTGGGCACTTTTTTTGCCGTCGTCGGAATCGCGGCTGTCTTTCTCATCCGCTCACATTCTTCCGAGGACTCCACCCAATCTTCTTCGTCTACCGTTTCCTCCGCGTCGACCCGCGACACTCCTGCCTCCACACTCCCTACGGCCAACCATGCAACTCCAAGCGCTGAGGCCACGACAACGACAACCACGACTGCGATAACCACCACCGTAGCGGCAACAGCACTTCCGACACCAACGGTGACAAGAACAACAGCGGTCATTCCGACCCGAACCGTCCCAACGAGTACCAGAAAAGAACCAACGCCAGCATCTCCGCCAGCCACCACCACGACGCCCGTCGCAAAAGGCGAACCAGGGTTCCTTACCGTTGTTTGCAACCCCTTTTGCGACAGTGTCTCGGTCGGAGGACGCAACTTGGGTCCCTCGCCTGTCGTCAACGTACCACTACCACCGGGGCAGTACAGCGTGGTGCTACGACGTTCCGGCGGATCGAGCAAAGTTGTTCCTGCGACAATCGTATCCGGCAAGACGACTTCGCACCGTGTATCGATGAACTAAAACTATGCGAAATTACTCAATTATTTCTAGATACCTCCTTGCGATTCTCGGCGGCTTTCCATCGCTTGTCATCGGAGCTTGTTCCTCCACGCCTGTCGTCGACGTTGTGTTGCAGGATCCTGACGGTCGACGTGCTTACGCGAAGTACGCTCAACTCGTCATTTTCGACAATGGTTGTCCCGACAGAACGAAGTTGGCGAACGGTGACGTATCTGGATATCGGTGGATGCAGTCTGTGGAAGTGGACGGCAACTTCAATGAGATCGGGACCCTCGACAAGGCTCCCTATGGGTTTGCCGCCATCTTGCGCGACGATTACTGTGGCGTGATTGGGTTTGGTTGCACACCGGTGGATCTTTCGCATCATCGTCACATCGCGATCGCGGTCAACGAGGAAGTCTCGCCACCACGAGGCAGTTGCGACACAGATCAGGTCTGTGCAAACAGTGTTTGCATCGCCGGGAACCCGACGGAAGAAGATGCGGATACGGAAGAGGATATCGGTCCGCTCAATTGTGAATTTGACATCATCGCATCGGGCAATTTCGATCTGCCTGCGACCGCCAGCACGGTGTATTCGGGGCCCGTCGTCGTTGCCACGTCCAACGGTTTTGTCATCATGTATCGAGAAGCGGAACCTTCGGGTCTGCACCCTGTCGGTGTTCGCTTGAAAGTCACGGACCAAGGAAATGTGACTCGCAACAACATCAATTTGCCCGCATGTGCGCAGAACAATCGCGATGATGGCATTGCTGCGGCGTGGAACGGAAGTCTGGGGGCTGGTCTGATGGCGGTGGCTCTTCCTTCTTGCGGTCCCGAAAACGCACAGCTTCACGTGTCCAACTTCGATCGCGATGGCAAGACGCTGGCCGACCATCAATACAAAAATGTGCCCGCTCCTTTGCACATTCATCCCATCAATGCGATGGCGCCTGCACCAGCGAGCAAGAATTTCCTATTGGCCACCATGCAAGGCCCCGTGCCGCTGCTATTCGTATTCAATGGCATTACCGTGCAGGGCGATCCCCCCCCTTCTGAAATACACAAAGGAAACGGCAAAGCAACGTTCACGCAAATCTCTTCCAGCGAAAGCATCCGGTCGTTGCTTACGGACTCGGATCTCGACGATGGCAAAATCCTCGTAAGCGTGGTCGACATCAGTACCGGAAGCGAATCGATGACCGATTTCGAGCATTCACCGATCACGAGTCTGGTGTCTTGGAGCGAAAGAACCGTAGTCGCACAACCCAGCGGCGACTCGCTGGTTTGGAAAGCGATCACCAAGTCCGGATCGTCCATCAAAAGTGGCACTCTCGACGGAGGTCCCTATACCTCGGTAGGCTCGGCCCAATTGCACGACTACTTGCTGCTCGCAGGAGCGAAAAAAGGCGCCATCACCATGTTTCGTATCGACGATGCGAACGGTACGTTCTCCGGTTCTCCCTTCCAAAGCACGCTTTCATCGTCCTTTGGCTTGTCCGCCATCGAGGGCTTTCAAGGAGAAAGGATCGGCATCGCAGCCGCACGAAAACGTGTCGTGGTCGCTTGGATAACCAGTACCGTACCGATGGCCAACACCAGCACCGCGCCGGGAGGGTTCGCCGTGCTTGCCTGCCGTGGCTAATCGTCGACGCGCCCGTGTGTTTCGTGCGCGCATCAAGGCGTTGGCCAAAGGAGGGAACGGAGTTGCTTCCGTTCTATCCGGACAAGGACAAAATAGCATCCTCGTTCCCGGCACGCTGCCAGGCGAACTCGTCGAAATAGAACAAATTAGTAAGACCAAAGCCTCTCTCCTCCGCATCCTAGAACCGTCCGCTCATCGAATCGCTCCACCATGTACTTATGCGAATAGTTGTGGAGGATGTGATTGGATGCATCTCGATCTGGCCATCCAACGGCGTACACGGCCCATCCTGGTCCACGACGAACTGCATCGGGTTGGTATCCCCACACCGGATATCGGTTCTCATCACGCGGAAATGAACCTCGCCTACCGTGCGCGCGCGCGCTTGGCCGTCGTAGGCACAAGCCATGGCATCATCGTGGGATTTCGCGCATCCAAGAGCCGACGCATCGTCCCCGTCGATACGTGTCTGGTGTTGGAACCCGTGCTCGACATCGCTCGCGCTGAGCTTGCCTCTTGGCTCGACGGCAGCGAGGGCATGGGCGAAGTGACATTGATGCTTGGACGCAATCACTTGCCCGCCATCTATGTCACTTGGAAAGGCACGTTGAATGCCAACGTATTCGCAAGCGCACAGGACAATGTCGAACAACGGCGTTGGGCGGGAGTGAGCATCTGGCTGGACGGTGCGACGGTTCCGGCCACGATGGGGGACCCACGCGGCGTGGCGCTCGGTGTGGATGGTCACGACCTATTCATTCCCCCAGGCGGATTCATGCAAGCCCATAACCAAATGAATCCAACGTTGGTTGGGCACGTGCAAAGCATCGCCGAGACGCTTGGCCATCCCATTCTCGAATTATTCGCTGGCTCCGGCAATTTTTCCATCGCCCTTGCTCGTCAAACCCCGGATTTGGAAACCGTAGAACAGCAAGATGCAGCCGTTGCAGCCGCACGTTCCAATCTCGAGACACGAGGTCTGCGTGCTCGGCTGCGCGTCGATGACGCTGAAAAGACGATCGTACGGTCTGCCGTTCGTACGGTTGTGCTCGACCCGCCGAGAACGGGCGCGAAACGAGCCGTTCAGACCATTGCAGCAAGTCGCGCGCGAGACGTGGTGATGGTGTCATGCGATCCGGCAACCTTGGCACGAGATTCCGCGATCCTGGTTCACCAAGGACGCTTCGAGCTTCATCGTATCGATGTATTCGAGATGTTTCCTCACACGAGCCATGTGGAAACCGTGGCGTGTTTTCGGAGAAAACGATGATTCAATCCGTGGACGAGCGTCTTCGGCGAGAAGCGAAACTCTATCGTTTTCGCTTCACTTGCGAGTGTTGCGCGTGGTTCGATGGGGAGAATTGTTCGCATACCTATCCGAACGAAGACCATAAGAAAATCGATCTCGACCAAGTCGATCACGTCGTTTTTTGCAAGGAGTTCGAATTAGCGTGAGCCCGCGCCAAAGTCATCCACCCACGCTGATTCGGCATGTGCAGCGGGCCCTTCGAGAAGAAAAGCTCGTCGAGCGAGGGATGACCATCCTGGTGGGAGTCTCCGGCGGTCCGGATTCGATGGCGCTTTTGCATGTTTTGTCGATGCTGCGTTCGAAGGTCGGCTTCGCGTTGACAGCGCATGCCATCGACCATGGTCTTCGTCCGGAAGCGACACAGGAGATTGCGCTCGCAAGGGATTTTTGCCATCAGTTCGATGTTGCCTTTGGCGTCACGCAGCTTCAGGTAGCGCCGGGGGGCAACCTTCAAGCAAGAGCGAGGGCGCAACGACTTGCCGCTCTTCGACAAGCAGCACGCGCCAACGGTGCGGAGCGTATCGCCCTGGGGCACCATGCCGACGATCGAGCGGAAACCGTATTGATTCGATTGTTGCGTGGCTCTGGTCCGGCCGGTCTTGCGGTATTGCCTCCCCGCTCCAACGACCTTATTCGGCCGTTGCTTCGGGCTCGACGTTCGGATGTGATGGCTCACCTTCAACGGCATCACATTCCGTTCGCACAGGATCCTTCCAACGACGACCTTCGTTTTTTGCGCGCACGGATTCGCGGACAACTCCTTCCGATGCTTGTCTCTCTTTCGCCCTCGATCGTGCAGCATCTTTGCAACTTGGCGGATGATATGGCGG
>MWCO01000166.1 GCA_002070115.1 Deltaproteobacteria bacterium ADurb.Bin207
AGGCGGTCGATGTCCTTTTCAAACGTATCGACCTTCACGGTACCGGCTGCGCCAGTCGTTGCAATGTACTCGTACACGAAACGTTGGCGGTCGAACAGGTATGCGTACACCAAGTGTTGCAACTTATGTCGCTCACACTCCCACTTCTTGTACGCCTTGCCTGTCTTCCAATCGACCATCGACTTAGGCAACAGGATGTCGCACGTACCGTGCAACCAGAACTCCCACCCGTCACCCTCCATGAAGAGCTTGTGTCCAGTCTCCTCAAAGCGAACCTTGTCAGGGTCCTTCACGGTGCGCAGATGCTCGCCAAGACGTTTCAGTCCCTCGGCTAGCCACTTCTTCGCATCGAGCATGGCCTTGACATGTGAAGCGCTGGTCGGCTCCGGGCCTGTCCACCACTCCTCCTTTGTTTGGAGGCAGTCATAGAAACCGGCGGTCACGAGTGAGTCGAGCAACTTCACTGACTCGCCATACAGGTCAGACATGAACTCTGGTCCAGTCATACCCGAGAAATAGTCGAAGTCATCCTTCCACATCTGACCAACACGGTCGAGTACCTCATGCACCTGCGTTCCAACGAACGCAGACACGCCTTCGACACGGTACTTGGCGGGGTCAATGTAGTCACGGCGGGCTTGTTCAGGGCAGTTGCCCAGCGTACCCAACCATGATTGACTGGCGGTGATCTTCGTTTTGCCGCCCTCCTCGATAATCTGGACGGCACCTCTCGTGCCCTCTTCGATAACGGGCATACTTACCTCCTCTGTAAATGGAAGAAGCCCCGGAACATCCGGGGCTTCCATTGTCTCAGTGGCTGGCGGATTGTAGCCTGAGACAGGCTTATGTGGTTGGGAACATCCTTTCGACTGCGGCGTCAGCTACAGCCTGGCCGTACGTGATGTCCATCGGGAAGTGGATACCACCACCGACACGTGCATAACCGATCAGGGAACCCCAATCTTTGAGCAACGTGTCAAGCTCCTCGTCCAACACAAAGATGTGCTGGAACATCCGGTATGCCGCACGACCGATGATCGCATGACCAGAAGGCAACGTCGGGTGAGGTGGGTGGCCTTCGCTGTACGGCGAAACGATCACCTTTCTTTCACCGTATCTGCGCACATGCCTGCGGTAGGTTTGCGTGCCCTTGAACTCCTCGATAAGAGCGAGATCATCTTCCGACATCTCCGCATCAGGCAGATGCCCAGCGATGTACGCCGAATATTCCAACGGGCGTGCATGGTTCAGCTCCCACTTGAGCTTGAAACCGATACGCAGAGCGGACTCGATTCCTCGGAGCAGGTCACACACTGCCGTTGCCTGGCCCATCACCATCGCCGTGCCCTCGGACCGGTACTTCGGTGCGAGCTTTGGCTTCAACAACTTGCCGTTGGCTGACGTGACACCCTTATTGAGCAGGCCCATCATGAGCAGGTACGGCAGCGTCGTTGCCGGATCGAACCGGACATCGTGAACCCAGCGGTCCTTCGCTTCACCGTCAGGGCTGTGGCCGCTTGGCGAGATCATCGCCGCTGCGGTGATCGGCCCATCCTTGAGGACAGACACGCCGTTCAACTGGTGCAGGACGTGCTCTGGTTTGACGGGTACCCGGTTCAACGGGACCGTTGGAACGGTGGCAATCGGCTTGATTGCCATCTTTCCAAAGATAGTTCCGGTTGGGCACGGATCTAGCTGCCGTCCGATCGGAGCAGACAAGCCCTCGAACCACGGCGCACCCCCGTAGACGACCTCAAGGTCGTGCAGGGTGAGCTTCGGTGCAATGACACGGAGAAGGTCGTAAACGCCTTGCTCCTCTGGAAGGACCTCGGCGTCGGGGGAGACGCCGGGACGTGGGGTAGTGGGTGGATTTGTTGGGTAGTTTGATGAATGCTTCATCCGTCAATCATCCCATCCGTGTCAAGACCTTCGCCTCGAAGTGTGTCCTTGAAGGCGTCGAGTTCTTCGCCAAGGTCAGCCCCGTCAGCGATCGCATCTCGAAGGATGCCGATCATTTCGATGGCCTCGTCCTTGCTCACTTCCGGGAGCGACACTTGTTCACCCGTTCCGTGATACCTAGGGCAATGGTGCGGGCCTCGTGTTCGGTTTCGTAGCCACCAAACTGCATGGTTCTTGAACCACCGTACAGGAAGATCGTGATGCCCCACACTGCGGGTGAACCGAGCCTTGATTGACGCCAGTCGGTAGAGTTGCTCCAACATTTGACTGCATCCACGTAACGTGGATCGAACCCTGCCGTGTTTCCAAGGTTGTCGGTGATGGTTATAAGGCGTGGCTTACGCTTGAACATCACTCTTGTCGTCCTCCCCGAAGCCATGCGGCGCTTCGACCACATTGCCATCGCCGTCAATGAACTCGAAAGACCCAAGGATGTCATCAATCTCTTGCGCACGTGTGCGGTAATCCACCGCAAGCTCCTCGTACCGCCTGGCTGCGGATTCGTAGTCATCCCTCTCCTTGCACATCAGTCGATGCGCTTTCATCAATGCGGGTGTCTGGTACATTGCTACTCCAATCTGAAACCCATCGGGGGTTTCGGGTTTATTACGTGTCTGAACTCCGTGTTGCCACAGACAACAATGAGAACGATGTCGTTCTCAAATACTTCCGTGACATCGACCTCTGTAAGGAAGCTCGTTGGATGGAAGTCACCGAACTTCGGCATGTCGGGTGGCTTCTCTTCTTGCCCACCGAAGGTGAGCCTGACGTTAACCAGGGACATCGCCCGACCTCTCACACTGTTCGATGCGTGCATCTTCACGTTCCTCTCTGACGACACCGACGTAGACAAGGGTCCACACCAATGCCACGAGGATGCACTTCGCAACCAACATGAATGGAAACTTCCTCGGCTCAAGTGAACGACGCCACTCTTCTACCTCGGCGTTGTCACGTATCAAGACACACCGGCCAATTCCATTGCGGCCTTGATGACCTTGCGGTCCAGCACCTCTGCCTCACCTGTTCGGTTGAGGTTGATGCCACGCTCAAACGGGGTGCTGTTGCCACGGATCGTGTCACCCCACCGAAGCCAAGTGTTGAACGCTTGGAATGCACCGGCAACACTGCCTTTGACAGGGGCCACCCGAACATCACTTGCCCACAGCGATTGAAGCTCACTGCGTTTGTTGAGTGCGATCGTGCGTGACCGACCAGGCTTCTCGTCCACCTCGATCATCTCGGCAACGAGCTTGCGAAACTGTTCATCGGTCAGCACCATGTTCGCCATGCGCTCGAACTCATCGGCAAAGTTCTCTGCGCCTTTCACGGCTAGCTCAAGTGCCTGCCGTGCGGCAGACACATCAAACCGTGAGTTTGCTGTATGTCGCACCTTGTAGACACGGCCCGATCGGTTGGCATCGGCCAACGACATCGAAGCTGTGTTGTCGCACACCTGCAACACGGCGGACACCCCGACGTACGTTGCCAACGATCCATCAAGCGACGACCCGGCGTTCACGTACGGGATGATCCCGCCCATTTCGCCCATGTCGATCACCTCACCGTTCGGTATCCACGATGCAAAGGCTTGCGCCCCGTATCCGAGACACCCCACCGAAGCCAGTTGTCCACCCGCATCGAGCAGGGCAACGACTTTGTCGAGCAATGTCTCGGCGTACGGGTGCACTTGATACCCGTCAGTGTGGATGGCGAGGAGCGGGCGCTCACCTTTCTCATTGACGAGAGGTGAGCCGATGAAGCGTTGCGCTCTCGATGGCACGTACTCGTTCATCGTCTCCGAGAAAAAGCGGTCCTGGTCCCACACCTCTGGCTTCCAATCAAGAAGCCCGGTTGCCACATCGAGAGGGATCGCACCCTCAAACACGAGCCCGTCTTCCTGGGCTTGTTGGTAGTCCAGCCCAGCAGAATGCCAGGCCATCTTTCGCTGCGAATCAACGAACCCTACTCGGGTCCATTGTTGGAGCTTGCGAACATCATACTTGCTCATCGTTTGCATCCTTACGCTTGTAGTTCAACACGACATCGACTTCCTTGCCTGGCTCGCAGTCAGCGATCAGTTTCAGCATGTCAAGTGCGTGTACATGATCGTAACAAAAGAAGAGCTTTGAGCTTGTGTTGTCGTCCAGGCCCAACGCACGCCCGGCCACTTCCGTGATCGACCGATCGAACACCTCGATTACAGCTTCACCGAGCGACATCCTGTCGCCATAGTCGTCTTGGGTTGGCGCATTGCGCAACTCTTCGCCGTGCACAATGTTCACGGTCCAGCCCGCTATGCAGCACTGCGTGCCACACGGATTGGTCACATCTTCGACGGGGTAGCCCCACGTCCTTTGGCGCCATGAGTCCGGGTGGGTTTCGATCAGCTCGATAACGCTTTGAGCTACCTCTTGTGGGGTCATACTCCTACCTCCTCTGTTGTTGGTTCTTTCTGGGTGTAGAAGCGACCAAGTGTCGCTTCTACGAAGTCGATCCACGCCATGCGCCGATCAAGTAGGTCTTGCGCTCTCGCATCGCTTTCGGGAGACGAA
>MWCO01000167.1 GCA_002070115.1 Deltaproteobacteria bacterium ADurb.Bin207
TGCCGCCGAATTATTTCAGTTCAAAAAACTTGGCCAACTATCTTGCGTTCTTTCTTCCCAAAGTACGCCCCCATGGTGCCGTGGGCCGTGACCGTGACCGTGGGCCGTGAGCGATTAGCGTGGGCCGTGAATGTGGACCCACGATGGGCTGTGGCCGAGCGACGGTCGGGAGACCTTTCTGGCAGTTGTCGGGCGAAGGAAATAGCTGGGAAAATGCGGAGATAGCTCAGGGGGAGGAGAGCTTTACGGGGCCGATATAGCGACGTGCGATGACGATATTATCCATCCAGCGAGTCATGGTATGGGGGATATTTTCGGTTACGCGGTGCAGGCTGATATTCACCTTATCGGGCCGCGGTGTGATGCTATCCCGAAAACGCATGTGGGTGACTCGACTTTGCAATACTCCATCGATCCAGAATCGCGCTTCGCCATCATTTTCTCCCGGGGTATTGAGGTATAGTCCCACTTCGTAACAGCGCCAGGTATTGAATCGGATATAGTCGAAGGGAGTAGCGTAAGCGGAGAATCGGTATTCGGAAACATTGTCGAGTTCGCCAACGGTAGCCACGGCTTCGTCGGGATGGGGATTGTAGCTATAGAGGTGACCGACCCAGAGGTATCCGTCGTTGGCCTGGGGTTTCGAACTGCCTCCCCAGCCGACGAATTGTACGGAGGTATTGTACCAGGTCGTTTCGGTGGTGCCTTCGCCCTCGGCATAGATGCCAAAGCCTTTGACTCCCACGCCGACGCTTTGATCACCGGGATGAAAGCTTTTGTCGAAGTTATAGCAGACGCGCACGAAGTAGGCGCCGTGGGGATTGTCGTTTGGGTCGGCGGGCAGGGCGAAGCGTGTGGTAGGGCCGTTGAAGCCTTCTGGCCAGGAAAAGGCGGCGGCATAGTGGCCGGTATATACTTCGTTATCGACCACGGTAAGGTTGTTGACCAGGCGGTCTTCTTCGGTGGGCAGTTGCACTGACCCGGATTCGAAGTCTTCCGCGGCGTAGACGGCGGGATGGGAGGAGATACCGACGTCGTCGGGGTATTGCGCGGCGATGCCCATATTGACGCCGGGAGCCAGTCCTTCCTCCCAGATTTCGGCTTTGCCAGGGTCAGTGGGTGAGCCGGCGGAGCCACCGGAACCCGCGGAGCCACCGGAGCCCGCGGAGCCACCGGTACCCGCGGAGCCACCGGAACCCGCGGAGCCACCGGAACCCGCGGAGCCACCGGAGCCTGGATCAGTATTCGATCCACCGGAGCCCCCCGCGCCGGAATCGGTTTTCGAGCCACTGTCGCCCGTGGGGGTATTCGAGGAGGAATCATCGCTGCAGGCGACAACAAGCGCAGCGATTGCCATCAGACCAAGCGATGCTTTTGGATCCATGCGATTTTGCCCAATTCTTGGAAAGAACGCTCTATCGTATCATTGGGGCCAAAGTGACGCCATGTTTTTTTTCTGGGAACAGGCGGGTGATGAATGAGGATAGAAATCAGGGAAGGAAAACGTGCGATCGTATTTTTTTTCGTGGGCGATCGTGGTGAGCCGGGGCTCGCATTCGGGTGCAATGATAATTAAACCAATAATATCAAGATGTTATGGTGAGCTTGGGAAGCTACCGGCGGATGGTTTGTGATTTCTTAATACGCTTGATAGTTGAAATGAAAGTCTCATGATACCTCGCTCTCATGGCCTTATTTGGGCTGGTGATAGGCGCTTTTCGATGTTCATCGGACGATGGGTCGAGATGGGGAGTTGGGGAGTAGGCGAGCTGTGATACCGTGGGCAGAGGGCCGTCATCACGGACTTATCGGGGATGGCGGTGGGCCATTGTGACCGTGGTCCTTTTGGGTGTGGCTTGCGCCGTGGGCCGTGACCGTGACCGTGACCGTGACCGTGACCGTGACCGCGGCCGTGGCAGCTTTGGGGGTATCGTTATGGAGCTTACTCGGCATCACCCGGATACGCGTGGTATCCCATATTCGGACAGCGGTTTGGATCGATGAGTTGGAAGTCTCCCGCGTCAGGATCCAGGAACAGGCTGGACGGGTTGGCCTCGACGACCGTTACGGAATCGATATCGAATCCGAACGTGGTTTTCGCGTGGGCGTGGTCGTAATGCTCGACAAGCCAGCCGTTGCCGGTCACCTCCTGCGGCAGATAGCGGGCTGCAAGCTGAAAGTCAGCGTGCGGGGAGATAAAGCAGTTGTGGTTCGAGGTCATGTTTTGAAGGATGGAGTGCGCGGGGTCGAGGGGGTCCGGGTAGATGCCCTGCTTGCTCACGAACGAAGGGGTGTCCCAGTTGGCTCCCTTCGTGCTGCCCGAAAGACCCGCGATGATATTGTGCTGAACTTGGTGTCCGGTGGCGCAGCGCAATTGGAGCATCGAGTCGAGGCCGACGAAAGTGTTATATTCGATGACCGCGTTTTGACCCGAGATGGCGGTTATTCGGTCGTCGTCGTAGCCGCCGTTACCCGCTTGCCAGCCATCGGATACGTTACTGACGAGGTTGTGGACCATGTGGACGTTGGCAGCCATCATGAGACCCAGGCTTCCCGCGTTGCGGATGATGTTGTGGCGGATCTCGATTGGCCCTTCCATCGGATTTTTGAAGAAGAAGGCCTGGGGCAAGTTATACATCGTATTGCCGATGATCTCGATGTACCCGGTTCCGCCGCCATCGAAGCCGGAATAGGTTTGGCGCGAGAGTGTCGTGACGGCACCGAAGTGCTGGGCATCTTGCACGTTTTGCCATTGGCCTGGCTGGGCAATATCGTAAAGGTCGTGCAGTTCGTTGCCCCATACGAAGATGTTCCACGGGCCGTAGACGTCGCCGCGGTCGATGCGCACGATGCCTGGGTTGTCGCCACCCTCGATGGTGATATCGTGTACGTTATTGCCGCGGATCACGATGTCGTGCGGCTGTGCGTTGGCGTTTCCGCCGCCGATATTGACCATGCCGCCTATGATTTCGAAATGGGCGATGATCCAATGGGCTTTGAGGCCGACCGTGACAGCGCGCATGGTCCAGCCCGTGGCATCGAGCGTGACATGCTCGCCGGGGTAGGGGCAAATGGCGATGGGGTGGTCTTTGGTGCCGCTTTCTACGGTGTAGGATGGGGTATTCGAGGCCCAACCCGAAAAGTCCTGCAGGGCGATGAATGCGTAGGTATCGTGGTAGCAGTATTTGTCGGCAAGCACCTCGCCGTCGGGGCATTTCGTGGCAGGATAGGAGGCTTCGTCGCGTGCGACACCGCGAACCATGGCCTGTTTTTTCCCGTAGGTTCCCGCGCGGACGTAGATGACGTCTCCGGCTTTGGCGGCTTGGATGGCACGACCGAACGTGGCGTAAGGAGCGTTGAGGGTGCCGGCGTTGGTGTCGTCGCCGTTGAGCGAGAGGTAGATTTCGGTTCCGCCTGGCGCGGCCTCGCATTGCCAGTCGTCAAGTTCCGAGCCGCCCGAGCCGCCCGAGCCGCCGGCACCGCTCGTACCCCCGCCAGTGCCGCCGTCCGTGTTGCCGCCAGTGCCGCCGTCCGTGTTGCCACCAGTGCCGCCGTCCGTGTTGCCGCCGTCCGTGTCTCCGCCAGTGCCGCCTGTCGTTGCATTTCCGCCGACCCCCACCGCGGCTCCCGTCCCGCCGGAGCCGCTGGGCCCGGCTCCCGCGGCGCCGTTGGCGTCATCTTCTCCGCATGCGGAGAGCAGGGCGATGATCGCGAATATCGGACTCGCCAACGCGAGCGCTCGTCTTATTGCCATGGCGTAATGCTACCAGACCGCAACTGTACCGTCAGCGGTCTTGTCCTTGGTCCCATTTTTTCGCTTTCGCGGTCGAAACTCACCAGTAAAGGAGCTTTGGCGGATGGAGCTGCCCGATTTTCTCGGATATTTCTCTATTTCTCAAAGCATTTCCTTCGAGTGACGACTGCCGGAACGTCGTCCCCTCGGAAGCCGTGGACGCCGGCTTTGCACTCGAGTTTGCGCTGCTCCTTGACCCCATGGTGAGCCGACGTCGAAAAACATTCGTAAATACGGTTGGTTGAGACCGATGGGCCGGTTCTCGCGGACTGCCACTTTATCTCCAGAAGCTCGGGGAGGTGCGTCATTGTCAGCCTACCAGGATGCGTTACCACTTGGTTTTGGTGCCGTTGAGCAGATAGTCGTGTACGCCCCGCGTGATAAAGAAGCGTTTGGCCGGGATTCCACGGGATTGTCAGTCGATTTCGATACGTGGAGCGTAGTGTCCCACCTGCCGGGCAAGCTTGCTTTGATGGTTTTGATGATGCGTCTTTTCGGAGTAGGATGATACGATATACTAGTAAGCATTGAACGTAGATTTCGCAAACGGGAGAGGAACAAGCGCCAGATTACGTTGTAATCGACAATATATGTAATAATTGGAT
>MWCO01000168.1 GCA_002070115.1 Deltaproteobacteria bacterium ADurb.Bin207
CGTAAACCCCTCAGCAACGGCTCAAAGACCGGCTTGCTTGAGCGTCAGTTTGACCGGGTGATCAATCACGCCCCTCCCCGACGTATCTCGATCGCGTGTTTCCCCTGGCCACCGCCACTTTTCCCTGGCGCCTCGCCACTTCGACAAACTCCCCGGGAAATCAAGGCAAATTCGTTTCCATTTCCCCAAAATCCAGCCCCGACAGGTGGCGCGCCGCCACCCCCTAACATAATAAATACCGTGTATATTCAACAATTTACAGGTTGGCCCATGGCTTGCTCTACAAGCGCCCATGGACATCCTCGACCCTACCCAGGACCTCGTTTTCAAACTCCTTTTCGACGGGCCCCGAAGCCAAGGAATCCTCATTGCCTTGCTTACCGCGATTCTGGCACCGAAAAGCCCGATCGCCGATGTCACGGTCCTCAATCCGGGTATTTCCAGGCAAAATATCAACGATAAGGAAATTACCCTCGACCTTCTCGTTCAGCTCGACAATGGCACCCAGGTCCATATCGAGATGCAATCCGATAGCAGGCCAGGCTTTTCGGTCCGCATCATTTTTTATTGGGCACGTGCCTTCGTCAATCAGCTTCACCGAGGGGAGGCCTATACGCAGCTCAAACCGGTGGTGAGCATCGTGTTTACGGGGTATCGGGTGTTTCGAGACATGCCTTGCCTGCATTCGACGTTTCATATTCTCGAGGTGAAGCGGCATGTTCGCCTGACGAATGTTTTCGAGCTACACTTGGTGGAACTGCCAAAGATCGAGCAACAGGATTCGTTTTCGGAAGTGCGACCGGAGGTAGCCCGCTGGGCGAGGTTTTTGGGAGCCAAGACGGATGAGGAAAGACGCAAGGTGTCGCAGGAGGATCCCATGGTGAGAGAAGCCTATGAATGGCTGGTGGAACTCTCGAGCAGCGAAGACGTGCAAAGGTACGCGAGAGAACGCGAAGAGAATCTCAAGCTGAACGAAATCGAACGCAGGCTGATGAGAGCGGAGGCGAGAGCAGAGGGGAGAGTGGAGGGGAGAGTGGAGGGGGAAGAAACGGGAACGAAAAAAGGAAAACGGGAAGCCATCCAGCGCATTCTTTCCCTGCGTTCGATCGAATTGACCCCCAGCGATCACGACGCGTTGATGGCCTGCCATGACATCACCACCCTGGATAAGTTGCTGGAAAGAGCCGTGCTCATGCAGCCGGGACAGGCGCTTTTCGAAGGCGAATCCTGACCGGGAAGACACAGAGAGCAGGCAGAGCGGTTCACCACAGAGATACAGAGGGCACAGAGCGGAGACAAAAGCGGAGAAAAACGGGAGGACCGTCGCCAGCACGACAAATGGCAACGTCCGGTACGATTAAATCGCGCCGCCAACCGCGGGCAACGCTGTAGGGGCAGGTATTATACCTGCCCATCGTACAAGGTTTTTAGGAGCCAAAACGGATGAGGAAAGACGCAAGGTGTCGCAGGAGGATCCCATGGTGATAGAAGCCTATGAATGGCTGGTGGAACTCTCGAGCGACGAAGATGTGCAAAGGTGCGCGAGAGAACGCGACGAGAATCGTAAGCTGAACGAAATCGAACTCTGGCTGACGAGAGAAGAGGGGAGAGAAGAGGGAAGGGAGCAAGGAAAACGGGAAGTCATCCAGCGCATTCTATCCCTGCGTTCGATCGAATTGACCCCCAGCGATCACGACGCGTTGATGGCCTGCCATGACATCACCACCCTGGACAAGTTGCTGGAAAGAGCCTTGCTCATGCAGCCGGGACAGGCGCTTATCGAAGGCGAACCCTGACATCTGATGGGAAAGGTTCGAAAGCAGGGGGCGGATTCACCATGGGGATAATGAAAGCCAGAAACGCCACGGCTAGGTAGGGCCGGACCATTGCCAGCTACGCTTCGGGTTGAGGAAAGAGATGGGGCCACAACCCAGAAAAGGGGAGGAGTAAAATATAATAAATACATACAGTTGCAACTGTCGCACAGAGCGCAGGAAATACCCCTCACCCCACCCGCTTCTCCCGCTTCGCCAACGCCATATCCGCGTCCACCATCTTGCGCACCAACTCCTTGAACGACACTTTCGGCTCCCAGCCAAGCAGCCGACGCGCCTTGCTCGCATCCCCCAACAGCAAATCCACCTCCGTCGGACGATGATACCGCGGATCGATCTCCACAAACTTCCTCCAATCGAGCCCAGCATACCCGAAAGCCTCGTCGAGTAACTCCCGCACCGCATGGGTTTGCCCCGTCGCAATCACGAAGTCCTCCGGCTCGGGATGCTGTAGCATCATCCACATCGCCTCCACATAATCCCCCGCGTATCCCCAATCGCGCTTCGCCTCCAGGTTCCCCAAGTACAACTTATCTTGCAGTCCGTGCTTGATCCGCCCCACGGCGCGCGTGATCTTGCGCGTCACGAAGGTCTCGCCCCGACGCGGGCTTTCATGGTTGAACAGGATCCCATTGACCGCGAACATCCCGTAGCCCTCGCGATAATTGCGCGTCACGTGGAAGGCAAAAGCCTTGGCCGCGGCGTAGGGACTGCGGGGATAAAAAGGCGTTTTTTCCGTTTGGGGCGTCTCCACCACTTTGCCATAAAGCTCCGACGAACTGGCTTGATAAAAGCGCGGCTTCATCTCCGCGCGACGAATTGCCTCGAGCAACCGGATCGTGCCCAATGCTGTGATTTCAGCCGTGTATTCCGGGACGTCGAACGAAACCCGGACATGGCTTTGGGCGGCGAGGTTGTAGACTTCATCCGGCTCGCTATCCGTCAACACCTTCTGAAGCGACGATGCATCGTTCAAGTCACCGTAATGTAAGATCATTTTGGCGTCTTCGTCATGACGGTCGCGGTACAGATGATCGATCCTTTCGGTGTTGAACGAACTGGACCGACGAATGATCCCGTGTACTTCATAGCCCTTGGAAAGGAGCAGTTCCGCGAGATAAGAGCCGTCTTGGCCGGTGATGCCCGTGATGAGTGCCCGCTTGGTCATGGCGGGGCATCATGCTCGAACTCGCTCTCCAATTCCAGTCCCTTGCGTTGTGGTTCGAGAAGGAGTAGGCCCGAACGGATGGCAAAGACGAGCAAGCAAGAACGTGTATTCGTGGCTGGGCATACGGGATTGGTGGGGTCGTCGGTCATGCGGCGTCTTCACGGCCTGGGATATGACGATGTGGTGGGGCGAGACGTGGCCCAGCTCGATCTCACGGATGCCGTGGCGACAAGGGCGTTTTTCGAGGAAATGAGGCCGTCGTACGTGGTGCTTGCCGCGGCCAAGGTGGGGGGAATCCACGCCAACAACACTTTTCCCGCGGACTTCATCCGCATCAACTTGCAAATCCAGACGAATGTGATCGATGCCGCCCATCGCACGGGGGTGAAAAAGCTCCTTTTTCTAGGAAGTTCGTGCATTTATCCCAAGCATGCGCCCCAGCCGATGAAAGAAGAACACCTTCTTACCGGCCCGCTCGAGCCCACCAACGACGCCTACGCCATTGCTAAGATTGCCGGCATTCTGATGACCCAGGCGTACAATCGTCAGCACGGCACGAACTTCATCGCGGCGATGCCCACGAATCTCTATGGCCCCGGGGACAACTTCGATCTGAATACTTCGCATGTGCTTCCCGCGATGGTACGAAAATTCGTGGAAGCCAAAGACCAAAAAAAGGCGGAAGTGGAACTGTGGGGCACGGGCTCACCGCGTCGGGAGTTCCTTTTCGTGGACGATCTCGCCGACGCCCTCGTTTTTCTGCTGGAAAACTTCGATGCTACGGGGGAGCGAGACAATTTCGTGAACGTGGGGGTGGGTGAGGATATATCGATTGACGCGCTAGCGGCATTGGTTCGGGAGGTGGTGGGCTACGAAGGGAAAATTGCGTGGAATGCGTCGATGCCCGACGGCACCCCGCGCAAGCTTCTCGACGTGACCCGTCTGAAATCCCTGGGCTGGAAAGCTTCTACCCCGTTGCGAGCCGGGATTGAAAAGACAGTGGAAGCGTTTCGAAGCAAAAAGTAGGCAGAGTGCGCCAACCGGCCACGGAAAGCGGACAGCCCCATCCACCCACTACCGGCCTATTTTCCCGCCACCCTGGCCCTCCCCCCCTTATTTCCCCCCCCCCCC
>MWCO01000169.1 GCA_002070115.1 Deltaproteobacteria bacterium ADurb.Bin207
ATCCAATTATTACATATATTGTCGATTACAACGTAATCTGGCGCTTGTTCCTCTCCCGTTTGCGAAATCTACGTTGATGGCGCGAAGCGACTCGGCCGCGCGGCTATACTCCCGACTTCGCACCGCTACATGGCCCGCCTCGCACGCTTGCGCGACCTGCCGGTGAAGCGGATTTCCAGGGTCAAACGTGGGGATCTTCAACGGTTCGATCGCGCTTACCGAAATCTGGGTTCCCGAAGCATAAGCCGTCACCTTCCACCGGATGGGATCGGACGACAATAACCCACAGAGATAGTAGGCTTTGCTCGCGTCTTCGAGGCCCACGAAAATCACCTTGTCGTTGGCCAGCCTGGGTCTGCCCTCCGCATCCGGTCCAACCACGGCCACGATGAAGTCGTTAGCGATGTAGCGCCATGCCACCTTATACGGTGCAAAGGTGTATTCACCGATGCGTTGAATGGCGTAAAATGCTTCCTCGCGAAATCCCCTCTCCCACTTGGTGAATCCCTTTCTTTCATCGAGAATCTTCCGCATGCTTACAAGGTAGTCCCATGCCTTCGGGAACCGCCTGCGCATCTCGTCTGGCGGGAGCGCCTTCATCTTGGTAGCCCGGGTGTGCGGGCAAAGCAGCAGCGCTGCCGGATGGGTGCCCCATCGATCCAAATCTCTCCCTCTGACCACCTCGTACACGAGATCGGCCTCGATGGGAATCCGTACGGATGGTGCGTTTCTTTTCGCGCGTTCGGTGACATTGGTGAAAAAGGGTGCCGCCCCATGACCGGGAGCTTCGTCTCGCCGCAAATAGTACACGGCATTCGCGCCGCCCGTGAACACTCCGGTTCTGCCTACATAGGAGTTGACGCCCGTAAGAACGCGAACCGAGGCCACACAGTCGGCCAATCCCACAATCCATCGGCTGCCAGGCTCAGACTCGACCACGCGCTCCACCACCGCCTCCCTCGTGGACAGATGGTCCGCTACTTGCTCGAGATACGAGGTGGGATCAGGTTGCCAACGCGACGTGGCCCTTCCGACCACGCGCACCGGAACGGGAAAGTTCGTGCTCGATCCCTTGACGATACGCCACGTCGCTGCCTCCACTTGGGCGGTGGGAAAAACCTTCAGACCGTCGAAAACGCGGACTTCCTCGAGACGGATCGGACAGCTCGATGGAAACAAGGACAGGCGCCGAAGTCCGCGAGCCGCCAGGCTCGACGTCATCGTGTTGGACCGCAACACCGTGACGGAAGTACCTCCATCCCGCAGAAAACGGTCCCACGCGGTCACCAACGCGAGGGTGGAGAGGTCCTCCTTCAGGAAAGAAGCCTCACGCCCCTTCGCCGTGAAAAGTCCGTACGTAAGCCATGCCGGTTCAAGATACGCGCGGTAGGGCCTCGCCATATACTCCCACCCAACCCACGGAGGATTCGTCGCGACCACGTCCGCCGGGTGGAGCGCAAGAATGGCGAGTTGCTCCCAGAAACGACGGTCTTTCATGCTAGGACGAAAAGCGGCCTCCTTGAACGCGGTCGGTGCGGAACCGTTCGCGGCCGGTGCGAACCAACGAGGGAGCTGGATGCCGTAACGGGCGATGGCCTCGCACACCACGCGTTCATCGGGTCGTGCGTTGTCGCCCACGGGAACGGGCTGCAGCTCCCCGTCAACCGATACTCGTACCTGCTGCGGGGGCAATGGGCTTTGGGAGGCCGAACGCTGGTGGACGAGAGCGGGCGCGAGAGCGTCCCCCCCGAGGATTGGTAGGAAAACCTCGTGCCGAGGCCACTGCGTCTCGCGTGCGAGGGCAAGGACGATATTCGCACGTGCCGCTGCACAGGCGATGGGATTCAAGTCTATGGCGCAAAGAGTCGGCAGGACTTCGAACGGTGACACGCCGGCGCGTCGTGCTTGCCGCAGGGCAGCCAGAACAAAGACACCGCTTCCTCCGAAAGGGTCGAGAAGTCGCTGTCCTGGCACCCAGCCCGAATCCGCCACAAGCATCTCGGCGAGCCAGGCTGGCGTGTGGACTTCTCCGAGCACGTGCAACAAGTTGCGAGGCAGCAGGGAAGAGTACAGGGCACTCAGGGGATCGAGGGCACGAAAAGCGCCTTCCATCACCGGCCAGCGATCGGCGATGAGGCCGAATAACGCGCGCAGGGCCTGCGTGTCTTTGGCCCCCATGACATCAACGTACCAATCGAAATCGAAGGCAGCCAACGCGCCGAAGACGCCCCGCGATTCGAGCGCCCGGCCCGTCGAGATGTCCCGCAGTAGCTTGATGAAGTCAGGGTGGGTGGCCGATGCGGCGTCGCGCAAGAAACGGGAGGGACTCTTTTCAAGGGCCGCAACCGCGAGAAGATCGACGACCAAAACGTAGTAGGTTTGGATGCCGAAGATGATATCGTGCGTGGTATACTTGGCACCCGCGTCGCCCGCCCATGCCTGAATCTCGGCGATATCCACCCGTCGCTGCCCCGCCAGTTCGCCGTAGACATGGCAGAATCGGGTCGCCCAGAGGGCTCTGGTTGACTCTGGCATTCGCGTCGCGAGATGGACCAGGCGCTGGATGGCGCGAGGCGCATCCTTATCATTCGCAAGCAGGCCGTGGATCATCGCGGATTTCTCAAGGTTGCCGCGTCGAGAATAGACGTATATACGATAAGTACAAACATAAATAGGCGCCCCCATTCTCTCTCGGGAACTGGTCTGCTAGCTCCGAGACTGTTTATCCGGATAGCCTGAACTATCGTACAAGAGCCACGCGCGCGGCCGTTCGGCGTTCCAATACACTGGCT
Source organism: Deltaproteobacteria bacterium ADurb.Bin207 (assembly GCA_002070115.1). Lineage (GTDB taxonomy): Bacteria > Myxococcota_A > Polyangia > Polyangiales > Polyangiaceae > MWCO01. The sequence continues at coordinate 2,793 of MWCO01000169.1, forward strand.
CACTCGCCCCCACCATGGACTCCGGGGCCATCGCTGACGCATCCGCCACAGTCGCGGCCACGGTCACAGCCACAGTCAGGGCCACGGCAGACGCCTAACGGACATCCCATTGTAATTACATGTGTTTTTGTTGCTATGCTCCCCAAAGGGTCAATGATCCACGCAACGTCAAGATCCGGAGGCTTCTCAGCTCGTATCCCTGTCCAAGGCAAGAAAAAGAAGGGGGTCCGTCAGCCGCGCGACGAATCCGCGGCGCTCCTGACTACGACGTAAGCCTGGGCCGCACTCTGCATAGCAGCTACGACAGCCTTTGCTCTTTTCGTGATGGTTGAGTCAAGGATTCATCAATTGCAGTCTTTTTCCTGACCAATGTCGCCGGAGGGGTTTTCTGCGAAAGTGTTATTGGTGTTGGTCAGGTGGGCCAGACAATCCAGCCAGATCCCATAGCCGGAGCTTTTGCGGATGATCGAATCTTGCACCTCCACTGCGATGTTGTAGCCCGATCCATCCAACATGATGTTGCCTCTAAACTCCTCCGCGTTGCTGTCCAGGTGGAGTTCTCCGCCGCCAAATTCCACGACCGTATGATGCAAGCGTGAACGCGCCGTGGTCGAACCCGTCTCATTGGTGTTCAAAAAATAGAGGCCGTTCCAAAAACCAGGTGTTTCTTCGACGCCCGTGAAGATGATCGGCTGGGTGCTGGTGCCCATCGCCACCAGGGCAGAGTCGAAGTCCTCAATTTTGATCCCCGAGCCGTGCTGAAATTGTAGCGTCGTTCCAGCCTCGATGGTCAACTTCTTTCGTACTCCGATCACGCCATCGATCTCATACGGCACGCCGAGATTCGACCACTGTCGGTCTTCGTCAATCCAGCATGGGGGCGTCCTTTAACGTATACATTGTCGCTTTCGCGCAACTGCCTGCGGTGTACGCCCAGGCCGCGATGGC
>MWCO01000170.1 GCA_002070115.1 Deltaproteobacteria bacterium ADurb.Bin207
CCGCCGGATCCATCGGCTCGGTTTTCATGATCTTGGTGACACCCATGCGCACGTAGTCATCGGCTGCCATCTGCGTGTCTTCCTCGCCGGCAGGCAGCACGTACGCTACGTGTTCTCGCAAGGCGATGCGGTCGACGATGGTCGATGGCCCGAAGTGGAACGTGTTTTGGTGAACGCGCGGGGAACAAGCGGCCACGAGAACCGCATTGACGCCGTCGTTGGCGATATCCGATTCGATCATCGCGCGCCCCTCGGGGCTGCAAAGCATTTCGTGGGAGCGCGTCTCTGCGGCATTTTTCGAGGTTTTTTTGGCGGTTTTCTGAAGGTCGGCGACGTCCACGGCGTCACCGATGCCGCAGCCCGTACAGAAATATACGCGAATCTTCTTGTCCATCACTCGCTCCTCCCTGCCTGGCATTGGATTGCCCGAAGAGCAGCTCCCGTTGCGTCTTGAACGCTATCCGACACCCCAAACGGACGCTTCGCGCATCCGGCCACAATCAAGCCCGTGGCCACATCGGTTATCCCAAAGTGATCCTCGTCTTGACGAATGTCGAACGGCAGCGGATCGCGTCGGATCGACGGTTCCATGCCCGTGGCAAGCACGACGAGGTCAGCGTAGACATCTTGGATTTTGTCTCCGAGGGTGTCTTCGACCTGAAGACGAAGCTGCCCGTCGATCTCATCGATTCGGGCGACTTTGCCCCTTTCGATGGATACGTTCGGATCCTCTCGCACCTTGGTGTAAAAGTCCTCGAGACGTCCGGGCGTTCGAATATCGATAGCGAAGATACGAATTTTGGCGTTGGGCAGCGCCGCGCGCACGTAGGTGGCCTGTTTGAGGGAAGCCATGCAGCAGATGCCCGAGCAATAGGGAAGGTGGTTTTCGTCGCGTGAGCCGGCGCATTGCACGAACACGACAGTTTCTGGCTCGCGACCATCCGAGGGACAGACGATCTTTCCCTTGGTGGGGCCCTGAGGGTTCGCATACCGCTCCATCATCATGTTGGTGATGATGTCGTCATGCTTGCCAAAACTGAGATTCGTCAACCGTGTGGCGTCGTACGGTTGCCAGCCGGTGGCGACGACCACCGCCCCAACACGCAACGTTTCCGTCGTTGTCTTTTGGGATAAGTCGATCGCCCCGAACGAGCATGCCTCGACGCATTTCGAACAAGACACCCCTTGGCACGCTTGTTCGTCGATGACGAAACGTTGCGGGTACGCCATGGCGTGCGGCAGGTAGATCGCCTTGGTCGACGACATGCCGAAATCGTGGTCGTTGTTTCGTCGCACCGGACACGGGTCGACACACGCGTTACATGCGGTGCAGCGGTCGTTGACGAAGCGTGGCCGATGCTCGACGGTGACTTGGAAGTCTCCGGGGGAACCTTGCAGTTTGGTGACGCGGCTGAGGGTATGAACGTGAACACGCTCTTGGACACGCAACCGTCGGTAGTTGATTTCGAGGCCGCAGATAGGAGGGCATAGTTTGGGAAAGTATTTGGTGAGTTGGGAGACGCGACCGCCGAGGGTTGGCGAGGACTCGATGATATGGGCTTCGAGTCCCGCCTCGGCAGCCTCGATGGCGACCGACATGCCTGTGATGCCGCCTCCCACGACGAGGACGCTTCCTTGGACGATGGGTTGGGGTCGTTTTTCGCTCATACTCCTTACTCCTCGGGGAGATGCCCCGTCGAAGGGCTTGCGGCTCGAACGACAGCCACGGGTGCGCAGGTGGCGCGATGTGGCAGCATCGGGAACCGGCCAAGAGGCGCGGAGGCTCGAGGCGCGGGCGCAAAAGGCGACGTGGTTCCCATAAATAGGAGCGCGCGTTTCATGCATGATGCCTGAACCGACTGGCAAGAACGGCAGGCATGAGATGATGTAGATCGAAGTCGGGGGTGGGTAAAGTGCGGGAGAGGAATAAAGAGACAACGGAGCCGTCGATGAGCGAGGTTGCCGAAGAAGGATGTCTTGCCGCAACGTATGATGTAACCGGAGGTTTCGCTCGAATGAATGTAGTGGAGGGAGATGATGGGAACACCTTGCTGGGGGATGCCGTTGGCTCAGGGGTAGGAAATAGCGTTGGGATTAGCTGCTAAGGGGTAGATAAATACTGTCGTTGCGGAAGGTACTGCCTTGTATACTGTGTAAGGTTTATCTCGTTAGCTACAGCTAACGACAAGAGCTTGGCCGATAAAATCCTCCCGCAAAATCCTTGTTCTCGGCTACGAAATTGTCTTGACGCCCCCGTTGGATTAGCGCACAACCCGCATGCATCGTCTCGGTGGGACGACGCATTAGGGCAGAGACAGGAAGGAATGCCAACCTGTCGGATCCCGAGAGGCCCATGATGGTCTCCGTGTGTAGTACCTCGGAAGCGTAGTGGAAGCTTGGGGTACAGGGCATTGAGCCTATGTTTTGGTTTGGGTTTCTTTTTTCTCTGTTGCAGCACGGGCTAGCTTGTTTTTTCGGGTGAATGGCAAACGGTTGCCGCCACCCAATGTGGATAGTGGGAAGTGATCCCGACGGTTCAGGTGCCGGTCGGGTATGAACCTCTGACCTGGGAACGTTAGAGAAGGAGACGCAATATGCCGAGCTTCGTCATCAACGATAAGTGCGATGGCTGCAAGGGCAAGGACAAGACTGCCTGCATGTACATCTGCCCGAACGACCTCATGGTCCTCGACAAAGAAAAGATGAAGGCATTCAACCGCGCACCGGATATGTGCTGGGAATGCTATTCCTGCGTTAAAATCTGCCCACAGCAAGCCATCGACGTCCGTGGCTATGCGGACTTCGTCCCCCTCGGCGCCTCCTGCGTACCTCTTCGCGGTTCCGAGGACATCATGTGGACCATCAAGTTCCGCAATGGAAGCGTCAAGCGCTTCAAGTTCCCGATCCGCACCACTTCGGAAGGCTCTGCCGTGCCCAACGGCGGTTTCGATGAGGGTAACGGCGACCTCAATGACTTCGCCCTCTTCACCGAGCCGGCTTCCCTTCATATGGACGCGGTTCCTACACTCAAAAAGTGATTGACTTCGGGAATATCGGGAGAAAGCAACATGGCTAACTTCGAGACCATTACTGTCGAAACCGACCTACTCATCATCGGTGGCGGCATGGGCGCCTGCGGCGCTGCCGTCGAAGCCGCTTACTGGGCAAAAAAGAACAACGTCAAAGTCACCGTCGTCGACAAAGCCGCCATGGACCGCTCCGGCGCCGTCGCGATGGGTCTGTCCGCTCTCAACCAATACGTCGGCGTTGGTGCCGGCGACAACACGGTCGAGGATTACGTCCGCTACGTCCGACAAGACCTCATGGGCGTCACGCGCGAAGACCTCGTCTTCTCCATTGCCCGCCACGTCGACTCCACCGTCCATCTCTTCGAAAAGTGGGGCTTGCCGATCTGGAAAGATGAAAACGACAAGTACGTCCACGAAGGCCGCTGGCAGGTCATGATCAACGGCGAGTCGTACAAAATCCTCGTCGCAGAAGCTGCCAAGAACGCCATCGGCGTCGACAATATCATCGAACGCGTTTTCATTACCGAGCCTCTCATGGACGGTGATCGCGTTGCTGGCGCCGTGGGCTTCTCCGTCCGCGACGAGAAGTTCTACGTCTTCAAGGCCAAGGCGGTGATGGTTGCCGCCGGTGGTGCCGTGAGCGTGTTCCGCCCGCGCTCGGTGGGTGAGGGCTTGGGACGCTCCTGGTACCCG
>MWCO01000171.1 GCA_002070115.1 Deltaproteobacteria bacterium ADurb.Bin207
ACGCCAGGATCACGAAAAGTGCGGGTCACACCACCGAAACCGTTCCCCAAAACGGCCTTTCTGGGATGGGAACGAGTTAGGCTACCAGATCGGTTCCGGAGCCATGGAGTCGCTGCATCGCGTCGCCAGCCGGCTCCGGCTCAAGCGACAGGCCCCGGTTGGCTTCCTGAAACGGCGCAGGCCGTCTTCAACCTTCGCATGCTGGCCCTGGTCGGACGGTGGGACGAATTCTGGAACCAACCTGCCCTTGCTGACTGCCTCGTAACTGCATTCCAAGCCTCTTCCCATCGAGGTGCTGTCTGACCGGGTAATGGATCATACCCTCACATTAACCGGTGAAGGTTAGCCTTCATGACACGTCGAGGCAACACTCTCCTCCACCTTCAGGACGCACCCTACGCACCTTTGGCGGCTACCCGGGCACGGGCGCAGGCTCGCGGAGACCCCGGAGAGCAGCTAGACGACGCATGCCACCCGTTATAAGACCAATCCGCAGCCCGTCCCCATAGTCCAAGGGTCTCGCTTTCGGGGCCATGGGTCGTCTGGACCTCACCCAACCCGTGGCGACTGCCCCATTCGGATGGCGCATCGCCGCTTAGCTATATTTATAATACATTTCAAGTGGTTACGTCTATAAAGACCCGTCAAGGGCACGGTTACCTTGGCGCGCCGCCACCGAGCAGCGTACATAACCACCCGAAATCACGACGTGCCGAACCTGGTACACGCTTCACCATGGCTTCGGGGTCATGGCTGGGCCTGCATCCGATGGGGTTCCCGACTTTGTCGTACATGCTTCGCGGCGTGTGCCAATCGTGTGGAGCCAGGCGCGCGAACCGTACCGAAGCTGGCACCCCCTGCACCATGGCGAAGCGGCTACATCGGGTCGTTCGATATCCCCGTCCGACCAGAGTTGTAGAATCCCATCATATTCCAATGGACCTCGAAACAGACGCGCTCATAGATGTTGCCCAGGCGAGACTCCGCCAAACATGCCCGGCCACAAAACAGACGAGCGACCATCGTTCACGATCGGTAGTCATGGACGGGGCTGCAGCATGGCAAAGGTGTGTTCGATGACAGGAAGCGTTCAAGCCACGAGATCATCATCGGATTCGTCGACCAGACTTCTTTGGGTTTGATAGCGGGACGCTTCCGGGTCGACGAACGCAATACCGTGACGTGCGAAATCGTTTTGCAGCGATGGCAATAGGCGCTGACGAATGGTGCGGATGGTTTGTTGATACGTAACGTCTTCGATTTCGGTGCGATAAAAAAATTTCATCGGCGACCCGGCCATCAACCGCATGGCGGCACCATCGGGTTGGAAAAGATGCAGGGAGACCTGGGGAAAGCGGGCTCGCATATGTTCGGCGGCCGCGCCAAAACGTCCGTGAATCATGGATTTGAGGGCCTGCATGGTGCCCAGGACCGCGCCTTTGGAAGCCACATAACCAGGACGCTCGGAAACCATGGGAACGAGAGGATCGATGACGATGATGAACGTGGCGCCATGATTGACGGCGACGCGGATATTGGTGGTTCGAGTGAAGGCTCCATCGATGAAGTATCGGTTTTCGATGCGTTGCGGCGCATAAAATGGTGCCAGAGCGGCCGAGGCGCGAATGGCCTTGTGGATGGGGATATGATCCAGACCCGGTTCACCGAAAACCACGTGTTCCATGGTGTCTTGGTCGGTGGAGCCAACATAAAACTGACGGGGCAGGTCGGTGAATCGATTGATCATGCCAGGTTTCGTGAGGTTTCGTTCGAGGTAACGCAACAGGGCGGTGCCGGCGAACGCGCCAGAAGGGATGAGTTGCAGCAGCGTTTGCAAGGACACATCGCCACGCGCGGTACGACGAAGGCCATGAGAAAACCTGCGCGCCACTTCCCCGAGGTTGGGGTCGAAACCATCGGATTTTCGTAACTTTTCTAGACGCCCCTCGCCTAATTTCATGCCGCGCATGATTTCATCGGGACCGAGCCCGTTGGCGAGAAAAGCGCCGATGATGGCACCCACACTGATGCCGCAAATGATATCGACATTAGCCAGGGAAAAGTTGGGCAGAAAATACTGCAAAGCACGAAGGATACCGACTTCGTAAAACCCGCCTTCGATGCCCCCACCCGCAAGACAAATCGCCGTTTTCCCGCCACGTCGTTCGTGAATGGCCCGATCGATATGATGCCATATCCTTGCCCATCCGCTGTCCTGCGCCTCGAGAGGCAACGTGGAACCAATCCGCAGTCGCCCTGCTTCGAAAGCGATTTGCGCACCGAATGGGCTTGCCGGCGCGACCAGAATCGTTCTCGAACGACTCGTAGGCCCCGCCACTTCATGTTCGCGATACAACTCACGCAATAGTTGCACCGCCTTGCTCTGCTCCGTCGGCGCTTCATGACGCGCATCGACGACAAGAACGTCAGCTCCGTGGAGCCGAAGCTTCGCAAGCGCTCTGGGCAATACGTTTTCCACGTGAAAACGCACCTCCCTTGCCAAGATGGGGGCCAACTCTCGTGCCGTTTGCTCCATGGCAGCCGCCGCTTCCCGCGCCTGCTCGTCTGAAGCATCCGTTAGAAAATAGACAATGTTGTCCATGGGCAGTCAACGATGCAAAGATACAACAGTATAACACACGGCAGAACAAAACGGGCGCGCGAGCTGCGATGAAGTTCATGACGCAGCCACGATAACCGTCCGCCAATTCACGACGAAACGACCATCGATTCGATACAAGGTTTTTCGCACACCATCCGACCCGCGTTGATACGGTTGCGGCCGCTTGCGTATTGATGGCGCGAGAGAAAACCGCTACTCCCTATTCTATGCGCCGGGGCCCATCCTCAATCCTTTCGAAGCTGCTGGAAAATAGTCCGGTGCTTTGGGGGTGCGCGATGATCGTCGTTGCCTGCCGCACTCCCCATCACTCGGAAGGACTCCCGGATTCTTCCACGACCGCGGCATCCGCCACGACGATGCGTCATCCGATGCGCGAAATTGAAAATACCCATGCACAACCCGGGGAAACGGAAAAACCTCGATTGGTTTTATGCTTGACGGCATCCCCTCAGATGCAGGTAGGGTATGGACACGTATTCGAATGCCAAATACACAAGGTGTTGGCAGGAGCCTTCGAAGAAAACACGCTACGTCTCACAATCCTGGCGGGTGACCACGATAGGCTGAAGTATTTGCTTGCGCATGCCTATCCTACGGTATTTACGATCGGTTTCACATTGCATCGCAGTGATGAACCTTACCCCCTCATGCCCCTCAGCGGTTTCGTGGATTCTCACCGATATTCCTGGGCCATCGATTTCATGAACGATGCCTGCCACAACCCAACGACCCCCTGAATGCGAAAGCCTCCGCATGGACGGGCTTCGTCGACAGGACTTTGGCCCCTGATAGCAGCCCCCGCACAAGTCATCGAAAGGCAAACTCCAAACCGCATACGCCGAACCAACCGCGCCCTGCGCCTACCATGACCCCGAGCCCATCGGCTTGCCCAACGACACCCCCAAGCCGCTCCCACGGCCGTCCAAACGAGAAAAACATGCGGATTCAATCAATGCAAACAACCATGCTCCCCCCGAAGGTGATAGCATTGATCCCATGAAACCAACCCATTGGGTTTTGCTTTCCCTGTCCACGCTCATCGCCTGCCATTCCCCACCCCCTCCC
>MWCO01000172.1 GCA_002070115.1 Deltaproteobacteria bacterium ADurb.Bin207
GTTTCGGGCGTGAAGGCGGAGCAGCAAGTGGTGGGGCGGGGCGCATTTCTCATGAAATCCGATGTGTTACGCTCAAAAATGGGCGCTGGCTGCGCGGATTGATCGGGTCGAATATGCTTTCCTGGCTTCTGCGATATCGACTTCTTGTCCTGATTGCCTCCGTGGCCATCGCGACAGGGGGGGTGTTTGCTTGGACCCGCCTTCCCATCGATGCGTTTCCTGACGTGACGAACACCCAAGTCATGATTTTGAGCGAGGCACCGGGGTACGCGGCGGTGGATGTGGAGCAGCGTGTCACCTATCCCATCGAGCAAGCGATGCGCGGGTTGCCGCGTGTGGTGCAAGTGCGCTCCTTGTCGAAGCCGGGATTATCCCAGGTCGTGGTGGTATTCGAGGATGATGCGGAGACGTATTGGACTCGACAACTCGTGTTCGAGAGGTTGGCGACCGTGCGAGAGCATCTCCCACCGGGGGTAGAGCCGGAACTTGGGCCGATCAGCACAGGGCTAGGTGAAATCTATCAATATACGTTGGAGGGGGAGGGGAAAACCGCGATGGAGCTACGGACCATCCAGGACTGGATCGTCGCGCCTTTGCTCAAACCCATCGCCGGTGTCAACGAAGTCAATAGTTTTGGCGGAGAAGTCAAGCAGATCCAAGTCCTGGTTTCGCCAGAAAAACTACTGGCTTTCGGGCTCACCGTCCAAGACGTGGTCGAGGCCGTCGAAGCAAGCAATGCGAATGCGGGAGGAGGCATCGTCGTTCGCGATTGGGAGCAGATGTACATGCGTGGCGTGGGTCTTCTGCAAGACATTCCCGATCTCGAGAGCACGGTGGTGGATGTGAAAGACGGGACGCCTGTTTATCTTCGGGATGTTGCGGAGGTGACGATTGGCGCGGAGGTTCGTCAGGGAGCGGTAACGCGCGATGGTAAGGGGGAAGTGGTAGCGGGCATGATCGTCATGCTCAAGGGGGAGAACTCGAAAGAGGTTGTGAGCCGGGTGAAGGATACGGTCGATCGAATCGGCGGCACGCTGCCGGAGGGGGTGAAAATCAATGTATTTTATGATCGAACATCGCTGATCGAAGCGTGCATCGCGACGGTGCGAAACGCGTTATTGGAAGGGGGCATTCTCGTCATCATCGTTTTGTTTTTGTTTCTTGCGGAGCTTCGAACTTCGTTCATCGTGCTGGTTTCCCTGCCCCTCACTTTTTTGGTGAGTTTCATCGTCATGGGTTGGCTGGGCATATCGTCCAATCTCATGAGTTTGGGGGGGCTTGCGTTTTCGGTTGGCATGGTGGTGGATGCTTCGATTGTGGTTGTGGAAAACCTACGCCGGCATTTGGCGACGCGGGAAACAGGGGTCTCGGTGCGTGATACGGTGGTGGCGGGGCTTCGAGAAGTGGTGCGTCCGGTGGGGTTTTCGGTGCTCATCGTGGTGGTGATTCTCGTTCCGCTGTTCACGCTGCAGGGCATCGAGGGGAAGATGTTTGCTCCTCTTGCGGCGACGATGCTCATTGCGTTGGCGGTGTCGCTTGTCGTGGCATTGACGGTGGTTCCCGTGCTGTCGGAGATGCTGCTAACCCAAGCGAAGGAAAGGGAGTTTCGGTTCGTGCGATGGATCCACGCGGGTTATCTTCGCTGGCTGGATCGGGTGTTGCGGCATCCGAGGATGACGGTAGGTATTTCTTTGGTGGTTTTGGTGGGGTCGATGGGGCTGATCCCGTTGATTGGCACGAGCTTCATGCCGCCTTTGGATGAAGGAGCGATCGCGATCAACGTGGTGCGGTTGCCGAACGCATCACTAGAGGGATCGGTCCAAGTATCGGAATTTGTTGAGAAAGCATTGCTTTCATTTCCGGAAGTGGAGACGGTGGTCAGCAAGACGGGACGGGCGGAGGTTTCCGAAGATCCGATGGGACCTGAGCAGACGGATATCATCGTGATGCTTCGTCCGCATCGGGATTGGACGACGAAACGGAGCAAACAACAGTTGGTGGAAGCGATGCACAAGGAATTGGAGACGATTCCCGGGCTTAGGTTTGCGTTTTCGCAGCCGATAGCCTTGCGGGTCAACGAGTTGGTTTCTGGTGTGAAGAGCGATGTAGCGGTGAAGTTATTCGGTTCGGATCTCGATGAGTTGAAGGAATTGGCGGATCGAGTGGCGGCGGTGGTCAAGGGAATCGATGGGGCGGAGGATGTGTCCGTGGAGCAGGTTACGGGCATGGATCAGCTCGATATGGTGTTGGATCGAAAAGAGTTGGCGAGGTATGGGTTGAAGGTAGGAGATGTGAACGCCACGATCGAGACGGCGCTTGCGGGAACGAAAGCAACGACCCTCATCGAGGGGGAGCGACGCATCGATGTGGTTGTGCGATTTGCTGAGTCTTTTCGGGCAGATCCGGAGCGTATCCGTCGATTATGGGTGATGGCGCCTGGGGGGGAAAGGGTGTTGTTGGACCGGATGGCGGAGTTCAAAACGGTGCAGGCTCCAGCGCAAGTGAGCCGGGAAAATGGGATGCGTCGTGTGGTGGTGGAAGCGAACGTGCGGGGCAGGGACCTGGGGGGATTCGTCAAGGAGACGCAGGAGCGGTTGAAGCCCGTGTTGGAGGGGCGTCCCTCTGGCACTTGGGTGGAATACGGTGGTCAGTTCGAGAATCAGCAGCGCGCGATGAAACAGCTTTCGATCGTGGTTCCGGTAGCGCTTGGATTGATTGTTGGATTTCTTTATCTGGCGCTGCGGACCATGCGTGATGCGCTATTGGTGTTGATCAACTTACCTTTTGCGTTGGTGGGAGGGGTATTGGCGGTTGTGCTATTTGGGATGCCCTTGTCGGTGTCGGCGGCCATCGCTTTCATTGTATTGCTTGCGATAGCGGTGCAAAACGGCGTGGTGTTGATGGCCTTTATTGGTCAATTGCGAGATGGGGGTATGGCTTTGAGGCAAGCGGTTCGAAAGGGATGTGACCTTCGCTTTCGGCCATTATTGATGACGGCATTGACGAGTTTCATCGGTCACGTTCCGATGTTGTACGCAACGGGATCAGGCGCGGATATTCAGAAGCCGCTGGCGGTGGTGGTCAATGGGGGCATCGTGACATCCACGTTGTTGACGTTGGTGGTGATGCCTGCGGTGGTGTTGTTGGTGGCGGGTCGAAAGAAGGATCTCGTTTCGGCCTGATGCTATGGGCGGAGCAGGGTGTAGCCGAAGTATCGAGCAGAGGGTTGGTGGGGTTTAGGTTGGTGGGGATGCAGCGGTGCCCCCATCCTTGGCCCTACTTTGTGCCCGCCATCCCTTGCCCTAATATGTGCCTGCCATCCTGTGCCCTAATTTGTTCCTCCTGTCCCCGGCCCTTATTTGTTCCTGCCATCCGTGGCCCTTAGTTGTTCCCTATTCCTGACCCTAACATGTGCCTGCCATCTATGGCCCTTATTTGTTCCCTCAACCCTTGGCCTTTCTCCCCACGCGGTGGGCCCCCCATCCCCGGCCTTTCCCCCCACGCGGTGGGTGGAAGGGTAACAGAATATCTAATTTGAATTCCTTGCTTCTTGTTTCGAAATATTTTAGCTAGTACTACAGATCCTTTCTTCGTTCCACATTAGGACCGGGGCGTAAGAACCCACGGGAACTCAAGAACCAGC
>MWCO01000173.1 GCA_002070115.1 Deltaproteobacteria bacterium ADurb.Bin207
CATCGCGGCCTGGGCGTACACCGCAGGCAGTTGCGCGAAAGCGACAATGTATACGTTAAAGGACGCCCCCATGGTCCACGGTCGAAAGCAATTATACCGAGCCGAAACTAAGCGTTATCGACATGGAGGCCCAGACGACAACCACGTACATTCTCCCAGGCCTCGCAGCCTCGTTGGAAATCAACGGGGACTATCTTTACTTCTTCGTGAATAGTCGTGAGTCCTTCGTGGATTATCGCCTCGTTCGCCTAAAGCTGCCGATCTAAGGGAGCAGGTTGCAGCGTCTTCTTGGGTGGCTCTCAGGCGAGACAAGAGCCAACCATCTCCGTCGACAGTATGTAACCTATTGATAATAAAGGATAATATGCTATCGCTTTGGGCTGGCAGCGCTTACGAAAGCACCCGTCCTTCGAGCACTACCTCCTGGTAGGTTCGCTCCACATCGAGCAAGAAACGGTATTGGGCGAGCGTGTACCAGCGTCGTTCATCGGGGTCCACGAAGCCTGATCGAAGCGCTCCGAGCACCTCTTCGATACCGTATTCGATCGTGCGAAACTGGCGGTCTTGCAGCAGTCCCCAAAGTTTTTCGAAGCGCACGTTGTAATCTCGCAGGTCGGGATCGGTGGGAGCCATGACGATTTGGGTTCCTGGGATGGCGTCCCGCACGCGATAGGCCAGATTCAAAATCCGCACGTTGTTGTCATCGTGTCCGACATTGAAGATTTGGCCATCGACGTTATGCGCCTCCGCGTGCAGCATGAAGACCATGGTTTCGGCGACATCCGCCACGTGAACGAAAGGCCGCCATTGTTTGCCGCCGCCATCGACGGTGATTTTGCCGTTGGTGTAGGCATTTTTGGTCATCACGTTGATGGCGAGATCGAAACGCATGCGCGGCGACAGGCCGAAGACGGTGGCGAGGCGCAAGATGGTGGGACAAAAGTCGGAGGACCGAAGGGATAGCAGCGCCGTTTCCGCATCGGCTTTGCAGCGTGCGTACAAAGAGACGGGGTTGAGGGGCGAGGATTCCGTAAGACCCACGCCTTCTCCTCGTCCATACACGCTGCACGAGCTTGCCAATATATAGCGTTTCACGCCCGCTCGTTGGGCATGGCGCATCGTGGTTACGGCGGCTTCGTAGTTGACTTGACGAGTCAGGGAAGGAGCGAGTTCGCACGACGGATCGTTGGAGATGCCGGCCAGGTCGATCACCGCATCCACCCCGGAAAATGTCTCTAGCGGCAGAGTCCGCACGTCGGCGCGAACCAACGTGAGCCGTTCGCCGTACTGCGTTTGCGCGGGCTGCAGGGTATCGCTGCCAAAAAAGAAGCGGTCGACGACGCGGACCGTGTGACCTTGTTCGAGCAGCAAGGGAACGAGGATTGAGCCGATATAGCCGGCACCGCCTGTTACGAGAATGGTACGTTTCACGCCCTGACGGTTAGCACAACCCGCTCGCCACTGTACAACTCGCGCGCTTCGCGCTACGCAACCGTCCAAACCCATGCGTTTGCACGTATTGCTGCTTTCCTGTTCCTTGATCGCCATGGGGTGTGGTGAGGACGAAGACGATCCTGCTTATCTTGGTCCTGTCGATGGCGGCGGTGAGCAAGATACCGAGCCAATCGATGGGCCCCCACCCGTCGTAAATGCTCTTTTGTCCAAGGCATGCACGAAGTCGGATGCTGTGCTTGCTCCCTCGGATACCGTGCCGGTTCGAAGCCTTTCGACGCTGGAAGGGCGCGGAATGCTGACGTTACACGATCGAGTTCGAGCCGTTCGGATCGAAAGCGATGGTTGTCCCAGTACGCCGATCAGTTCTTTCGCCCACGAGGGTTCCCTTGAAATCGATGCTTTTTCCGCGATCGTGCTTCCTGGCGCTCGAAGCCTGGTCGCGACTGCGGAAGGCACGGTTTTTCTCGATAGCGAGGGGAACACGATCGAACAGTGTCTGTCCGGTGGCGATTCGATGATCGCGAGAATGCTGGTTGCGAACGCGAGTGGACGAGTTGCCGCGTTGTTTGCCAAGTCTCCGGTCGCCATGCTCGACTTATCCATCAGCGCAATCCATTGCTCGTCGATACCGCTTTCTCTTTCGCCCGCCCCCAGCGCCATCGCCGCGGTAGCCCTCGACCCACAAGGCGGATTGGTTACCGTGGAACAAGCCACCTACTCATCTTCCTTGGTGGTGGCGCGCTACGATGCCAATGGGGTACGCGTTGGTTCGTCGTCTGCATTTTCTTCCCATCCCGCTTCCAAGCTTTGCTCTGCCACGGGATTGGTGGATACGCCCGCGGGTGTTTTCGTTACGGATACGACGTGCCGTCGTGTCGTGCTTTTCGATGGCGATGCTCTTTTCGCGGCGGCAGCGAGCACGTTCGACGATCATCCCAGAGGTGCGGCCTTATCTCCTGATCAGCGACACGTGCTCATCGCCCTCACTTCCTCGGTGGAAAACGGATCTCAGGCCACCTTCGAGAGTATCACTCTTCCCTGAATCGATATTCTTGAACACCGGTCGGGTGAAAACGTCACTCATTTCGGGTCGTTGAGACAACTTGTCTTGCGGGAGTTGGAACGGATGGTATGCGCTGAGCACAAGAGATTTGTGCCCCCCATCCCCGGCCCTAATTTGTGCCCCCCATCCCCGGCCCTTCCCCCCACATTGTGGGTGGAAGGGAGGCAGAGTGTAATTTTCGTATTGGCCTGTCCGTTTTTTAGCTCGCGTCCTGCGGGCGCGTAAGTATCGTTGCCACACGGTTGGGTCGACCCCGTCGAGGCTCGCGAGCGGAATGCCCCAGGAGACGTCACTTCGGTTTTTCTCTACGAACACGAGATAGCTATCGTGGGTCGCGACATCCTTGAGAGGCAGAGCATTGTTATGGGCGCTGAGCAGCTCGGAAACCTCGCCCAGCGACAAATACAATACGCGACTTTGCGCACCCGTCAGACTGCTCAGGTCCAACGACGACAAGGGCCGGCGGCAAGAACGTCCGAGCGATCTGCAAGTGCCGTCGGTGCTTGAGACCACGGACGTGTCGGCCATGCTGGTGGGCTTGCCTGAAGCCGCGCAGCTCGAAGCGCAGGGTGCTCTTTTTTGAGGAGTGTTCGACGTGGATTCGCTGCCATGTCCGCGCTGCGGCGGGAGATTTCGTGTCCTTGCCGCCATCACCGAGCAGCCGGCGATCACCAAAACCCCAACGCTCTTGTGCTCGTTCGAGTCCATGAGTTCGAGGGCATAGACTGCGAAGGAGGCGCGTTGGCGCACGTTCGGCAAGTGCTTTCCGATGCGGGAGAAGAGCTGATGCCATCGGTCCTGGGCGTCGTGGTCTACGGGGAAGATCGCATCAATCTGGTGATTGGAACCGGATTCCTATGAGCGACTTTTTGGGGCAGTAGTACATATTGGACATTGGACGATACCTATTACATGGGCGTGATTGATCACCCGGTCAAACTGACGCTCAAGCAAACCGGTCTTTGAGCCGTTGCTGAGGGGTTTACGTGATAGCGCCATCTCGTCGGGTCGCCGCCACTGCCACATCATGGCGGCGAGATGATTCGCGTGCCCATCCGCCCCGTGTCGGCTCGCCCCCTCTTGCACGACTGGCAT
>MWCO01000174.1 GCA_002070115.1 Deltaproteobacteria bacterium ADurb.Bin207
CCCCACCGAACCCGCTTTCGATTCCCTACCAAACTCCTCTCCCGTCTGCGAACCCCCCGCCGCTTGCGCGTCACCCGAGAAGGTAAATACTTCATTCTCATCACCTTCGGCGTCGGAATCGCCGCCATCAATACCGGAAATAACCTGCTATACCTCGTACTCGGTATGCTCCTCGCCCTCATCATCGTCTCAGGCATCCTAAGCGAAATCTCCCTGCGACACCTCACCGTCGCACGACGACTGCCCCCTCGCGCGCAAGCAGGACGACATCACCTTGTCGAAATCGAAGTTCACAACAAAAAACGCCATTTTCCCTCCTATGCCATCGAAGTCGAAGACCTGCGCGCCGGACAACCCACCGATAAACGTTGCTTCTTCCTGAAAATCAGCCCGAAATCCTCGCAAATCGCCGCCTACCGACGTAAACCCCACCGCCGCGGAAAAGATCATCATACCGGATTTCGCGTCGCTACTCGATTTCCATTTGGATTATTTGAAAAATCGTTAATATATCCACTTCCAGGCGAACTCATCATCTATCCCCACGTCGACCCCATCCGCCTCGCACCAAACCCCAACGGAATCCATCAAGGATTTTGCTTCCAACAAGGACGCGGCAACGCGCACGAAATCCTCGGCCTTCGACCCATGCGCGATGGCGACGATCCCCGAGATATCTACTGGAAGAAAAGCACCCTCCCCAACCAATTCGTCCTCAAAGAACACGCTCGCGAAGCACACCCCAACGCCATCCTTTCCCTCGACGACTTGCGACCCGCTTCCACCAACATCGACCTGTGGAACACCGATTTCGAACGCCAAATCCGCGAAGTCGCCTCCATGACCGTCGCGCTCCTCCGACGCGGCGACGGCGTTACCCTTCGAACCACCTCCGGTAAGTCTTCCAAAACCAATCCCCCTATCGGCGCCGACCCCATCCTGCGATTCTTAGCTCTCCTCGACGCCACCGACGAGCCTGCTACCTCATCTAACGATGCGTCTACCGAAACGCCCTCCACCCGAAGAAAGGAATCGTGATGCGCTTCGGCCTCATCCATCGCATCATGACCACCCTGCTCGCCACCCTGGGCATCCTCGCCCTCGTTACCTCCGGCGAACTTGGCCGTCCTCAATCCACCCTGTTTCTGCTCGGACTCGCCATCGCCGTCCTCTTACCCGAGTCCCTTCAATCCCACCCCCTGCTTAC
Organism: Deltaproteobacteria bacterium ADurb.Bin207; assembly: GCA_002070115.1. Lineage (GTDB taxonomy): Bacteria > Myxococcota_A > Polyangia > Polyangiales > Polyangiaceae > MWCO01. The sequence continues at coordinate 1,208 of MWCO01000174.1, forward strand.
ACGCTTCGCCACGATCGGGCCGTTACTTCTACTCTTATTGCAAGTCGCCAGGCTTTTCTGGGGCGCCCCCCTGCTCGAAATCACAGTCGAATTCGCGATCGTCCTGCAAATTATCCGCCTCGCCACCCGACGCGGCGCCGCCCAAGACCAACAAGTCATCATCCTCGCCTGGCTTCACCTCATCGCAGGCACCGTCCTCGGCAGCGGTCTCGCCTACGCCCTATGTTTCATCGCTTTCCTCATCGTCGCTCCCGGCGCCCTCGTCCTATCCCACCTTCGCCGCGAAGTCGAAGGTAACTACCGACAAGGCGCCCGCGATCGAACCGGATTGCCCGTCGATGTCCCCCGAATCCTGCGCAGCCGACGCGTCATCGGCAAAACCTTCCTTGCCCTGACCTGCTTATTATCCATCCCCATTTTCCTCTTTACCGCCGCTTTATTCATCGCCTTCCCTCGTGTCGGCCTTTCCCTGCTCCTGCTCAACCGTCCCCAATCCGGACGACTCGTCGGTTTCTCCGACCACGTCGACCTCGGCGGAGTCGGTACCCTCCGTACCGACCCCACGATCGTCCTTCGCGCCGAAATCCCTAACCTTCCCTCCCCACCCCCCGAGCGAATCGCCCTCTATCTACGCGGCACCGCCTTGGACACCTACGACGGCAGCGCCTGGTCCCGCTCCCGACTCAGCCGTGTCCCCGCAGAACGCATCGGAAACACCATCCCCATCGTTCGTTATCCCTCCCCAGCTCTCGACGCTTCCCTCAAACTCGATCTCGAACCCATCGACCCACCGGTCCTGTTTTTGCCCCAAAACACCGCCGCCCTCCGCGTTCGCCCTCGCGGCGAACCCTTGTTCGGCACCCATATCGAGGTCCTGCGCGGCTCCGAAGACGAGTTACGCTATCTATCTCCGGACAATCGAGGCATCTCCTACGAAGTCTACTTGACCGAACCCACCGAACACTTCCCTTCCACGCCCCCTGCCCACGCCAATAGCCCCTATCTCGTTTGCCCCACCTCCTCCCCACGTCTTTCCGCGCTCGCCCACCAATGGACGCAACAAGCCACCACTGCCCTCGAAAAAGCCCGATCCATCGAAACACATTTGAAAAACGACTACTTATACGATCTGAATTCTCCTTCCGGTGCCGCCGCCGATCCCCTCGACCACTTCCTATTCGAATCCCGACGCGGCCATTGCGAATACTTCTCTACCGCCATGGCCATCCTCCTTCGCTGTGTCGATGTTCCAACACGCAACGTCACCGGCTTCGTCGGCGGTACCTACAACCGTTTTGGTAACTACTACTCCATTCGCCAAGGCGATGCCCATAGCTGGGTCGAAGCCTATATCGACGATCAAGGCTGGACTCGCTTCGATCCCACCCCCCCCTCGGCCGCCCAATCCCTCATGCCTACCACCGGCTTGCTCGCGACCTTGCGCGATATCCTCGAGGCCATGGGCAAAACCTGGAACCAACGCATCGTCCGCTACGACCTTCACCAACAAGTATGGCTGTTTAGCGGCCTTCGTTCCCACCTGCTGCACACCCGTCAGTCCATGGGCTCAGTCGTGGTACAACTTACCTCGAACCATTCGCTCCCATCCCCCCGAATCATAGGATTTACGTTGATTATCGGCATGTTAGCCATCACCTACGCCGTTTGGAAACGACGCAACCAACGCCTCGCGCTTCGCAACCATCCCCACCAACCATCCAGCCCTCCTCACGCCCGACTAGCGACCCAACTTTATGAGAAACTTCAACACGAAATGTTGCTGCTTGGCATCCCCCGCAGCCCGTCCACCCCACCCCTGAAACACGCCCAACAATTGCTGTCCGACCACCACCCTTGCGCACCCGCCATCCATGCGGTCACCGTTTCGTACTTGCGCGCCCGCTTTGGCGACGATCCCCTTTCCCCTACCGAACGCCAGGAACTCGAGACCTTAATCCGCTCTCTTCGACCCACCGCCCTCGCCGCCCGTTCGAAACCCGTCCTCTCCTCCCCCTCCACCCGCTGACCCAACGCTTCAAGCCGCCTTGGACGACGCCTTCAGGCGAATGAGCACCCGCGACTGCCCCCTCCCCAATTGCCTCGTTCCCAACCAGGCCCCCGCCGAAGGCTTCGACTCCGCGCCCCCCAACTCCAAATCCGGATCCCCCACCTCTACCCATGCCACCACGACAACCGGATCATGGGCGTCACAATAACCACGCTCAAATCCGGCTAACAACACCGAAACCCCCTGTTGCAACGATTCCACCGATACCGCCCGCTGCGCCGATGCCATCGGACGCGCCCACGACCGCAACCTGCCCTCCCGCAGCGCTCGTCGAGGATACACCTGCACCACCAACCGAAGTACTTCCGGCGAAAACCCGACCACCCCC
>MWCO01000175.1 GCA_002070115.1 Deltaproteobacteria bacterium ADurb.Bin207
CGTTAGCCAGTACGAACGGTTCGAGCGTTGCCCAGGCCCTCGAACGAGTAGGTCATATTCCCCTGCCGCCGTATATCCGAAGAGAAGATGAGTCATCGGATGCCGAGCGATATCAAACTGTATTTGCAAGACATGACGGTGCGGTGGCGGCTCCTACGGCAGGGCTGCACTTGACGCATCGGCTGCTTGGAGCGTTGAGCGCCCGAGGATTCGAAATCGCGACGATTACGTTGCACGTGGGGCCCGGTACGTTTCAGCCTGTGATGGTCGATGACTTGGACGGGCATACGATGCATGAGGAGTGGTTTGATATTTCGCATCATACGGTCAAGGCCATCGAGGCGGCGCGACAGCGAAAAGCACCGGTGATTGCGGTGGGAACGACGTGTGTACGGGCTTTGGAATCCGCTGCGGACCCCGAACGTGAAGGCATGGTGCGTCCAGGACAAGGAACCACGCGGCTGCTCATTCAGCCTGGGTACCGGTTTCGGGTGGTGGACGGCATGTTGACGAACTTTCATTTGCCGCGGTCGACGTTGCTTGCGTTGGTGAGCGCAATGGCGGGCCGCGAGCGCATTTTGAGGGCGTACCAACACGCCATTGATCGCGAATACCGGTTTTTCAGCTATGGTGATGCGATGCTCATACTGCGTGCAGAAGGCACGAGGTGGATGTGACTCTTCCCACCGCCGGTTTTTCGTTTCACGTGCAGGCTCGTGAGGGAGCAGCCCGCGCGGGCGTGCTTGATACACCGCATGCAACCGTGTTGACACCAACGTTCATGCCCGTCGGAACGCAAGGGTCCGTCAAGGGGTTGTCCCCTGAAGAAGTCGCGGCCACCGGCGCCAGGATCGTGCTTGGCAACACCTATCACTTATGGATTCGCCCGGGTCCGGAGGAAATCGATGCCCTCGGGGGATTGCATTCCTTTTGCCGCTGGCCCCATGCGATGCTCACCGATTCTGGTGGATTTCAAGCGTTTTCACTCACGAATCTCGTGAAACTGTCGGAAGACGGTTTTGCGTTTCGCTCCCACCTCGACGGCTCTCGAATGCATTTGTCTCCCGAGGAGGCGATGCGGGTTCAAGGCCTCATCGGGGCGGATATCGCGATGCAACTGGATGTCTGCCCTGCCGCAAATGCCGACTCAACCGTCGTGCGCCAAGCCGTGGAACGCACGTCTCGATGGGCTGAGCGTTGCCTGCGCGCACGACGCAAAGACCAGGCCGTATTTGGAATCATTCAAGGTGCAACGGATGTGCAGTTGCGTCGGGAACATAGCAAAGCGATCGCGAGCTTGCCGTTCGATGGTCTTGCGTGGGGTGGATTTTCGGTGGGAGAACCTATCGAGCAAATGCATGCGGTGCTGGGGGAAGTAGGTCCGGAGCTGGATCCCAATCGACCGCATTACTTGATGGGGGTAGGGACACCGTTGGACCTCATGCATGGCGTGCGGGCGGGGGTCGATATGTTCGATTGTGTCCTGCCGACGCGAAATGCTCGAAATGGGCAAGCATTGCTGCGGTATGGCCGCATTGTCATCAAAAATGCGCGGTATCGCCGTGATCCAAGACCGATCGATGAGTTCTGTGGATGTCCATGCTGCGCGGGTGGCTTTTCCCGAGCCTACTTGCGCCATTTGTTCCTAGCGGGCGAAATGCTCGCGTTGCGACTGCTGAGCCTGCACAACTTATTCGTGTACGCATCGCTCATGGCGGAGGCTCGAAACGCGATCGTCGAAGGAAGATTCGAGAATTTTTTTCAAATATTTCTGGATCGACACAAAGAAGAATTAAAAAGCGCGTGAAAACTATCGCCATTTTTTTCTCGTGGGATGTCAAACTGTTGTCGGAGCCCTATCCGTTGGATATCGTGGGCTTCGAATGAGGTGTCGCTACATGAACGGCATTCGAGTGTCGCCATGAGCCAAGGTACCGAGGATAAAAAGGCGCTTGGTCGCATTGCCTTGCAACAGCGGACCGTGGTTTCCAGGGGTGCTGCAGAGGAGGAGCCGGTTGATCTGGAAGGGCTCAAAGCTCTTTCGGAGCAGCATGGTGTGCCGGGGATCGATCTGACGCAGGTTTGTATTCGTTTGCAGGATTTGGATTTGCTGCCTCGGGAAATCGCAAAACGACACGGTATTCTTCCTGTTCTCGTTCGTGACGATCGCGTGTTTGTGGCGATGGTTTCGCCGGGGGACAAGCATGTCATCGATGAGTTGGAGTTTGTGACGGGCAAGCGTGTGTATCCTTACGTAGCTCTTCCAAGCGCATTATCGAAGGCTCAGGAGGCGGCGTACGAGCAGCGCAATCGTGGGGAGGAATTCTATATCGGTCCGCGTTGTCCAGAAGAAACGTTGAGGCGTATGGGGGTGTTGGCGCAGTCGGAGGGAGAAATGCCCTTCGACGCTACACCTGCGCCTGCTTCCGAACCGCAGGAGCCGCCGCGCGTCGTGGGTGATGTCACGGACAGGGCCGCTTCCGATTCGGAGCTTTCGGAAGCCGATTTTCCGAATACTTCCGTGGATCTTTCGGTGGTTACGGACTTACCGGATAGTGCGCCCATGGCGGGGCGTTCGGCCGCTGAGTCTGATGTTCGCACGATTTTGATCGTGGATGACGAAGTGGACATCCGAAAGATGCTGGCTCGATTGTTGACCGATCGAGGCTATCAGGTGCTCGAAGCCGATCGAGGCTTGCAAGCCTTGCGGTTGGTCAAGGAAAAAGTGCCGGATATCATCATCCTCGACGCCATGCTGCCAGAAGTGCATGGCTTCGAAATCGCTCGTCGAATCAAGGGAAGTCAGCGCTACGGCCATATTCCGATCATCATGATCTCGGCGGTCTATCGTGGATGGCGCTATGCCGAGGATGTCAAGGCGAGCTATGGCGTGAATGCCTACATCGAAAAACCTTTTCGAATCGCTGAAATTCTCAAAGCGATCGACGAAGTGGCAAAGACCTCATCGTCGGACAAACCGGCGATCGCAGAGCGAAAAAAAGTATCGGAAGCCGCGGAGCAAGCCCTTGCCGCGGGGGTAGCCGCGTATCAGGCCGGAAACTTGGATGCGGCGATCGAGCATCTCAAGCAGGGAGTGAACATCGACCCGCTGGCTTATCGTCTTCACTTTCACCTTGGCCTACTTTGTGGGAAAAAGGGATTGGTATATGAGGCCATCCAGCATCTCGAACGCGCGTTGGATATCAATGCCCGTCATTTTCCAGCCATGAAAAACTTGGCTGTCCTTTATCAGAAAGCTGGGTTTCGCAACAAAGCCATTGAAACCTGGGAACGAGCCATCGCGATTGCTCCGGATGAGGCCACGAAACAATCGATCAAAGAACTACTTCTGGGGTTGCTCTAAACGACTGGCATCCTCAGGATCGCTTCAACGATGATGTCGCCCGAGTATAGTCTTCCATGAGATTCCTCTGCCCGAAATGCAAGGCGAAGTATCAAATCGCCGACGACAAGCTCGAGGGCCGAGCAGTTCGCATGAAGTGCCGAAAATGCGGCGATATCATCGATGTGCCGTCGCCCACCGAACTTTCGGCCCACCCGCCCACCTCCCCACCGCCCAAGCCACCC
>MWCO01000176.1 GCA_002070115.1 Deltaproteobacteria bacterium ADurb.Bin207
CGCCACTTCCCCCATAACCGCCCGAGCCGCCGCTTCCCCCATAACCGCCCGAGCCGCCGCTTCCCCCATAACCGCCCGAGCCACCCGAACCACCCTTGCCTCCCGTCCCTCCGCTGCCACCAGAGCCACCCTTGCCTCCCGTCCCTCCGCTGCCACCAGAACCGCCAGAACCACCCTTGCCTCCCGTCCCTCCACTGCCGCCCGAACCACCAGAACCGCCTGACCCGCCCGTTCCTCCCGTTCCTCCGCTTCCCCCCGAACCGTACTTGGTCCCGTCTTCCCCCGTATACGAAGCGTTGGCCGCTGCCATGGCCTGATCGATCAGAGATTTATACACATCCGTGCGGGTCCACACGTTGTTGTTCTCGTAACATCCTCCTCCTCGTGAAGTGACTCCGAACACCGCATCACTCGACGACAACGCCGGTCCCCCCGAGTCTCCCTGGCAGATCGACACGGTGCCATCAAAGTCCCGATCGCCTGTCCCCCAAGTAAATCCAGTTACTTTGACGCCGTTGCGGTAGTAGCGAACGCCCGCGGAATAATCATCGTTCGGATTGGTCAACCCATAGCCGACCGCTTTGAATGTCTCCCCCACGGAAGGTCCATTTTTCACGCGAACCTTCTTGGGAATCATCGTGGTCATCGGACTATTGGTCACGATCAGCGCGAGATCGTGTCCGCATAAGCTTTTCGACGTATCGCGAAAAACCTGCTTGCCCCAAGTGTATATCGTGTCCGGTTCCACACCTTTGAGAATGTAAATCCAATTCGCCGGATAGTCCGAGATGACGTCGTTGTAGCAACTGACCGTCGGCTTCGTTTCCGAAACGCAATGACGAGCCGTGAGCACCACGTTCGGAGCGATCAACGTTCCGGTACAGGCTCCCTTGCCGGCGTTGGGATTGCTTGGATCCGAGGTGATGTAAAGCATCACCACAGCGTCATTGGCGGGAGAACTCGTATCTTTTACGCCACCGATGATGGGGTCGAACCGCTGCTCGGTGACTTCGGAAAAAGGCTCGCCCGAGGACTGACCGCAGCCCAGGGCGAAGATGAAAAGAGCACTGATACATGGGGCGAGAGGATGGAGTGGGCGCATGTTCAAACTCTACTCCGCGACTGTGGAATTGACCATGAGGAGACGATATTTTTGGGCTGCCTGCATTCTTACAACCAATGAAAAATGCGTACGAAAGTCATACGCCCACCCCAAACGAAGCCTTCCCTCTCGACAGACCCCTCACCATGATCATTGCGAACCACGGCATAATCTCGCTACAACGGGATCGAGCCCCGGGCCCCAGACTTCGTTTCATCGTATCATCGACGTTTCATCGAAAGGCTCGACGGCAAGGAAGCTTCCGTGAATACCGATACCCTTCCCGCTTCCGAAATCACCGCCTTGCTCGGACGAGGAACGCATTTCGAAGGAAAACTGCTGTTCGACGGTCGTCTGCGCATCGACGGCAGTTTTCGTGGACAGATACGTTCGAATGATACGCTCATCATTGGCGATGGGGCGGAGGTCGATGCCGAAGTGGATGTCGATAACGTCATCATTCGGGGCGGCGTGGTCCGTGGCGCCATTCGCGCTCGTGGCTCGATCGAATTATATGTTCCCGCCCATGTCACGGCTTCGCTGCATTCTCCTTCCGTATTCATCGACAAAGGCGTGCATTTCGAAGGAACTTGTAAGATGGCAGAGGTCGAAACCGACTCCTGAAAAGCAGGGTGTTACATTGGTGGCCTGCACTTGGCACGCAGCCAGGTCACTCCTACGAGATCACTCAACCACAAGTGAACCTCGTTTCCGCGCGTACTGACCGCATGCCCATCGGCGTTGCCCACCGCCATGATGCTGGAGGCCGGCGCGCCATCCGCATGCAACAAGACGGCATACACCACCTTTCGGTTCGGAAGGTTGCATTGCATCGGCGCACTCCAGGTTATCAACGCGCCATGTTCCAACGCTCGCGCATACCCCGACGATGGCAACATCGCTACGCGAAGTCGATGAGCTTGCTTTCCCAAAGTAGTGAATTGCACGAAAGCACCACCGGGCACACATCCAATATCGTCGGGCTCACCCCACGTCGTGACCACCATGGGGCCATCCCGCATGGGAAGATAGTCGACAATCCCATAGTCTCGTTCGATCGATCCCTGTCGTTCAACCTTCGTGTCAGTCACACGCAAAAAGGAAATGCGATCCGAATCCTCGAAGGCGATCAACGCGGAATGCGACGATGCGTCCCAGCTCACGAGACCAAGCGGAACCGATGCGTCGGCAACGGCATCCGGCGGGATTTCCAACCGTAGCCACGTGGCCATGGGCGCCATGGGTTGACCCAACCATGCCGTCGCTCCTCGCGTGGCCACCTGCCCCACGCGTGTCGTCAACAAGGCACATCCGTTCTGATTGCATTGCGCATCGATGGGCTGAAGTCGATCCCCTTCTGCAACCAATTCCATGGCCCCCGCTTCCCGCCATAACCACAATCGTGTGGCCAATCCCAAACCATCGCTCTCAACCAGCAGCGCCAGCCAACCTTGCGACGATGAGGTCATCAGAGGCGGGTCGGTGAGATGCAACCAAGGGACGTCGCGAACGGCACCTGCCCCCTTATCGGAAAGAGTCACAAGGCCTCTGGATTCCGTAACACTATCCGGATTGGGATCCCCTTGAGCCATCGCAAGAGTATGAAGTTCTCCCGGAGAAGCGAAAAAGAACAGGTTCGTGGTGCTACGACGATGTCGAAGGGGTGGACCCACGAACTCGCAACCCGCGGGAAGCGCCACGTCCCGAGCATCCGTAGGTTCCCAAAACCATGGAGAAAAAAGTCGTCCTGGCGCCACTTCGAACGATGCCATTGGCGCAGAGGAATCGAAATCATGCCGCTGCTGTTTTCGACACGACGAGCACCCCATGGCCCCCAACACCGTGACAGCCATCACTCCTAAAAACGTGTAACGCCACGAAATCATTAGCCTTCTCTCTCGAAGGAGGCCGGTTCCCGAAGTTGCTCCCATCTGCTCGCTATCCGAATAAGGATATCTTCCCGCCACGCGGGCCCGATGAGTTGCAAGCCGATTGGCAGCACTTGCGAAACAACGCCACAAGGCACCGACAAGGCAGGCAACCCCGCAAGACCCGCGGCCACCGTATGAGCATCCGCCCGATGCATCGATTCATCTCCGATTTCGATCGGCCACGGAAACATCGGCGATGTGGCCGTGGCAATGGCGTCGACATGAGAAAACGCCTCGTCGAAGTCCTTCGCCACGAGACAACGCGCCTTGCGAGCCTGCTCGAAAAGCCCTTCGCGATGCTGCGCGGACAACAAATACGTTCCCAGCATGACTCGGCGTTTCACTTCCCAACCCAATCCCCGTCCACGAACACAACCGCGCCACTGCTCCACATCCACTCCCCCCGGGTCCGTGGCACCAAACCGAATGCCATCGAATCTCGCCAGATTGCTCGAAGCCTCCGCAGCAACGCACGCATGATAGCAAGACAAGGCAAGATGCGTGTGAGGCAAGCGTATCGGCAGGA
>MWCO01000177.1 GCA_002070115.1 Deltaproteobacteria bacterium ADurb.Bin207
CTGCGCTTCGACTCTGCCGGTGAGCGCTTTCTCTAACTCCGCCAGCTTGTTGCGCAAGCGCCCCCGGGCCAAGTCGGCCAGCGCTTCGGCGTCGGTGTTCCCAGCTGCTATCTCAGCCAACATCGCGCGCGCCGAGACCCCTTGCATGTCCGTGACCACCGAGGCCAACTTGATGTTGGCCCCTTCCAACAACTTCTGCACACGGTTCACGGTACGACTGCGCTCTTCAATCAACCGCGTGCGATAGCGGGTCAGCTCTCGCAGCGCCCGTTGGGGCTTGGGCGGAATGAAGCTCGCTTTGAGCAAACCATGCAATAGCAACTCCGCCAACCATTCCGAGTCGGTCGCGTCCGTCTTCCGCCCGGGCACGCGCTTCACGTGCTGGGCATTGACCACCCACACCTCAAACTCTTCCTCTAGTAGGTTGTACACCGGCTTCCAGTAGTCTCCGGTGCTTTCCAGCGCCACATGGCTGCACCCCCACTCCTGCAGCCAGTCATACAACTGCAGCAATTCCGGGGTGGTCGTCCCAAAGGTGCGTGTCTCCCACTCCACGCGCTGTTCTTCCGTAACCCGCATCCGCGTGACAACCACTGTCTTCTTATGCACATCCATTCCCGCTACTCGTTCATAGGTGATCCGCATCGCTCTCTCCCTTATCCTGAAATGTGGTTGGCCGGGGACCCCCTGGATAGAGAAACTCCTTCACGTGCTCGCAGCAACATTGTACGGTGCCTCAGGATCCCCATGGCAGTCTCCTCTACGGGCTCGCGGCACCAGCGTCGTAGCGCCCTGAGACCAACCGTCTCCCAAGTATACTCAATGCGTTACAGCTGTCACCCGCTATTTTCGTGCTTGCATGGAGTGCGCCAGCACCGGTGTCTCCTTAGAAAATGGCCTCAACGGATCGAACGGATTAAACGGAAAAATATCCGTTAGATTCCGTTGAATCCGTTGAGGAAATCCTTTTCATCCTCGTTGGTGTGGAATCCCACATGGGAACTCCTTCGAAAATCGTTTGTTTTGGATTAACGCACTCAGTCTTTCCCCAGAAAGACGCTGAGCAAACCGGCTATAAATCCGACCAGAGATGCTCCCATATCTGTCAATGACGCGTGCGGGTATTTGGCGCTCGCGGCGATGATAAACGCGATGAAAATCGCAATATGGACAAATCCTTTGTTTTTTTCCTGTTCTGCTTGTTCACTATACTCTCTTGAACAAGTTAAGGAAGCAGGTTGGCTTTGTGTGTGATGTGTCTAACGCCGGTCAACATGTGTGCCATCGCGGCGAATTGCGCTGGATCGCTGCTGGTGTAGAACTGGTGACGGCCGATTTGTCCCCAGGATGCAAGCAGGTTGCGCCGGATCAGCACCCTTTCCACCTGCCGGGCGACGGCGGGCGCGGGATCGATGAGTGTCACGTCTGGCCCGACGATGCGTTGGATTGCCTGACTCAGGAAGGGATAATGGGTACAGCCAAGCACCAGTTGATCGATGCCGACATCAAGCAGCGGGACGAGATAGCTGCGCAACAGCGACTCCGTCTCCGGCGTGTCGAGTGCTCCGGCCTCGACGGCCTCTACCAACCCGGGGCATGCCTGCGTGTGGATATCGAAGCCGTTGCCGAAACGTTCGACCAGTCCGGCAAACAAGTCACCCTGAAACGTGGCGGTCGTGGCGATCACGCCGACGATGCCGGTACGCGTCTGCTCGACGGCGGGCTTCACTGCCGGCTCCATGCCCACGAAGGGCACGTCGGGGAATGTTTCCCGCAGCGCGTGCAGCGCCGCCTGCCCGTAGGGGATGTGTGCCTGGTCTGCGAAATACAGTGTGTTCTCGGCGGGCAACTGCTGCACGATCTTGCGCCACACCGAAAGTCCGCCCACGCCCGAATCGAAGATGCCAATGGGCGACACATTCAAATCCTTGCGATTTGACGCGGATTCTGGCATGAAAAGTGATCTTTACCCTTGGATCGCAAAACGCAAGCAGTCGTTGGCGTTTTACGCATCGCGCATCACGTTGTATGTTATGGCACAGGTTCGAGCAAAATTTCGTAGGCTGCCATTTCTGTCGTCACCGGAGCCAGGGCCGAGACAATGATGATCGCCTCGTTCTGCCGGCTGCTCAAGGGGATCGTCCACGTGCCGGACGTGCCGGTTTGCATCAGCAGGCGCTCGACCTGCGGTTCGTCACCGTCGATGACCACCTGCACGATCCAGGTTTGCGGCAGGATGTTGGCGTGGCGCACGAAGCCCTCGGCAATCCAGTCGTCCGAATGCGTTTCCGAGTCGTCGAAGAACAGTGTTTGCCCGTCGACGATCACTTCCACATCATCCAGCGCGAAGCCGGACTGATTGACGGCGGCGTCGGTGATGTACTCGAAGCGTAGTGCGATTTCCTGCCCGATGTAGGCCGAGAGGTCGGCGCTGAGTTGCTCCCAGGTAGCGTTCTTACCGGTCAGCCCACAACCGAAGTTGTTGCCGTTGGGGTTGCTGGAGCGACACCCCAGCTCGTTATCGTTCAGGATTTCCCACTGGATGTCGGTTGAGCTTAAATCGGTTGGGATCGTTCCGTCCGGGGTTGTCCCGACGACGACGTAGGCATAATCCCAATCTTCCTCGATGTGATACCAGGCCCAGAAACGCAATTCTGCTTGGGTGGCAGCGCGCAGGTCGACGATACGGGTGAGACGGGTGTCCGATTCATCTTCACGGTTGGACCACCAGAGATATTTCCCGCTGTACGCCTGGGTATCCATCAAGGCGGTCTGGGTGGAGCCGCTGAAGCTGAATGCCACAGGCGCTTTCGATTGCACCTTGATATAGTCTACGCCATACTGGTTGACGGTGGTGCGATTGGTGACCGGCGAGCTACCGACGCGATACGTGGCATCGATTCGCGGTTTGGTGACGCTGATGTTTGAGTAACCATATTGCCCATCGGCAAAGCTGGTGTTATCCAGCAAATTAGCGATGGTCCAATCGGCAAACAGGTCGGCGTGCGTGATGGAAAGTCCCGAGTCGTTTTCTAGGATACGATCCACGCTGTCCATACTGTTTTCGTTGTGGCCGACCAGGGTTTTGGTAGCATCCTCGCCAAAACGGTCGAGGAAGTAACTCATAAAGAGGTAGGACCCGCCGTAGTTGGCTGAGGCATCACCGGCGACACCTTCGGGCCAGGTGGTTAATTGCGTATCGGGGCGGCGCAGATAATCGTACTCGCTGCCGCCGACGCTGTAGTAGCCGCCGGGATGCGCGCGGTTATTCAGTTCCATCGCCATTTCGGAGCACCCTTCGTTGAGCCAGGTCGCCTCGTTGCGGTCGTTGTTCCAGTGGATCATGTGCTGGAATTCGTGCGCCAGCACGCCGTTGTAGAAGTCATCGCCGATGTTGACATTGTCGATGTTGATGTAGAACATCTCCATCTCGTTGGAGTCGGGGCGCACGGCGCGCACGTAGGAATCCGGGCTGGAGAAGTAGCCGGCGACGGTATCGCCCAAATTGGTCGCGTGCAGGATGCT
>MWCO01000178.1 GCA_002070115.1 Deltaproteobacteria bacterium ADurb.Bin207
GTGGATGGGGAAGGTTCGGGAGAAGGCGCAGCCGATGGCTGCACCGACGCTGCCGGGGCGGCAGGGGGCGGTGTAGACCCTGAGCTGACCGCCGACGCTTGTGAGGAAGCCATGGTGGGGGGGACAGCGATGATGGTGCCTTGGCTTGCAGACAATGCCGGAAGACCCTGCCAAGAAACGGGGGGCAACGTGGTTGCCGCAGGTGCGGTCACCGAGGAGGCGGATGCAGCAGTGGGGCCGGTGGGACGGGTTTCGATGTACTGATAGGCCACCACTGCCAAAATAGCGGCTACTCCCAGCAGGGTACCCACGCGAGCCTGGGGGGAAAAGCCGTTCCAGACCCCACGGATGCGCTCCAGCCAGTTTTTTTGTGCTGGTGTTTGAGCGGCGGCGCTGCCATCGGACGGTCCGGATGCCCGGGAGTCGGTGGCATCGCCGGATTCGGACAGTCTTGCCTCTTCGATTTTTCGCTCGAGGCGCTTTTCCGCTTTGGCTTTTCGCTTGAGCTTGTTTTTCGGCTTCTTCTTTCCAGACCAATTACCCATGGCGACCCCATATCGGTTTTTTTTAGCCAAACCAAGGGCAAACGCGCACCGATCGCTTACGCATCGCCAAAACACGTGCCCACGTCTCTCGCCGCGGAAATCCATGGGTGGTCCATGGGCACAGTCTTTTTCTTACCAGCCACTTCTTCCAAGGGCACCGCGCGGCAATCGCCATCCCTTACCGCCACCATCACGTTATACGTTCCCTCACCAAGCAGGTGGGCTGCATGAACGCCAAGCCGGGTGCAAAGCAAACGATCGGTCGCGCTCGGAATTCCTCCGCGCTGCACATGCCCCAGGGAGGTAACCCGCGCCTCGGTTTCCGTAAGCTGTTGGAGCTGCCGCGCAAGCCTCGATGCCATGGACTCCTGAACCAGGTTGATGGCCGGGCTCGGAGCCACGGAATCACCCTCTTTGCCGTTGCGTTTCTTTTCTTGCTTGGCGTCGGCTTCCGTCTCGTTCGCCCTCGCCTGGGCTGCCTCGGCCACAACGATGATGGAAAAACGTTTGCCTTCCCGACGACGTCGCAGCAGATGTTCCGCCACCACGTTCAAGTCATAAGGGATTTCAGGGATCAAAATGACGTCCGCTCCGCCGGCTACGCCAGCTCCAAGCGCAAGCCATCCTGCTTTATGCCCCATCACTTCACATACAATCAGACGATTATGGCTGGTGGCGGTGGTGTGAAGCCGATCGATGGCTTCCGTAGCAATCCCCATGGCCGTATCGAAACCAAAGGATACGTCGGTACCATACACGTCGTTGTCGATGGTTTTGGGTAAGGTGATGACGTTCATTCCGCCGTTTTGGTGAAGGTGCAACGCATTTTTTTGCGTTCCTCCCCCTCCGAGACAAACCAGACAATCGATGCCCAGACGGCGAGCATTTTCGACGGCCGTGGTGGTCATATCCATGATTTTTCCGCCCATCGACATGCGCTGGGGTTTGTCACGACTCGTGCCGAGAATGGTGCCCCCTTGCGTGAGAATGCCCGATACGGAACGATTGTCCAACATCACGGTGCGATTCTCGACAAGGCCACGAAAGCCATCCAACACACCGATGACCTTGATGTCGTGCGCGGCAATGGCAGCCTTCGCGACCCCTCGTATGGCCGCATTCAATCCCGGACAATCCCCTCCCGCCGTAAGAATTCCAATACACTGAATTTTCGTCTTCTTCGCCAAGCCCTTGCTCCGTTTCGTCGCCAGGAATCGTAAGCACCTCGAACGATGATCTCCAGCGAAAAATCCATGACTCCACGGACAAATGGCGATTCACCCGCGAGAGCATACATCTCGGCCTCTTCGCTTTGGGTCCCGCTCCACGCGATGGACCTGGAATCGACAGCCCTCTTCGCTCTATCCGTATATGGATAGCCGATGGAGGGAGACGAGCCGATGTTCGATGAGGGAAACCTCCTTCAATGGGCATCCCGAGCACATCGAAAGCCGATCTCCGTCTGGCGCGAATCCGGCTCCATGGTTTTGCGTAAGTCCTTCATCAACCAACCCCAATAGTCACGCCATTCCATACCGCTGACGGAACCAAAGGCTCCGCCGAGCACGACTTTTTTTCCATCGTGTTCGTCGGAAGTCCATTCGGCCACGTTCGATAGCAGATCCTCATGGGAAAAAGGCCCCTTACCTAATGGATGCGAGCCCACCTTGCACCCCAGGTTCAGAAGTCTACGTTTGCCTGCATCCTCCACCCATTCGTGCTGTTGATAGTCGCAGATCCGCTCGATCTCGACCGCATTCCCCCACGGATAGATCCGATCGTCGGAACCATAATAGGCAAACCAGAACTCTTGTTCTGAAGGAAGACGCTTTCCTGCCCAGGCACAATACGCGCGAGCCTCATTCCAAGTGATACAATTGATGGGACGTAGCGGTGACACCCCTTGCGTGGAGCGCGGGCACCCCGTTGCCCCTGACGGAGGCGGGCATGCTCCGTCTTGCACACAAGCATTCCATGCATGAAAGGTCACTTCCGTTTCATCCAAATAAAAAGCCTCCACGGGCTCCTTTCCTTTGCGAGCCCCCGCGGGAACCAGAATCATTCGCCCCACATGAGGTTTCTCGCCCGGAAGCTGACCGAGGGAAAGCGGGCTTTGCTCCGGCCCAGGCGGCGGCGCATCGAACGTCACCACCGGACGCTCATCGGTGGTTTCATAGACGACTCGAACCAATCGCTTGCCCCACCCCGGCGTTCGCCACAATATCTCCGCCTTGGCTTCCACCCCCTTGCGCAAGGGCATCGTCACCTGTACCCCATCTCCGACCTTGCTCACCCGCACCCGCGCATCGGTTCCTTGCGTTCGGATGGCATTGGCTCCTACCGGTTTGTCCGTGGCAGGTCCTTCCTTGCACTGAACCATGATCCAATCGCGAAGCATGCGCGCCTCGCAGCCAAGAGCCGTGGCATATCCGATTTCAACGGTCGGAGCTTTGCGAAAATCCGCAAGGGATGGCATCGCGGAAGGCTTGTCCGGGGGAATGGGCAAGGGCGGCAGCGTGGGCGCCTCCACAACCGCGTTGGATGCGACCACCGTCGGAGCGGTCGAACCGACGGCTTGCGCCGAAGAAGACGTCAAGGCCACAGAGGGCCCCGATCCCGCGGAAGCGACCGCCGAATGCTCGACGCCAGGTTTGTCCGGACAACCCGGCAACAGAACCGCTGCGATGCCAATCACCCAGGCTCGACACCCCTTGCTCATGGCTTGATGCTCGCACGTATCCCCGGCGTCGTCACGTGGCAATTGGGCTGAATAGGCTCGGTCGACTCATGACCGTTCGGTCAGAACATTCCCTCCAACGAGCCATAATACTCCACGTTGGAACCGTTGGTCGAACGCGTCACGACACAGCTATTGACATTGCCTTCAACGTAGGTTTCGCGCCCCTTCAATTCGTTGAGTGGCAGTCCAGCGCGATAATTATTTGAAATATCAGTGAATCC
>MWCO01000179.1 GCA_002070115.1 Deltaproteobacteria bacterium ADurb.Bin207
TCGTACGCGATGCCCCCCCCATCACCCCCAGCGGCACCACGGATCCGTCCCGGGAATTGGCGCGCCTCACAGCGGCCCGCTCCATCATCGTCGATGCTCGCCTGCTATGTTCGGCAGCCCAACTGCTCGATCCACCGATGGAGGGTCTGTCACCGGCCACCGCCGAGGTCACGCGACTCGAACAACTGCTGGCCCAATGGCCCAGACCGGCGCCGGTGGATGAAACGATGCGAGCGCGAACCACGTGTTTGTCTTTGCTCACGTTGGCTCGCACCGCGCACCCTTCCACCCTCGCCACGGACGTCGTTTTGGCGGAGCTTTCGGAAAATCCCGATCTTCAACCCTCCCGCGACGATCGAGGGATTGCCATCACCATTAAAGATGACCCCCAAACCAACCCCAGCACCAAGGCAAACGTGCAGCGGATCGCCATAATCTCCAAAAAATACAAGGATTTTCCCATACTCCTGGTGAGCCATACCCGCGCCAAAGCACCCGTGGCCGTCCAAACCACCATGCGAAATCGCATGCAAACGATCGCCGATACGCTCGCCGCCGAAGGGATCGATCGCTCGCGAATCGTTCAAATCGAAGCCGGATCGAACCGTCCCATCGCCCATGACCCCCTGCCTCCGCCCGTCCCCAGCCAAAACGACCGCGTGGAAATCGTGCTGGTTTCCCCTTGTCTATAACGATTTGTAATTTTGATGAAATAATAATTATTCACTTCCACTTTACGAGTCACCCCAAAGGACTCACTCTTAACATGTGACGCTTCCTGTTCATCCCACCGAGTCGGCGCCCCCGAGTTCGATGATCCCTCGGGATTCTCTGTATGCCGAACGAATCCACTGGACAGGAGCGCCAACCCGCGTGGTGGCAGCTCCGTTGCATCGGAGCATGGCCTGGTTGCTTTCCGGCATGTCGGTCATTGCCACCCTCTTTGCCATCGCGGGCTCACAAGTCCAATCCGTGGGCACGGGAAAGCTTGTCCTTTTTGCAGCCTGGACCGCAACTTTCGCGCTTTTGGTACGTACACTACCCGTTTGGTGGGCCCAAGCCGCGCGTTTCACCGTGACCGATCGTCATGTGATTTGGCAAAGCGGACATTTTAAAAGGACAGTGCAACGCAAGGGTATTTCGTTCGCCCGTATCACATGGCACCGGCGCAACCCGCGGGTGGGCGATCTGGACTTGGTAAGAGCCGTCCCCACCGGAGCGTTGCATCGACGTCTCACGCTCACCCTGCAAGGGATAGGTTCTCCTCATCGGGTATGGTCCATCGTGCGCGGTGCGCAAGCGGTCACCGGCCAGTCGGACGGGGGCAATGTCCCCCCGGAACAACGATTGGACGAAGGGGAAGCGGTGCAGTGGCAGGCCGCTCCCCAACGTTCGTGGCGTACCGTGCTCCCTTTGACGACTCGACGAACGCTGACCACGGCCCTTGGCGTTTTGTGTTTGATGATGGGTGTGCGCACGATCTTCGTGGGAGCCTCTACCATCGGACGGCTTCTCGAAGCGGGTCTGTCATGGGGCTCGCTCGGACTGCTCTCGTTGCTCGGAGGCATCGGATTGACCGTCGTGATGTTGGTCCTTCTGGGCGTGTGGTTCCTTCATGTCGGCATGACCCGCAAACCCTGGATGGACACCAAGACTCGATATTTGCTCACCAACCAACGATTCATCATGGTGCGCGGAAGGCAAGAACTTCACATACATCGAGCAGCAATCGTCGACATGGCGGATCGCAAAGGATTGTACGGTGGACACGACGTATACCTGATATTGGATGGTCCCCAATCACGCGCGCTATCAGCCCAAGGAGCCTTCGGCCCCGCGGAAGGTGTCCGCGGATTCCGTCCGATGTTGCAAGCGATGACAGCCGAGCAAGTTCAATCGCTTCGCGCCGCTCTCTTCGAATCAACCACGCCTTCATCACCACAGGCCCCACCCCAAAGCTGATTTCCGATCCTTGTAGGGCGCAACGACTCGCGTTACTCACTTTCCCTTCCCTCATCGCTCGGACACAACCCAATATTCACCACCGAAATTATACGAATAGGTATAGCTACTCAACACATCATCTTTCCATCATCTCTCGCACCATACGATGCTCCAATCCCGCTTGCATTTGCTTCCCGCTTGAAATACTATTTTGATTAACTATTTGTATTTATTATATATTTTAAGCTTCTAGAAGAGCGGAAGAAACGGTGGACAAATTCTTGCGACTCCTCTCAGGGCCATCATCCACGGCACCTATATACATAATTGTATATACTCGACATAGGTGCTTCAAGTCGCCGAACGATCACCCACACGCCCCACGCTCCCCCCAGTCATGAGCGTTGCCCAATCGTCTGTGGCCCCCTTCCCTCCTATCCGAACCCCAACGATTGCTGCGACTACCGTGGCGTGCCCTTTCTTGGATGAGCCCGCCGATGCACCATACCCAAGCTTCGAACACATTGATCACGTCGCACGCGCGCCACGGCGACCCATCGATCCTCCGCGGGCGCCGCCTCGATGTATCGTTGCCAATACTGCGCCGCCGCTTGCCAATGATCGGCCCGGAGAAGGGCATCATGCTCGCCATGGGCCCGACTCATGGCCCACAGGGCGAAGTACCAGAACCTATCGTAGGCGGGCACGAAAAAAACGAGAGGATTGTCGAGTTCGTCCGCCAACGGATCGCGAACAAGCGCCTCGTTCACTTGTTCAAAAGCGCCCATGGAATCACCCGCTCTATCGAGGGCCACCGCTAGCCCCCAACGGGCAAGGATATTGCCATCATCGGTCGCAATCGCTTCCCGATAGGTTTGTATCGCCTCTTCGATACGCCCCACGAACATCAAGCTTTCCGCGAGATTGCTTTGTACGATGGAACGTCGTTCCGGAACCCATTGGCGCTGGAGCAATCGTTGGTATGCAGCAATTTCTTCTTGGGTCCGTCCAAGGCTGGCATGACAAATTGCTAGGGAAAAAAGGGCATCGGCGACACTCGGATGGTCAGGAGCCTCGTCGATGGCGGCGGACAATACGCGCAGGGCTTGCTCATGTCGTTCGGATCGTGTGAGCAGTCGTCCGTATAAGAAGCGAACGCGCGGGTCAGGGGAATGGGCGGCATCGGCACGCTCGAGAATGCGCAAGGCCTCCCGCAGTCTCGAACTGGCAAGGGGACTGTCTTGGGAGGCGTGTCGAACGAGCAACTGTTCGGCCATTCTCAAGGCCTGGACATCGGTTGCGAGACGCGGATCGCGAGCCACTTGCCACACGCACGGCTCTCGCCCGTACGAAAAGCCGCTGCATAGAAAAAGAGCCATGGCGGCAAGAGAATGGCGTTTCACAAAAGGCTTTCCATGTTCATGGTCCGCCGGCCGGCTTGCGAAGCCCAGCCATCCGTGCTTTGGCGCGTGCCGCTTTCGGCTCGGCGGGCTGACTATCCAAATACTGCTGCCACAGAGCGACGGC
>MWCO01000180.1 GCA_002070115.1 Deltaproteobacteria bacterium ADurb.Bin207
GCCGTCTTCAACCTTCGCATGCTGGCCCTGGTCGGACGGTGGGACGAATTCTGGAACCAACCTGCCCTTGCTGACTGCCTCGTAACTGCGTTCCAAGCCTCTTCCCATTGAGGTGCTGTCTGACCGGGTAATGGATCATACCCCGTCCGGCGCTACAGTTGCCGCAACTCGAATGAGGGCGGTGCCAGTTGCATGGGTTGGTGGGGGAAAGGGGGCCGTGTCTCTGCAATAGCGGAAAACGCTATGATGTAATCCGACTATTATATATTATATCGATTGTAACGTAATCTGGCGCTTGTTCCTCTACCGTTTGCGAAATCTACGTGGAACGGGAGCGTCGGCGGGCTTGGACAGTGTGGGATGAGTCCACAACGATACAGTTGTGATCGCGACCCCCAACTCGGCAGCGATGGTCGAAGGTGTCGCCCCCTGGATTGTCCGGGCGCTCGAGTATTGGATGGCCGGCCGTCTGATGGGAGGGGGATTGGAGGGAAAATCTGTTGCTTTTACAAAAGGTTGCGAGTGGATGGCGCAGGAGTTCTGCGGGAGGGTGCTCGGTCATCCAAGGCTCCTTTGCGGTTTGGTCCGGTCAGGATGGCGCAGAGGGCAGGATTGTCCATGACGCGGTCGGCGAAGCGGGTACTGCTGAAGGAGCCGTACTCGAACTCTCGCTTGTGCAAGATCACGAACCATGCCTCCACTGGCCGAGTCACGAGGCATGGATGGGTGAACACGAACCGAAACCTGCCTCCCTGCCGCTTGTTGCCGTGTACGTCGGCATCCATGGATTCATATCGAATCGTTCCATACTATTACAACAGCCACGTTTCCCTGCTTGCGCCGGTATTCCCAAACACGTTGGGGCTCCGACGGCTCCGACACTGACTCGAGGATGGGACACGTGTCCGTGCCAACGTCGTGGTGTGAGCCTATCAGGACTGAAGGACGACGAGGAAAACGTTGAACTCGGAGTTCGTATGCGGTGGGGTAGTGGGAAACTTGCCGACAGGAGGCGTGATTTCCGTCTGTTTCAGCGGAATCGTCACAAGACCCCCGGTCCAGAGCCCCTGTGCCACCGGGGCACCCGCAAGGTTTTGCACGTCGTATACGGCATAGTGAGCATCGCAGGGCAAGACGGTGGACAGATCCACACCCATCGAGTCGAGCCCTTCCCAGTTGTAGACAACGATATGTCCACGGCCCTGTTCGTAGCGATTCGGACGAACAAAAACCTTGTTTTGCGTAGGGAGGCTTGGACTGTACGTGCTATTGGTATCAAAGCCGTGACTGGATTGCCACGCGTTGAACGATTCACCGTTGAACGTGCCCTGGAAGTAGCTGTTGTTGTCCCATTCGAACTGCGATACATCGTTGTCGAGATAGGCGCTGAGCACGTCTCGTGTCGGCGACAGACTCACCATCGTGTTGTCTTGCACCTTCAACATCGACCAGCCGCGGATTTCCGAGAAAGCGGGGCGCCCACCCACGATGGTATTGCCAAGGATCGAAGCATCTTGATTGCCAGCAGCTTCATAGCCAAGTTGGAGATTGGCCTTCGAGCTGAAGTCCGGTGTTTCCGAGCCGTGATAGAAGTGGTTGTCGCGAATGGTGATGCGAGAGCCAGGTTTCAAGCCGCCGACCATGAGGTTTCGCTGTAGACGGAAGTGGTCGAGCACTCCGTTGTTGAATAAGATATTTCCCTCGAACAAGTACCCTTCAATGCTACCGTTTTCCGTGTACACGTTGATGCCTTGGTTGGCAGCGTTGAAGATGATGTTGTCAGCAATGACCTTGGTACCCGTAGCGTTTTGCGTATAGATATTGTGCCCCATGCCCTTGTTCTGATTGATCCAGCCATTGTTGTAAACAAGGCAGCCATAAACCTCAGGGTCCACGACCGACTTCCACAGGCCCAACCCAATCCCCATGGTGTCGTTAATCGTAAGATTGATGATTCGAACCCCAGTGCCCAGGACGTTCAAACCATCCACATCATAGACATCCGATGGTGTTGTCGAGACGCGATTGGGATCGGAATTGGTGATATGAAGGTTTGCGAGGGTGATGTAGCCGCCTTGGACATCCAATGTGAAAGTCAGGGTTTGTTTAGTGAAACCATCGAGTACAACCTTTTCGCCCTCGAAGTTGGTCACGAGGATGGGAGCGCCCGCCTGCCCTTGAATACGACTGGTATAGTTGCCTCGATACACGCCGCCGTGAAGCAACAGTGTGTCGCCCGGGGCCACGCCGCTTGCCGTAGACAAAGCGTGGGCGAGGGTCCAGGGGTTAGCCGCGGAACCGTCCCCACCACCGGTGGCGTCTGCCGTGACGTGATACTTTTTTCCAGTTGCCGTGTGTATGGGCACCGGGGCAACCGCCTTGCTGATACACGTACCGCCACCCCCTGAACCGCCAGTCGGCTCTCCCCCTGAACCACCAGCGGGAGCACCCCCTGAACCACCAGCGGGAGCACCCCCTGAACCACCAGCGGGAGCACCCCCTGAACCGCCACCGCCGTCGACACTGGCACCACCATCACCACCCGCGCCGCCAATATGAGCACCACCCGCGCCAGAGCCAGCGCCGCCGCCCGACGATGACTCTTCGTCACTACAGCCGAGCGCTGCGACACCGACGAGCACAAGCAGAGAGACCGGCACAAAAAACAGGTTTATGCGCATGAATGGCACCTTGACGGGAGAGTTGAAAAAAGTGAATGCCGACGAAACCTTCGAGCAATGCATTTGCGGATAGGAGCAGAGGTTCCAAAATCTCTTTCGGACCTACGCCTCGCGTAGGTTAGCATCGCTCACATCTACTGTCTGCATAATAATCCGACACACAGACAATTCGAGCACCTACACCGTGGTTCATCTATAAAATTGAATAAACTCCAATTGTTACCACCTTTTTTAGAGATTGGGACTCACACTGTCCTCCCCCAGCAATAGGCAGTCGTCCATCAAAAACGGCAGCACCTACCAAGGTAGTTGAGCACGTGGTCGACGCGTGCGAAGGGCTTCTTCGCGTAGACGATCCAGCGCTTGGCGCTCGCAAGCTTCTGCATGAGGCGATCGAAGCCCTCGGGATCGTCGAAGCCCGAGAAGCTCGCGAAGGCTCCTCGCCGGTGGAGCGCACGCAGCGCCGCGAGCGTCTTGCCGCGTAGGAGCACGCCCATGACCTCGACCGGGAAGAGGTACTTGCGGTGGCTCGGCGACCACCGTGTGCCATCGATCGCGAGGCCGCCCGCCGTGACGAGCGCGTGCATGTGCGGGTGAAAGCTCGCTCCGCAGCGTGAACTGCGCTTGTCAAGCACCATCCGACCAACAATCTCCGGACGGCCGCAAGCGGCCTGACGGCGTAAGGGGTTTGACC
>MWCO01000181.1 GCA_002070115.1 Deltaproteobacteria bacterium ADurb.Bin207
GCGGATGTCGTAGTGGTTGTCCGCGTTTCCCAGCGCCGCGATCGCGAAGCCGCTGGGCCGGCTGCCGGCGCGCAGCCGGCCGACCACGTTGTCGAACGCGGCGACGATCACCGTGCGGCCGCGCTCGTGCTCGACCGCGATCTTCCCGAGGCTGATCGGCGCGGGCAACGCCTTCGGGGCCTTGCGCATCGTCTGGATCGTCTCGGCGAGACGCCGGCCGAGCACGGTCTGGCTCTCGCCGCTGATGTGGATGTTGTCGTCCAGGGGCAGGTCGATGACCGGCACCGTCAGCAGGTTGCGGACGATCCGCCGCTTCCGGACGATCCGCCGCTGCCTGAAGAGCCGCCCGTCCCGCTGTCGGGAGGCTCGCAGCCATCGTCGATTTCGCCCGAGCAATCATCATCGAGCCCGTTGCCACAAATTTCTTCTCGAAGGCATTTGGGGCCGGCCAAACGAAGGGTCGTGTAGTACTGGGGTGCTCCCCACCCTTCGGGGTTGGACCACGCGGGACCTTCGACTTTCGTGGAGAAATTCGCGCCATCGGAAAGCCAGCATAGCACGCCGGACCATCCTCTCGCGCAAAGGTCGGCTTTCCGATCGCCATTGATGTCCGCAAAACGAATCGTCGAATAGAATTGAATTTGATCCCAGCCGCCTTCGTTGGGGAAATGACCCGTTTGGACGCTAGACTCGAACTTATCTCCCGCCCATTTCGCGCAGACCACACCGGCCGCCGCTCGCGCGCAAATATCGAGGTCCCCGTCGCCGTCGATATCCGCCAAACGGATGGTGGAATAATGCTGATGGGCACCCCAGCCCGAATCATCGGACCACTTAGGGCCTTCGATTTGGGGACCAAAACCCGTTCCCGTCGACAAATAACAAACTATGCCTTTTGCCGCGCGGCCACATAGGTCCGCCCTTCCATCCCCATCGACATCGGCCAATCGAATGGTGCTCCAATACTGAAGGGCACCCCAGCCTTGCGCATTGCTCCAGGCAGGCCCCTCTATCACATCTCCGAATCCCGTTCCGGTGGAAGGCCAGCATCTCATCCCTTCGGTACTACGAATACATACATCCACCTTGCCGTCGCCATTGATATCCCCCATGCGCAACGTCCCATAGACATTCACTTGGCCGTGAGTCGCGTCGGTGATGGCGTCGAGTTTGATGGGGTTCCCAAATCCCGTTCCTGTCGAAGGATAACAACGGAAATCAGAAGCCGAGCGAGCGCATAGATCGTCTTTTCCATCCCCATCCACGTCCGCCAAACGAATCGTTCCGTAGTATTGAGGGTTGTGCCAACCGCTTTCGTCGGCGAGTTTGGGTCCGCTTATGCTGGTAGAAAAGCCCTGGCCATCGGACAACCAGCATTGAATCCCGGCGTTGGCACGAACACAAACATCGGCTTTTCGGTCTCCGTTGATATCGCCCATGCGCAAGGTTGCATAGTTCGATACATCCGCCCATCCCTGACTGTCGGCAAGTTCTGGTCCATGAAACGGCGCCAAAAACGACGTTCCGCTGGACAACGCGCAGCGCAAACCATCGGAACCGCGCCCACAAACATCCGCCTTCCCATCCCCATCGATATCCGTCGTCGTACTCGAATCATAAGCATCACCGTCGATTGCGGCCTCTTCGAAGCTTCGATCACAGGAACCGGGGTCCCCGGTGCCCGAAGCAAATACGGCGAGGTGGTTAGCCACGACACGTTCTGATCCATCAGAAGGCTTGTTGACGACCCCTAAACCATCGATATACATCGCACTCGAGCCGCCGCCATCGAGGTTGATGGCATCGTAGGCGCCGAGTTCTTTCATAAGCGTGCCCAACTCGCTGCATTTCATTCCGACAGCGGTGCTGGTGCGCCCGTCCACGACTGCCAGGACAAGCATACGCTGGTCTTTCGAAAGCCCAACCACCGTTCTGGGGTGGCGTGTCGTGCAGAAATCGCCGGAATCGGAGGCAAGCGGCGTCCCTTGGGAGAGCACGAGAATATTGCCGCTTACGACTTCACGCATCCATGCGGGTGGAGGCTCAACCACTGCTTCAGGCCGTGAAAGGGTGACTCGTCCGTTACCAAAGGCCACAAAACCATGTCCCCCGCTGTCTTTCGAGTTCGGCCAGCGAACACCGTTGCCAATGGCAAGACCGGTCGTGCTGTAGTCCGAAAACGAAAAAAAGTCGCCATTGACAGCTACTTTGGCCCCCACGAGTTTGGCGAACGATGACGTGGTTCGCTTTTTTTCGGTGGGCGCGGTGGCTCTCATTTTCACGCCATTGGCGCAAAGATCCACCTGTGTGGCGACGATTCGTCGTGGAAAAGAGGTGGTTCGGTATAGATAGCGGACGCCTGGATGGGGGGTTGTCCAGGTATCTCCCGCGTGGGCAAGCGTGGGGAACAAAACACAAGCGAATGCGATGGATAATCGAAGAGTACGACCCATAGGAGCCATTATACTTCTTATTGAACCTTGGGGCGACCCTTCAAGCCAAGCTCGGAGCATTAACTCCCGAGGGCAAAGTCCAGTAGAAAAGGCAAAGAGTTCAAATCCGAAACTCGTGGATAAAACCCAATCCTCTGGCGGCCGCCGATCCGGACTGGCGCTTCGCCACTTGCTGCAATTTCCAGGGATTTACCGTGGTTTTGGACCCAAAAAGCCCTCCCCGCCCCTGGCGGCCGCCACCGCGGCTAAGTTGTAACTATTGAATATTATTGATGATTAATTTTGGCCCGCATCCTGCTTTGCCTGCCACCATGGCCAACGTCCACGATTCCCTTTTCCGATGGGCCTTTGACCTTCCACAGCGCATGGCGGGCTTGCTGGCTTGTGTTTTTCCCTCCGATCTTGCCACCGTGCTGGATTTTCGCCGGATCGACAAGGTCCCGCTGGAGCTATTGGACAAGGATTTATCCGAAAAGCGGACCGATATGGTGTGGAAGATTCCCACGCATGAAAGCCAGAGCTGGCTCTTCGTGGTGGTCGAGCATCAAAGCCGGGCGCGGCGGTGGATGATATTGCGGGTGCTC
>MWCO01000182.1 GCA_002070115.1 Deltaproteobacteria bacterium ADurb.Bin207
CCCCCCCCCTGCTCATCCATCGATGCCGAACCTCCCTCTGCCCCCCTGACCCTATTGTCCGAACAAGGTCCAATTCCAGCCGCAAACGCACAGCGAATCCTTCACATCGGCGACTCCATGGTCCCACTCGTGGGAAA
Source organism: Deltaproteobacteria bacterium ADurb.Bin207 (assembly GCA_002070115.1). Taxonomy (GTDB): domain Bacteria; phylum Myxococcota_A; class Polyangia; order Polyangiales; family Polyangiaceae; genus MWCO01. Next base: position 138 of record MWCO01000182.1, read on the forward strand.
TTATTTACGGTCCGTTTTCACCCAATCCAAGCGACGTTACGAAATCATCAGCATCCCTTCGTCCAGTACCTTGTCGTGGGCGCAAGAGCATGGTTTACGCGACGCCGTATATCGGTACGATCCGCAAGTCATCCTCATTTCGCTTGGATCCAACGAGCTATTCGATCCCAATCCGAATCGCCGAGCAGCGGCCATTCGGCAAATCGTCTCCGAAACACGCGGACGTCCCTGCCTGTGGGTCGGACCTCCCGCTTGGAAAAAAGACAAAGGGTTCTTGCAAGTACTCCGTGAGAACATGGGTCATTGCCGATACTTCGACTCGACCCAGTTGAAGCTCGAACGCATGGCCGACGGTCGCCATCCAAGTTGGAATGGAAGCTATCATTGGGCCGAGGCCGTGTGGAAAGAGCTTGGTGGAACGGAGCCTTTGCCGACAGGCCAGGGGAAACCATCGAGCCCATGAGCCGCCTAAATTAGATGTAACATATTGGAATTATTAATTTATTCATTAACATGGACAGGATGGATACGAGAGGATTGGGCGACGTGCCAGGTGACAGGTTCGACGAGGCTTCGATACGATAGCCACCTGCATGACTCGACAACGATTTGGAAGAGTAGCCCTTTCCGATGGCGTACAAGCGTATGTTCGGGTGCAAGAAGATAGGCTCGAACTACTCCGCACGGCGCCTTGGTTTGGCGTTCATGAAATGGGTCGGGAGGTGGCGATCGATCAAGCCACCTGGTTATGTCCGGCGCAGCCGACCAAGATCTTATGCATCGGCAGAAACTACCGGGCCCATGCCAAGGAAATGGGAGCCGACGTTCCCACCGCTCCATTGCTCTTTCTCAAGCCACCGTCTTCGCTCCTTGCCCCCCAGGGAACCGTTTTGTTACCTCCCGAAAGCGCGCAAGTGGAGCACGAAGCCGAACTCGGCGTGATCATCGGTCGTCGCGCGCGACGTATTTCCGTCGACCAGGCATTGGATTTCGTGTTCGGATACGTAGCGGTGGGCGACATCACCGCCCGCGATCTTCAACGGGCCGATGGCCAATGGTCTCGCGCCAAAGGGTTTGACACCTTCTGTCCGGTGGGGCCTGAGATTGTGACAGGCATCGATCCGTGCGCGTTGCGAGTCATCGGACGCGTCAACGGCGTCGTGCGGCAAGATGGCTACACCAAGGACATGATTTTCAACGTCGCGCAATTGGTATCGCATTTGAGCCAGGCGATGACGCTCGAGCCTGGAGATCTCGTGGCCACGGGTACGCCATCAGGAGTGGGACCGCTGTCCGATGGGGACCGATTCGAGGTCGTGATTGAGAATATTGGGACACTTGCCGTATCCGTTCGAAACGAGAAAACTACGGCCCCTTGACCGCGTGCCGCTCGAATATTGTATCTCCTGATTCGAACCGACGTCGAATTCTTTCCCTCATTAGTGCTAGACATACTGAACCATGCGTGAGTCAGGTCGAACCCAATCCTCCCCTTCCATCGACCCTCGACAAGGTTTAGCTCGCGGCTCGCGATACGCCATTCTCTGTTCGCTGGTTATGACGGTCGTTGGCACCGCTGCCTGCGCTCGCGACAATCTCTCGAATTCCAATATCGAAACGTCCACCGTAACAAGCCCGCTCGTGGCGGATCAGGAACAGAAACTCATCGGCACGGACACGACGTTATTCGGAGGAAGCGTGGCCATATCATCGGACTACGCTTTCGTGGGTTCCATCGAACCTAAATCTTTTTCGGGATCCGTCGTTGTGTACCAACGCAGCGGCTCTTCGTGGTCCAAGTCGCAAACGTTGACCGAGGCTTCGGGAGATGGCGATTTGTTAGGAGCTTCCCTCGCCGTGGACGGAGACACGTTGGTCGCTGGGGCCAGTATGCTCGAAAACGGAACACTACCGGGACGGGTATACGTCTATCGTCGAACGGGAACGAAGTGGTCCCAAACTCAGACTCTCCAAGCATCCGCAGGCTATCCGTTTGATGGATTCGGCTATGTTGTTGCTCTTTCACAAGGGGTATTGGCCGTTTTGACTACCGAAGGAGAAGCCTATGCGTTCCAAGACTCAGGAGGCTCCTTCACCAAAGGAACCTACTTGGACATCAGCGACATGCTGGCAACTGCCATTGACACCGATGGCACTCGTATCGCCGTAGGCCTGCCATCGCATACTGGCGGGGGCGCTGTTTACGTTTTCGACAAGACAGGGTCGGGTTGGAACAGCACCATGGTCAAAGCTTCCGATTCAGTTTCGGGCGACAAGTTCGGAACCTCGGTGCTGATTCGGGGTAACACTTTGTTCGTAGGGAGTCCTCGTAACACCTCCAAAGCAGTTCTTGGGAAAGTCTACGTATTCAAGGACAGTTCTGTCGGGTGGAGTGCGACGGCCACCTTGACGGCATCTGACGGCATAATTCGGGATTATTTTGGGATGTCGTTGGCGTGGATGGACGGGGCGTTGTTGGTTGGTGCTCCTTACGATGGCTCCTCCCAAGCCAAAGCCGGCGCTGCCTATTGGTTTTTCGAAAGAAACGGCGGCTGGCAAGAGGAGGGAAAAATCGCGGCCTCGGATGGCAGCGTAAGAAATTCGTTTGGAATCGCCGTCGCGATGAGTTCGACACGCGCTATCGTGGGCGCGGGTCCCAACATCCCGCTCGGCTATAATGCTGTGGGGGCCAGGGCTGCGTATGTGTTTTCGTTGCAGCGACAAGTCGGAGACCCCTGCACGCAAAACGATCAATGCAGTTCCGCATCGTGTGTCAACTCCGTGTGTAGTGGGGTACCCGAGGGTGGCACGGGGGGAGCGGCAGGGGCGGGCGGCTC
>MWCO01000183.1 GCA_002070115.1 Deltaproteobacteria bacterium ADurb.Bin207
GCGGCCACCATCTATTTCTCGATGGCAACTTACAGTTCTCTTCTGTCGACGAGTATCGATACCACGAAGCGCTGGTGCATCCCGTATTCATGACCAGAACCGAGCATGCGCGTGTGCTGGTCTTGGGAGGCGGCGATGGCCTTGCCGTACGCGAAATCCTCCGTTACCCCGACGTGCAGCACGTCACGCTCGTCGATATCGATCAGGGCATCACCGACCTGGCGCTCCATCATCCCATTTTCGTGAAGCTCAACCACGGCTCGATGAGTCATTCGAAGGTACGGATCGTCCACGACGATGCCATGGTGTGGCTTCGAGAAGGAACGGACCGCTTCGATATCGTGATCATCGACTTTCCCGACCCGAACAATTACACGCTGGGAAAGCTGTATACGACGACCTTTTATCGGTTGGTGATGGCTCGTCTGCAACCTGAGGGAGCCCTGGTGGTGCAATCCACCTCGCCGCTGCTGGCGCGACGATCGTATTGGTGCATCGTGGCGACGTTGGAAGAAGTGGGATTGCATGTTCTTCCGTACCATGCGTTCGTGCCATCGTTCGGGGAGTGGGGATTTGCGCTGGCGTCCACGGCTTCCATTGCTGCTCCCTCGGGGGAGTCCCTGCCCGTGGGGTTGCGCTATCTAGATGATAACACATTGAAATCATTGTTTATTTTATCGCCGGACATGGCGCGGGAGCCGGTGCAAGTCAACCGATTGAGCAGCCAGGCGTTGGTCCGATATTATGAATCGGATTGGAGGGCGACCCAATGACACCGACGCGAAGGGATGTCTTACTATCCCTATTGGGTGCTTCGGGATGTAGCTTGCTTGGTGGTAAGCGAAAGCCATTTCCGGTGGGGACTGTGGTGGGGGCCGATGTTGTTCTAGGACATGAATTGAAGGGAAATATAAGTATACCGGATGTCAACCAGCCCGATGAATCCACGGATGTGGTCATTGTCGGAGGAGGAATATCCGGTTTGTCTTCGGCGTGGAGACTATCCCAAGACGGTCGGTTGTCCTTCGTTTTGTTGGAATTGGAACCGGAGCTTGGAGGTAATGCGCGATTTGGTACGTCGCCCATCACCTCGTTTCCGTGGGGGGCGCATTATGTCCCCGTACCCCACGCGGATAACCGCGTGTTGATTCGCTTGTTGAGCGAGATGGATGAACTCGATCTCGAGCAAAGCGAGCGGTTGGGAGAACCCGTGGGAAAAGAAACCTCGCTGGTGGCAGAGCTGGAGGAGCGCGTGTTTTATCAAGGTAGTTGGCACGCGGGATTGCTGCCTCATGCGGCCATGACACCCCAGGATCTCGAACAGCTTCATCGATTCCACCAAGAAATCGACCGATGGGTAGCGTTTCGGGATGCCTCTGGAAGACGAGCCTTCACGCTGCCTGTTGCCAACGCCTCCGACGATGCGCAGGTGACGAGCCTCGATCGCATATCCATGGCTGCCTGGATGGATCAGCGGGGTTTGCGAAGCGTGCCGTTGCGTTGGCTGGTCGATTATTCGTGCCGCGATGATTACGGCTGCGGGCTCGAGGATACCAGCGCGTGGGCGGGGATATTTTACTTCGCCGCGCGGGTCCAACAACCCGGAGAAAAATCACAGCCGTTTCTTACCTGGCCGGAGGGCAATGGTCGAATCGTACGGCACTTGCAATCGCTGGTGGCCCATCGGGCAAGACGTCAGCAGCTCGTGGTGGATGTGGCACCGCGCAAGGGCGGTTTATGGGTGACGATGCTCGATGGTCCGAGCCGTACCCAGCACACCATTTGTGCCGATCACGTGGTGATGGCCATCCCGCGTTTCGTGCAGCAACGAGTGATACGGTCGATGCGTGACAGGCCTCGAAGGGAACCGCAGTTCGATACGTCACCCTGGCTCGTGGCGAACCTCACGCTTCGACAACGACCGCGAGAGCGGGGTCTTCCCGCGGCCTGGGACAACGTGTTGTACGATAGCCCATCGCTCGGATACGTGGTGGCGACCCATCAACAGGGCCGATGCTTCGGTCCTACGGTGTGGACCTATTATTACGCGCTGACGGATTCCAATCCCCAGCGGGCGCGACAGAAGCTGTTCGACGCCACGAAAGAGGAGTGGGTCGAGGTGGTGTTGACGGATTTATCGCGCGCTCATCCGGACTTGCATGAATGTGTGCAGCGCGTGGACCTGATGCGATGGGGACACGCCATGATCCGTCCCACGCCTGGATTCGTTTGGAGCGAAGCGCGCAGGCGTGCGGGTGAGTCGATGGAAAACGGAAAGCTTCACTTTGCTCACACCGAGCTTTCGAGTGTAGCGCTCGTGGAAGAGTCGATTCATCACGGTGTGCGAGCCGCGGAAAAGGTGCTGGCCGCGCGATTCGAAGCCGTTACGAGCTGGTTCTGATCGAAAAGAATCGGCTTGTCGTGAGGCGAGGCCAGAAGGCACCACAAGCACGCACGGGCGCGCGATATATGTATAACTATTGGAAATAATTATGGAATTTTGAAGTGGGGAGCAGGCATTAGAAGCGCCAGGTGGCGGCGGCTCCTCCTCCGGAGGGACCCACGAAAGGAGTGAGGCGCATGGTCTTTTGGGAGCGAGCGTCTTTGGCTGCTTGTTCTTGACCGCTCGAGTCATTGGAAAGCAGCAAAACGGTTCCGGTGACACCTAAGGTAATGGCGACGCCGAAGGTCATGTCGGAGATCAAAGCATTTCGTTCGGCGTCATCGGCGAGTTCGGTGGTGGGAGTGTCATTGAAGTCGGATTTGTTGCTGAGAGCTTTGATGCCGAAGATGGTTCCCACGATGGCGCTCGCGCCGGCGACGCCGAGGGTAATATAGGCGGGAAGATTGGATTTGTTGCCCGACGTCGATACGGTGGCGGCGGTGCTGGTGGCGGG
>MWCO01000184.1 GCA_002070115.1 Deltaproteobacteria bacterium ADurb.Bin207
CCCGCCCGCCCCGCCAAGGTGGTGGTGGCCGACGATGACCGCGTGACTCGAGAGGCCATCTGTTCCATCTTGCGCCGGGCTGGACATGAGGTTTTTCCCGCCACGGACGGACAAGAAGCCGTAGAAATCGTGGGCCAGGGGGGCGTGGACCTCGTGCTGCTCGATATCCTCATGCCCCGACTCGGCGGAATCGAAACATGCCGGATCATCAAGGGAATGACCGTCGACACCTTCGTTCCCGTCATGCTCGTCACCGTGCGAACCGATACCGCCAGCCGTGTCGAAGGCTTGAAAATTGGAGCCGATGACTACATCAGCAAACCCTTCGAAGAACGGGAACTCATCGCTCGCATCGAAGCCATGCTGCGCATCAAACGCCTCAATGATCACTTCGTCGCCGTACGACAAAAACTCGAGCGACTCAGTGTCTATGACGAACTCACGGGACTCTACAACTACCGATACTTACACACACGACTGCAGGAGGAATTCAAACGCGCCGAGCGGTACCATGAACCGTTGGCGTGTGTGGTCATCGATATCGATAAGCTTCACGATCATAATGAAAAAGGAGGGCAGAGACACGGCGACGCCATCCTTCGCGGCGTGGCGGATAGAATCCGACGATGTGTGCGCGAAGTCGATGTTGTCGCACGCTACGGCGGAGAAGAGTTCTTGGTCATTCTGCCATCCACCCATTTGCCCGGCTCGATGGCCGTCGCTGACCGAATCTGGCGGGAAGTCCGCGGGCAAAGCTTCGCCGGGGAAACCGGGCAACCCTGCCGGGTCACAGTGTCGATCGGCGTTGCCATGTATCCCTCTCCGGATATCAAAACAAAAGAATCCCTGCTCCGTGCGGCCGACACCGCTCTGATGACCGCAAAGCGCGAAGGAAGCGACCGAGTCTGCGTCTTTCAACAGCACGGAACCGTCTATACCCCTGATATGGTGCCTATCGTTCGTCGCCAGGAAGAAGGTCCGCGAGAACGAAACCGACACGACTCCAATCCTCCCTCGTCCCGCTCCAAACCGTGAAGTCCTTGTCTCGGCATTGCCCCCAGGGAAAACCGGGAAGCCTCGCTTCCCGAGTCATTGCAACGATTGGATTTTATTAGCGATTATCGAACATCTATCCCCACAGTATTTTTTGTCCCTCGCTACGCGAAGCAAGGAAATCGGCTTTTGCCCCTCACGTACAGCCAACGCCCCCCACCCGCCCCATGTCTGCGGCAACACCGGGGAGAGAACGGTGTAAATATAATAATTTCAACATGTTATGGCTTGAGTGATTCGGCAATGGCCGTTCCGTTGTCGTTCCCTCCAGGCATGGCCCAGTTGTCAGACCCTCGCGTGATGGCGATCTAGCAGCGGGTAGGGGCTTGATGGCAGCTTGAAAGCTCATGCCCTGACGGCAAGTGTCTTTGGGGAACTCACAGATAGTTCACAGCAAGACCAAGGCCGAGCAAGGTCGCGTTCGCTTCATAATGCCCCGCGTTCACATGATCGCGCATCGACGGGTCCGGTTGATTGGCCCGCACGGGCGTATGCATCTCGATCTTCGCCTCATGGGGAGAAACATCCACCGGTGTGTTGAATGTTCGGGCCACCATCCAGTCGATTCGCCAGGTGGGCGTGACATGAATGCCCCCACCGAGCCCTACGATGATCTTGTCCAAATCGATGGTGAGGGTCGACAGATAAGGCTTTGGAATCGCGGACCTTTCGTACATCACGCCCGCACGCAGATCGAGTTGATACGAGCCCAATTCGATCCATGTTTCTCCTCCTAGACGGATCGACCAGGTATCCTGGAAGTTGCGCAGGATCGTTTGCGGCGTGACACGATAATCATCAGGGAAGGTCAGCACATCGCGAAGCACGATGTCTTTCGGTGTGATCTTGATTTCATCGTGCATGGACCAGGCTTCGTACACGTAGGCCACTTCACCCCGAAATTTTTCCCACCGACCTTCGACACCCACCCGTCCAACCCATGGAAAGTCCATCTCGACCGTAGCCTCATCGCCTTGCTGATAGGCATCTTGGAACACGGCGGCGCTGGGGATTCGAACTTTGGAACGTGCCGGAGCGCGCACGTAAAAAGGCAGTTGAAACGAAGCGCCTAGTCGAACATGGGGATGGGGATCGAATTGAATGCCGAAATTTCCGCTTGGGGCCAGGATGGGACCCACATCGATCATCGTGAGGGCATCGTAATCGGGTGCTTCCGGAGCGCACATCCATCGGTCCGGCAAACATGCGTTCATCATCGATACGGAGCGATATTTACCGGCAAGCATTTCGAATCCGGCACCCACCGATAGCGCACTTGTGATTTGGTAGGCTCCCCATACGCCGGGCACCGCGAGTGCCGAGCCATCGAGATTCAACAACATATAGCGGCCGGGATTGGGGACACCGGCAACTTTCGCCTCATATCGCGCGCTTGCGGAATAGGGCGCCCACACGCCAAGGGCAAAAGCCGCCCCTTCGATTCCAAAATCGTAGCTGAGGGCAACCGTAGGTACAGGAAGGATTTGCGAGGAACCTTCGACGGTAGGAAAGGTATGGTTCCACGATTGGCCCGTGGGCTGACCCGTGTTGGGATCGGTCTGCCACACGCGCGCCACGCGTGTGAACTTCGAATGCATCAGCACGAATCCTACATCGCCGAGCACCTGACGGCTCGCGTGCGTGATGCCCGCTGGATTGAAAAATACCGCGCCCAGGTCATCGGCTCCCGCGACAAACGCGCCACCTCTTCCCATCGGACGCACACCACGCTCGGT
>MWCO01000185.1 GCA_002070115.1 Deltaproteobacteria bacterium ADurb.Bin207
CGCGCCTGCTTGACCTCCGGTGCTCGTGCTTCCCCCCGCGCCCGCCTGGCCGCCAGTACTGGTGCTTCCCCCCGCGCCCGCCTGGCCGCCAGTACTGGTGCTTCCCCCCGCGCCCGCCTGGCCGCCAGTGTTTGTCTGCCCGCCCGTGTTAGGAGGAGTGGCTGCGTCGCCACCGCCTTCGTGGTGAGTCGTATCGTCCCCGCAGCCCAAAGCAATACTGCAAAGGCACGAGAGCGTAACCGTAACCAAGTTGGAAACCCGCATTGGTTCTACTTTACCGCAAGCGGCAATCAGAGGCGAGCAGGGAAATCGAACAGCTTTTACCGCTGAGCCCTCCCGTCGTTTTTCCAATCACGGTCACGGCATAGGCAATACACTCACAGTCATCCCCTGTTGAACACCGCAATGCGCTCGCCTCTTGTTTTATAGCATATCGTGTCATCGTACTCCGATGAGGCGCTTGACCAAAACCATCAAAGCAAACCCGTCCAGCTAAAGTGTAAACGAGCCCTGTCAGCATAGGTACCAAAAGTGTAAACTATGTATTGTCTTGGACCTTCAAGTTCATGTCAAGGACCAGGTCAAACTCAAAGTCAACGTCAAGGTCAAAGCTTAGGGGATTGTCGCCCATATCCCTTGTTTTTCAGGAAAAAATGAGGGGATCTATCAGGGACATGAGAGCGCCACGTAAAAACACGGGCTGACTCAATAACGGTCAAACGCTTCCCAAGCAAACTGTTCCGACATCCATGGCTGATCGTTACGGCTGCCGTACGACGCGCCATCCGCATTGCTTGCCCAATAATCACCACTCACCCAATCAGGCCTTTTGTAGCTCGAACTGCCTGTATTGTCCCAAACCTGGAACCGTTTGGTTTGGTTGCTGTCACCGTTCAGCACAATTGCATCGCTGTCCACTTGGAAAACGTTTTCAAAAATCGCAAGGTCTCGCACGCCCCCAAAGGGATATATACCGCCCTGCCCACCCAGACTAAGCCCTGACTTGCCTTCATAGATCTTGTTGCGCGCGATGGTCATGCGCATCGAACCGTAATACTCCGGTTCCGTATCCGGTCCGGCCCATCCGGAAGCGCGCAGAAATTGGCGTCCGTTTCTCCGCGAAATATTGTCCAGCATGCGGACTTCGTACGAGTTCTGGGTGATGTGAATATCGCGATCATTATCCTCGAACGTGTTGTTGCGGATGATCATGGGGCCGCTGAATCCCCATGACTCATTGCCCAATAACACCCCGGCCCGATTCGGGGTTCCTACCGAAAAATAGTTATTTTCCACGAGCAAATGGCGAGATCCCTTCCCGTGCTCGTTCACGCCATAAGTTTGATTTTTCAAAAAGATCGAATTGCGAACCATGCCACGAGTCGACTGCTGGATCGTGATGAACGACAAATTCCTATCATCGTTGGGCATTCCCATCGTAGAGCCAACAATCAAAGCATTCGTCGCCCGGTAAACATGGATTTTGTAACGGCAAATTCCCGATTCTCCTCCCCTCGGGCCACCATAAGGCCCGTGAAAACCAACAAGACGCGTTCCATGACCTTGGACCTGGACCAACCGACGATTCGTCCATCGAACCCGAACGTCTGCAGCATGCCCGTTGACTCCTTTCAGGTTCAGTCCGTCGTACCAGGTTTGCTCGTTTTCACTTCGCCCTTGAATCGTGAGCGACTCAATCCGATTGTCGAGTCCGCGTTCGAATCGCTGCAAGGGCGTATTCATGCTGAAGTCATGGGAAAATGGGTACTTGAACGTAAGTTGGAGCCCATCGATGGCAACGATTTCGTTGCTCTCATTGGGGTAGCGTTGGTCTTTGCCTGTCCCCGGATCTTGGATGATCCCTGCATTTTGGAAGTCTGCCGGTGTTTGCTCCGGCTGAACTTCCGAGAAATAAAGGATATTTCCAACCGCCAGGGCCGAACTATCTGTCACGTTGACAACTCGTTCCCCCTGTTGGATGGGAGCAGCAAGAAGGTTGCCGAGATCACTTAGTTTCGTGTTGAAATATACGATTCTTTCGGTGCTCGCACAGGCGTCATCGCCGGAAGCTCCTGGATACGATGGCTGCAAAAAGGTATCGTCCATGCCTGCTCCACGCAGAACGATACGGTTGCCCGCCACCACGATGGGTCGTGACAGCGTATACGTGCGCGGCGCGAATTGGACCACGCCCCCACCCGCTGTTTGAGCTGCTTCGATAGCGGCTTCGATTCGGTCGGAATCCTCGGAACCCCCAAAGGAATCCACCTCGAAAATAGATCCGAAGTCCGCGTCCTGAAGAATGGAAATTCGATAACTTGCAGACCTCTTCCCAGGGGTTGTCCCGCGAAGGGCCCGAACCGCGTACTCATGAACCCCAGGCGTAACCTTCATGTCCAAGTAACAGGTATCGTCCCACGCATCCTGCTCGATCTTCAGGCTTGCAATCACGTTCCCGTCGCGAAGGACTTCATAGCCTGTCGCGCTGGAATCATTGCGGTCCCAGGTGATGAGAGCATACCTGCTTTCCGCTTGTGTGGGTCCTTGGGCAGCCACGACGTGCCCGGGCGAGCGAGGCCCTTGGTTTGGGTTTTCATCGCCCACACTGCCGAAACCGGGGGCGGAAGAATGGGCACAGGGTATCTGCGGTAGATGTTGCTCTTCCGTACCCCCCGCACCCC
>MWCO01000186.1 GCA_002070115.1 Deltaproteobacteria bacterium ADurb.Bin207
ATGGATTCACTGATATTTCAAATAATTATCGCGCTGGACTGCCACTCAACGAATTGAAGGGGCGCGAAACCTACGCTCAGTGCGGTGGTGCGCATCCTGTGCGCGGAGATTTCCCGTTTGATGCGACAGCTCGGCCAGCAACGGGGAGTCCGGCACGGAGCCACAGGAATAGTCGCGACTATCCAGTTTTTCGGTGGATCTCTCCATTTGAATCCCTATGCTCACTAACTCGTACTCGACGGCGTGTACCGAAGTGACGGCCACCGAGCCGTCTTCACCGAGACTCGGGCTCCCCCCAGAGCGAGATCGCACAGGTGATCGGTCGCGTGCGGGCGCGGGTGCTGCGAGAGTTCGAGCGACGAGGTATGGTTCGTGACCCCAACGACGCGACAAACGAGGCCGAGGACGAACCAATGCTCGGCTTCGCCCAGTTGACTCTGCGTGTCGGCAAGCTGGGGCGCGTAGATGAGCACGGCCGCGTGCAGCCCGAGGACATGGACCTGGAGGCGAGACTCGCGAGGCGAGGCAAGCCGTTTTGCCCGGAAATCGACGGCAATAGTCTGCACGCTGGGGTCACCGTGCGTGGGGACGACGACGTGGGACGGGAGAACCTATGCCGGTACGTGCTCCGTCATCCCATCAGCTTGTCGCGCCTCAGTCTCGCAGCCTCACGAACGATGGGCGGGTTGCGTACGAGATGAAGTACCCAAGGGGGAGCAGGACCCATCTGCTGATGGAACCGGTGCAACTTCTTGCGCGTCTCGCGAGTCTGGTACCTCCACCGCGATATCCCTTGGTCAGGAACGTGGGGGTGTTGTCGAGCGCGTCGCGATGACATGAGCATGCCGTGCTCAAGACCAACTACGACAAGGGCTACCGGCAACAACGTCTGAGGCCGTCGGAGACCAAGAGCACGGACGTGTCGTGTACGCTGGCGGGCTTGTCTGAAGCCTTGTCTGAAGCTGGAGAGCCCCAACCGCAACGAAGCTATTGCGGGGCCGTGGGGGCTGCGGGGACGTACGTAGACAGGGCGACGCTTCTTCGGCGAGTATTCAACGTGAATTCGCTGCAATGTCAGCGCTGCGGCGGGAGACTTCGTGTCATTGCCACCATCACTGAGGCACGCGCTCCTGACCCGCAACTGGGCTTCGCCCCGGTCTTGTTCGTGGCGTAGCTGCTGGTCGCGCAGGGCAGTGGGTTATGCGCTGCGAGTAAAGGCGGCGACGCATTGGTTTGTCTACCGATCGCGCTCACACCATGAATCCGCCCTGATTCCGTGTTGACTGCCTATACGCCGCCTTCGCGATGTGACCCGGAACTTGTCTTGACTTACGAAAGCTGGTCGATTTGTCTATCGGCCATGCGGAACCTGCTGACGCAGATGCCAAAGACGATGTAGCCCTTCATGACGACGCTGGTGCATAGCAACTTCGCCTAGCCGGATGCCCAGTCGACGCGTAAGCAGTACAAGCGCGTCGTCGATGCTAACGACACAAAATGCATCATCGAGGCGATGAAGAAGTCGGCGTAGCCATTGCCGGATGGCGCAAGACGGTACACACCTTGACGGGACGTGACCGGAAGCACACACTTTGTCGACTTTGCAGGGCTGCGCCCGGTGGATTCAGGCGCGGCTGCACCCTATTGATCAGGAGCCAGCATGCCAGAGTGGATACGACTGACCTGCGAGCCCGACGACGAGGATGAGTTCAGGTACGCAGAATTGCTGTGCGAGGGCAACAAGCTCTACATCCGATGCGGCCGGGCCGACGGCAAAGAGACGGTCGAGATCAAGACGCTCAAGACCGAGGAGTCGGCACGACGGAGTCTGACGACTCGCATCAACGCTTTGCGTCGCGAGGGGTATCTGAGCGACGACCCGGTTGACCGACCGCTGCCCGACGCTTCTACTGCGGACGAGAACCGGCGGCGTCGACAACAGGAGGAACTCATGCGGCGCGAGCAACTCGAATCCGCGCAGCCGCGTCTGGTCGACTTCTTCAAGCAATGGAACGACAAGGGCTACGATCACCGGCTCTCGTTCTTCCAGCAAGCACAGTTAACTGGCTACTCAAGGAAGAAAGCAAACGACATCGCACAAGAGTGTCTCGGCCTCGCCTACAGGACGCTCGGGGTCGACTTCACGGGAAGAACGGTGATCGACGAGGAACATGGCACGCTCGGCTGGATCCGTGAGTACGAATTGGCGAAGTTTTACCAGTCGCCTCTCCACGTGGCCTGGATCGCATGCGCAAAAATGCACGGGGAGTTCCGCAACATCGACGGCTACTGGCACGAATGGGCAAACCTCGAGGAGTACCACCAACTCGAATCCGCCTGGAATGCGTGCTCAGCTTCTGGTGAAGGGAGCACCTGAGGAAACCACGTTGGCACGCCCCGATGAACGATGGGTCAACGATTCCGTCGGGTTGCCTGCTCTGCAATAGCGCATAAGTTAACCTTGTGGCACCTTTGCTAGCCGCTCTCGGCGCGCTGTTGCGGTATACTTTGCGGCCATCTTCCCATCCTCCAAGACGGCATCCTGAACACCCCATGTGTCCGGTCCATGGGGGCGTACTTTGGGAAGAAAGAACGCAAGATAGTTGGCCAAGTTTTTTGAACTGAAATAATTCGGCGGCA
>MWCO01000187.1 GCA_002070115.1 Deltaproteobacteria bacterium ADurb.Bin207
CACATGAATGCTCGATGCAATCTGATCCCTTATCGCTTTCGATGGCAGATCCACTCCCGCCATCAACGCCAAGGTCTCGAGACGCGCCAGCGCTTCGGCGGGACTGTTGGCGTGCGTCGTCGTCAACGAGCCATCATGACCCGTATTCATCGCCTGGAGCATGTCCAATGCCTCACCCCCGCGGCATTCCCCAACCACAATGCGATCGGGACGCATACGAAGCGCATTCCTCACCAAGTCCCGTATCGTGTACTCCCCCTTGCCTTCCATGTTCGCAGGACGCGTCTCCAACGATACCACGTGAGGCTGCTCGAGCTGGAGTTCCGCCGCATCCTCGATCGTAATGATTCGCTCATCTTCCGGAATCGCCGCCGACAACACATTCAATAGTGTCGTCTTTCCACTGCCCGTTCCCCCCGATATCACCACGTTTTTTTTCGCCACCACACAACGCTGAAGAAACCTGCCCATCGAATCCGATAGCGCGCCCAATTCGATCAATCGCGGCAACGTAAGCGGTACTTTGGCAAACTTGCGGATCGTGATGCACGAACCACGTAACGCAATCGGACGAATCACCGCGTTGACACGAGAACCGTCTTTCAATCGCGCATCCACCAACGGACTGGATTCGTCGATGCGACGACCCAACGGGGTTACGATACGCTCGATGACCGCTCGCACCCGCTCGTCGTCCGTAAACCGCGCGTCGGTCTTTACCAATTTCCCCTCTCGTTCCACATAGACCGCTTCAGGCCCCACCACCATCACTTCACTGATGGTCGGGTCCGCCAAATACCTCTCCAAAGGGCCAAGACCTAGCGCCTCATCCGCCAATTCCCCCACCAACCGATCCTGATTCGTTCCCGCAGGAAGCCTGTCTTCCAGCTTGCCTACGATCTTGCGCAACGCCGTCAATACCTTCGGACGCATCGAAGGATCATCGAGCTTGGAGGCGTCGATCGCCGCCAAGTCCAAGTGCTCTAAAAGCTGTTTGTGGACTTCTCGACGCATCGCCACATCGTCGGCGGCTGCTCTGCGCTTGGCTTCCGCTTCGATCGCCGATTGGGCCGATAGTCGATTCAAGGGAGGCGCGGGCTTTGCACGAGGCTTGGCGATAGGCGGACCGGAAGGTTGAACCGGTGCGCTGCCTCGCATGACCAGCCGAGAAGCAACGCCCGGAACAGGAGCTGGTGGCTTGGCCGTCGGCGATGACGCTACCCCAGGAGGGACATATCCTTGCGTAGGGTAGGCCGGCGCCGATGCTCCCATGCCCACGCCCGGAGGCATATACGCTGGCAGTGGGGCCGCTTGCGGCTCAATCGTCGGTGCCGACGGTGCCCTGGCGACCGCCGCGTAATCCACAGGACGAACCCGTATCGTAAACTCACCCACCACCACGGGCGTATCGAAAGGCACTTGTGCCGAGATCCGACGCAACAACTGCTGACCAGCGATCGTTCCGTTCGTCGATACATCCTCGACCACGACAGAATTGGGTCCTACCTGAAACACCGCATGCCGTCGTGATACCGCATCGCTCTCGAGACACACCGTACAAGAGGGGCTTCTGCCGACGGAAATGGGCGCCACCGCCGATATCCGTTCTATTCGGCGACCACCCTGGGAGTCGATGACGACTTCGATGTCCATGCTGCCCGATTCCACTACTCCTTGCTGCCAGAGCGTTTGCCCGACATCGGTGGACGCTTGGGGTACGCGTTGATGGCTTCGATATCGCCGGAATACTCTTCATATTGTGCGAAAGCGCTGTTGACGAGCTGCAAAGAGTCGCGGGGTAAGGACTCCACTACCGAAGGAATGATGAATACGGCTCCCTCCACATCCTCTCGGGTTTGTGATTCACTTCCAAACAACAAGCCCAAAATCGGTATGTCGCTCAGCAGCGGTACGCCCGCGGTGGAACGACGCTGGGATTGCGTTCGGATACCCGATAAAATTAGTGATTCACCGAGTTTCATGCTCACCAAGGTCGTGAGTTTGGACGTGCTTCGACCAGGCAGACTGGTCGATGCAATGGCGGGAATGAGGTCACTTACGTCGGCGGATATCTTCACCTCTAGTTCCCCGCTGTCGGAATCGAAGCGAGGCAAAACCGTCACGTTGGTGCCATACGTGATGGGCTGAATGCTCGCGGTCAGCCCGGCAGAAATCGGGTAGTTCTGCTCGCCTCCACTTTCGAAAACCGCTTCGGTTCCGTTGGTCGTAATCACCGTGGATTGCTTGAGGACCTTTGCCCACCCATTGCGCGCGGCAATATCCAGACCCGGTAACGGCTGATTGATGATGGAAGCCTGCGCGGTCGTTACCGTTCCTGACAAGAAATCATAACTTACCTCGCTGCGGATCGATTCCCCGCCAAGCCGAGTCGGCCAATTCATTCCGAAGGCATAATTGGAGTTGCGCTCGTACTGCACGAAGAAAAAATCGATGCGGATATTGACTTTTCGCTCGACTGGTGCCGCCCCCACCACCACCAAGGACTCGACCTGCCCAGGATACAA
>MWCO01000188.1 GCA_002070115.1 Deltaproteobacteria bacterium ADurb.Bin207
AGCTGGTTCTTGAGTTCCCGTGGGTTCTTACGCCCCGGTCCTAATGTGGAACGAAGAAAGGATCTGTAGTACTAGTTTCTAGTTTAAAATATTTTGACTCAATCATTGACCCCTGTCTCTATTCCCCTTCGCCCCGTATGTGTGCGGTCCTATTGCCGTCCAATGGGATGGTCGGTGTATGACAAGGACATGCATGACTCCAAGGCAAATACTCATCTCAACCGGACCGACGACAAATCGGGATTGACACGCAAACGAGTCTTGCTAAACGACGGCACCTCAATCTTGGGCAAAGCAATGATACACGAGGACTCAACCAAACCTCTAAAGAATAAAGAGGAGGAGACCCCATGAGAAAGCTCATCGCTGTCAGCTTGACGGTCATCTACATCTCGTCATTCTCCATCGGGTGCCAGAACAAAGACACGATGCGCATCAAAGGCGCTGAGGCTACGTCGGAAACGCGCCATAAGGAAGCGATGGAGCTATACAACGCTGGGCACTACGCTCGTGCGCTGGCGGTTGCCCAGGATGCGCTGGCGATTGCGGAGCGGAATGCCGGACCGGAGTATCCCGAGGTGGCTAAGAGCCTCGACAATCTCGCATTTCTTTTGCTACACCAAAGCTGGTATGCCAAGGCCGAGCCACTCTACCAACGTGCGCTGACAATTCGGGAAAAAGCGTTGGGGCCGGAGCATCCCGAGGTGGCCACGAGCCTCGACAATCTGGCGGACGTTTTTCACGCCCAACGCGAGTATGCCAAGGCTGAGCCGCTCTACCAACGGGCGCTGGCAATTCGAGAAAAAGCGCTGGGGCCAGAGCATCCCGAAGTGGCCAAGAGCTTCGACAATCTAGCGAAGTTATTTGCTAACCAAGGCAACCGTGACAAGGCCGAGCCGCTTTACCAACGGGCGCTGGCAATTCGGGAAAAAACGCTGGGGCCAGAGCATCCCGAAGTGGCAAAAAGCCTCGACAATCTAGCGGAGCTTTTTGAGAGCCAAGGCAACCGTGACAAGGCCGAGTCGCTTTACCAACGGGCGCTGGCAATTCGGGAAAAAACGCTGGGGCCAGAACATCCCGAGGTGGCAAAAAGCCTTTGCGATCTGGCATCCTTTTTTGAAAGGAAATTAGAGTATGCCAAGGCTGAGCCGCTCTACCAACGGGCGATTACAATTTGGGAAAAAGCGATGGGGCCGGAACATCCTATCGTGGCCTTGGGCCTGCGCTATCTGGCGGGACTTTTTGAAAATCAAGGCAACCGCGACAAGGCCGAGCCGCTTTTCCAACGGGCGCTGGCAATTTGGGAAAAAGCGATGGGGCCGGAACATCCTAATGTGGCCGGGGCCCTGGACGATCTGGCGGGCTTTTACCAACGGCAAGGCGAGTATGCCAAGGCCGAGCCGCTCTACCAACGAGCGATTGCAATTCGGGAAAAAGCGCTGGAGCGCGACCCTCTGAGCGTGATTGCGAGCCTTAACATGCTGGCGGATCTTAACCGCGAGCAAGGCGAGTATGCCAAGGCCGAGCCACTCTACCAACGGGCGCTGGCAATTCGGGAAAAAGCCCTGGGGCCGGAACATTTAGTCGCTCCCGTGGAGATCGAGAAGCTGGCGGACCTTTACCAAGAGCAACGCGAGTATGCCAAGGCCGAGCCGCTCTACCAACGGGCGATTGCAATTTGGGAAAAAGCCCTGGGGCCGGAACATCCCTCCGTGGCCAAAAACCTTGGGAAGCTGGCGGACGTTTACCGAAAGCAAGGCGAGTATGCCAAGGCCGAGCCGCTCTACCAACGCGCGCTGGCGATTCGGGAAAAAGCCCTGGGGCCGGAACATTTGGAAGTGGCCGAGACCCTTGAGAACCTTGCAGCGCTATATCGAGCCACAAATAGAATCAAGGAAGCCGAAAAGCTCGAAATGCGCGTAAAGGAAATCAAGGCGATCAAACGCTGAGAATCACACGAGAATTCGAAGAGCCCAGCACCAAGGGTTAGACCGGATTCCTCACAGCGTCAGCGAGTCGATTCTCATCTCACCGTGTTTCTTCGGGTGAAACACACGTGGACTGGGCGACGCTTCTTCGCCGAGTGTTCAACCTGGATTCGCTGCCATATCCGCACTGCGGCGGGGGATTTCGTGTCATCGCCATCATCACCGAGCCACGGGCGATCACCAAAATCCTCGACAGCCTTGGGCTTGCCTCGAACCCGCCGCTGCCTCACGCGCGCTCCGGACCGGCACCAGGGGTCTCGAAAACAGACGCGTCATAGATTCGTCTTACGCGGTCGTCCTGAGTACCTGCCCTTGTCATACACCGACCATCCAATTCGACGGCAATATCACCGGACACATGGGGTGTTCAGGAGGGCGTGATTGATCACCCGGTCAAACTGACGCTCAAGCAAACCGGTCTTTGAGCCGTTGCTGAGGGGTTTACGTGATAGCGCCA
>MWCO01000189.1 GCA_002070115.1 Deltaproteobacteria bacterium ADurb.Bin207
ATGGATTCACTGATATTTCAAATAATTATCGCGCTGGACTGCCACTCAACGAATTGAAGGGGCGCGAAACCTACGCTTAGGGCTTGCGCTTGTTGTTGGCAAGCCCCTTGAGCACCGCGTCGAAATGCACTGGCCGAGCGTGGCGTAACAAATCATCAGATAAGAGCCCATTGGATCGACGTGTTTTTCGTTGACCTCTCGCAGGCCTCAGCGTAATTTTGGCCGATGGGAGCTTGTTTGAGCCGAGGCCAATCGGAGGATGAGGGATGGTTGAGCCTGTTTGCCGGTTATTGGGGTACTTTTGTGCGATTCGATGGGGCGGCTTGCAAGGTGAGCCCGTATGTAAAGTATCGCCGAGTGCGGACGGGTCGAGAGCCCAACAAAGCGATGCGGCGAATGCGAGGGTAGGGGATGGTTGCGTGTGGTACGTCCGGTTGCTCTTGGTTGTCCTGTCAATGTCGGTTTGGATGGGCTGCGGAGCGCACGGTTCGGCAGCTCCCAGGGGCGACAGTGTCGATCGTCATACCGAGGTGGAGCCAAAGACGGATTTTGCCGTCAAGGTGCTTGAGGGCAGGGGAATTCGTTATTGCGGAGGGGGTTTCGAGTACGAAGGCGAGATTTTTTTCGAATACAACAAGGATACATTGAAGCGCGATCGCGAGGAAACGGATGCGACCATTGGCAAGTGGGTCGAATACCTGAAAAGGTATCCGAAGCTGCGGGTGAAGGTTGTGGGGCACACCGATTCGCGTGGAGCATCTTTGATGAACGCCAACTTGTCGTTACGACGAGCGAGGAGTGTGGCGCGTGAGTTGCGCAATCGAGGTGTGCCTGCTGGTCAACTCGACGAGCCGGAAGGGATGGGCGAGGAAGGCACCGAGCAGATCGAGGGGCCGGACTGCTACAACAAGGAGCCGGAAGGCTGCGAAGACAAGGAGACTCCCGGTGACCGGTGCAAGTGCAAGGCGGTTTGGGCCAAAAGCCGACGTGTGGAATTTGCGCCTGTGGAGGGGACCGATGCGCTCGAGGAGGATTGCGGACAAGCAGCGGTAGGCGAAGCTGCGAAGGCAGAACCTGACCCCGAGTCGGCTTGTCCTGAGAATTTATGGGGAATTCATATCAATGCAGGAAGACCCAATCACTTCGTAGGGGCAGCGCTGGCATGGCAACCGCTTTGCTGGTTGGAAGTCACCGGGGGAGTCGGTTTCTGGCCGAAAAAGAGTGTGGAAGGAGATGGGGAGAGCGGGAAGTATTCGGCTTGGAGCATTCCTATTCGTGCAAGGTTCTGGCCGGGCCGCCACCACTCTTTCATCGCAGATGTGGGAGGCGGATACATTCAGGTGAACGTCGACGTCCGTGAGCCGATTCGTAATGAGAGCGATTCCACGAGCTATGGTCGAAATTTCGGATTTCTTGGTATCGGCTACGGCTATCGGTCAAACGGAGCTTTCCGTCTTGCGCTTCTCGGGGGAGTCATGGCGATGGGCAAGATCGGCCGATTCGAGAGCATTTCGGAGCCGACGGTGTACCCGGAACTGTCCGTCGGATTTTTGTGGTGACGGGAGCTTCCTTGCTTTTTGGTAAACAACGTATCCCATTCTACCCTTGGCAACCTGGGTGGGGATATTGCAGATACGCGGCTCCCTTTCTTCCACCCATCCATTCGACTGGTGCCGCCCTCCTTCGAGTTGCGGTAACTCCAGCGCAGGCTGACAGATCCGCTCATTTTCTTGCCTTGGAAAGGAATACGAGCAGGGAATCCCCTGGATTTTGACTTCGACCTGGCCCTCGGGGCCATTGGGATCAGCCTTGTAGAAACATCAATAAATACGGTCAGTTGAGCGCTGTGTGGTGATGCTCGTGGGCTACCAAGCCTTCTCATTCCGTGCGAGGTGCGTGATGGTGATTCCAGCCAGGACGCGCTGCTGCTCGGCTGGGATGGTCGTCCGCGGATCGTCGGATGCGCCTTGCTTGGTAAGGAAGCGTTGAGCCGGGATGCCACGGATTGTCGGCATATTTCGATACGGGGAGCGTAGTATCCCGCCTTGTGGACTTATTTGCTGTACCGTGACCGGTTTTGTGTGTCGTGGACCGTGACCGTATGCGTGACCGTTGCCGTGACTGCGGCCACGCAATGATAGGTACTTGTTTCCAGTAGTCGTAGGGCGAAGGAAAGGCTTCGGGAAAAATGAGGAGATGGCTCAGGGGTGGCAGGGCAGCGGTAGAACCGCTTCGTGGATAGGGGATTGGGAAGCTGATGTGCTGGAAGGCTTTGCCGTAGGCGTATCGTGGGTATGAGGCCTCGTGGTGGGAAGAACGCGGTTGGCGGAGCGCTTACTCAGACAAGCATATACTGCTTGCACAGCGTCGCAAGCGTCGTCGAGCACCTGGCTCATCAGCTTGTATTCAAGGG
>MWCO01000190.1 GCA_002070115.1 Deltaproteobacteria bacterium ADurb.Bin207
GGGGGGTGGATCTGAAGCACTGACCCTTGCGCCGTGGAGACGAACGAAAGCGCGCCCTATCCCGTCACGTTTTCCTTCATCAGCAAAAACGTGCAGCCCGTTTACCTGCTCCGGCAATGTCGAACCCAGTTCGCTGTAAAATCATGTTTTGACGGCTACCAATCGTCTCTGGCGATCAGCGCGGACTGCACCGTGGATTGCAACGATCCGCCCGTGGGAGCCTGTATGGCCTGCGACTGCGCGTTCGACATGGTTCCCGTAAGCGACAGCTCGAGCCTCGAGGTTTCCTGGCCCGGCAACACGTATACATTTGCCAAAAACGCCGACGGCTGCGAATGCCACAATAGGTTCGAAGCGCCCGCCGGCAAATATCGCATCGAAGTACCGGTATATCTCACCAACGAACTCTATCCCTCTACGCCCGACTATACCGCTGTCGTGGATTTCACGCTGCCGGCGCCATCCGGCGTGGTCACCGTGGACTTGACGGAAGCCTACCCCGAAGACTGACAGGGGCCTATAAGCCACGGCATCATTGGCAATTGTCGAGGGGTTCGAGGCTTTTCGGTCGAAAAAGTCGGTGCCTGAACCAGCCCCTTCCTTTTCCCTCGAGCCTTTCCTTCACGGCCAAGACCCACGAGAAACGGTCACTCCAAGAATTCGCCGCTCGTATCCCTTTGCCATTCGGGAAAAATGAGGGGATCTATCAGGATCCGGGTGATTCGGATCAGGGAAAGATGCGTCAATCAAGCGCGATCTGCACCCGGGCGCGACCAAAGACGGGACGATGGTCGGAGCATACCTTGCCGTTGCAGGTCTTGGGGATGTTGAAGGTGTCTCCGTCGTAATCGCCAGCGACGATATGATTCTGCCGTATAAAAATGAAATCGATCTTTCCGCCTTGTTTGCAGGGGCCGCCCGTGGTGTTCGGCAGGGTCCGTTCGCCATAGCCCAGGCAATGTTGCGGATCGTTATCATCGACTTCCCGATATTGCCCCTTGTTATTTGAGTTGTTTTTGGTGTTGACGGCAGCGCTATAGACTATATCCAATGCTTTGGCATCCGCTCTCAGGTTGAGATCGCCGGTAAAAAACACGGTATCATTCTGTTTTTCCCAGTACTTTTCGATGACTCCCAGCATCTTGACCAGTTGGTTTCCGGCTTTATCGTCGTTCGGGCTGAGATGGGTCGCGCATTGCCGAAGGTGCGGAAAGCCCAGAATTTTTGCACAAATCAAGAAACGTTTGCCATACTGATCAGCGCCGAGTTCCTCGCGTTCGATCGAATCAGGCACAAATCCGAGACGAGCAAAGATCGAGTTTCCCACGACCGTGGCCAGTTCATCTCCCTTATAAGCGGCGAATTGCGTTCCATTCGGCACCTTCCATTCGGCGCGAAGAGCTTTTTCGATGGCGTCGTGCTGTTTTGGGCATACTTCATTCAGGCCCACGAAATCCACCTTATGGTC
This sequence comes from Deltaproteobacteria bacterium ADurb.Bin207, assembly GCA_002070115.1. Lineage (GTDB taxonomy): Bacteria > Myxococcota_A > Polyangia > Polyangiales > Polyangiaceae > MWCO01. The sequence continues at coordinate 1,469 of MWCO01000190.1, forward strand.
CTTCACAAACTTGAGCACCGCTTCGGAAATCGGCCCCGGCTTACAGCCATTCTCTTTGCCGCCAGCGATATTCCAGTGGAAAATCCGCAAGATATGTTGTTTGTGGGTCGGCGGAGGCACGGCGGCATCGGGCTCGGAAGGCTCACCCCCATCGACTTCGACACCCTGCTCATCGCCAGCTTCCTCAATCTCGGCATCTTCCCCAATCTCGGCATCTTCCCCAGAACCGCCGTCAACCTGATCGTCGCTCGCATCAGGAACAAAGTTCGCATCCTGTTCGACCGCGCCCGTATCGAGGCTCGAGGCACCGCTGTCGGCTTGCGGATCGCCCTGCGATTCGGAGGAGGAGCCCGCACAACCCACCGAAAAAGCAAGCACCACAAAGGGAATCAGTATCTGCTTTCGCAAAATTTCTCCAAACGCCCCCACCCGCTTTCGTGAGGCGACAGAGCAAATCTGTTGCGGTTCATCCCCAGGCTGGCTACCTGATTCGTTCAGACACGGAAAAACGCGATCCATAGCACCTCCCAATGGGCGAGAGAATAGCACCCCATCGTCGGACGGTCAACGGCATGGGATAAATTTGATGATACTTTATGGAGCCCAATTCGGTTGCCATGGGCGGCAAGGTTTTCCACTTGGACATAAAGAGGCAACACCCGATTCGAAAAAGCTCGTTGCCCTTACCCCCATCCTTGAGGAAGGGATTGTAATCGTGTAACTTATTGATAAAATAGCATGGGGGCGTACTTTGGGAAGAAAGAACGCAAGATAGTTGGCCAAGTTTTTTGAACTGAAATAATTCGGCG
>MWCO01000191.1 GCA_002070115.1 Deltaproteobacteria bacterium ADurb.Bin207
CCCACCCCCCCCAGGCTCGTCCCGTTCGAACCGGACGACGCACGAAATACTCACCATGATGATGCACGAAAACGAACGAACGCCCCTCGTCTTCGAGAACCGCCTCGCGAGGAACCGCGAGCGCCCGTTCCCCGCCCGGCAAAAACACCTGCACTTTCGCGAACATCCCCGCCAGAAGACGACCCTTCGGATTGTCTACCGCAACACGCACCTTCACCGTACGCGATTTCCGGTCCATCGAAGGACTGACGAGATCGACCACACCCGAAAAGGCTTCGTTGGCATAAGCTTCTACGAATACCGAGGCTTCGAGTTTGCCCCCGTTCTGAGCGTCCATGACTTTCGCCAAATCCCGCTCGAAAAGATCCGCCCATACCCAAACCGCATCATGGTTGCCCACCGTGGCGATGCTCTCATCCGAAGAGGCCACTTCGCCCGGAACCGCGTGCAGCTCGAGCACTTTCCCCGTCATGGGAGCACGCAATACGATGGTGCCCGCACCCGTTCCCCCAAGCCTGGCAACACGCCCCTGCGCAGCATCAACGCGTATTCTGGCTGCTTCGTAGTCCGTCTTGACCTCGAGATAGTCCTTTTCCGACGCCAAACCGCTTTTTTTCAACGATTCCGCCCGCTCATACGACTGCTTCGCCAGCACCAGCCGCGCACGCGCTTCCAGCAACTCACCGTAAGCGTCGCCTACCGCCACGCTATCCATCTCCAGCAAAGGCGCGCCTTGCTTCACCTCATCGCCAATCACAACATGCACTTTGCGAATGATCCCCTGCGCCACCGGACGCACATGCGCCACCAGACGATCGTCAAATCGTACCTCCGCCGTCAATTCAAGGGGAGCAGCCACGGCGCGCTCGCCAGGATGAACGAGTTCGAACAACCCCTGACGCATCAACGGCTCGGCTACGCGAACGACCCCTACCTCGTAGCGACACTCGTCACACGAAAACGCTTTGATTCCATGCTCGCAATCCTGATTGAACAAGGATTCCGCGGACTTATCCAAGTCGCTCTCCGAACCGTGGTCATGATCGTGATCGTGATCGTCCGCTTTCGCTTCCGATACGGAAACAACTTCCCGAGGCTTGGAATCTTGCGCGTGACTCGTTCGCTCGCACGCACTTGTCCCCCACCACAGCAACACAACCGCGAAAGGACTACCCCACTTTACCAAAGACGTCGAACGCCTGCCTTTTTCCATAGCACACCTGCCATCCCGCTTGGATTTTCCTGTGACACTCAGCCCACGCGACGAATGTCACCCTCGAGGGGGATGGAACACGCGACCTTTCACCCCTTCCGCCTCGGGGTCGAACAGGTGTGCCATGAAAAGGAGATTTACCGAAATAGGGCCAAACACAAGGAAATCGGTGGCATCCCGTGTGGCGAAAAGACGCCCGTGACAGCACGTACACAGGCAACCGTCGCCACAATCATGCCCATCCGAACATGGATCGGGACATGATGAGCCATCGGCGTGGTACGCCACCGTGTCGTCGTTGTGGTCATCCACCGCCAAGGTTACCAACCAAGGTCCCAGGACGCCCAAAACCAGCGCGAGCACCGTCAACCACGAAACGAACCGCCAGCCGCGTGGCGCGGTGCAAATTGGCTGTTTCGTGCGACGGACCCTCATCTATCCCAAAAACCTTTTCCGTAAACCATAGGATACCAAAGCCGCGCGTCAAGTCGCCAGCATTCGGCTTCGCGTTGGCAACTCCTCATTCATCCTGCTTCGTAGCAGCTTTATCTAAGGTTCCCGCCCTCCAGGCTACCAGTTCGGCCGCAATGGCCAAGGCAATCTCCTCCGGCGTACGCCCGCCAAGCTTCAACCCCACAGGCATACGAAGACTATCCACTACCGCTTTCGGCACACCCCGCTCCTCCAACGCTCGCCGGGTTTTCACGGACTTCGTCTTGCTACCTATGCCACCCACATACGTGTGGCCGCGCTCGATAGCCCATACGATGGCCGCAAGATCGAGCGCATGCTCATGCGTGGCCACCACCACCGGAACGGTCGTTGGCACGTCATTGGCTACCTGCTCCGCGGAACCCAATCTCGCTTCGACCCCGGGCAAGGCAGCAAGCCGCTCCGGCGACAACGCATCGGGACGTTCATCCGTCAGGATGACCCGAAAGCCCACACGCAGGAGTAACGAAGCCAACGCAGCCCCGATATGTCCCGCTCCAATGAGCAGCACGGGATCAGCACTCAGTAGCGGCTCGAAAAGCAACTGGACACGTCCCC
>MWCO01000192.1 GCA_002070115.1 Deltaproteobacteria bacterium ADurb.Bin207
TTCTGTCGACGGGTCCCGACCACACGGTCCCCTTGCCTTTGGATTGAGGGGTCCGTTGGGGGGTGGATCTGAAGCATCGTGCTCCTCCAGTTGGACCGTTGGGTCTAACCTAGGCGGAGGCTTCGGTTTAGTCTACGAAATACGAAGGTTATTCCGCGTTTGCCAGCCAACGGAGCGTTGCCGCAATCGGCCTGCGTTCACGATTTGGACAGGGCGGTGAAGACGCTTCGATATCGAGGGATTGGGAGGCGATGCGGACACCGAAGAGAAGTGTTCCGATTCGTCTGTAAATATGCGTAATTATTCACGAAAATGAGGGTATGTCCACCGACTCCAGCACATCCGGATCGAGCCAACGCGGACGTCGTGGATCCAGACGTTGGATGAAGTTGCGGAGGCGTGAACCCAGAGTCGGCGTAAAAACAACCTCGATTTCCTCTTCTTCGGCCTCGGTCATCGCATGCAGCCGACACCCGCACATGACACAACTTTCGTATTGCTGCCCGTTGCCATGACCACACGACGGGCATGCCACGAGCACAGGAGGCGGCAAGGTCGTCCGAGAAGTGGCCACGGACTGCGGACGAATGACCGTGGGCTCATTGTCGCACCAATCGAGCGAAACCTCGATCTCCCCGCGTTTGAGCTTGGGGCTGGTCACGCGAAGGGGGACAGTTTTTACGTCGAGATTTCGAGCCAAAGGACGGGCAAGGGGCTTTGCGATGGGCTGCGTTTGACGCTGAAGCGCGTGCGATGGTTGTCCCTTCGCCAACGTATCGATGCGTTTTGCCGTTTCATCACAAACATCCGCGAAGGCGCGGCATCGTTGGGCGAGTTGCTCGAGTTCACGACGAAGCCCCGGCATGTCCGCCGACTCCTGAAGGAAGAGGGGAAGGGGAAGCGAGTCGGTATTTTGTGTGGTTTGTGTCGGTGGCTCGGCTACGAAGGCAGGCTTGGGTGCTCGGGGAGCCACCATCACGGGCGCTTTGGTGGGTTGGGGAGGCTGTTTGGGATGGATGGGACCTGGACGCGCGACACGGTTTGGGCGTGGGGCCAGTCGAACACTCCTGCGAAATAAGCCTTGCGAAGGTTGTTGGGCGGATGATTTGCGATTCGAGGGGGCTGCGGTGGGTGTTCGCATGGGTTGAACCTCAAGGGGTGAAGAATAGCGAGCGCTGCAGGAGCACGTTTCGTGCCTGATGGCGGATAGCGTTGATATGGCCTTCGTACGGGGATTTGTTCAAAAGTTTGCTTTCCCGTTTTTGCAATGCTGGGAACCAATAATTCCCAGTGTGAGCTATGTCAACACACCTTGTCCCACCTTTTCGTACGAAAGGGAAGGGGAGTATCAACCGGTGAATCGGAGGCCACGAACGGGGAGCGCAAAAGGCGGGAGCCGAAGCGGCTGACCGAAGGATCCATACGGGCGATCGCGCGTTTTCAAGGATTTTCAATAGGATAGTTTGGGCCCTTGCAGCAGCGAAAGCCGATGTTCGGCGATCGGGTCATGTATGGCATCTGATCTTCGTGTGCGCAGCTCACGGATGGTACGTCATCACTGTCATAACTTCCCCCACGTATACGACAGACGCGATCAGAAACTACGGTACAACAAGCCTCCCACTCCGCAGCGTTTCCGATTAAATCGAAAACGCCTGAGGAAGATGCACATTCGTTGTTGCGAGCAGCTTCCCTTGTATCAGTAGTGTGAAGATTACAATTGCAATTATGATGTCCTTCGCCACAAGGAAGAGTATATTTGCTAGGATCTCCTGAAGTACATGCAGCGAACCATTGGCTCTCAGCTACGTTATTAACACCAAGCCAACTTGTTTCACTCCCAGAAATTTTACCACAAAGACGCTTGCCAACCGCTTCACAATAAGCTACTGCATCACACCAATCGATACAAGTCACGGGGTGATTTGGATTTTTATTAGGCGTGATGTTATCACATGAGTTGTCGAACTCATTGTTTTTTTGGATGCAATTTGCATTATTCTGGTCTTCTGTCTTTGGACCTTTGCCGAGCCAATCTTCATACTGCTTATTCGTTACCTCTGTGATGTCAATACTCCATGGATTATTATTATAATTTCCTAGCACCACCGATTTGGCAACGCATATTTTTAATTTATTGTAGCATTCTTCTAGATCGTGGTCACAACTTCCGCAACCCCCCGCTTCACCCCCACCTCCCGTCGCCCCTGTCCC
>MWCO01000193.1 GCA_002070115.1 Deltaproteobacteria bacterium ADurb.Bin207
TCACGCCAGGATCACGAAAAGTGCGGGTCACACCACCGAAACCGTTCCCCAAAACGGCCTTTCTGGGATGGGAACTACCTAAAGGCCCCGCATTGTAGATGCTATCCGTATCCCACACGAATGTTGTGGTTACCGCATGAACCCCCTTGCCCTCCGGCGTTATGGCCAGAAGCGGCGGCAACGCGCCGACCAGGGGTTTTTGACCTATAGTCGGGGGCCTTTGTGACAACAAGGTTTTTACGGCCCATGTCTCGCCGTTGCGAACCGCGTACCTCAATTGCCCATCCACGCCGTCGGCCCAACCTTTTTGATTGTGCCACTGAGCCTTATCCATGAAAACGATATGGGGTCTATCCAAGGTATCGATAACCATCGAAGGCCCGATTCCCGTCATATTCTTACCATCGACGCTGAAGTAGCCATCGTTTTGCGTGGCTACGACTTCATGACACCAGCCGGTTTGCGTCAATCCGTAATAACGAAGTTCCGACGTGATGAAGGAGCCGGTTATGGCCCGCACCATATAGGTGGCTGCCATGAAAGGCCGCCCACTCGAGTCAAAGTCCAGTGACGCTTCCACGGCATATTCGTCGTCTGGCTCGCCCCATTTCGACACTTGAACGATTTCGTCGACCCACTGCCCCCCAGACGAAAGCGCCCCATGATAAAGATCCTGATGGCAAGTATCACAGGGAAGGTCAGATTTGAAATACGCGGCATGAATGACGCCGTCGGGCGCTTCTTTGATGGCAAATAGGATGCTTGCCGGCGGAAGCTCAAACTCTGAAAAAGTCCATTCGGAGCCGCTCGCCCTATGGCCTATAAGGCCTTTCTGAATACCATTCACGGTGGCCTCGGCCATCAACTTCATCGCGCCTTCGCTACTCTGCCATGCAGCAAGTGTCCGCACCCCACTCACGTTTTTACCTTCGAGCAATTCGACGTCGGTGCCCTGCCAGGAGCCTGCTTCGATCCGTTCATATTGCCTGTATTTCGTGTTCGCGGATAGCATGGCCGTCGGCATGCAATGGGAGTCGTAAAACAAACTGCTGTTTTGGCTAGCCATGAGTTCGCCGACGACGAATTCCTGCAGGAGGGGCGGAGCCTGTGAGGTCAGATCCGAGATATCATGGTACATGAGTTGCCAGGGGGATCCAGGGATATTTTCGGCGCGATACTTCAGCAACAGACCCACTGTCTGGCAACTGCCGACTCCCCGGGCCAGGAAATCCATCAGTAGCTCGGCCAGGGGATCCTGGAAAAAGTCGCCTGTATTCAGTGCTTTACCAACGGCGGAAGCCAAGGGTACAGGCGTTTCCGCGGTCATGGCAACCTCGCCCGGCGTTCCCGTGGGAGGCCAACAAGAAGGCGGCAGCTCGGAACCGTCTGCCGAATCCGATGCAGCATCCGGTACGGAAGCGTCGCCCGGCACCGAGGACCAAGGACCACAAAGCGGAATATTCGAAGTTTTCGTTTCACACGCGGTCGTCACGGCCACCGATAGAATCCGGCCGTCCTTCAACCGATCGCAAACAGCCGACGGAAGCATGATCCGCCCGGTCTGCAGTCTCCATCCCTCCGGACTATGCGCATCGAGCGGAACCCAACACGCGCTCGTGCCACAAATACCCGACGATTCGGGCGCAAGCTCCAACGCCACGTTCGTTCCCTTATCAGAAGGCGTAGGCTCGGCGATCTAACAATTCGATAACTCCACATCCGCACTCGTCGCCGAGGAAAAGCACGCTTCCGTATCGAAACACGCTCCGCCGCCGGCCCCGCTTCCTCCCCCATACACCGCCTCGGGCGAATAATCCTCCAACGTCGATGAATCGATATCCGTTCCCACACACTCACCCGCTACACAGGTTTGCCCGTCAGGGCAGGTGCTTTCGACACGGCCGTCCCGCTCGACGACGAAACCATCGCAAAGCCATTGAATCGGCAGCCGCAGCATGGCAATCCGATCTTGAGGAACCGTCGTCACCGCCTCCCGAAGCGTGCGGGCCTTGCCCTGTTGCTTGGCCATCAAGCGGATATGAACCGGCGCGGAGACTTGTTCTCCCGCGATGGGTATGATCCATTACCCGGTCAGACAGCACCTCAATGGGAAGAGGCTTGGAACGCAGTTACGAGGCAGTCAGCAAGGGCAGGTTGGTTCCAGAATTCGTCCCACCGTCCGACCAGGGCCAGCATGCGAAGGTTGAAGACGGC
>MWCO01000194.1 GCA_002070115.1 Deltaproteobacteria bacterium ADurb.Bin207
CCCGCCCGCTCCGCCACGCCCCCCGGACCAAAATGCGCCAACGGATTCTCAGCTCCATTTTTGTAGCATAAAGCCGCTACCGTCGCGAACATCCGGCGCAATTCGTCGTCGGCTAAACCGTAACGCTTTTGATACCCTTTGGCATAAGCGGCAAACAGCATGGGAAAGGACATGCCTTGGGAACCTTCCGTGGGCCAATGGGAAGAACATGACAAGGCATGCGTCATCTCTCTGGTGCCGAGAAGGTTCATCTTCTCCACGCCGAGCACGAGAACATGACGATAGCGGTTGGCTTCTAGGGAATAGAGGGCATCGTATAGTGCAGCGGAAGAAGAAGCGCAGGCGCATTCCGTACGAGTCATCGGTTTGAAACGCAAATGGGGGTCGATCTCGGCCGCCAGAGGTGCTACGTGCTCCTGGTTGACAAAAAGGGAAGGGGAGCAGGAGCCAACCCATACGGCATCGATCTGATCGGCCGTCAGGCCCGCATCCGCGATGGCGCCTCGTCCTGCCTCCGTGATCAAATCATAAAATGATAGGCTATCGGTGACTTGTTTGGTTTCTTTGTCTCGCTGAACGAAGGCACCAAACTTGGTGTTGTAGGCGCCTATGATACTCACACGACTCATGGGGACCTCCAGCGCTACGTCATAGCGCATTCGATAAGGGAAAACGATGCTCGATGACTAAGCAAGAGTCGAGCCACGATGGGCATAGTCGATACTAATTTCGTTGCCGTCGAGGGTAACGTCATGGAAAGATGGCTCAGAACCAGCCTAGACGACGAATTTCCCTCGCTTGCGTGAAGTCTTTTCCCGGATCATCGGTGACACCGTCGATGAAAAGCATCGATGTGGCGCGGGCCACTTCTCCAAAGCACTCGAATACGAAAGATACTTGCCGTTGGGAATAGCCTTGTTGGCTACCGGCTTTGGGTTTGGCCGTTACCTTCGTGGAAACACGCAATGCTTGCGTGAAGGTGAAATCCGGAAGGCGTAGTTCTCCCGACGCGTCCACACTGACCTCATACACATCTTCCTGGGACCAGGGTGATAATCCACGCAGCGTGCCGTCTTTGACGATACCCGTTTGTGTCCACGCCTTGCCCACCATCAAAGGAAAAGGGAAAAAATCGATGGGTTTTTCATAGACCAATAGCGTTTTCCCCTCGGGAGGATTCTCCAACACCGAGGCAACGCCGTGCAGGCGCAAGGCTTGCTCATCATGGGAATAGATACCTACCAAACTTCCACTTAGATCCGAGGGCAGGGCAAAGTGAGCCCCCACGAAAGCGTTGGCATACCATTGCGTGGTAAGTGGTTCAGCCACGATTTTGGCGACGAGATGGGTCGTATCGTCGGCCGACCAATTCCAAATCCGCTTGCCTTGGTCGTTCACCACGCCTTCCGTATTTACGTACGTCCCTTGGGTGGCGGTGGCTGGCAAGGGCGGAGTGACGATATAGGATGCGACTTGTTGAAGCTTCGGTGCCATCTCCCAGGATTCGACGACGCCGTCGAGGTTGGGTATGCATTGGAGTGGTTCGGATACGCCTCCGTCGTATGATTCGTGACGAATCGGCATGGTGTCGTTGTCCGCGGCGCAAGCGCTGAGAACGATGGCAAACAGACCGAAAACAGGGATGAATCGTCGCATGGCTTAGAATCCAAAGGAAAGGCGGAGCCGATATAGTTGGGCTGGTTTGGCGGTGAGGCCGAGGTCCCGGTTGTTCAAACCGGCGCCCGGGAAAAGGACGGCATGCTCGAAAGCAGCGGCAAAACCATCGTCACTCGTGTACACGAGCGTGGGGTTGAGTTCGAATCCAAGGTATTTTTCGCCTCCGGGCGTAGACGAAGCGTAGTTGGCAAACGATGCGATGCCGGCAACAGACGCCTGCAAGCGCGCGGTATCGAAGTCCAACAATCGAATTCGAGCGTGGGGGCGAAGATAGACGGCATCCGTAACCGTGCCGATAATCTCTCGGAATAATATTCGATCGATGCGATAATCCGGGTGAAATCGGAAGTTGTCGACACGAAAGTCATAAGGCGGAAGCCCTTGGGGGCCATCGAGGTCGCCAGGTTGAGGCGCCGTCAGCTTCGCAAGTGGCGGTCGGGCACCGAATCCGGGGGCGCTATCCCCGCTTGCGTATCCCATGTC
>MWCO01000195.1 GCA_002070115.1 Deltaproteobacteria bacterium ADurb.Bin207
TGGGGGTACCAGGCTCGCGAGACGTGCAAGAAACTGCACCGGTTCCATCAGCAGATGGGTCCTGCTTCCCCTTGGCGGTAAGCCCCTGTCATATTGAGTATCTAGGTTCTCGCAATATTCTATGATATATGATATTTGAGTAAAAATGTTCACGCATAATACCAGTCCACCGCGCTGTATCCTCCTTGGGTTGCTTGCCGCCCTACCGGCCATCGCCGTAGGCTGTGGCGAGAACGCCGACTCTGACGATTCGTCCAGCGGTGGCAATGGAGGCACGCCATGCGTCTCCTGTGGCGGCGATGGCGGTTCCGGTGGCACCGGTGGCACCGGCGGCTCGGGGACAGATGGTGGAGTCGGCGGATCGGGGGCTGTTGGTGGCACCGGCGGATCGGGGGGACATGAACAGCCGGAAGGTATCGACAATCCAGCCAAGCTCGGCGGCTGCACGGTCGAAGATCCTCGCACGCCACCGCTTGCTGCTCTGCCTGTCGTGCCCCACATCGACGAAGTCTACGTCGTCGACACGGATAAGTGGAATATTCCCACCGACGGTTCGGATCCCGAACGGACTTCCGCGGGTTTGAGTGAGGCTCTCGCATGGGCCGTCGACAATGGGTTTGGAACCGTCCGGCTTCCGGCGGGCGCCTACGTGGTAGGACGTGAAATTAATTCAATGTTTATCGAGGGTGTGGTCGTACCCGGTCCGCTCCGGCTCGACTTCGAACCTGGCGCTATCATTCAAATGAAGCCCAACGATCATCCGTTTTACTGCATCCTTGATATTGCGGATGCTTCGGACGTATGGATTCGAGGCGGCACCGTCTTGGGAGACCGCGAAAGCCATCAATATGTGGGAGAGAGCACGCACGAATTTGGCACCGCCGTGTGCGTCGGCTCACGCGGCGGAAGCGAAAGAATCCTCATCGAGAACATGAGCCTTGCGGAAGCGACCGGAGATGGCATCACGATCAATGACGCCCCCGGTTCGTCGCGCGACATCACGATCCGGGGCAATGATATCCATCATCATCGGCGCCAAGGCATCTCGATCATCAGCGGCTCGGCCATCGTCATCGAAGACAACGAAATCCACCATATCGCGGGCACTGCGCCGCAGTTTGGCATCGATATCGAAACAACCCTCAAAGACAATGTCAATCGCGATATTCTGATCTGGTGGAATACCTTCTATCAAAACCAGGGGGGGGATTATGTAAATACCGACGGGCACAATGTTTGGCTTTTGCACAACAGCATGGACCAGACGGGCTTGGAGGAAAAGCAAACGGACGGCCCGATTATTTTTTGGCATAAGTCCGATCAGGTGATTCGCCACAATACTGTGGTTTCAACCGTCGGCAATAGCAACGGTATGTGGGCGCTCGTCAGCTATCCTCTCGGAGCAAGCCCGGAGGTGCCGAATATCATTGAAGACAATGTATTCACCCATGGCGGCATCAATATCGGCGGAGGCGAAGGGGACAGCATGCTATCTTCGGTGAAGATTGCGCGAAACGTCGTCGACCAACATAATTTCGTCGTAGCCTACACGAGTTGCACCCAATTCGACGACAACGAAGTCAACGAAGACGGGGAAATATACTACCCTTATATATTCCGCGATGTGTACGGCCTTGCTTCTGGCAACAAGCACAATGGCGCGCCTGTGGACATACCGCTGTCGCCGAACGAGCCTTACAATCACCCCTGATAGCCCGGGACTGCGGCCGTTTCCCCGTTCCCCATGACGGCCTGGACGTCATCCCCCACGAAAACTCATGAACAATTGACCCCCGAATCCAATCCGAATCCGAACTTTCCGAAGGCCCGGGTTCCGCGCCGGAAGACTGTAATGGCGAACCTGTAGAGGCATTCTATAAGTTCCAGACAGCAGTATCATAACGAATGAAGGCCACGGCAAGAAATCCCTCGATGGCCGATAAGGAAATCGAACGCCCTTCGCATGTCAACACACCCTCCGGGTCACGTCGTCATGTCCGCGTGGAGGCAGTCTCGACGGAAGCAGGGCGGATTCATGGAGTGAGCGCGAAGGGAAGACGCACCGATGCGTCGCCGCGCTTGCCCGCAGCGAACACCCTGGTGCCCTCCGCGACCAGCAGCTACGCCACGGACAGCACC
>MWCO01000196.1 GCA_002070115.1 Deltaproteobacteria bacterium ADurb.Bin207
AACGCGCGGTTTGCGCCGGCCCCGGCAACCCACCCGTCATCGTCGACCCCACCGCCGATATCGAACAAGCCGGAAAAGACATCGTTTTCGGCCATTCCTTCGACAACAACGTGATCTGTGTCGACGAAAAAGAATGCATTGTCGTTGAATCCGTGGCCGAAGCCCTGAAAGCTTCCATGAAACGCAACGGTGCGGTCGAAGTCCCCGCGCGAGACCTGGCTCGCCTCGAAAAGGTCATCTTCGAGAAAAACGCCGGCCCCCGAGGACATGCCACCGTCAACAAAAACTTCGTGGGCAAATCCGCCCACCTCATTTTGAAGGAACTCGGCATCACCGCCGGTCCCGAGGTTCGAGCCGTGCTTGTCGAGGTCCCCAACGATCACCCCCTCGTGTGGACAGAGCAAATGATGCCCGTGCTCCCCCTGACCCGCGTCCGCAACGTCGATGAGGCCATCGATCTTGCGGTGGCCTGTGAAGGAGGCAACTTCCACACGGCATGCATGCATTCCCATGATCTATCCGCCTTGTCGAAGATGGCGCGACGCTGCAACTGCAGCATTTTCGTCAAAAACGGCTGCGGCGTCGACGGCTTATCGTTTCGTGGTGAGGGACCCACGTCGTTTACCATCGCTTCTCCCACGGGCGAGGGGCTGACGACACCCAGGTCGTTTTCGCGATTCCGACGCTGCACCCTCCGTGACCACTTCCGGATCGTCTGATGGAAAAACGAATGAATTCAGACACTTCCAACACTGCCCCCCTGGGGCCGGCCGTGGCCATGCTGGATATCGTTGATATTCCTGTGGGTCTGCAGACTCTGGATGTGTTGGTGAAAGAGGCGGAAGTGACGGTGGGGGCTGCGGGGACGATCCAGCGCGGGCACTATCTCATCTTGTTTGGTGGGGAAGTGGAGCCGGTGGAGTTAGCCTTCGAGCGGGCTGTGAATCATGCGCGTGGCTATCTCGACGATGTGGTGAATTTGCCTTATGCCGAGGAGCGGTTGGTGCCCGCGATGATGAACGGGCAGGTCCGCTGGCCGGCTCCGGGCGATTCGTTGGGGGTGGTGCAGACGGGATCGCCGCCCACGCTGCTGCGTGCGATGGATGCGGCGCTCAAAGGCGCCCAGGTGGAATTGGTGGAGTTGCGGATGGCCGATGGGCTTGGGGGAAAAGCGTTTGCCACGTTGTGGGGGGAGCTGGTCGATGTCGAGGCGGCGATCGCTTTGGCCACCGATGCCATGGCTAAGGGGAGTTCGGACCGTGGTTCGACTCGCATCATCGCGCGCGCCGATGAGGCTGTCGTGCGTGCAATCTCTTCAGGAACTCGGTTTTTTCGGGAGTGGCGAGGATGAAGCTCGGAAGAGTGATCGGGACGATGGTGGCTTCTGTCAAAGCCAAGGGAATGGACGGCCTCAAGTTATTGGTGGTGCGTCCGCTGACGTCCGAGTTGGCTTCCGACGGCGTGCCTTTCGTGGCGACGGATGCATCGGCGCAGGCTGGGCCTGGGGATTTGGTGACCTACGAGGCCTCCCGGGAGGCTGCGTTGCTTCATGATCCCTGGTTCATTCCGGTGGATCATGCGATCGTGGGGATTGTGGATCAGCATGCGTATCAGGAGCAAGGGGGTGCTTCATGATGCTGGGTCGCGTATGTGGAACGGTGGTATCGACCGTGGAGCATCCGTTTTATGACGGTCGCAAGCAGCTCATTGTTCGGGCGATTCGGCCGGATGGCAGTCTGGATGGGCAGCGTTATGTGATTGCGGTGGACATGGTGGGGGCGGGGGTTGGCGAGACGGTGTTGGTGGAAGATGAGGGGAATTCGGCCAGGCAGATGCTGGACGCGGCGCCCCGGGGACCGGTTCGCGCGGTGGTGATGGCGATCGTGGACGAAGTAAATATGGTGTAAATTCGTGAGGTTGGGGCTCTGAGGGGAAAGCGATGACAAAACCAACGACAATCACGCTGGCGGCAATGCGCGGGAAGGTTCGTCGCATTCATCCTCGTGTATTGATCGCGAATACGCTCTTATTTCAAGTCGCCAGTGTGCTTGTGGCCGCGTTGTGGTCCGCGATTGTCTGTGGTTTCAACGGATGGGGGG
>MWCO01000197.1 GCA_002070115.1 Deltaproteobacteria bacterium ADurb.Bin207
GGATGTCTCCCGCCACGCTTCCTTGCACCAACTTGGCCGCTTTGCCGGTCACGACCAAGCTTCCCTCCCGGACCTGCACGTCATTGGCCAATTCATCGTTGAAAACCGTTACCCCATGGGCAACGATCGGTTCGAGAGGTGGCTCTCCGGTTGTCCGATTCGGTTGTCCATCGCTCGAGCAAGCCGAAAACACAAGCCCCGAGATCAGTAGCAGGATCATGAAGCGGAACCGGCCCATGGCGCACCTCTTTTTTTTTATTATGAATGGATGATCGGGTAAGCGCCAGCCTTATTCGCCGCGCGGATCCCTTTTATGAGGAATCATCATAATTCTTTATTGGAGAACAGGTGACCTGTACCTCCTGCCCATCAACGATCTGGGTTGCATTCCATTTCTCTATCCCGGACCCTGGTAGCGGTACGGGGTACGCGAACATGGCATTATGATATTGATTTGAACGAATGGAGCCTTGCCAACGAAGATCCGGAAAATGACGCGAGCGATTCGCGCACCGCGTTTTCCTATGACAGCAAAAACGACGTTTTCATCCTCATCCAGCCGCTGCTCGGAACGGTTCGCGCCTATGATGCGAAAACTCGCCTCTGGAAAACCCTTACCGTCCACGGCCCTACCGTAAGACCGCACCAGAGCATCGCGTCGTATTACGACCCCGTCCACAATGTGCATGTATCGCTCGACAAATACGACAAGACAATGTGGTTGTTCCGGTACGCCAAGTAAGCGTATTCTGTTTTCGAGGGTGGCACACCATTCTTTTCTGTCGTATCTCACGAGGCCACCTGTCGCTAACCTAGTGTTTTTACAAATCTTTTTTAATATTCCGCGGGACCCATTCCCCTGCCTTGGGATTCAGTGTACAACCTTGCCATGATCCGCGTTGGTTCTATGGTCATGGTCGTCGTTGCCGCGATGGTCGCCGCAGCTTGTGCTCCGACTCCCGCACAACCGATACCTCCGGCTCCGGCCACGGCGCCGCCCATTCCCACCCCTGCCCCACCGGTGATCCTATCGGTCGTATCCACGAGTGACACGCATGGCCATATCGAACGAGCGCCGATTTTCGGCGGCTATGTCGATATCCTTCGAAGGTTGAGAAAGGAGGATGGGGGGGTTGTGCTGGTGGATGCCGGGGATATGTTTCAGGGTACGATTGCCGCCAATGAAACGGAAGGGGCGGCATGCATACGGGCCTTCAACGCGCTTGGTTATCACGGTGTCGCGATCGGCAATCATGAATTTGATTATGGTCCTGTCGGGCCAGCCCTGATAGCGTCTTCGGCTTCCGACGATCCGCGGGGCGCTTTGCAGGCTGCGATAAAACTCGCGAAATTTCCAATACTTGCATCGAATTTGGTCGAGAAAGCCTCGGGGGAAAGGGTCTCATGGCCGGGTGTCGATCCCTCGGTCATGACGGAGATCGCCGGTGTTAAAGTGGGAATCATCGGGGCCGGTTCCGAAGCCTTGCTTCGAAGCACCGTATCCGCGAATGTACAGGACTTGCGGATGGCGCCCCTTGCAGACACGCTTCGTTCGGAAGCGCAGAAGTTGCGGGAACAGGGGGCAGTCGTGGTCATCGCGACGGTGCATGGGGGCGGCGGTTGTAAGGCTTTCGAAGATCCCGATGACCTGTCTTCTTGCCAAGATAGTGAAATTTTCGAGGTTGCCCGGGACCTGGAGCCCAACCTCATCGATGTTCTCGTGGCGGGTCATACCCATCAAGCGATTGCTCATCGGGTCAACGGCACGGCGATAGTCCAATCGTACGCCTATGCGAAAGCGTTTGGACGCGTGGATTTGCATGTCAATCCATCCACCGGGGACGTGGTCGTTCTGAAGATTCATCCTCCGCATCCGTTATGCCAAAACGAAAGTAAGGATTATTCCGCCGCTTGTGAGCCGGGAACCTACGAAGGAGAGCCTGTACTGCCAAGCGCGGTGGTTCAGCAGGCCATTGCTGAAGATATGGCTCGTTCCGAAGCCAGGCGGCTCGAACCGGTGGGCGTTACGA
>MWCO01000198.1 GCA_002070115.1 Deltaproteobacteria bacterium ADurb.Bin207
CCCCTTGCACCCCATGCAAGTGCGCTACCAGGCTGCGCTACACGCCGACAAGCTTGCAATTATAGCGCGTTCAGACAGAGCTCAACGACAGCAAGTTGCGTATTTCAAATAGCTCCCGACGAATCAAGTGGAGGCTATTGGCCGTCTGTTCATCGTTCTCAGGTACCGAATCTGCAAGATCGACGAACACCGGGTGCGCACCATCTTGGCCAGCGCCGTCACCAGAAAAGTCATCCCCTTCGCGCCGACGATCCCGCTCAATCTGGCTCAACTCCTGAAGCCGGTTCCTCGCACCACTGATCGTAAAACCCTGCTCGTAGAGCAAGTCCCTGATCCGCCGAATCATCAGGACTTCATGGTGCTGATAGTAGCGCCGGTTGCCCCTCCGCTTCATCGGGCGCAACTGAGTGAACTCCTGCTCCCAATAACGAAGCACATGCGGCTTGACGCCGCAAAGATCCCCCACCTCGCCGATGGTGAAGTATCGTTTGGCGGGTATCGGTGGGAGCATTTTCTCCATGTAAATCAATGCACTTCAAAGGAAATGTGTGAGATTACTCCAACAATCATCAAGATGCCATCTATTCACCGATGGCAAGCGAAAAAAAGAGCCGACTACGGAATTAGTTGGTGTCGCCCTGGATCTGGTCTTTCAGCTTGTGACTGGCATGAAAGGTCGCAACCCTTCGCGCCTCGATGGGAATGGCCTCGCCGGTACGGGGGTTTCGACCGGGTCGGGGGGCCTTCGTCCGTATCTGAAAGTTGCCGAATCCAGAAATTCGGACGTCCTCGCCTTCAACCAGGCTGTCGGCAATCAAGTCAAAGAACGCATCGATCATGTCCTTGGATTCCCGCTTGTTCAGACCAATCTGCTCAAACAGCAGTTCAGCGAGTTGGGCTTTGGTCAGCGCGGGTGTTTCCATGCTTTCAAACGACAATTCCATGACATCCTCGCGAAAATATCGAACTTTGGTTGGCGACGAACGTACAGCCGTCAACTGCGCAAACGAGCGCCTAACTGGCTCGCCAATACATCCATGACGTTCTTCATGGCACTGTCGATCTGGGGCTCGGTCAAGGTGGCTTCATCGCTATTGAACCGAAAGCGAATCGTCAAGCTTTTTTCATTGGACGACAATCCTGCGGTGTATCCGGTCGTCGCATCAACTGCCACGCCGGATTTGCCGCGGTAGATGTCGAAAAGCACAGCATCGCGAAGCAGTCCTCCGGTATTGGCTGCCCAGACAGCCGCCATTGTTTCCGCATGGCTGACGCTCTCCGGAACGACAACAGCCAGATCGCGCTCGACGGCCTGATAACGGGTTACTGACGCAAACACCGGAATCTCGCGTTTCAACACGCTGTCGAGCTCCAATTCAAACATCAGTGGCGCCGCGGGGAATTCCCAGATCTGACGCCAACGTGGATGAAGTTCGCCCACATGACCAACCGGCGCACCGTCGATCAAGACACGCGCGCAGCGGCCAGGATGCATGGCAGGATGTTCGGCCGGCTCAAAGCGCGCCCGCCGTGGCGCAATGAGCGCCTCGATATCACCCTTGACATCAAAGAAGTCGGCGTTTCTCGATCGCTGTCCCCACTGAACCCGATCCACCGCGCCATAGGCAACCCCGGCAACCCGCGTGGGCTGGCGAAAGCCTTCAACCGTCGAATCTGTGCTTTCGACCGTGGCGTCGCGGAGAAAGACGCTTCCGACTTCAAAAACCCGCACACGATCCGCACGGCGGTCGATGTTGAATTTAATCACCTGGAGCAATGAGCCCAGCAATGATGAACGCATCACGCTCATCTGACTCGCAATCGGATTCATCAAGCGGATCGGCGTCGCGTTTCCAGCCAATTCGCGCTCCCAACGCTCGTCCACAAAACTGAAATTGATCGTTTCCTGATAGCCGAGCCCCGCAAGCAAGCGTCGCACGGCAAACGGCCCGCGCCGCGACTCCGAAAGCAGTTTGGGGACAATCGGCCCGGTCG
>MWCO01000199.1 GCA_002070115.1 Deltaproteobacteria bacterium ADurb.Bin207
AGCTGGTTCTTGAGTTCCCGTGGGTTCTTACGCCCCGGTCCTAATGTGGAACGAAGAAAGGATCTGTAGTACTAGGTTGAGGCCATGCCTCACGGTGGTCCATCACCCTCGTCCGGAGTTGGTGGGGTTGTGGACCACATTCGAGTTCGGTGCGTCCTTGGAGCTGGGACGCCAATGCTTATGCTTGGGGGCGGGGGTGCTTTCGGATCCCCAAGTCTCTCATCGACACGTCTCGATTCGACCTTGCCAGGATCGAACCGCTCATGTGGTTGACCTTGGGAGCAAGAATGGCACGTTCGTGAATCTCTCCCGGGTTACGGAGGCTCACCTTCAACCAGGGGATGTCCTGGGCTTGGGAGGCATCCTCCTACTCTACCACATGGCTCCCCCGATGTATTGCGTGCCCAATCATCCTCGTCTGGTTGGGATGAGCCATAGGCTCGCTCTCGTCATCGAGCAGATTAGCAAGATCGGCCCGCACCCCACCACCGTCTTCTCCGTTGTTGGCTCTGCCCAAACATGGCAGAAGGCGAAACTGAATTGACTCAAGCAAGCTCCGAGCCAGGGCGAAGGCGCTCCAATCCCGCACAAAAACGCAGGTTCGATCCACGCCAACGCCAGGACGGAACGTTCCGTGGAACGTTCCACGGATCACCAAACCTTCGACCTCCAACTCCTCTGAGAAACGCTTCCACGCACCCCTTTGGGACGGCGTCGACACTGCAGCGGCTGCGGTGCCCAATCCGGACGCAACCCTTCGGCGCTGAGGATACGCGGCACGGATCTTCAACTCATCTTCACTGCCGGCCGTTTGCTGCTCCAAATGCGTAGCGACCAGCTCTTGGGTCTTTGAAAGTTCCCCTTATATTTCACTGAATTCACTGGACCTGAAGCAAACAAACAGCTTCACATGGACATGGAGCCTCACGAGTCACAAGTTGGCGGGCATCGCGGACCAGAAGAGGCCATGTTCACGCGAACTGGAGGCAATGAGCGTGCAGCCCGAAAAAACGTCGATTTGTGCTTTCTGTTTGCCATTCAGACGTAACTGTCCGTATCGGGCATCGCCGACTCATACGTAACGATGGTATCCGCTCCGACTTACGGATTGCGCCAGCGCCACCTGATTGTCGATAAGTACTGGGGTCTCGCCATGGGGGCGTATTTGGGGATGAAAAAACGCAAGATAGTTCCCATCCCAGAAGTCGTACATGTCGATTTTTGTAGCTGATCGTGATCCGTTTTCGCTCCCTGAAGCGTCTATATCGTAGATAACGACAACTCTGCTCCAAGGATGAAAACCCACGCGTAAGATGTTTGAGCCTCGGTTGCCCCTGCTCCAGCGCTGGATCGACAAGCCTCATGCCCTTGAATACAAGGCGATGAGCAAGGTTCTCGATGACGCTTGCGACGCTGTGCAAGCAGTATATGCTTGTCTGATGCGCCATGGGCAAAGAGCGGACCGGGGGCGCGCCATACTCACCGCCGAACAACTGCTACGTGCGCTCACGACGCCCAGCGTACAGCAGCGCGCAGTGCTCGAAAGGCTCGGGCTGCTGGGGCTCATCGACGAAGACGAGCTCGTCGAGCGCATTCGCCCGCGCTTCTCGAAACAACCGCTGTATCCACGCCCCTCCTCGAAACCCTTGAACGGCGCGGTGTTGCCGTTGGGGGTGGTCAAGTTGGGGATAAATTGATCAGCTTTCGCAAGTCAGGACAAATTCCGGGTCACGTCGCGGGGGCGGCGTAAAGGCAGTCAAGACGGAACCAGGGCGGATTCATGGTGAATCCGAGGCAGGAACCGAGTGCGGTAGTGCCGCACGCTCGGGTCTGTGCGGAGAGCGGCCCGAACCCGTGGGCTAAGGGCTGTCCCTACCTGCGCTTGTCAAGCACCATCCGACCAACAATCTCCGGACGGCCGCAAGCGGCCTGACGGCGTAAGGGGTTTGACCATCGCCGTTGGTCAATCGTCGTACAGGTTTTCAGAGGTCC
>MWCO01000200.1 GCA_002070115.1 Deltaproteobacteria bacterium ADurb.Bin207
ACGGCTTCGGCTCTGCCCGCGACGGCGATCCGCACCGACATCAACACCGAGAAGTGGGGCTGGGCGATCAAGACCATCGTGACGACCTTCGGCACGCTGGGCTTGCTCTACGAGCCTGTGTTCTCTTCGGAGAACGGCCTTGCAGATGTGATGTGTGTCATCGACACCAAGCACACCAAGATGCTCCACCTGAACGGCCTCAGGGACCGCATGTACCTCGATGTTGGCAGCAAGCGCGACATTCATAACATGGAAGACGTTATCTCGGGCACCTTTGGCCTGCGCGTCAACCATGAGAAGACTGGCGCTTGGGGCTACGGCATCGTCTAACCTCTTGGCAAAAGGCGGGGGCCGCGTAAAAGCGGCCTCCGCCCGATGCCAACACAAGGAGAGCGGCAATGGCTGATTCTTATTACACATCGAAGGGTGCGGCGGTCACGAACGCGGTTGCGCTTGAATCGCAATCCACGGGCGCGAACGTCCCAACCCTCTCCGAGATCATCCATCCTGACTCCGATGGCATTTTTCATGTGAAAGAAAGCGATCCCAAGGCGGCGGACAAAAACCTTCGCATGGTTGCGTATCAATCTGTCAACACAGCGGTTCTCGGCCCATACAACAGCCGTGCCCTTGCGTTGGCCGCACAGGAAGAGTCATCGGAATAATCAAGCCAGGAGGAAACCTACATGGAAAAGATCAAGGACAAATACTACGCGATTCTGGATCGCTATGAGGACATTGTTGAAGACGACGGGGCCGTGCGCCAGCGCATTGCAAAGCCCGTATTCCGCGATGGCCTTTGCGTGTTCCGGCGCGCGCCTGTGGTGAGCGGCAACGTCATCATCGAACAGGAGAAGTGCCACGTTATCCGCCCCAATCAAGGGGGGATCTATTCGATTGCGGGCAATGACCCGTACATCGAGGAGAAAGCCCTTGCGATGTCGCGGTACATGGAGAAGCACCCGATTATCGGTCCTTTCGATTCCATGAAGGATGCCATGATTGCACAGAACGATGCGCGGCCAAAGACGGAAGCCGAAAAGCTAGCCGCCGAAAATGCCGAGCTTCGCGCTCAACTTGCAAAGCAAAAGAAAGGTTAGGGAGCTATGGCTTACCAATACTTCATTACGTTGGACGAGTACGTTACTGGTCCGCTGGATTCCGATGTCAAGGCCGTCAACCCCGTGCGCGAGGAAATCGTGTACGAAGTGGTTGACACCTTGGACAGTACGGAATCAGGAACGCTTGCCAACCCGAAGCGTCCGATCTACAAATCGGTGCGCCCGAATGCCCAGGGCATTTACATCACCGACGACGCCGACGCCCAGACGGTACTTGCCGCCAAGGTAACGGCTCGCCCCGACAAGTTCGCCGGCCCGTATGATTCCCTTGCGCTCGCGCAGGCGGCCATTGCGGTGAACACCCCGGAAACAACCCATATCCCGCGTCCCGACGAGTCGGAATAGCGCGGAGGAGTGGATTGCTGAATGCGTGGCGTATCGAGGCGCAAACCTCATGCGCCACGCTTTTCTCTTATATGATTTACAGGGACGGACAGGACACATGAACAGAAAAACGCTAGTAGCATTATTGGGAATTGGCCTAATTCCGTCCCTGCTTTTTGGACAATACTACAGGATGGACGTCGATCTCCAGAATCCGGGGGAGAACCGCGTTATTGACCGCGTGTTTACCGGAAACACGGTCGGCCTGGATGTCGGATTTTGGGATGGGGATTCGCCTTTCGCCGTCACAAACTGGACGGTATGGTTCAAGTACGGCGACGGGCAGTATGCAACAAACGACATGCAGGCTATTGCGGGCGTAACGTCGAGCAATCGAGTCGTATTCAATGCTGTTTCAAACGTGTTTTATTCGCCGAACGAAAACTATTATTTTTCCA
>MWCO01000201.1 GCA_002070115.1 Deltaproteobacteria bacterium ADurb.Bin207
CTTCATTCATTTCGTAGGTCATACGCAAGCGCTTATCGAAGTATTTTCAGGTGGGCCAAATTTCCGGCAGCAGTAGTAGGAAAGACGACACGATGGGGCGACATCGTCCGCCCTTCCCACCCACGGCAAGGCCACCAATTAGCGCTGGCGCGGCGACCAAACCGGGATAAGGATGCTCGCGCGCGGATCATCGCGCTTGAAGCCATGAAAATCGAGGTGTTCGCCGTGTACGAAGGCACCGACTTTTTTGATATCCACGATCTGCTCACGGAAGAAGAAAGGCTCGCGCGCGATTCGATTCGACGTTTCGTTCGAGAGCGATTCCTACCCGTGGTGACCCGGCACTTCCGCGAGGGCACATTCCCGATGGAACTGGTCCCCGAGCTGGCCAGCCTCGGCGTATTTGGCGTCAACCTCACCGGATACGGCTGCGCGGAACTCAACAACATCGTCTACGGACTCATGATGCAAGAACTCGAATACGGGGACTCCGGATTGCGATCGTTCGCCAGCGTCCAGAACTCGCTCGTGATGTATCCGATCTGGCGCTATGGCTCGGAAGAACAGAAGCAGGATTGGCTACCGCGCCTGGCCCGCGGAGAAGCGATTGGATGCTTTGGCCTTACGGAGCCCGACTTCGGTTCGGATCCGGGCGGCATGCTCACCAAAGCCCGTCGCGATGGCAACGACTGGATTATCAACGGTTCGAAACTCTGGATCACCAACGGGAGCGTGGCCGATGTGGCCGTGGTATGGGCGCGCACCGGGGAAGGAGCCGATAGCATCCGGGGTTTTTTGGTCCCCAAAGGAACGAAAGGCTTCAACGCCACCGATATTCACGGCAAATTTAGTCTTCGGGCTTCCATCACGAGCGGGCTGTCGTTCGACGACGTTCGCGTGGGTTCGAACGCCATGCTTCCGGGAGCCGCGGGATTGTCCGGACCGTTGTCCTGCCTGAACCAGGCTCGATATGGCATTGCCTGGGGCGCGATTGGCGCCGCGATGTGTTGCTACGATACGGCTCGTCGCTACGCGCTCGAACGGATTCAATTCGGAAAGCCAATCGGATCTTTCCAACTCGTGCAGCAAAAACTGGTGACGATGCTCACGGAGATCACCAAGGCCCAGCTTTTGGCGCTGCGCATGGGACAACTCAAGGATCAAAACAGATTGCACCCCACCCGCGTGAGCATGGCAAAGCAAAACAATGTTCATTGGGCGCTCGAGATCGCCCGGCTCGCAAGAGACATCCTCGGAGCCAACGGAATCGCCGATGAGTACCCCATTATCCGCCACATGCTCAACTTGGAGTCGGTCTTTACCTACGAAGGCACGAACGATGTCCACAAGCTGATCATCGGACGGGAGATCACGGGGCTCGACGCTTTCAAGGGGTGAGCAGCCCTAACATATTGATATTACACAATATTTACGGTTTTCGGGAGCTGTCCGAATACGGATACTGTCACCAATGTGATTTTTGTTCGCAGGTCCTGCGTGTTCGGCGGGTGAGGTACGCAGCGAAGAACAGCGCGAAGAGGGCGAGTTTTCCATTCTGAGGTTGGTTTTTGGGGGCTCGGCAGGCACATCCGGCCTGCTCTTCCGAATCACCCGCGTACGGCTGGGGGGCCGTTCCGCTGTCTGCGCCCCCCTGCCCTTTTCCCGCACCGCCATCGGCATTTCCGGCGGAGCCTCCATCGGCGGAAGA
>MWCO01000202.1 GCA_002070115.1 Deltaproteobacteria bacterium ADurb.Bin207
ATCGGTCCAATATACTGCCTTGCCACGACAATCTGGTCATCCCACAGTTTCTGGTCTCGCTCGCTCGTCCAATTCCCCCCCACATACGCACTGTAGGTGAACAAATTGATTTTCAAGTCGTTCGTATCCCGAAACCGCATCCCTTCATAATGACCCACCAACACACCATCGATCCACATCTTCAATTCACCATTTCGGGATGGCACGTCGTTGGCTTTGATCATCATTTCGAAGCAATACCAGCGGCCTGCTTCGACCTGCATCGGTTCAACGAGGTTCGGCAGGAGTTCATCCCCGTAGATGCCTTGCTGTTCGGGGTGGTAGGTGTAAAAGCGAGGGTGACGTTCGAAATCTACGAAGAGCTTGCAGGAATACTTGTCATAACCCGTCGGCACTTCCCCTGCCCCACTTGCTCCCGGCGCCTTGGCATAGACGCCCGGCATTTTATGCTGGGTGAAGTCGTAACCGGGCTCCCACATTCGATACCACCGCACGTAGACCCTGTCGGACTCCTCGATGACGGGGTGGATCTCTGTGGGGGCGTGAGTTCCTTGGATATGCTGAATTTCGAGCGCTCCCTTTCCACTGCGCACATGGTCGGGTTCTGAGGTCCACCCAAATCCGATATTGTCCCCAAACCAAGCGCGCGAGGCGGTTTCATCGTCAAAATCCAAAAAGTACAGGACATCGGGATGAACCCCCAACCCAATATCGTTCGGATAATTTGCAGCCAGGCCGGGCCCCTCTTGTCCATGAGCCACGTTTCCTAACAACAGTCCCGCGACGACCCCACCCAATCCAAGCCAACACCTCATTCGGCCATGATAACAGAAACGAGAGCCGCAGCAACCACTCCGATGTTTTCTCGATGTGGGTTGCCACCGTGCGGACTCGAGCCTAGCATCCGCCCGCGGCAGAAGGACTATGCTCTTGAGTTCTATTTTTCTATATAATATAGTTTTTCAGCACGATGTCGTTTGTATCGAAAGATTAGAAAAATGACGACGGGAGCAACACCGGCGGCCCAGAGAGCAATGCTCAGCGCCAGAACGGATGCCACCCATCGAAAAGCAAGGTTTCCGCTTTCCCAATCGAGGATCGCCCATCCGAGCAATCCACAGCGCACCATATGATGGAAGCCGCTCAGAGGGAAAAACCAAAGCCATGTCCACGCGGTCAAAGCAGTCACCCACAGCGCGGCTCGCCCAACACGTCGCAGCTTTGATTCGCCCGCTTTCATCCACCATCTCCAACGATTTCACCAAAACCACACCGTGTTGGTGTGCGAGGTCCAAATCCTACCAATCTTTTGCCGGTATGCCAAGGGAGGCCAACCCAATGCCAAGCCCTGAAGGATTGGTTGGAAAAACCGCATTGAAGTAACCGATTATGCCCCCTGTAACCGTGTCAGGCTCCCTGCCTTCTGCCCTCGTCCAGCCTCGTTCAAGCAAGCGGCAGAAACCAAAACCGTCCGTCTGCATGCTCATACCGCCAAAACTCCCAAGGGCATCGCTATCATCCGTTGGGCCGGTGCTTGCATCACAGCCCCGGCAAGCACCACACAACGCTCCAATTCCCCTTCCCCCTTCACCTCGCTCCCCTCCCCCACCACGCATTCTCGCAGCCTCACCCGCGGGTTCGTCACGGCCGAGGGGGCAACCCACGAC
>MWCO01000203.1 GCA_002070115.1 Deltaproteobacteria bacterium ADurb.Bin207
CGTTCGGAGAAACCAAGAAAAAAACGAGAGACAAGAAAACCAACAACTAATTTCGCGTAGCTTCGGCTGCTGTTCTCCACGAAACGGACAATTTCGAACTCAAAGAACGGCGCTCGAAGGCACGCCCACTCGGGCGTGCCTGAAAGCGTTTCTTTGAGGGCATGTCCGTGCCTGTGGAGGAGCGTGAGTAGGTCACGCCCCTTCTATTTCAGGCACACATCCCTCGACGAAACATCGCCATTCCCGACAGGGCTGATTCGCGCGCGAGCGAACAGCCATGCCCAACGATTCCGACAACGACGCTTCCATTTTTCAATGGGGACCCGCCCGCCCGCATCCGCTCTCGAAAATGCACACCGAATTGGTGTGGGAGGGGAAATACGACGAGTTCGGCCGCCGCCGTGAAGTGGACGTGGCGTCGCTATCCATGCCGATGCAGCGCATCGAGACGGTGGATGAGCCACGTCAACGCGCGGCGGCCACGGGTAATCTGGAGTTGTTTGAAAAGCAGCTTGCCGGACGCAAGCGCGACGATTTTCGCAACCGGCTCGTCTGGGGCGACAACAAGCTGGTGATGGCCTCCTTGCTCAAAGAGTTCAAGGGCAAAATTGACCTGATCTACATTGACCCGCCGTTTGACGTGGGCGCGGACTTCACGATGAACGTCCCGATTGGCGACGGGAAGGAAACTGTGGGGAAAGATCAGTCCACGCTCGAAATGGTGGCCTACCGCGACATGTGGGGCAAAGGCACGGACTCCTACCTCCACATGATGTTCGAGCGGCTGTCACTGATGAAGGAGTTGCTCTCAGAAAAGGGGAGCATCTATGTGCATTGCGATTGGCGAATGAGTGGAACGCTGCGACTCGTCTTAGATTCCGCTTTTGGACCAGAACTTTTTCGTAATGAAATAATCTGGCTGTCCGCCGTTGGGGATACCTCGGCTAAAAACAAAAAATTTATTAAATCCCATGACACGATCTTCAGTTACGCGAGAGCCGCAAACCCAACTTGGAACGACATTTTCCAAGAATACAGCGAAGCAAGTGACAAACTCTACAACCGAGAAGACGAACGCGGTGCATATCGTCTTGCCCCAGTCGATAACCCCGGCGGCGGTGGATACATATACACTCTCGGCTTCGACGAGGTAATGCCGAAGAACGGATACCGTATGCCCAAAGAAACCGCGCTCGAATGGCTTAACGCGGGAATACTCATTGTTGAGCGAGGTAAAGTTCCATCCCGGAAACTGTACCGCAACGAACAAGGAGTTCGTTGCAAAGACGTGTGGACTGATATTTCGGGCTCAATCAGTAAGGGTTATTCGACCGAGAAACCCGAAGCCCTGCTCGAACGCATCATCAAAGCCAGCAGCAATGAAGGCGATCTCGTGGCCGACTTTTTCTGCGGCAGCGGCACGACAGGCGCGGTGGCGGAACGGTTGGGGCGGCGTTGGATCATGGCGGACTTGGGCCGCTTCGCCATCCACACCAGCCGCAAACGC
>MWCO01000204.1 GCA_002070115.1 Deltaproteobacteria bacterium ADurb.Bin207
AGTGCGAATACAGGATTCATCCGAAACAGGGCGAATACAAGATTCGCCCCGACCGGTGCGAATGCAAGATTCATCCGAATCAGTGCGAATACAGGATTCATCTGAACCAGGGCGAATACAAGATTCGCACCGACCGGTGCGAATGCAAGATTCATCCGAATCAGTGCGAATACAGGATTCATCCGAAACAGGGCGAATACAAGATTCGCCCCGACCGGATAAAACTAAAATGCCATGGAAATGATTTGGCATGACCGTGAATTCGTCCAATTCGATAAATTCAAAACGAATTGCCAATTGCATCCAGATGGTTTCAACCATCCGTCCTGCCTCATTCAAAATCATTTTTCCGTCTATCACATTTCCAAACAGGCGTTGCCGATTTGATACGCACATCGTCACGAAATATGCCCCGGCCATGGAATAATCATAACCCTTCAGACGGATCGACCGGCGATGATGTTTTTCCGGATTAAAGGCCATCAGATGCACCTCCCGGCGATGCGTTCAGCGTCTTTAACGCGCAGTACGCCGGAGATCAGTTTGGGCAGGAGGGTGTCGCGCAGGGCGGCCAGGGTGCGGGACTGCAACATCGACGCTCTGATCCGGTCGAACATCGGCGACACGATGTTGCCGAAATTCAAATAAAGGGGCGAGTCGATGTCCGGGGTGACGATCCTGTACTTTTCGAGGCTCGCTGCTGGCACTCGCTGTCGGCCACTCGAACCTGTCATCTGTTGTATGGCAAACATGCGGAACTCGTCAGTGCGGGCCAACAAGTATGCGAACAGTGGAGGGATCGTGCCCTTGGGTCGGAGCACAATATACTCCGTTGATCCCCAGCCCACTTCTTCATCCGCGAGGAAATCGACGAACGCTGTCTTCCCGTTTTCGAGGCAGGGCGTAATCCGTGCGACCAATGTATCACCGTTCCTAAACTTCATGCCTGACCCCATCTCGCGCATCACACAGGTATCCGGAGATGGCCCTTGTGTAGGCATGTTGGCCATATCGAGGTAAGGAGCCAGCGTGCCCTTCGGAAGCGACCGGGTCGGATTAATGTGCATGATTTTTGGCAATGGGCGCACACTCCACCCCTTCGGAATCTCGCCTAAGTCGGAGTCTTCGAAGGAGTCTGGGAAAAGGGCGGCGAATGTTTCGACGCACCCCTCACCCCCGTCCCCTCTCCCAGTGGGAGAGGGGGAGCCGTCAGGCCGGGGTGAGGGTTGATTTTGAGCACGAGCGGCGTTGCGCCGCACCGGATCAAAATCAATGAACCAGCTCTTGAAAATCGCCCGCGCCATCTCCTCCAGCGTCCGGTTCATCCGCCGGTTCAACTCGATCTTGTCGTCCAGCGCCCCCAGAATGCAGGCGATGGCTTGCTGCTCCTTGAGCGGAGGAATCGTCACCTCATGATGACTTAGGGCGCTAGTCGGCACGCGCTGGCGACCCGAACTTCCCGTCATCTGCGAAATGCAGTATT
>MWCO01000205.1 GCA_002070115.1 Deltaproteobacteria bacterium ADurb.Bin207
CGTAGGGGGAATTTTCATCACAACTTCGGCCGCAATACCTCTCCGAGCCACTGAGGATGCATAGGCTCGAAGGGGTGATGCAGTCTTCGTTGACCAGACACGGTTGACAGAGAGTTTCGGGAAGTTCGAGGCAGACGGCGCCTCCATCGTACGGGAAATAACCCGGTTGGCACGCCAACGCGATACATCGAGCCTTGCCGCCCTCGACCTGACAGGCCGTCTCCGTGGCAAAAGGAATCGTGGTATCACAATCGATTTGGCACCCCCCACAATGATGCTTGGTCATGTACACGCCTGCTTGATCGACGAAACCTTCGTCGATGGCGCCATCGCAATTGTTGTCGATCCCATCACAGGACTCTTCTTCCGGAATGGGAGCATCGCATACCCACCCCTCGGAACCGCGGCAGGTTTGCATCCCCGGACAAGACCAGGGGCCGACGGTGGAAGCGCAAGGCTCGGCGGCAAGCCCTTCGTCAATGGTGCCATCGCAGTTGTCATCGATGCCGTTGCAGGTCTCGGGCATGGGGGTTCGGGCGGAACACTCCGACCAACCGCTACCCGGTACGCATACTTTTTGGCCGCTGCATATCCCGTGTTCATTCTGTTTCTGACAGCCTCGGACCTGTCCGGCGGTCTCTTCCGTACATGCACACGTGCCGCTCGTGGGAATGCACTGCCGAAGCGTTTGGCCGTCGTCGGAAATCGTGGTGCATTCATAGCCTTCGATACACGGCTCAAAAGTACAATCCCGCCCACAAGCGAGAGATCCACCCAGCGAAAGGCATCGGTCGCCCCCGGAAGGATTGCACGAGGTATCATCGACGCAGGGCTCACAGAGCCTTTCGCGGGCAACGACACATAAGCCGACGGGGTCGGCGCCGCCGCGAGGGTCGGGAACCAACCGGCAAGCCCAGCCGGAAGGGCAATCCGGCGAGCAAGGACGAGTGCAGAAAGAACCTTGCAGGTCGGGGAGGCAATAGCCGCTGATACATTCCGCGTTAGCCTCGCACAACTCACCGAAACCTTTCAGGTTTTGTACATCGGGCCCGGCTTCGGGCACGGTGCGCGCGGTGCATACCTGGTCGATGCAATCGAAGCCGGCCGCGCAATCGCTTTCGAATACGCAAGGGCAGCCGGCGTACGAGCAAGGCAAGGTTCCTTCGGTTCGTCCGCAACCGAAGACCGAGACGCCCGCGCTGACGGCGATGGTTGCCAACACGGACGGAACGAGGAGACGGGACCAAGGATTAGTAAACATGGATCAAACCCGCCTTTCCGGCAACGCCTGGGGTGCCATTGGCATTTCCGCCAGCCGGTGAAGGTCCACCCGAACCCGGTGCACCGCCGACTGCGCCCGCGGGTTGGACGTAAGCATTGCGAGAATAATAATCGGCATTGCCCAGATAGTTGCCAGCGATGGCGAAAGCCACGCCACCGCAACCGCCACCGGCACCGCCGCCAGGACCCCCATCGCCCCCCC
>MWCO01000206.1 GCA_002070115.1 Deltaproteobacteria bacterium ADurb.Bin207
TGGCACGGTTCCGCGCCACCAAAGACGGCCAGTGGCGAACTGCCGCCCGGCACTGGATTCTAAACATGGGATGATTCTGATTACCCCCTTCTGTCATGAACGACACAGAAATCGACGTTTCGCCTCTTCTAGCGTCCCCGGGCTTCGACCCTTGGAATTGCTGCAACTCTGTCGCCAATCCCGGCCAGGATGCCGGGAAACTGACTTGGCGAGCCTCGCAACGCTTCGCCCCCGCCCTCGTCCTCTCCGAAGGCCAGAAGGAGGCCTTTCGCGACTTCGTCCGGGACTCGGGCGGATGGGATGACGAGGAAATCGCAGCGTTCTCCGATACCGACTTGGCCGCCCTTTGCGTCCAGTGGATTGCCGGAGACATTCGCGAGGGGTTTGGAGACGGAGTCTCCAACGATCCAGCGAAATGGGATTGGGAAGACTACAACGAACGGGCGGAGCGTGGCTCCGTCTCGTCCACCTTTTACCTGCACGACGGGAAGTTGTTCTGGTCCTGCGCAAATTGACCGCTTAACCACAAAACCAAATCACCATGAAAACGCAAAACCGCTTCCGCTTTGACGGTGACAAAGTCACCTTGCCCGATGGGTTTACCCTCACGTTTACCTCCGACTATGACACGCACCATGGTGCGCCGTGGGACGAAGAATGCGGACACGGCCCGGTCACGGATTGGGTTCGCCGTGAGAAGAGAGCGGGGGAGCTTCTCCTTTGCTCCGATGGTATCCTTAAACGCTTCTATGATTTCGCTGGCGCTATGGCCATTGCCAAGCGCGATGGCTGGGGACTCTCCGACGATGCCCTCGCCCAGCTTACTCGTAAGCTGGGCCACGCTCCGACTAAAGGACAACTGGCCGAGGCGGCAGTGCTGGCGGACTTCCATAACCTCGAAGGCTGGGCAAACGACCGTTGGCACTACGTCGGCGTGATTGTGACGCTGCGAAACCCCGAGGGGGAGGAAGTCGATAGCGAATCCCTCTGGGGAGTCGAAGACTCGGGGGACTACTACCAAGACGTGGCGGAGGAATTGGCCGAGGAACTGGAGAGTCGCCACTCGTTGGACGTGGCCGAGGACTTCGACGCGGCCTGCCGCAACTGAACGCACCTTAACCCTCAATTCACCCATACCATGCAAGACACCGAAATCGACGTTTCGCCCCTTCTGCCCTCGCCCGCTTGCGGAATGGAGGGCAGCGGGGAGCAATCCCGCGCCGCCATCGCGAAGGCCAGCCGCTAACCCATGAAACACCTCCCAAACCTCGCAACCTTCTTAATCGCCTGCCTCATCTGGGCCGCCGTCATCTATCTGGCCGTCAAAGCCGTTTGACCT
>MWCO01000207.1 GCA_002070115.1 Deltaproteobacteria bacterium ADurb.Bin207
CCCGCCGAAAGCACCAACAGCACAAGAAATAGTGTTGCGGCTAGCATACGAGGCCCCGCCACCGCCATCGACACGCTGCGGTTCTGACGGCGCGCCCTGACGACGAAAACGGTGATGATGGCCCCGATCACCAGCACCCCAAAGGTGGAAGCCTGTCCCAGATCCCCGCGCAAAAACCAGCGAAACAGGCCCCACCACGAAACCAGGATCAACGCATGCGTGGCGGCCATTGCCAACACCAATATCGCGACAGGACGCCACCTTTTCGAAAAGGACAACGCCACGCTCGCCCCCACGGCAAAATAGCCCCATCCCAACATACCGATGAGCGGCACCCCAAGATGACCGGGTTCCGACCAGGACCACAGCCCCGCGCGAACCGCCACGACTTCGACTAGCGAGGCGTCGAACGCGACGACCACACCGAGCAACGCATGGGACCACCATCGATTTCCAGGCCATAACGCTTGCACGAACGCGCGCCCGGATAGGATGACCAGCGGCCAGATCAGCGGTACCAAAAGCGGCATTCGATGCGCGTACACGCTCCACACATCCGCGTAACCATAGAAGCGGTAAAGCCACATACATGACTCTTCCGACAGCCAACCGGCCACGGCGAGCGCCACATAATTCGACACCAGCTCCCCGATGGGCTCCCTGCGCGCCATCCACACGAGCGTCAGGACAATGATTGCCACGCAGGCAACCTCGAAAACCAATTGAGGCATGCGCGAACGGCTCCGACGGGGAACTTAGAAAACCACGCCCAACGATAAACGGGAGATGAGATCGACCTTGGGCGAGAAAACCTGTCCAAATTGATGGATTTTAGCCGCTGAGGCCTCACTCATGCGAAGCGTCCTGTCGGTGTTGTCCACATTGGTATCCACGGTCAGCCCGATTCCCCAGGCAATGGTGAAAAAATCCCAACGATTATGCCCGCCGATCATGCCGCCCACACGAACCTCGGTATGCTCGATGTCGTTGGATTCATTTTCCATGAGCGTTCCCGTGTAGTCTGTTTTGTAGTGCATGGCGTTGATCTGCATCAACGGACGCAGCACATACCCGGAGAACGCTTTGCCATCGAGCCAGATGCCCAGTCCCGCTCCAATTCCGGCCCCGGATTGCTCGAAGGAATCGAAAATCATCGGCTGCGTGCCGAGCATCGGAACGGCCTCTACCGTCAACCAATCGAGCAGTAGGTATTCGATCTCGAGCGATGGGCGCCCACGCAAGATCCAGGATAGCGGGTCGAAACGCACCGAAAGCATGTCCTCGGGCGGAGGCTTGCGAGGCGGTGGAGGCGGG
>MWCO01000208.1 GCA_002070115.1 Deltaproteobacteria bacterium ADurb.Bin207
CCTGCCGCCGTCCCCTCCATCCGGACCCCCGCGCGGGCGGTACTTCTCGCGGTGCATATGCACCATTCCATCGCCACCCTTCCCGGAAGCGACTTTGATTTGTACTGAATCGATAAACATAATGGCTCTTTCGTTGTCGGTTAAATTGAGTTTATCATAAACCGAAACACGTTTTAAGAATCATCAAGCCCCAAAATAAACAACCGGTCAGGCTAATCTGACCGGTTGTCTTTTCTTTCGTAAGGCTACTTGCCGAACTTTTTCTTCAGAATATCCTCGAGATCAGGCTTGCCAATTTCCTCAAGCTCGTAGCGCACGCGCTGGCTTGGGCGGTTGATCTTCATCACGCGGGTCAAATCGATCGGGGTGCCGATCACGACCATATCCACATCGGCTGCTTCAATGGTTTTTTCGAGATCGCGCACCTGCTGCTCGCCGTATCCCATGGCTGGCAGGATGTTGCCGGTGTCGGGGTACTTTTTGTAGGTGGCAAGAATCTCACCAACAGCAAACGGGCGGGGGTCAACGATCTCAGCAGCGCCGAAACGCCGGGCTGCAACCCAACCTGCGCCGATCTTCATGCCGCCGTGGGTCAGGGTCGGACCATCCTCCACAACCAAAACGCGCTTGCCGCGAATGGCTTCAGGGTCGTCCACATAGATCGGAGATGCGCCTTCAATGATGATGGCGTTGGGATTGAGCTCGTGGACGCTTTCGCGGACTTTGATGATGTCTTCGGGATTGGCGGTATCAACCTTGTTGATAACAACCACATCCGAGACACGGATATTGACCTCGCCGGGGTAATAGGCTTTTTCGTGCCCGGGGCGAAGAGGATCCGCGACAGTGATCATCAGATCAGGCTTGTAGAACGCGAAGTCGTTATTTCCGCCATCCCAGAGGACCACATCCACTTCCTTTTCTGCTTCGCGCAGGATCGCTTCGTAGTCAACGCCAGCGTAGACGATCACACCGTTATCGATGTGAGGTTCGTACTCCTCGCGCTCCTCAATCGTGCACTCGTGCTTGTCGAGATCGGCATAGGTCGCAAAGCGCTGTACACGCTGCTTTACCAGGTCGCCATAAGGCATGGGATGGCGAATGGCAGCCACTTTCAGACCCATTTCCTGGAGGATCGCGGCGACACGGCGGGTGGTCTGGCTCTTGCCGCAACCGGTGCGGACCGCGCAGATCGCGATCACCGGTTTGGTGGATTTGACCTGGGTCTCTTTGGTTCCCATCAGGCGGAAGTCCGCGCCCAACGCGTTGACCATTGCGGAT
>MWCO01000209.1 GCA_002070115.1 Deltaproteobacteria bacterium ADurb.Bin207
ATTCGTTACGTGCTGCTTGCGAATGACAAGGTTACGCTTCAAGATTTGAATCAGACGCTGGTCCCGTTGTTGGACCAAGGAGTAGGCGAGGTCATCATGACGGAAGGACAACGCTTGATTGAGAAAGGGCGCATGGAAGGACGAGCGGAAGGACGAGCGGAAGCTCTTTTGGCTGTCTTGAGAGCCCGTGGTTTTCAGGTTTCCCAAGCAGCCCAAAAGCGCGTGGAGTCTTGCATGGACGTAGTCGTCCTGGAGCGGTGGCTCGTCCGAGCCGCAACGGTAGACTCGTTGGATGCGGTTTTCGATGGATGAGTTGGGATCGAGCTGCGGTTTCCCGTCGTGTCGGGTGATGGTGTAACCGAGCAGCGTGTCTTCTTCCGACCTAGCCACCGTACTCTTTTTCCGGTTGATCTTCAGTCGCAGACGTTTCGATATGGCCCCGTTGTTCCACCTCCTTATGCGTGTTACAGTCATGGGATGCCAGTCGCACATCCCCACGATGCGTTATTTCGCAAAACGTTTTCCGATCTTGGTAACGCGACAGGGCAGCTTCGTGCGGTGCTTCCACCGCGAATCGTCGAGGCCATCGAATGGGATACGCTCCGGCTTCACGACAGCCATTACGTCGATGAATCCCTCGAAGGCTCGTGCTCGGATTTGCTGTACAGTGCAAAGCTTCAGGGTTGTCCTGTTGCCATTTACGTCTTATTCGAGCACCAAAGCACGTCGGACCCTTGGATGGCCTTTCGATTGCTTGCGTATATGGTGAGGATCTGGACTCGGTGGCGCGACGAACACCCTGAACAAAAGCGGCTTCCTGCGATTTTGCCTGTGGTACTTTCCCATGCGGAGGGAGGTTGGAAGGCCCCCTTGTCGTTTCATGGACTCATTGACTTTCCCCCGGGGCCATTGCCTGAATTGGAAGTGTACTCGCCTCAATTTTCCTATATTGTTGACGATCTTTCCTCGCAAAGCGATGAGCAATTGATGGCGCGAACCCTGGAAGCGATGGGGATGTTGACGCTTTTGATGCTGCGTCACGCAAGGGATGAGCAAGGAATTTCGACCTTATTGGAGGGCTGGAGGGAGCTATTTCAGGCTATATGGCAAGCAGAAGATGGTAAGGAGGTACTTGGAATCTTCATTCGTTACGTGCTGCTTGCGAATGACAAGGTTACGCTTCAAGATTTGAATCAGACGCTGGTCCCGTTGTTGGACCAAGGAGTAGGCGAGGTCATCATGACGGAAGGACAACGCTTGATTGAGAAAGGGCGC
>MWCO01000210.1 GCA_002070115.1 Deltaproteobacteria bacterium ADurb.Bin207
CTATTAACGCCCGCCTCGAAGAGGCCGCGCGAAAATGGAAAGACGATTTCGTATTTCTCTCATCACCCTCGGATCCGATGCTCCATCGGATCTTCGGAGGAGCGGATATCGTGCTCGTTCCTTCGCGCTTCGAACCTTGTGGCGTGTACCAACGCTACGCCCATCGCTACGGCGCCGTGCCTGTGGTTCATGCCACCGGTGGATTGATCGACACGGTCGTCGATTGTGATGCGACTTTGGAAACCGGATCCGGATTCGTATTCGACGAACCGACGGCACAAAGCCTCGTTTCCGCGGTGCAACGCGCGGTGGCGTCGTATGCCCTTCCAGGCTGGGCCCGGCTTCGAAAACGCGTGATGAACCTCGACCTTGGTTGGGATCGTTCAGCGCATCGGTATCTCGAGATCTATCGATCCTTGTTGCGATAGCCGGGGTTGGAACGACGCGGCCCGCGCAAGCCATGAAAGCCTGAGACAGCTCATCACCACCACAATCACCTGCTGCACGATGATCCAACATGACGCAGGGATGCTGGTTTCGATTCCGAACATCAGCGGAAACGTCAATCCCACCATCGCCAGGAAAATACTGGCCGATACACGCGCTCCAAAGGCTCCGAATATCTCGAAGGGGCGCTTACGAACACTGTGAAGAGCCAATGCAATCGCTTCTGCGACCCCAAGCTTGTCTCGTATCGTTGCGATTCGAGCGAGATCGGTCATCACAAGGCTGACCACCACAGCCAAGGCTCCCACAAGGATCGAACCCAAACTCAGCATATCGTTGGTTCGCGTGTCGAACGGAAGCATGGACCGAACACCTTCGCGAATGACCCACGAAAGTATCATCATCCCGCTGATGGCAAGCAGGGAGAGAAGGGATACAACGGCGACGGGAAGCATCCGTGCGATGGCCAACGAAGCGATGGCCTTAAGGTCTCTGGTATCGGGATCGACGAACGATGCGATCACGAACGCGTGAATGACGATCCCGATCGGAATCATCAACAATGCCCCCAAAGCAAGTTGTTCGAGAAGACCATGAAAGGCAACTCCGTGCAGACGTAACACCTCACTGAAAAGCAAGGATCCGGAGTGGAACATCATGTGTTCATTCGCTGGCCATCCGGCCAACGTGCGTTCCACGACCGATGCGATGGGATGAATCAGTACGAAGGCCAGGGCGAGTCGAATCGCGTATCCAGCCATGGCATACGGTACGGCGGG
>MWCO01000211.1 GCA_002070115.1 Deltaproteobacteria bacterium ADurb.Bin207
TCTTTTTCCATCCTGACCTTCCTAAAAATAACGCTTATCCGGGACGATCCCGAGACGGTGGGATTCTTCGCGGATCGATTCGCGGAAATCGGGATGCGCGATCCGGATCAACGCTTCCATACGGTTGCGAACGGATAACCCGCGCAGTTCCGCGCTGCCAAATTCGGTCACGATCGTGTCCACATCCTGGCTGGGCACGGTCACCCCGGAGCCAGGCGCCAAAGTCGGTACAATCGTCGAAATGGTGCCGTTCTTGGCTGTGGAACGCAGGGCAATAATGCCCCGCCCGCCTTCGGACATTTGTGCGCCACGGTGCGTGTCGAGCTGCCCGCCGGTGCCGCTGAAATGACGCGTGCCGATGCTTTGCGAGCAGACCTGCCCCATCACATCCACCTGTATGGCGGTATTGATGCTGATCATTTTATGGTTTTTGGCAACCACATAGGGGTCATTGACATAGCTGCCGCGCATCAACAACACGTCCGGCGAGGCATTCATAAAATCGTAAAGTGGTTGGGTGCCGATCGCGAACACGGCGACGAACTTGCCAGGATGCAGCGTTTTGCGGCTGTTATCAACCGCGCCGGATTCGTAGAGTTTGTAGACCCCGTCCACCAACAATTCAGAGTGAATGCCGAGATGCCTGCGATCGGAGATGAAGTCTGCCAACGCGGTTGGCATGCCCCCGATCCCAAGTTGGACCGTGCAGCCGTCTTCGATGTATTGAGCAACATGACGCCCGATTTGTTCTTCGGTCTCCGAAGGTTCAGTTTGCGGCACTTGTACCAATAGAGAATCATTCTCAACAAAATGGTCAACCATCGAGATGGGAATGACAGTGTCACCGTCCGTCCAGGGCAGGTTTCGGTTGACTTCGAGGATGACGGTCCGGGCGGCGTCGATCATCTCGCGTTCCACCACCACACCCATCGAAAGCGAGACCATCCCTTCAGCATTGGGTGGTGTGCAGGTCCCCATGAACATGTCGAGTTTGCCCTTATTTCCGACCAGTTTATCTCTTCCGGCACGGTGGAGATTGTTGGGAGTGTATGAGACGCGTCCCTCCATGTGTACTGCCCGATCGGGAGCGCCGTAAAACCAGTTTTCGTTGAAGAAATGCCCTTCCATCTCTGGTTTCACGAAGATGTCGTAAGCTCTCATCGGGAGGCAGGTCCATAAAGTGACATCAAAGAGCCGATCTGCC
>MWCO01000212.1 GCA_002070115.1 Deltaproteobacteria bacterium ADurb.Bin207
GGGGGATGGTGCGGTTCATCATGGGGCTCCGACCAATCCGATCGACTTGTTGCCAAGCGAGCCGTGACCGCTGTCCAACCTTGTTTTCGTGCATTAGGTTGG
Organism: Deltaproteobacteria bacterium ADurb.Bin207; assembly: GCA_002070115.1. GTDB lineage: Bacteria > Myxococcota_A > Polyangia > Polyangiales > Polyangiaceae > MWCO01. Next base: position 103 of record MWCO01000212.1, read on the forward strand.
TCGGATGAAAACAGAGATACAGATTGGTGGAATGAGTTGTCAGCATTGTGTCAAGGCGGTGGAGCAGGCGCTTGGAACCGTGCAGGGAGTGCAACAGGTGGAGGTGAGTGTGGGTCGGGCCGTGGTCATCACGGAACGGGCGCCGGACATGAACGCGATACGCAATGCCATTGAAGAAGAGGGATTCCAGGTGATTTGAGTCCTTGCCGAACCTCGGGTCCGGCTCGTGGTATGGTTCGTTCCGTGGCAGCATGGCGTTGCTTGGTAGCGATGTGCGTGGTGGGCTGCGTCGACGACGTGACCACGGATGTGGTGGTTTCGCCTGCGGACGCGGCTAGCGTGGATGCGGTGCAGGAGGCGGATGCCGCGCTGGAGGCAGCGGATTCGGATTGTACGGACGACGGGCTGGATGAGGAGGAAGACGCTGCGATAGCGCCATTGGTGATTGGGCTTGATCCAATTCCTGCGGACGCGCAAGGCAAGGATGAGGACTCGCAACAAGCGGAAGCCTTGTTGATGGCCTTGGCGGCTGGTGTTCGCGGCGTGGTGGTGGAAGCGAATTGGAAAGCGTTGGAAGACGATGCCTGGTGGGCGCGGACCGAAGTGCTTTCGTCGTATCTTTCGAAAGAACGTAAGCAACTTTTTCTTTCGATTCCCGTCGTGGAAGCGCGGCAGGACGGTCGCCCGGAGTGGTTGCGTTTTTACAGTTGGTCATCTGCCACGGTGCGTGAACGGCTTCGGCAATTGTTGGATCGGGTATTTGGCACTCTGGGCTCACAGCTTTCGTATGTGAGCATGGGACTCGAGGTGGATCGATATTTGGAGGCGTATCCCAAAGACGCGATGGCGTTTTCGAGTTGCATGGCGGAAACGTTGCAATATGCGATGAACCATGACAAGCGGCAGGACAAGACCGAGGTTGGGGTAACGTGGTCCACGTCGGCGTGGCTGGGGCAAGAGGCGGAATCTGCCGAGCGGCAGATGTTGGTGGGGGCGTCGCCCACGGTATTTTTGGCGCATCACGGGTTGGATAACGAGCAGGGGATTGAGCATTGGCAGCAGGCGGTGCAAGCGATAGG
>MWCO01000213.1 GCA_002070115.1 Deltaproteobacteria bacterium ADurb.Bin207
CCGCCGATGATGACGACGTTCTTTCCCACGGGAGCGGTTCCGGTCAGATTGAAATCACGGAGGAATTGCATGGCGTCGACCACCCCTTTGGCATCCTCTCCGGGCAAGGCCAGGCGGGTTCCCAACGGGGCGCCGATACCGAGAAATACGCTTTCATATCCAGCTTCCCGCAAGCCAGACAAGGTAATATCGCGCCCCAAACGTTGCCCTGTGTGGATGGTGACCCCCAGCCTTTCGATCATCGCCACCTCGGCATCGATCACCTCCCGGGGCAGACGGTACGCCGGGATTCCTTGGAGCAAGAGTCCTCCGGGCCGCGGCGCCGCTTCGAAGATGTCCGGTCGATATCCGAGACGAGCGAGGAAGTAGCCGCAGGACAAACCGGCAGGTCCCGCTCCAATGATGGCCACCTTACGCTTGGCGCAGGCCGGGTCGATGCGGGTCGATGGCAATTGCAGCCCTTGCTCGGCATCGGCCATGAAACGTTTGACTCCACGAATCGATACCGCCTCGTCCAAGGTAGCGCGACGGCATTTCGATTCGCACGGATGGAAGCAGACTCTTGCGCATACAGCGGCGAAGGGGTTGTTTTCCCGGTGAAGATGAAGCGCCTCGGCGGTGCGTCCCTCACCGATGAGTGACACATAACCAGGAACGTTGACGCCTGCCGGGCAAGCGTTTTGGCAAGGGCTTCGAACCAAATCCGCGCAAACGCCCGCGGGGCAACGTTTATCGCGAATATGCGCCACATATTCGTCACGGAAGTGCCGCAGCGTGGAAAGCACGGGATTGGGAGCGCTCTGCCCCAGGCCGCAAAGCGCTGTTTGCTGGATCGTTCTTCCCAGCTTCTCGAGCCTTTCGATGTCGGACTCCTCGCCCTTTCCCTCACAGATGCGCGTCACGATCTCGAGCATCCGTTTGGTGCCCACACGGCAGGGGGTGCACTTCCCACAGGATTCTTCTTGCACGAATTCAAGGAAAAACCGAGCGACATCGACCATGCAGGAGTCTTCGTCCATGACGACGAGGCCGCCGGAACCCATGATGGCGCCGAGTTCTTGCAAAGACTCGTAATCCACGGGCACTTCGAGATGCTGGCGGGGGATGCAGCCGCCGGAGGGACCACCGACCTGAGCGGCTTTGAAG
>MWCO01000214.1 GCA_002070115.1 Deltaproteobacteria bacterium ADurb.Bin207
CGTTCCCCCATAAACCTGCCCCACCCGCTCCAACACCACAGCCGAAACCGACTCTCCCATTTCTCTCACGCCTCCCCCTTTCAAAACGCACAATAAATCGCTATCATACACCCACCAATCCCAAACCTCATGCTATTATCACCACCTATGACACCCTCGGACTCCCGCTTAACCAACGCCGCCGACACCATAGCGGAACTCCGAGCCGCCGTCGAGAAAGCTCTCGAAGGAAAACCAGAAGTCATCGACCTCGCCCTCACCGCCCTGCTCGCCGACGGCCATGTCCTCATCGAAGACGTCCCCGGTGTCGGTAAAACCACCCTAGCTCGCGCCCTCGCCCGCGCCGTCGGTGGACAACTCCACCGCGTCCAATTTACCAGCGACCTGCTCCCCAGCGACGTCCTCGGCGTATCCGTATTCGACCAACGCACCGGCGACTTCACCCTACGACGCGGCCCCATCTTCACCAACGTTTTGCTCGCCGACGAAATCAACCGCGCCAGCCCCCGAACCCAATCCGCCTTGCTCGAAGCCATGAGCGAACGACAAGTCACCATCGACGGTCAAACCATCCAACTCGAACCTCCCTTTTTCGTCCTCGCTACCCAAAATCCTCACGACTACGCCGGCACCTTTCCCTTGCCCGAATCACAACTCGACCGATTCATGCTCCGTATCCGAATCGGTTACCCCCCAGCCCATACCGAAACACAGCTATTCCTCAACGGCGAAACCGACCGCGTACAACATGTCAACACCGTCGTCGACCATACCCATTTCACCCAACTGCAATCCGAAGTCCAGCACATCAAGGTCGACGAATCCCTCGCCAATTACTTACAATCCTTGCTGTCCGCTACCCGTTCCTCCCCCCTTCTCGCCTTAGGAGCCTCCACCCGCGCCGGAATGCACCTCGCCCGAACCGCCCGCGCCCGCGCCCTGCTTCGCGGACGTTCTTATTGCATCGCTGACGATATCCACGACCTCGCTATCCCCGTGCTCGCCCACCGCGTACGACTCGCCTCCCACGTCGAAGGCTACGTCCCCACCCGCGAAGAAACCGAAGCCGCCATCCGCGACATCACCGACCGCGTACCCATTCCCCTATGATTCCCCCCCAACCCATCGTGCCCCC
>MWCO01000215.1 GCA_002070115.1 Deltaproteobacteria bacterium ADurb.Bin207
AAACGTGATCTGGTTGTATAAATCCGTCTTGGCGTACCATGGCTCGTCTTCGTGTTCGTCGTTGCGCGTTATGTCACGAAATCTCTGGAATGCCGTTTCTTCGCATGAAATGCTGTAGGGAGCCCATCCACATTTGTACCCATACCCCCCACCCGATATGTACGGATAGTTGTCCTCGACGCACCAGCTTTTCAGAAGATGGTCGGCGCTGAAATGCTGCGGCGTCGTCCCGGTAGTAAACCAATAGTGCGGCTGGTACCCGGTCAGTATCCGGTCGTTGCAGCGCCTCGCCGTAAACGGAATATGAGTCCCGTCGCAATTCGGGCCGTGCGAATACCGCTTTTCAACAAGGTACAGCAAATTGCGGTCCAAGCCGTCTGTGGGATTCGGCGAAACGTCCCAAATTTCGTCATAATCCCATTCGGGGTCGCCCCCATCCAGCCAGTTGAACTCGTGTTTAGAATGGTCGTTTAGGCCCGGCGTTGCCTTCTTGTAAGCCCATCCGTCCCTGACCCACTCGCGCATTCCTCGCTTGGTTTGCAGATTCGGCCAATCGCCAGGAGTAGCGAAATCTTCATGCGGCATCGTCGGGGCCATGAACGGACGCTGTTCGTAATGGTTTTGCGCCGACTTGACATTGCTCTTGACGCCCTTTCCGGGCCGCAACCATCCGCCGGTCCCGATATTCAAAACATAATTCCCCGCAACGTAGGAATACTTCGCGTTCTGCCCGTACCAAATGCGGTCGCATTGGTTTTTGAACGTGGCAAAATACGGGCTGTCTTCGGATACGTCGTATCCGGCCAGTGTAGAAATGTGAATGGCCGGGTTTGGGGCGGTTGCCGGTTTTTCATAGGTGATCGTGGGTGTTGGCGATACGTTCTTTCGGTATAGCCACGACGTTGCCTCCCAGCTTCGCCCAAGACGACCGTGATCCAACACGGCCCCCATCGGCGTTGCCCAAAACCGCAACCCCTTATCGTCAAATTTGTACGGATAGCGGACGCCATATTTCGCACCGGCCGCCTGATCGACGTTGTGGTGGATCGAGTGGCCTTCCGAACAGATGTTG
>MWCO01000216.1 GCA_002070115.1 Deltaproteobacteria bacterium ADurb.Bin207
TGTGTCAGGCCTTTGGCCTGTTGAATTTCCGCGCCAACGGCGCAATGACATCCCAGCCTGGGGCGAAGCCCCAGGATCCTATGGTCCTCAAAACATGAGGGCCAACGGCCCGATTTATTGCTACCGCCATGCCTCAATCCCTCGACAAGGTCCTGCTTCACTTGGTCTTTAGTACGAAGGATCGTTTCCCGTGCCTGGGCGCATCCGTCCGCCCTGCGCTCCACGCTTATCTCGCGACCGTCTCTCGCAATACGGGGTGCGAATGCCCGCGTGTCGGTGGCGTGGCGGATCACGTTCACCTCGCCATTCAATTTCCGCGCACCATGACCATCGCCGCTCTGGTCGAGGAATTGAAAACGGCGTCGTCGAAATGGCTCAAAACCCAAGCGCCGGAATTGTCGGGCTTCGCATGGCAGCGTGGCTATGGCGTGTTCTCCGTCGGTCCAAGCGATCTGGATGCGTTGCTGGCATACATCGACCGTCAGGAGGAGCATCACCGGACGCGCACGTTTCAGGACGAATATCGGGCGTTCCTCGCAAAATACGCGGTGGCTTACGATGAACGCTATGCTTGGGATTGAGGGATGGGGCGGGCTTTCAGCCCTATCCGGTTTCTCAAACCCCACACCTGGGGCGTTGCCCCAGGCTGGGATGGTACGGGCCTTTGGCCCATAAGCCCTGCGCCCATGGCGCATCCTAGGCTCGCGAGGGGTAACGGTCCTCGGTTGGTCGCGCGGGGAGGGGATTCGCTCCGAAGCACCGAAGGTGCGACTCCATTTCAGCCTGGGGCACCGCCCCAGGCCCCTATGGTCCCCCACCATGAGGGCCCCAAGCCCGACCTATCCGTGTCACCATGCTGCAATCGCTTTCGTTTCTCCCCGGCTTGCGCGTGGCGGGCCATTTCGTCGGTCACGACGAAATGATCGAGATCGGCCGCGACGGTCATCATCGATGCCGCCCGGTCCCTCCTCCCGCAGCCTTGACCGGGGCGCGGCGGGCGGGCTGCATCGCGGGATGGCCAACGCTGAATTGCAGATCGAGAAACTCGTCACGGGCACCGGAGCG
>MWCO01000217.1 GCA_002070115.1 Deltaproteobacteria bacterium ADurb.Bin207
CGACCTGACTTCGCGTTTCACCCGCAAGATAACCGTTCGGGTCCCGCTCGTGAGCGCGGCGATGGATACGGTGACCGAAAGCGCGATGGCGAAGTCCTTGGCCCGCGTCGGAGGGATCGGGGTCATCCATAAAAATATGTCGATCGCAAAACAAGCGGAGCAGATCGACCTAGTCAAGCGTACGGAGAACGGTATCATCTTCGACCCGGTGTCTATTCACCCCGGTATGAAGGTGAAAGAGGCCGAACGACTGATGCGGGAGTACAAGATCGGCGGCCTTCCCGTTATCGACCACGAAAAGACCTTACTGGGTATCGTGACGAATCGGGATATTCGGTTTGAAGACGACGAGAACCGCTTGGTGGAAGACCTCATGACGCCCTTCGACAGGCTTGTCGTGGCGAAGTCCGGCATTTCACTCGAGGAAGCGAAGAAGGTGCTCCACCGACACAAGGTCGAAAAATTGCCGATCATCGATGACCAGCGAAAGATCGTCGGATTGATCACAATAAAGGATATAAAAAGCGTTGTCGAATTTCCTAACGCGTCACGGGACTCGAAAGGTCGGTTGATGGTGGCCGGAGCCGTTGGAACTTCCGATGATACGATGGAACGCGTTCGCGCGTTGATCGCCGCCGGGGTCGATGCCATCGTCGTGGACACCGCGCACGGCCACTCCAAAAACGTGGTCAATCGTGTAGCCGAGATCAAGCGCCTGTATCCCCAGATGCAGGTGATCGCGGGCAATATCGCGACCTACGAAGCGGCCCTCAGTTTGCATCAAGCCGGCGCCGACGCGGTGAAAGTCGGGATAGGGCCAGGATCGATCTGCACGACCCGTATCGTCGCGGGAGTCGGCGTCCCGCAGCTGTCCGCCATCTTCGATTGCGCTAAAGCCAGCCGGGAATTGGATCTCCCGATTATTGCCGACGGCGGTATTCGGTACTCCGGCGACATTGCCAAAGCCCTCGCTGCTGGGGCCTCTACGGTGATGATTGGGTCTATCTTCGCAGGAGCGGAAGAGTCGCCGGGCGAAACGATCATCTATGATGG
>MWCO01000218.1 GCA_002070115.1 Deltaproteobacteria bacterium ADurb.Bin207
ATGCGTGCCCAACGCTTGAGGGTACCAATTTATTTCCATAAATAAGCGGAACGTGCTTCGTGGCTGTAGTACTAGAGAATTCGTTCGAGGGAAAGTGCAAGGGTGGCCCGAAGGTCCCGTCGCCTTGTCCCAGCAGCACACCGACCATCCCATTACTATAGCTGTACTCTACCCATAGAATGTCCAAGTACGTATCGCCATTGACATCGCGAGGCTCGCCAAGCCCGATGCTACCGGTAGCACCCAAAGACGAGTGGAAAGACTGCTTGAACGCACCCTTGCCGTCTCCGACAATGACCGTTGCGTCACTGTTGTTGTTGCTGGCGACGATATCCGGATTGCCATCGCCGTTGAAGTCGCCTATCGCCAACTCGTAGCAATACAGCGACCAGAATTCGCCTGCGGCTTCGTCTACGTATTCGATTTCCTGCGCCGGCCCAAAGGACCCGTCTCCTTTTCCTAGGTTCCAGGCTGTTATTGAGTAGCCCCAATTTGAACCTTTCCGCTGGATGCCGGCATAGACAATATCGAGCTTACCGTCGGAGTTGAGGTCTGTCGGCTTAGCCTGGTACGGCTCGATTCCAAACTCGGATTCGACCTCGGCGCCGAAGAGGATTTCACGCAAGCAAGTGCCATCGAGACAGGCACGGGAGGCGCATTCGTTATCCACCGTACAAGGACAGTTGGCGCAGCCACTCCCCGAACCATCGCCGCCGGCGTCGGTTGCGTTTTCCCCTCCTCCCCCTTCCGAGTCATCGCCGCCGGCGTCGGTTGCGTTCCCCCCTCCTCCCCCTTGATTCGCCGGGGATGCGTCACTGGCAGTTCCACAGCCACTCACCAACGCGAGAGTCGCCGCGATACAAAGTGAAGCCAAAGACCCTAGTCCACACATCTTTTTCATGATGCCATTTTGCCGCTCTGCGAAAACGGTTGTCAAGCGGAGCGATCCTTCCCGCCCCGGAATTTAGAGCGGTTTTCATAAGCACGGATCATGGAAGTGTGTATCCAGCGTGATGAAACCAGTTATTACAATCGTGTA
>MWCO01000219.1 GCA_002070115.1 Deltaproteobacteria bacterium ADurb.Bin207
GGGGGGTCGGGAGATAAAGGTTCGAGCCGTTGTTCTGATTTTCGCATAACGACGGAGACTTGCCGTTGGGGGGCGTCCAGTTGCAGGGCGAAACGAGCGCCGACGTAGCGCATGACGCGGGCCAGGGCATCAGAATCGACTTTTTCTCCAACGACGACAAAAAGTGTATTGGTATTGTCGCTGATGCCCAGAGCGGCACTACGTTCGCGCGCGTGGGTATCCAAGGCTGGCGCGTTGGTTCCGGCAAGCACGAGGCAGGAGGCCGTTTGTCTCCACCATGACATGCGAGGCATAAGCGGGAGCAGTTGTGGCCATAGATTGATATGAACGGAGTGGTCACGAAGTTCGGCCAGCGTGCATAGATTGGGCAAAGCGGGCGATATTTCGGCGCCATCGACCCCGGTTCCGAGCGAATCGGTGGGCAAGCCAATGCTCAAAAGCCATGAATCATCGGGCGAAGTCGCGGCATCGGCAGGCGTTTTCTCATTGCCGTCGCGTGCGGAACGGGCGGGGGCAAAAACGAGTTTTGTGTTTTGCCGGTCGATGGTGACGACGCGAGCGAGGATGTCCTGGTGGTCGCCATTGAGATGCAAGACGGTATGAAAGCTGACGGCAGGCGAGGAAGTAGTTTCGGTGGGAATCCACGATCCATCGGCGCGGGCAAAAGGCGCGGAGATGAGCGGTTGCATATCCGCGGGACGAAAGCGGGCAACGGTGGTGGCACTGTTGGCGGGTAGATTCCAGAAAGCCTCGGGACGTTCATCGTTTTCTTGTAGTTCCGCCCACCCGGCATCGGCGGTATGGGCCACTCGTTCGATCCACGCGGTGAATCGATCACCGAATACCGTTCGGCTGACGCTGATGAGCGATGGTCCGAGCCATGGGACGTGGTGCAAGGCGAACCAAAAGGCGATGATCGCGGCCACGAAGGTGGCGCCGAACGCGTAGACGAAAAGTTTTTTGGTTTTCGGGCGAGGCGTCGGCTTGGGGGGTGGTGCGACCGCCTG
>MWCO01000220.1 GCA_002070115.1 Deltaproteobacteria bacterium ADurb.Bin207
CCTTCAGCGTCCTCCAGCACCACCTTGTAATAACTCGAACCCGCGTCACTGCCCGAGATCACGAGATTTTGAGCCAATAAACTGAAACCACTACCCAGCGAAATCAATGCGCCTGCCCAGCGATTATTACCTGTCCCGTTATCTAGATTGTACGTGAAACTCGCGACGCTCGCGCTTGTCTGCGTAAAACCTGTCACCGTGTTATAACCCTTGGGCTCCATTTCAACAACCGAAGAGCCCACCGGCAATATCGTCAGCGCGCTCGTCGTCGTTGCCGCGATCACAGGAACATACTCTAATCCACCTGTCGTGATTGCTAATGTGCCCGTCTTCGCCGAGGGATCATCCACTACGATCGACACATAACGCACATCCGAAGCGTTAAACGACGCGTTCCCAACCGAATCCACCATCGATTTCGTGAGCGATACGCGACCATCCACGTTCACGCGAACCGTCACTTTGTCGCCTTCAGCGTCCTCCAGCACCACCTTGTAATAACTCGAACCCGCGTCACTGCCCGAGATCACGAGATTTTGAGCCAATAAACTGAAACCACTACCCAGCGAAATCAATGCGCCTGCCCAGCGATTATTACCTGTCCCGTTATCTAGATTGTACGTGAAACTCGCGACGCTCGCGCTTGTCTGCGTAAAACCTGTCACCGTGTTATAACCCTTGGGCTCCATTTCAACAACCGAAGAGCCCACCGGCAATATCGTCAGCGCGCTCGTCGTCGTTGCCGCGATCACAGGAACATACTCTAATCCACCTGTCGTGATTGCTAATGTGCCCGTCTTCGCCGAGGGATCATCCACTACGATCGACACATAACGCACATCCGAAGCGTTAAACGACGCGTTCCCAACCGAATCCACCATCGATTTCGTGAGCGATACGCGACCATCCACGTTCACGCGAACCGTCACTTTGTCGCCTTCAGCGTCCTCCAGCACCACCTTGTAATAACTCGAACCCGCGTCACTGCCCGAGATCACGAGAT